>DATEHK010000033.1:0-24311 GCA_035279625.1 Gemmatimonadaceae bacterium
CTCACGCCGCCGGAGGTTCCGCGCGCGGCGGCCATCGGCCTCGACGGCCGTGCGTTCGCCTTTGCGCTCGTGGTGACGGCGATCATCGGACTCGGGGTGGGTGTCGTGCCGGGGTTGCGCGCTTCGGGCGTTGCGTTAGGCGGAGCGCTCCAGCGCGGCTCGCGCCGATTGGCCGGCGGCCACGCGGCGACGCGCCGCTCGCTGGTGGTGGCCGAGGTGGCGTTGGCGCTCGTGCTGCTCGTGGGTGCGGGACTGCTGTTGCGGAGCCTCGATCGGCTCTTTGCCGTCGCGCCCGGGTTCAACCCGGAGCGCCTGCTCACGATGCAGGTGGACGCATCGGGACATCGCTACGACGCCGATAGCTCGCGGTTGCAATACGTCTCACAGGTGCTCGACGCGGTGCGTGCGGTGCCGGGTGTTGCGTCGGCCGCGTTCACGAGCCAGCTGCCGTTGTCGGGCGACATCGACGGGTACGGCGTCGTGTTTCAGGATGCCTCGGCATCGGGTGGCGATGAGGGATCGGCGTTGCGCTACGCCGTGTCGCCCGGGTACTTCGCGACAATGGGTATTTCGCTGCGCGACGGCCGCCTGCTCGATGCGCACGACGTATCGGGCGCACCGGAGGCGGTGCTGATCAACGAATCGTTCGCCAAGCGGCGATTCCCGGGTCGCAGCGCGATTGGCCAGCGGATGCGCGCGGGTCCGGAGAACGAGGCGCAGGGACGGCCGTGGGACTACGTGGTCGGGGTGGTCGGCGACGTGAAGCAGGCATCGCTCGCGGTGGCCCAACCGGACGAGATGTACGTCTCGGCGGCCCAGTGGCTGTGGGTGGACAACGTGCAGTCGCTCGTCGTGCGCGCGCGGGGCGATGCGGCGGCGCTCGTTCCGTTAGTCAAGCGCGCCGTCTGGTCGGTGGACGCGGACGTGCCGATCACACGCGTGGCGACGATGCCGGAGCTGGTGGCGCGGTCGGCGGCCGAGCGGCGGTTCGCGCTCATCGTGTTCGCCGTGTTCGCCGCGGCGGCGTTGGTGCTGGCGGCGATCGGCCTGTACGGCGTGCTGTCGGGGAGCGTGTCGGAGCGCCTGCGGGAGATCGGCGTGCGGTCTGCGTTAGGCGCGACGACCGGCCAGATCGTGGGGCTGGTGGTGCGCGAGGGGATGTGGCTGACGCTCGTGGGCGTGGCCATCGGGTTGGCGGGCGCGGTGGCGGCGAGCCGCGCGCTGGTGACGCTGCTGTTCGGCGTGTCGCGGCTCGACCCGGCCACGTACGCGGGCGTGGTCGCGATCCTGGTGGTCGTGTCGGCGGTGGCGTGCTGGATCCCGGCGGCGCGGGCGGCGCGCGTGGACCCGTCGATCACGCTGCGGGCGGAGTAACGCCCGGCAGTTCGTGCCGGGGCTACCCGGCGCGCATTGCCCGGGCTTGCGGCGGTGCGCGCGGGCGCCTAACGTTACGCCCACTCCTAACGGACGCGCCGCGGGGTGGTCATGCGGCGGCCGCGAGCCGGGCTCGGCCGTTGCCGGCCGGCATGCGGCGAGTCCTCGTTCACCGCCCATCCGCATGTCCCTTCGCGTTTCGTTCGCCGTCGCGGTGCTCGGTGCGGCCATCCTGGTCGTGGCGCCCGGCATCGGCGCCCAACAGCCCGTGCCGTCGACCCTGCAGTCGACTGTCGCCGGGTCACCCGATTCATTGCAGCGCGTCACGACTGCGTTGGGCATCGAACGCGACCGCCGGTCGCTTGGTGTTGCCCAACAGACGGTGCGCGGAGATTCGATCACGGCAGCCGGCGAAACGAACATCGTGTCGGCGCTCGCGGGGCGCGTGGCAGGAGCGGACGTCAGCGGCACCGGCGCATCCGGCACGTCGGTTCGCCTGTTGCTCCGCGGCGCACGCACGGGCGCGGAGAACGACCAGCCCTTGTTCGTCGTGGACGGTGTGCCGGTGGCGAATGCAACCATCAGCGGAAACGCCACCGACTCTCCCATCGACTACGGCAGCACGCTCGCGGACATCGATCCCAACGACATCGCGTCGATCACCGTGCTCGACGGTCCGAATGCGGCGGCGCTCTACGGCAGCCGGGCGCAGAACGGGGCGGTGCTGATCACGACGAAATCCGCTGCCGGAACGCGCGGGTTCTCGCTCACCGCGCGACAGGACTACACGTTCGAGTCGCCGCAGCGCCTCCCGCAGTTCCAGGCACGTTATGCGTTAGGCGACGAGGGCGTGTATCGCGCGGCCGGCCTCGCCGCGTTTGGACCGGCGGTCTATGGCACCGACCAGGTTCAATGGTGGAGCGGCGGGCAGCCCGCGTTATTGGTCGCCCAGCCCGACAATCTGCGCGACTTTCTCGTACAGGGGCACACGTCCACGACGACGGCGGCGGTATCGGGCGCCTCCTCGCGCGGCGATGTGCGGTTAGGCATCACGAACGTCGACCAGGGCGGCTTGCAGCCCAACAGCCGGCTCAGCCGACTGGGCACGTCGTTGTCGGCGGGAATGGAAGTGCTGCCGCGACTCCGTATCCGCGTGGACGGCCAGTACGTTCATGCCGAGGCGAACCAACAACCCGTGCAAGGGCTGTCGACGGACGACGCCGTGGCCGCGTTCATATTCACGGGAAGCGCCATCGACGTCGGTCATCTGCGCACCGATGCAATGACTAACCACGCCGACGAGTTCGCGGCCGGCTTCGGTTTCAACAATCCCTATTGGGACGCAGGCGTCAATTCGAACGCGAACGTGCGCGACCACGCGATCGGCGTCGTGAGCGCCGACTACGGCTTCTTCCCGTGGATGCGCGCCTCGATTCGCACCGGTATCGATTGGTGGCACGACCGCGAAAGCCAAACTGATCCCGACGTCCCTGTCCAGGTCATGCCGGACGGCTTTTCGGTCGCGGGCGGCACGACCTATCGCGAGCAGAATTCGGATTTCCTGGTGAGCGTTGCGCACTCACTGGGCGCGGCCGTCGACATGAGTGTCGACGCGGGCGTCGCCACCCGGGGAGGCCGCACGAGCCAGAGGGCCACCGTCAGCGACGATTTCGGCCGAATTGCTGCGGTGACCGATGAGTCGATCCGCGTCAAGACCAACAGCGCCTACGGCCGCGCCAGTTTTTCGTTCGACAGCACGCTGTTTCTCGACGCAACCGGGCGCAAGGATTGGTTGGTCGAGCGACCGGCCTTCTCTCCGTCCCTGTCGGCCGCGTACGACATCGCGCACCATACGCCTAACGGATGGTTGGGCGGCATCGTGTCGGCCGCGAAACTCCGGGCGAGCTGGGCACAGGTGGCCGCAGAAACGGATTTCACGACGCTCGATCGCACGACATCGTGGGAGGAAGGTGCCGACCTCGGGTTCCTGCGCGACCGGCTTCTTCTGAGTGCGACATACTACGACGAGCGCACGCTCACACGCAGCGCCATCCTGACACTGTTTGGTCCGCCGGCCGAGCAGTCGTTCGTCACGACTGATCGCGGGGTCGAACTGTCCCTCGGCATCAAGGCACTCGCGCAAACGAACGGTCTCCAATGGGACCTCGGCCTCCGCGTCGCAGCGAATCGGAGTCGCGTCCAAGGACCGGCCTCGGTCAGGGGCATCGATGGAATCGGGGCTCCGGCCCTGCTCGCGGGGCAGCCATACGGCACGATCGTCGCGTACGCCCCGGAGCGGGACTCGTTAGGCAGGATGATCCTCGAGGATGGCCTGCCGCTGGACACCCTGTCGAAGCTTGGCTCGGAGCTGCCGTCGTGGGTCGGCGGCCTCGAAAGCGATCTTCGGTTCAAGCAGTTCTCGCTGATGCTGCTCGTGGACAGCCGCCACGGCGGCCATGTGTACAGCAACACCAATCGGTGGGGAACCAGCTTTGGAACGCTCGCGTCGACGGTCGCGATACGGCAACATGTCGCAGATGGTGCTGGGGTCGTGATTCCGGGTGTGAACCGGGATGGAACGCCAAACACGACGCCCATCGCACCGGAGGTCTACTACGAGGAGTTTGCCGCCGATGCGAACTTCGCGGTCTTCGATGCGAGTGCGGTCGAGCTGAGCGAGGTCCGCGTTGGCTACAGCGTGCAGCCATCGCTGGTGGCGCGGCTGCACCTCACGACGCTCGAGATCGCGGCAATCGGGCGCACCCTTCTCGTGCACAGCAACGCGCCCAACTTCGATCCGCAATCGGTATTCGATACGGGCGCGGGTCAAGGCGTCGAAACGTTCGGCGTGCCGAGCGCGCGCAGCGTGGGCCTCACGCTCACCGTGGTGCCGTAGCACAGCGCGGTGACGCGACCGACGCGCCACCGCGCTTCGTTAGCAGGCTAACGGTGGGCTCAGTTGCCGAAGTTGATGCCGATCGTGATCGGAATCATCTCCATCCGTTGGCCCGGCGTGAACACGTAGTGGTAGCGCGCCTCGCCGAAGAGACTCGACTTGCCGAGCGCGATGCGCAGTCCCAGGCCGCCGTTGACGCCGAAATTGTTGTCGCTGGTGTTGCCGGAGGCAATCAGCTCGCTGCCCGACGCGCGGACGCGATATTTGTCATTGTAGTAGCCGACGCCGGCGATGAGGTACGGCGTGATCGGCGCGTGCGGTACGCTCGTGAGATTGGCGATGAGGTTCGCGTTCACGGTCCACACCTGCAGCGTCCGCGCGTCCGTCACCTTCGTGGGCAGCGAGTTGAACATCCCGTCGATGCGAAAGCCTAACGGAGAGTCCGGCGACCGGAACGAGAGGTCGGCGAGCACGTTGTAGCCGGTCTTGTTCACATTGCTCAGCGAGCGCACCGGGATCGTGACGCCGCCGCCGACGGCGAGCCCGACCTGGGCACGGGCGACCGATGGCGCCGCCACGGTGCCCAGCGCGAGGATGACGCTCGGAATGACCATTGTTGCGCGCATAGCTGCAAAGCTCCAGATGAGAGTCGGGTGCACGTAGCGTGAAGGCCTGCATGTCGTTAGGGGCGGCCCTCCTGCGTTGAACACGTCCCTGGGAAGGCAAGAGCGGGACCACGGCCCGCGGCGACCATGAGCCACGTCGGTGAAGCGATGTTCACGCGGATTCGATGCGTGACAATGCCATCGCTTGCAAACCGGTTCGGTCCGGCTCAAGTTGTGCAACGTGTGCCGTTCGGACACCGGCCGCCGTTTGGCGATCCGTTGCGCTCCATCTCCCTCAACCGAGGACCCGCACCATGTACATCCTCTGGTGGATCATCGTCGGATTGATCGCCGGCTACATCACCGGCAAGCTGATGAAGGGGTCGGGCTATGGGACACTCATGGACATCGTCATCGGCATCGTGGGCGCGTTCATCGGCGGCTTCATCATGCGAGCGGTCGGTATGGCCGGGAACGGCGGTACGATCTACACAATCCTCGTCGCGATACTGGGCGCCGTCGTGCTGACGCTGATCGTGCGGCTGGTGACGGGCGGAAAGCGCGCGCAGCTCTGATCGGCGGCGCGGACAGCGGAGGCCTAACGGAGGCGCGGCGGGGCAGGGTGCCCCGCCGCGTCGCGTATTTCAGACGCGCCCGCTCAGCGCGTCGTCCAACAACTTGACCGCGGTGGACGGATCAGCTACCTCCACCACGAGACGCCGGTAGTGCTCGTGATCGAGCTCGATGACGATCGTGCGATCGGGATCGTGCACGTCGTAGAAGACCGCACCGTCGTGCTGATAGAACGTCCCCGCGGTGAGGACGCCGGGAATCTGCGTCCCGGGCATGCGGAAGCCGTGCCACCAACCGCGCGCGGGCTCGGGATCTACGCGCACCGATGTGATGTGCGCGAGGGGGATCTCCAGCCGGCTCTTCAGCGACCACATCTTGTCCCATCCATCCACGTCGAATCGGACGCGATCGCCCTCGACGGTGATCTCGACCATGTGCGTTCTCCAGCGAGCTGGGCTGCGCTCGGGTTGAAGCAGTGCTAGCGGCGTCTTGAACGCTACGACGATAGGGGATGCGCCGGCGGCGTCAAGCATCCACGCTGCTCGACACGGGCGTACACACGTGCGCACGCCCGCGCAGGTCGCGCCCGCTTCTTTGCTGAATCTTGGTACCTCGGGCGCATGACTTGCCCATCATGCGTAACGAGAGATCGCGCACGCATCTCCGCACGCATGCTCGTCCATTGCATTCGAGGAATCGCAGCCGATGGTTGGTCGCGCCGACGTTCGCGCATTCTACGATGACTTTCTGGAGTCGCGCATGGTGCAGTACCGGTTGTTCGGCAACCGGCGCATCGAGTTGGCGGCGCGGCGCATCGAGCCGTACATCCATGATCGTCATCGCGTGCTGGACGTCGGCTGCGGCATCGGCATCGTGACGGAGCGCATCGCGGCGCGCGCGCGCGACGGACGCGTGTGGGGGATCGACCTGAGTCCGCGCAACGTATGGTACGCGGCGCACACCGTGCGGAAATCGAACGTGTCGTTTTTCGCCGCCGACGTGCTGAGTGATGCCGAGCAGATCCGCGCGCAGACGGGCGGCGCGTTCGACGTGATCACGATGGTCGACGTGATCGAGCACATCCCGGAGGGCGACCGTCCGGCGTTGTTCGCCGGCCTGCGGGCGCTGAGCGCGCCTAACGCAATGCTGGTGCTCACGTATCCGAGTCCGCAGTATCAGCGCTGGCTCCAGGCGAATCGGCCGCAGGAGCTGCAGATCATCGACAACGTGGTGGAGCTGCCCACGCTGCTCGACGAGACGGGTGCGGCGGGGTACGGTCTGCGACACTATTCGCTCGAGGACGTGTGGAAGCGCAATCAGTACGCGCACTGCGTGCTGCAGACCGACGAGGCGGTCGTCGCGCCCGCGCGGGCCGAGCCTTCGTTAGGCCAGGAGATCGGGCAGCGGGTACAGCGGGCCACGCGGAACGCGTTCCTCGTGCCGTGGCGGCGGTGGCGGTTCGTGACGCGCGTGCTGAACGAAGAGCGGCGGGAAAGCCCACGCGCCGTCGATCCGTGAAGGCCCCCGGGGGAGAGCACGACACGTATCGGCGGCGCGCGAACCCAGGCCACCGTTAGGCAACTGCGACGACTTACTGCGCGCCGTCCGGCGTCACGAACGCCATCGTCGCTTTCGCCCGCTCACCGCCGCCCACGTTCACATCCACTTCCTGGCCCGCCCGATAGCCGCTGGTGATCACGCCGTGGAGCAGCATCTTGCCGTTGGCGGTTCCGCTGCCGAACAGCTCGGCCGTGAACGACTTGGACGGATCACGCGAATCGTACTCCCAGCGCACCAGAACCGGCCACGCCGGGTCGATCGCGCTCTCGGGAACGCCGATGCGCTCGAGGGTGAGGCGTACGCTGCCCTTGAAGTCGCCGGACGTGTGACCGGTCCACGACGGATGGAGTGAACGGGCGACGCGGTCGGCGTCGCTACGGATTGGTGTCGGCGTGAGCGTCCCCACCTCGAGACTCTCGGGGGCTGCGTACGCGGTTTGCACCGCTTGCGCAGAGGCGGCAACGGGAACGGCGCCGGCCAATAGTGTCGCGACGGCGACGAGCGCAGTTGCGCGCGGCAATTCGAAAGTGCGGCCTAACATGATGACCTCCCGGTCGGTGTCGTACGGGCACTCGCCACACTGGCTCGTGTGATCGTGGCCTCGGTACTCACACTACGCACTGTCGGCCTAAACGAGGTTGACGTGTCGTTAGGGTTTCGAGCGGACTGTGTCACACGCCGTCAACAACCGGTCAAAATCGAAAGCAAATGGTGAGGGCTTGCGCCGGGAGGAAACCTTTTGCCGCTACGCGTCGTCCGAGGGATTCGCGAATGCGGCAGGCCTCTAAGGCGCTGGGCGATTGGAATCACCCGTGGTCGCCCGCGTAGCTGGCTGCTTCGCTCATGCGTCAAGGATCAAGGCGGATGAACTGCTGATGCCTGCGGATCGCTCGGCTGCCTGGGATGGTCCGTCGGCGCGAGTGTCCTTCACGTTGTTTCTCCCCAAGAAAGCTTTGCAGTGTCCGTTCGTGTCCGGGTTGTCCGCTATCATCTCGTGAAACTCTGAATGGAGTCGGAGCGGAAGAGCGCGATAGAGGCGGCTGATTCATCCCCGTTCGCCCCCTCCGGCGCCGAGGCGAGCTTCCACGAAGGTGATAGCGGACAAACCCGGACACGAACGGACATTGCCGAACGAAACTTTCGGAGAAAACAAAGGGTCTTCCGGGAATTTCGGGCTTCGGCGTGACGGTCGGCGGGATCGCTCCGCGTGCGTGAGTAAAGGCGGGAGGCGAGTGACTACGCCATTGCACGCGGACAAGGGCGAACACTGCCGGATCGAGTCGATCCGCTCCGCGGCCTGGCGCGCGCATCGGTCGTGACCAGCTGGCCTTTTGTTTTTCAAAAAGCAACATACGCATCTCGCCACGAGCAGCCGCGCCGTTCCGCGCCGCCGAGCGATCCTTCAGTTTCCTTTTCGTTATCCTTGTGACAGAGCGAGGAAGCCCTCCACGCGGGACGGCGATCAGCCCGAACCTGAACTTCTATGGAAGCGCGACATGCGGGCTCACGATGGTGCGCCTGGAGGGCTTCCTCGCTCTGGTTCAAGGATAACGAAAAGGAAACTGGAAGGATCGTTCGGCGGCGCGAGGCTGAGTGCGATCACTATGGTGAGAGCAGCTTGTTCTTTGGAAAAACAGCACAGCGGTGTCGATGACTTGATCCTTGAAACTCGAGCGAAGCACCCAAGCTACGAGCGCGTGCGGGTTGATTCATACTCGCGCCCCGGTTAACCTCCCTGCGGCCACGCGTCGCGTGGGGGCGGCGCGTGGGCCAAAGCCGGTGAACCGGCGTCCTCGCTCCGGACGACATGCCCAGCCCAACCACGATTCTCGACGCGCGCGCCATGGATCGCACGCTGCGTCGCATGGCGGATGAAATCGTCGAACTGAACGACGGCACGGACAATCTCATCATCGTCGGCATCCAGCGCCGCGGCGTCCAACTCGCCGAGCGGATCGCCGCCAGTATCAAAGCCCGCGAAGATGTGGACGTCCCGCGTGGCGCCCTCGACATCACGCTTTACCGCGACGACCTGCAAACCGTAGGTCCGCGTCCGGTCGTCGGCGCCACCAAGCTGCCGTGGAATCTCGAGGACAAGTTCGTCGTGATCGTGGACGACGTACTGTACACGGGGCGCACGGTGCGGGCGGCGCTCGACGAGCTCGCCGATTTCGGCCGGCCGGCGCGCATCGCGCTCGCGGTGCTCGTCGACCGAGGCGGGCGCGAGCTGCCGATTCACGCCGACGTGGTGGGCAAGAAGATCGACGTCGCGCCGCGAGATCGCGTGGACGTACTGGTCGACGAGCTGGACGGGAAAGACGCCGTCGTGATCGCTCGCCGGGACGACAGCGCGTGACGAGCACACTCGGCAAGGACCTCCTCGGTCTCGAGCCGCTGACGTCGGAGCAAATCCAACTCATCCTCGACACCGCAGAGCCCTTCAAGGAGATCTCTGAGCGCGCGATCAAGAAGGTGCCAGCGCTGCGCGGGCAGACGATCGTCAATCTCTTCTTCGAGGCGTCGACGAGAACGCGCATCTCGTTCGAGTTCGCCGAGAAGCGGTTATCGGCCGACACGGTGAACGTGGCGTCGTCGGGCTCGAGCGTGCAGAAGGGCGAGACGCTGGTGGACACGGCGCGCAATCTCGAGGCGATGCGGATCGACATGGTGGTGATCCGGCATGGCGCGTCGGGCGCGGCGCGCTTTCTCGCCGATCGCATCGAGAGCAACGTGATCAACGCCGGCGACGGCACGCACGAGCATCCCACGCAAGGACTGCTCGATCTCCTAACGCTGCGCGATCACTTCGGCACGATCGCCGGCCGCCGGGTGTGCATCGTGGGCGACGTCCTGCACTCGCGGGTGGCGCGCTCGAACATCTGGGGGCTCAAGAAACTCGGCGCCGAGGTGGCGGTGTGCGGGCCGCGGTCGCTCTTACCATGGGCGATCGGTGAGTTCGGTGTGAAGGTGTTCTCGCGCGTGGAAGAAGCGATCGAGTGGGCGGAGGCGCTCAACATTTTGCGTCTGCAGCTCGAGCGGATGACGGCTGGATACATTCCGTCGCTGCGCGAATACAACCGCGTGTTCGGCGTGACGCGCGAGCGGCTGGCGCGCGCGCCGCGCGACGTGCTCATTCTGCACCCGGGTCCTATGAACCGCGGCGTGGAGATCGACTCCGACGTGGCGGACGGTCCGCACAGCGTGATCCTGAACCAGGTGACTAACGGAGTGGCGATCCGGATGGCGGTGTTGTATCTGCTGGCCGGCGGCAAGCCCGAGCTGGCGGAAGCGGCGAAGGGAGGCTCGTAGGTGGCGCGCGGGCATACGGTCCTCAAGGGCGGGACGCTGCTGGATCCGTCGCGGCGGCTCAACGAGCGCGGCGATCTCTTGATCGTGGACGGCAAGGTGGCGCGGGTGGGCGGCACGATCGACGGCGGCGAGTCGGCGGAGATCCTGGATTGCGCCGGATGCTACGTGTCGCCGGGGTTCATCGACGTGCACTGCCATTTGCGCGAGCCGGGCCGCGAAGATGTGGAGACGATCGCCACCGGCGCGCGCGCGGCGGCGGCGGGCGGCTTCACGGCGGTGTGCGCGATGCCTAACACAGAGCCGGTCACCGACAACCAGGCGGCGGTGGGCTTCATCATCCGGCAGGCGCTGCGCGCGGGCGCGGCGCGCGTGTATCCGATCGGCGCCATTTCCGTTGGGCAGCGCGGCGAAGCCTTGGCCGAGTTCGGCGAGATGGTGGGCGCGGGCGCGGTGGCGGTGAGCGACGACGGGCGGCCGGTGGCGAGCGCGCACCTCATGCGCACGGCGCTCGAGTACGCGCAGGCGTTCGGCATTCCGGTGATCGACCACTGCGAGGAGCCGACACTCGCCAAGGGCGGCGCCATGAACGAAGGAATCGTGAGTGCACGGTTAGGCCTGCCCGGTATTCCGACGGAAGCCGAAGAGATCATGGTGATCCGCGACATTTTGCTCGCGCGGCGTAGCGGCGGCCACGTGCACCTGGCGCACATGAGCACCAAGGGCAGCGTGGAGCTCATCCGGTGGGGCAAGGATCGCGGGATCAACGTGACGGCGGAGGTCACGCCGCACCATCTCACACTCACGGAAGACGCGTGCGAGGGCTACGACACCCACGCGAAGATGAATCCGCCGCTCCGCACCGCGGCCGACGTGGCTGCGTTAGGCGAAGCGCTGCGCGACGGGACCATCGACCTCGTGGCCACCGATCACGCGCCGCACCATTACGATGCGAAGGAGCGCGAGTTCGCCGACGCGCCGTTCGGCATCGTGGGGCTCGAGACGGCGCTCGCGCTCGTGGTGACGGAACTGGTGACGCCCGGGATCATCGATTTCGCGACGCTCGTCGACCGCATGTCGTGCCGGCCGGCGAAGTTGTTTCACCTGGCGGGTGGTTCGCTCGCCGAGGGATCGGCGGCCGACGTGACGGTGTTCGATCCGGCGAGCACGTGGACGGTGGAGCCGTCGGAGTTTCTATCCAAGGGTCGCAATACGCCCTACGCCAATCGCACGCTCACAGGGCGTGCGGTATATACCATTGTGGGTGGGCACGTGGTCTATCGTTTGCGCGGCTGACCCGGTGGAGGTAGCACGTGATTGGCAGGCGGCGAACCCCGCACGGGGCACGAAGTTACCGCGAACCATCGTCGGAAGTCTACCTACACCTTAGAATGTACTCACGACGGCCGGTACTTCGCTCGAGACGGCGCACCAACGCATGAGAGCATGGCTCGCACGAGCCGGCGGGGGAAGCATGACGCAGCCAGCAGTGAATACGGAGCAGGTGACAGCGCTGTTCGAGGAGCGACAGCGCTTCGAGGCATGGCTCTCGATGCTCGAGGCCAAGCGCGCGAGTACTCCCGCGCACATCTTCGAGCGGGTCTACGCCGACTACGCATCTCGGCTCGCCCAGGTGATCGAGGAGTTGGGCTCGCACCGGGCGGCGCTTCAGGAGCTCGAGCGGTCGTACATGGATCGGATCACGACGCTCGACGCCGATGACGCCAAGAATCGCGACGAGGCGCTCGAGGCCGAGTTGAGGTCGACGGTTGGCGAGCTCAGCCCGGAACATCACGAAGAGGTTCGAAGCCGCACCGAGACGGCGTTGGCGGCAGTGGCCGATGAGCGTTCGCACGTCGCCGCCGAACTGGCCAAGCTGCGCGCGATGCTCGAGGCGAGCGGCGCGGCGCCAGCGGTGGTCGCTCCCGCAGCGCCGCAAGCTCCCGAGGTGCCGCAGCGCCGTCAGGCGTCTGTCGCCCAAGCGCCGTCGGGTGCCCAGAAGCGCGACGAGTCGCAGTTGACGTTTGACCGCTCGCCGCAGACGGCCGTGCGTCCGGCTGCGCAAGCGATTCCGGCGCCGGCCGAGACGCAGCCTGGCTCCGCGGCAGCGCGTCGCAACAGCGCGCCCGATGTTCGCGCTGCGACGGGCGGCCCGTTCGACGATCTCGAGTTTCTCAAGACGATGATCGAGCCGCGCACGAGCGGCGAGGGCGTAGCGGTGGGCAGCGGCGCGGGGACGCAGACCAGTGGATCGCGGTCTGCCGCGTCGGGCGCCATCGGATCACAGACGCCGCCGCAGGTTGCGAGCACGACGGGCGCGTCGCTGCCTGCCGTTGGGCGAGCGGTGGAAGAGAGCAATCTGCCTAAAGATGGCGGACAGGATCAGGTGAAAACGCTCAAGTGCCAGGAGTGCGGAACGCTCAACTATCCCACCGAGTGGTACTGCGAGCGCTGCGGCGCGGAGCTGGCCGCGCTCTGAACGCGCCGTTCCATGATGCACGAAAGCCCGGAGCAATGAGCTCCGGGCTTTTCATTTTTCATGGAGTGGCGCGAAGCTTATCGCGCGGCGTTCTTGGCGAGGTGGCTCTTGCGGCGCGCCGCGGCGTTCCGATGGATCAAGCCTTTGCGGGCTGCGCGATCGAGCAGTTGGACGGCGCGAAGACGCTGCGCATCCGTTGCATCTTGGGCGCCAGCCTTCTTGACGGCGGTGCGGAGCTCCGACCGCTGTGCGCGGTTCCGGACAGCAGCCGCGCGGGACTTCCGCATGTTCTTTTTCGCTGAATCGATACGTGGCACTGAGGTCTCCGACCGCGCTCGTGAAGTGGTGTCGCGAAGGGCGTAGTCTAGAAGTGCACGAGAGCGATGTCAAGGCGCGGCAAATCTTTGACTTAGGCGGAATCGCCCACTACCTTTCGCGCCGTCGAGCCGACTCGGCTACATCTCGTCTTTGGCCAGCGATACTTGGGGACTTTTCAGAATTTCATCCTGGCTTTTCCGGCGCTGCTCTTCGCGATGATCGCGCACGAGTATGCCCATGGATACGCTGCCCTCAAACAGGGCGATCCAACAGCGTATCAGCTCGGCCGTCTCACCTGGAATCCGATCAAGCACATCGACCCCTTCATGAGCATTTTGCTGCCGCTCGTGATGGCGTTGTCGCATGGGCCGATTTTAGGCGGCGCGAAGCCGGTGCCGGTCAACCCGCGAAACTACAGAAAGTTCAAGCGTGGCGACATCATCGTGTCGCTCGCGGGCATCGCGACGAACATCGTGCTTGCCCTGCTCAGTGTGCCGGTGTTGGTGATTCTAGGATTGATCGCGCAGTATGTGCCGGCGACGATCGGTGTAATGGCCCTCCTCCAGGCGATGGTGGTGTGGTCGATCGTGATCAACTTGTTCCTCGCGATGTTCAACCTTCTGCCGCTACCGCCGCTGGATGGTTCGCACGTGTTGAAGTACATCCTGCCGCCGGCGTGGTCGATCGAGTACCAGAAAATTGGGCAGTACGGGATCATCATCCTCATCGCGCTGCTGTGGGTCGGCGAGAAGTTTCTGAACATCTGGCTGTCGCCGGCCTATTTCGGGATCAACTTGCTGCTGGGATCCGTCCAGTCGTTCATCATTCCGAGTCACTTTCTGCCGTCGTGAGCGCCGTCGCCATCGAGGCCATGCCGCAGTCGCCGCCGGCTGAATCGGACGTGATCGACGATTCGCCGTTCGTCGTCGAGCTGGATCAGTTTTCGGGGCCGCTCGATCTTCTCCTCACGCTGATTCGCGAAGAGCAAGTCGAGATCACCGACATTCCGATCGCCCGCATCTGTGAGCAGTTTCTGGCGCGCATCCATTCGTTAGGCCTGGGCCAGGCGGCCGAGTATCTCGAGATGGCGGCGCGGCTCATCCGCATCAAGGTCCAGATGCTGCTGCCGCGCCACGGGGGCGACGAGGCCTGGGACGACCCGCGCGCCGAGCTCGTTAGGCGGCTGCTCGAGTACCAACAGGTGCGCGAAGTGGTGGACGTGCTCGAGACGCGCGGCGAGGAGCGCCGTCGCCGGTTCGCGCGCGGGTATCTGCCGGTGGACACCGTGACGCCGCCGCCCTCGCCGCTCTCGCTTTCCCTGCCCGAGCTGTTGGCGGCGGTGGACCGCGTGCTGCGCATGCTGCGCGAGCCCGACGTACACGACATCGTGCCGCGGGCGCTCGACGTGGACGGCGCGATCGGCACCATCCGCGCGGTGCTCGCGCTGCGCGCGAGCGCGCGGTGGCGCGATATTGTTGCGTTAGGCGCCGAGCCGTGGGAAGTGTTGTCGGCGCTGCTCGGCTTGCTCGAGCTGGCGCGGCGCGGGGAGCTGCGCTTGCGCCAACGGCGCCCCTTCGCCGATGTGGAGATTTCGCGTGACGCCGCTAGCGAAGCTGCTTGAAGCCGCGTTGTTCGCGAGCGGCCGTCCGGTGCCGCTCGACGAGCTGTACGCACTCGATTCCGAATCGTCGCCGGCCGCGTTCGCGATGGCGTTGGACGAGATCCGCGAGTGCTACGACAATCAAGGCCACGGCGTGGAGCTCGTCGAGTTAGGCGGAGGGTGGCAGGTGCTCACGCGGCCCGAGTTCACCGAGACGATCGAGCGCGCCCAACTGGCGTCGCGTCCGTCGCGGCTGTCATCGGCGGCGCTCGAGACGCTGGCGATCGTCGCGTACCGGCAGCCGATCGGCCGCGCGGACATCGAAGAAATCCGCGGCGTGTCGGTGGGCGGCATGCTCAAGACATTGCTCGAGCGCGGGCTCATCGACATCGTTGGGCGCGCCGAGGGATTGGGACGTCCGCTGCTCTACGGTACGACGCCGGCCTTCCTCGAACAGTTCGCGCTCCGGCATCTGGGCGAGCTGCCGCGCGCCGACGAACTGGCGGTGGCGCTGCGCGCGGAGCCGCGGCCGCTCTGACCGCCATGCCGATGCGCATTCAGCGCGCGCTTGCGCGCGCCGGTGTCGCATCCCGCCGCAAAGCCGAGGCGTTAGTCGAATCGGGGCGCGTCACCGTGAACGGGACGCGCGCCGAGATCGGCCAGGTGGTGGATCCCGACCGCGACGCGATCGTGGTCGACGGGCGTCGCGTGGGCGGGCCGGTCCCGGAGCAGTGGATCGTCCTCAACAAACCGGCTGGCGTGATGACCACGCGGTCCGATCCGCGCGGCCGACGGACCGTGTTCGAGTTCGTTCCGCCTCTCGCCGGTTTGACGTACGTGGGACGGCTCGACTACCTCACCGAAGGCGTGTTGTTGTTCACGACGGACGGCGCCGCCGCGCACGCGCTCATGCATCCGCGTGGCGAGGTTGAGCGGACGTACGAGGTCACGGTGCACGGAGACGCACCGGCGGCGGTGCGCGCCGCACGTCGCGGTGTGGTGTTGCACGACGGTCCGGTAGACCTTCACGACATCGAGGCACGGCCGGTGGATGCAGGGCGGTGGGCGCTCACGGTGACGATCGCGGAAGGGCGCAACCGGGAAGTGCGCCGGTTGTGCCGCGAGCTCGATTTGAGCGTCGAGCGTCTGGTGCGGATTCGGTTTGGACCCGTGGAGCTCGGCCGCCTGGCGCCGGGCGAGTCGCGGCCCCTCACGGCGCGCGAGCACGCGCGCCTGCGGGAGTTGATCACTTTGCAGCGTTAGGCACGAATGGAACTCCGAGAGTCGACGGTCTTGTTGTTAGGCGGCAGCGGCCTGGTGGGGATGGCGGTGGCGCGGCGGCTGCTCGCGTTCCGTCCCAAGCGCCTCATCATTTCCGGCCTCACGCAGGAGGAAGCGGAGTCGGGCGTCTCGGAACTGCACGCGCACGCGCGCGGCTCCGCCATCGATGCCGCGTGGGGCAACATCTTTGCGCCGGCCGACCTCGCCACGCGATCGCGCGACCAGATCCTAGGCGACCCCGCAGCGCGGCGGCGGTTGGTGGAAGACTACGTGGCGCCCTATGGGCAGAGTCCGCTCGACGAGAACCTGCTCTTCACGTGGCTCGTCACGTACCGACCGGACCTGGTCGTCGACTGCGTGAACACGGCGACGGCACTTGCGTACCAGGACGGACACGCGAGCGCGCTGCAGCTGCTCAAAGCCGCCGATACGGGCGCCGTGACGCGCGAAGGCGTCGAGCGACACTTGCTCACGCTGCCGCTGCCGCAGCTCATCCGGCACATCGAGTCGCTGGTGGAAGGCATGCGGCGCGCAGGCACGCAGACGTACGTGAAGATCGGCACCAGCGGCACGGGCGGGATGGGACTCAACATCCCGTACACGCACAGCGAGGAGAAGCCGTCGCGGACGCTCATGTCCAAGTCGGCGGTAGCGGGCGCGCAGAGCCTGCTGCTCTTTCTGTTAGGCCGCACCCCCGGTGCGCCGGCGACGATCGAGATCAAGCCCACGGCGGCGATCGCGTGGCGGCGCATCGGCTACGGACCCATCCGGCGGCGCGGCCGCACGATCGAAATCGTCGACTGCGAACGGCCGCTGCCGGTGGGGGACGCGTTCAAGGCCGGCGCGACCGGCTGGGTGCGCACCGGACAGCCGCTCGAGAACGTGTTCATCGACGTGGGCGAGAACGGCGTGTTCGCGCGCGACGAATTCGAGACGGTCAGCGCGTTAGGCCAAATGGAGCTGGTCACGCCCGAGGAAATCGCCGAGGCGGTGGTGATGGAAGTGCAGGGGCGTCCGACGGGCAAAGACGTGGTGGCGGCGCTCGACAGCGCGACACTCGGCCCCACGTATCGCGCCGGCTATCTGCGTGCGGTGGCGGTGGAGGGTCTGTCGCGCCTCGAGGGCGAGCACGGCGTTCGGTCAATAGCGTTCGAGATGCTCGGTCCGCCGCGGCTCACCAAGCTGCTCTACGAGGCATATGCGCTCGGACGGTTGTGTCCGTCGGTGCGGGCGTTGGCCGCCGAAGAGCCGGCCCGACTGGCGCGCGAGTCGGAGACCCTGCTGCGTGAGCGCGAGCACGCGATCCGCCGGCAAATTTTGTCCGTTGGGCTGCCGATTCTGCTGGCGGACGGCCGGTCGCTCCTGCGCGGCGAGTCCGTGGTCGTTCACCCCGACGGACGCGGCACAGACATCGCGCCGCGCGGCTGGGTCGACCTGCGGCCGTCGAACATGGAACAGTGGGTGCGCCGAGCAAGAACCATTGCCGAGGCGAAGCGAGACGACGAAAACGGGTCGGGCGCCGACTGGATGGCGGTCGATCCTGATGCGCCAATTGCGCCGGCGCGTCTCGCGGTCTGGATCTTCGAGCACGAGGACGGGGGCTTCCGCGTGAAGCGCTGAGGCCTCGACACGCCTGCCAGCCGTTCCCACACCGACATCTGACGCGTCGACTCATCGAACCTTCGTGGGCGACGCGTAGTATTACTGAAGGTTTTCGACTCACCATTCACCGTTCGGAGTTGTACGTGGCGACACGCGCGCTGCCGGCCGCCGACACGGCGCTGGTTCAGGGAATTCTCGAACAGGTCGGCCGCCGGATTGTGGGCCAGGACTACATGGTCGAGCGGCTGCTCATCGGCTTGCTCACCGGCGGCCACGTGCTGCTCGAAGGCGTTCCGGGTCTCGCCAAAACGCTCACGGTCAAGACGCTTGCCGAAGCGATTCAGACGACGTTCCAGCGCATACAGTTCACGCCCGACCTGCTGCCCGCCGATGTGATCGGCACGCAGATCTTCGACCAACAGACCGGCGAGTTCCGTCCCAAGAAGGGGCCGATCTTCGCCAACATCATTCTCGCCGACGAAATCAATCGCGCGCCGGCGAAGGTGCAGAGCGCGCTGCTCGAAGCGATGCAGGAGCGGCAGGTCACGATCGGCGGCATCACGTATCATCTCGACGAGCCGTTCCTGGTGCTGGCGACGCAGAACCCGATCGAGCAGGAAGGCACGTATCCGCTGCCGGAAGCGCAGGTAGACCGCTTCATGCTCAAGCTGCGCGTGGGATATCCGTCGCGTCAGGAAGAGAAGGAGATCATGCGGCGCATGTCGAGCGGCGTGCCGATTCCGATCGACGCGGTGGCGAGTCCGGGCGTGATCCTCGAGGCGCGTCGGCGGATTGCCGAGTTGTACGTGGACGATCGTGTGGTGGACTACATCGTCGACATCGTGCACGCGACGCGGACGCCGGCCGAGGCTGGGTTAGGCGAGCTCACGCCGCTCATCGAGTACGGGGCGAGTCCGCGCGCGACGATCTTTCTCGCGCAGGGCTCGCGCGCGCATGCGTTCCTGCGCGGGCGCACGTTCGTGACGCCGGACGACGTGAAGGCGGTTGCGCCGGACATTCTGCGGCACCGCGTACTCACCACCTATGAAGCGGAAGCCGAGGAAGTCTCGAGCGACGAGATCATCCGACGCATTCTGGCGGCCATCGAGAGTCCGTGATGCGGACGGCGCACCTTCCCAGTCCCGACGTGCTCAAGCAGGTGAAGCTGATCGAGCTGCGCACGCGAGGGCTCGTGGATTCGCTGTTCACCGGGGAATACCGCTCCGTGTTCAAGGGGCAGGGGATGGAGTTCTCGGAGGTGCGCGAGTACCAGCCGGGCGATGAAGTGCGGGCCATCGACTGGAACGTCACGGCTCGTATGGGACACCCATACATTAAGCGGTACATCGAGGAGCGCGAGCTCACGGTGATGCTGGCGGTCGATCTCTCGGGCTCCGAGCGCTTCGGTACCGTGACGCGCTTCAAGAGCGAGCTCGCGACCGAGCTGAGCGCGGTGCTGGCGATGGCGGCCATCCGCAACAACGACCGGGTGGGCGCGCTCCTGTTCACCGACCGGGTCGAGCACCTCGTTAGGCCGGGCAAAGGGCGGCGCCACGTGCTGCGGTTGGTCCGCGATCTCCTGGCGTGGGAGCCAGAGCGGAGCGGCACCGACATCGGACGCGCCACCGAGTACCTCGCGAAGCTGCTGCCGCACCGGACGATTGTGTTCATCATCTCCGACTTCGTCTCGCCGGCGCTCGAGCGGCCGCTCAAGCAGTTGGCCCAACGGCACGATGTGGTCGCGGTGACGATCGAGGATCCGCGCGAGCGCGTGTTGCCCGACGTGGGGCTGGTGCGGTTCACCGATCCCGAGACCGGCGGCACGGTGGACGTGAACACGAGCGACCGGCGCGTGCGCGAACGCTACGACCGGCAGGTGCGCGTCGAACGGGACGCGCGCACGCAGTTGTTCCGCCGGTTGGCGATCGACGAGATCGCCGTGCGCACCGAGCGCAGCTACGTGGAGCCCTTGCTCAAGTTCTTTCGCATGCGCATGGAGCGCGGGGTGGGGCGGTGATCGCGGCACTCGTCGCGCTGCTCCTCGCGCCGCAGGCGGTGCAGGCGCCTGCGCCGCCGCAGGGCGGGGCGGTGTCGCGCGTCGAGATGGGCATCGCGGTGCAACCGCAGGTGGTCACCGTAGGCCAGCCGTTCCGATTGGTGCTGCGCGTGCGCGCTCCGTTAGGCGCTGACATCGGCCTCCCGGTTGGGCCGGACAGCGGCCAGTCGGTGGAGGCGATCGATCCGCGGCAGCTCACGACCTCCACCGATACGGGCGTCGTCGAGCGCACCGGAAGCTACCGGTTGGTGGCCTGGGACACCGGGTCGCAGTCCGCCCGGTTAGGCGACGTGGTGATCACGATGAACGGGCGCGCGCTACGGTACGCGATCGCGGGCGACACGGTCCACGTGCGCAGCGTGCTGCCGGCCGACACGGCGCGGCGCATCCCGAAACCCGGGCGGGACGTGCTCGCGGCCGGGATCCCGTGGTGGGTCTGGGTCCTCGGCGCCGTTGCGCTCCTCGCTGTACTCTCGGCGCTGTGGTGGTGGTGGCACCGGAGTCGCGGCCGCAGGTCCGAGGATCGCAACCTGTCACCGATCGTCGTCGCCGAGCGCGCGTTCGTGCGGCTCGATGCCATGGCGTTGGCCGAGGCCGGCGAGCGAGGACGCTTCGTGACGTTGAACGTCGATGTGGCGCGCGACTATCTCGCGGCGCGCGTGCCCGGCGCGCTGCGGTCGCTCACCGACACCGAGTTGTTAGGCGCGGTGCGCGACGTGACCGCGGTACCGATCGATCGACTAGCCCCGCTCCTCGCGGAAACGGACCTGATCAAATTCGCGCACCGCCCGGTGACGCGTGAACGCACGGGCGAGCTCGTGGCCGAGGTTCGCGCGATCGTCATACACATCGAACAGACGTTGGTCGATCAGGCCGCGGCCGCGGCGCACGCGGAGAAAGCGGCATGATCGACCTGTTGGGCACGGTCCGCTTCGGCGCGCCATGGGTGCTGCTGGCGTTAGTCGTGCTCCCCGCCTGGTGGGTGTGGCGGCGCAGACGCCGCCCGCCGGCAATCGTGTTCTCGCGCACCGACGTGCTCGCCAAGGGACCCAAGTCGGGGCTCTTCGTCACCCGCACGCTGTTCGTGCTGCGGAATCTCCTGCTCGCCGGCTTGATCATCGCCATCGCACGGCCGCGCACGGGCGCGCACGCCGAGAACATCACGACCGAAGGCATCAACATCGTGCTCGCGATCGACCTGTCGAGCTCGATGTTGTCGGAGGACTTCCAGCCGCAGAACCGCCTCGAAGTCGCGAAGGACAAGGTGAAGCAGTTCATCGTTGGGCGCCGCAACGACCGCATCGGCCTGGTGGCGTTCGCGGCCGAGGCGCTGACACAGGTGCCGCTCACGGTGGACTATCCGGTGCTGCTCGCGGCAGTGGACAATCTCGAGGCCGGGCAGCTCGAGGATGGCACGGCCATCGGCACGGCGATCGCGACGGCGACCAACCGCCTGCGCACGGCGCCGGGGAAGTCGCGGGTGATCATTCTCCTAACGGACGGCGTCAACAACCGCGGCGCGATCGACCCGCGCACGGCGGCGCAGGCCGCGGCCGCGATCGGCGTCAAGATCTATACGATCGGCGTCGGCTCGGAGGGCATGGCGCCGGTGCCCGTTGGGCGCGGGCTCATGGGTCTGCGCTACGAATATCGTCCCGTCGAAATCGACGAAGCGCTGCTGCGCGACATCGCGAGCACCACCGGCGGCCGGTACTTCCGCGCCGTGGACGCGGCGGCGCTGCAGAGCATCTACGAGCAGATCGACCAACTCGAGCGCGAGCCGCTGCACGCGCGCACGTACGTGCGGTACACCGAGCAGTTCCGCTGGCCGTTAGGCCTGGCCTTGCTCGCGCTGTCGCTCGAGGTGGTGCTGCTGGCGTGGCGGGGGCCGCTTCCGTGATCGAGACGCCGTTCTTCGACGATCCGTGGATGCTCGCGGCGACGCCGGTGCTGGTGCTGGCGGTCGTGCTGCTCATCATCGGCGCCTACCGGCGACGTCGCACGCGTCTCAGGCGGCTCGCGTCGACCGCGCTGATCGAGCGCTTGCTGCCGCCTGCTATCGAGCGCTCACCATGGCGCCGCGCCACCTTGCTCGGTCTCGCCGCCGCGTTCGCCGGCGTCGCATTCGCCGGTCCGCGATGGGGCACCGAGCGGACAGTGGAGCGGGGCAGCGGCGTCGACATCGTGCTGGCGATGGATGCGTCGCTCTCGATGCTCGCGACCGACGCGCATCCGAGTCGTCTGGAGAACATGAAGGAGGAGGCGCGGCGTCTCCTGGCCCTGTCCGGCGGCGACCGGTTCGGCCTCGTCGCGTTTGCAGGGCGCAGCTACATCCTGACACCGCTCACCGTCGACCAGGGCGCGCTCGATCTCTACTTGGACAATCTCGACCCCACCGTGGTCGGCGAAGCGGGCACGTCGATGTCGCGCGCGATCGCGCAGGGCACCGATCTCCTGTTAGCCACGCCGACGACGAGCGACCGCGCGTTGATCGTGATGAGCGACGGCGAATCGTTCGAGTCGACGGACGATGTGGTGGCTGCCGCCAAAGCCGCGGCGGACTCGGGGATTGCGGTGATCACGGTCGGCTTCGGCACGGTGAACGGCACGACCATACCAATAGCCGGCCCGCAAGGTATTACTCAGAAGAAGGATCAATCGGGCCACGTCGTGATCACGCATTACACACCGGACATGCTCCGGGCGGCCGCGCAGGCGGCGCACGGTACTTTCATCGAGGCCTCGGCCACCGACAAGGCGGCGCGCATTCGCCGCGCGCTGGCGACGCTCCGGCGCGAGGGGCGCGCGACGCCCACGGGGCGCGAGCGTCGTCCGCGATTCCAGCTCTTTCTCATTCCGGCGATTCTGTTGGTGCTCGCCGACACCCTGCTGGCCGAGCGCCGGCCGCAGCGCGCGCCGGTTGCGTTAGGCACAGCATCGCGGGCCGCGGCGGCGATGCTCCTGATCGTTGCGTTAGGCATACCGCGGGCGGCGCACGCAGAAGGTCCGGGCGGCTTGCGCGGCGCGGGCGCCGACGGCGACGAGCTCTACCGCGCCGGCCGATACAAGGAAGCGGCGGCGGCATACGAGGAAGCGTTGCGCAGCGGCAAGGATCCGGCGCGCCTCGAGTACAATCTGGGGACGGCGCTGCTCGCGGCCGGCGATCGCGATGACGCGATGGCGGCGCTCGAGCATGCGGCGCAGATCGCCGACGATGCCGACCTCCGCTACCGCGCGCTGTTCAATTTGGGCTTGGGCTATCTCCAGCGCGCCCGCACGGCGGCGGGCCAAGACAAGTCGCAGGCGTACCAATCGGCGCTCGACGCCTATCGCAAGGCGCTGCGGCTCAAGCCTAACGAGCTGGACGCGAAGTGGAACTACGAGTTGGCGAACAAGAACCGCAAGAGCGGCGGTGGCGGAGCGCGCGACAACGCCCGCCCGGACCAGGGGTCGGCGGCCAAGCCGTCGAATCATCCGAACGCCGGCATCGACAAGCAACAGGCCGAGCAGCTGCTCAACAGCGCGGAGCGCGAGGAGCGGGACGTGCAGGCGCGGAAGCAGCGCGAGAACCAGCCGTCGCCCCCGCCGGGCGGCAAGGACTGGTGATGTTCGCGCTCCTCGCCGCGCTTGCGTTAGGCGTGCAGACGCCGCGTCCGGTGCGCGTCGACAGCACCGGCCGGCTGCCGGCCGTCGTGACGCGCGCGCCGCTCGACACCACGGCGGCGGTGAACGTGCGCGTCCTCGCGGCGCCGGAGACGGTGTACGTCGGCCAGCAGTCGACGTACGAGTTAGGCGTGTTTCTCGACACGAGCGTGCGCGACCGCATGCGGCGGCTCGAGGCGATCGCGCCCGAGATGCGCGGGCTCATGGCGTACGAGCCGCCGGCCACCGCGTCGGGTTTCCCGACACGCACCGTTGGGCAGCACCGCTACGAGGCGCGCGTCTACGAACGCGCGGTGTTCCCGCTCACGCCGGGACGCATCGCGATTCCGCCGGCGCGTCTCGTGTACGCGATGCCCCTCACGTACAGCTTCTTCAGCCACGAGGAGACGCACGAGCTGCGCACCGACAGCGCGGTGGTCGTCGCGATCGAGCCGCCGCTCGTGGGACGCCCCGCCGACTGGAACGGCGCGGTGGGGACGCTCCACATCACGTCGCACGTCGACAGCGCGGCCGGCCGCGTGGGCAATCCGGTTCTCCTCACCGTGGCCGTCGCAGGGCGGGGCAACGTCAACTTGTTCCCGCGTCCGCAGATCGCGATCCCGTGGGCGTCGGCCGTGCCGACCGTCGAGCGCGTGACGCTGGCCGCCGACTCGCTCGATATTCGCGGCGTGAAGGAGTTCGACTGGGTGGTGACGCCGCAGCACGACGGCCGCCTCACGATACCGGAGATCCACTACTCGTACTTCGATCCCGAGGCGCGCCGCTATGAAACCGCGGTGGCGCCCGCGATGCCGATGACGATCGCGTCGGGCACACTCGCCAGCGGAGACACGGGTCTCGCGCTGCCGCGCTACACGCTGCGTTCCACATATCGCGGACCGCTCGCGCCCGCGCCGTACACGCAGCCGCCCTTCTGGTGGCTCGTGGGTCTGGTGCCGATTCCGGCTCTCGCCCTCGCGGTGGCGCGCCGACCGCGACGAGCGCGCCGGCCGGCGACG
>DATEHK010000034.1:0-27450 GCA_035279625.1 Gemmatimonadaceae bacterium
GCCCATCGATCAGGCTGTGTTAGGCGAGATCTTCATCGCGCTCCGGTCGAGCGGCGCGCTGCCCGGCGGCGGCTTCGGCCGGCGCAATCAGGCGCCCCTCGTCGAGACCGGCGACTACCTGGTCACCATCAGCGCCAACGGCCAGACGATGAAGCAGGTCCTGCGCGTCAACCGCGTGAGCGGCAGCGACGGGACGGCCGTGACCGACGATGCATTGGATTTCGATCCGTAAGGCGTCCGCTGTACGTTAGGTTTGGGCCCCGGGGACGCTCGCGTTCCCGGGCCGGAGACCCGTTCCGCCGGCCTTACGCCGGCGGAACGAGCAGCGGACCCAGACACAATGCGGTCAGGTCCTCGGTGCTCAAGATGGGCGCGACGTCGGACGTCGACGGCTGCCATCCCCATCCGTCGGGCGTCTGTACCTGCCGGTACACGTCGGCCCGGACAATGCTCGCCGCCGCCGACTCGCGCCGCCGCACCGCGCCGCGCACCGCGACCACACCTTGCCACTCGATCACCTGGAGCTCGCCTAACGAGGCGTCGGTGAACTGCGCCGGGAACCACGAGACGCTCACTGCCCTCGATGCGCCTTGCACCACGCACCGATCCGGCGACCGATAGGGCACGAGCGCCGACTCCGGCGTCTCGTTCATTGCCGCGGCGCCCGGCATGGGCATGCGGTGCTTGATGTCGGCGACCAATTTGTCGAGCAGACGCTCGAGCTCGCGCCGCGCCGCCGCGCGCTGCTGGGGCGTGAGTCGTGATCCCGCCTCCCCCGCGCCTAAACTGACTAACTCGTCGACCCGCCCTTCCTCTCCATCGCTCGGTTCCACGGGCTCGCTGCTCGTGTCCTCGCTCGCGGTCGGCTTTCGCTGCATGGGCCCTCGCGGAATCTCCGCACCGCCTGCGTAATACAGCGCTCGCGCCTCAGACGATGGCCTTAGGCGGAGGAGCGACCAGCGCGAACGCGCTGGAGTGAGCCTATAAGGTACACCTTTACAAAGCACTTCGCGCCGTGCCCGAAAGGACCCCGGCGTCCCGACACTCGATCACCCCGGCCGTGCCCGGAGCCGATGCGTCGTTGTCACGCGGACCCGTTGGACCGCCGCGACGCGCCTTCGCGCTCCACTCCTCGATCGCAATCTCGACGAACGCCGTCGCGCCAAGATGCGCGTGAGGCACCGGTTCGTAATCGCGTCCCGGTGTGCGACCGGGGAAATACCGTTCGACCATCGCGTGCAGCAAGGCGCGTTGTGCATCGTCGGGAGGCGTCTCGAGCGCACGCCCGAACACGATCGCCGAGCGGTAGTTCACCGAGTGATACAGCGCCGTGCGCGAATACACGAGGCCATCCACCAACGTGACGCCGATGCACACCGCCGCACGCGTCGCCAGGTGCGTCATGAGCCGGCTGTGATGACCGCCATGAAGGAAGAGACGCGCGGGCTTCGACGCCTCGAAATGGTAGGACATGGGTATCGCGAACGGCTGCCCGTCCACCACGAACGCCACGTGCGCGACGACTCCGGCGGCCAGAATCGCGGCGACTTCCTCGGGAACGCCGCGGTCGGCGTGCACACGGAGCGTCGAGCGCGCAGTGACGCGTTCGTCCGGCGCAAGCGATGGCGAAGCCTGGTTGTCGACTGAGGACGATGCGGTCATGGAGATTCCTCGGAGAGCTGGACGATGTGGCCCTGGCGTGCGTCTGCGCCCAACTGTATCGTAGGACCACGCTGGACTTGTAAGAAGCGCCAGAAACCCACATTTCTATAATGCCAGCCTACTCCACCGCGGCGCGCGGCGAGCGCTCGGCTCGCCGACGCGTACCGAGCGCACCCAATGTGCTCGTCAGGCTCGATGCGGCGCGCGACGTGCCTCTGCACCAGCAAGTGTACATGGAAATTCGAGACGCAATCCTGTCGGGACGCCTCGCCGCGCGCGCGCAACTCCCGTCCACGCGTCTCCTCGCCAGCGAGCTCCGGATCTCCCGAACCACAGTGTCGCTGGCGTTCGATCAGTTGCGAGCGGAGGGCTATATCGAGGCGCGCGAGCGCGGCGGGACGTTCGTCACGGCAACCATCCCCGATCGCCTGCTCTCGGCCGCCCGGCGTCCGGCGGCGCGACCGGGCGCGCGGCCCGCAGGCGGCGCGCCAGCGTTAGGCACGTCGAAGCGCGGCGCAGCTCTGGCCGGTCTCGCCACGCCGTCCATGGCGATCTCCGCGCACCCGGTGCGCGCGTTCCGTACCGGCGTGCCGGCCCTCGACGCGTTCCCTCACGCCGTGTGGGGGCAAATCTCGTCCCGCCTCTGGCGTCGCGCACCGCGGACGCTGCTCGCCTACGGTGTGCCTAACGGATACGAGCCGCTCCGGCGCGCCATCGCCCACTATCTGCACGTCTCGCGCGGGGTCCGTTGCCTGGCCGATCAGGTCTTCATCGTCGGCGGTTCGCAGGAAGCGCTCTACCTGGCGGCACAGCTGCTCATCGAGCCGGGCGATGCGGCGTGGATCGAGGACCCCGGCTATCCCGGCGCGCGCAACGCACTCATCGCCGCCGGCGCGCGCGTCGTCGGCGTGCCGCTCGACGGCGAAGGACTCGACGTGTCCCAGGGACGCCGGCTCGCTCCGCACGCGCGCCTGGCCTACATCACACCCTCGCATCAGTACCCACTCGGCGTCACGATGAGCATCGGTCGCCGCTTGGCGATGCTCGCGTGGGCGCGCGAGTCGGACGCCTGGATCCTCGAGGACGACTACGACAGCGAGTTCCGGTACACGAGCCGTCCACTCCCATCGCTGCAGGGCCTGGACGCCGAAGATGCTGCAGGCAATGCGCGAGCGATCTACATTGGGTCATTCAGCAAGACACTCTTCCCGTCGCTCCGCATCGGATTCCTCGTGGTTCCATCGGCGCTGGTCGACTCATTCGGTGCAGCGCGCGCGGTCCTGGACCGTCAGTCGCCAACGGTCGAACAGGCTGTGCTAGCCGAGTTCATCGTTGACGGACATTTTGCGCGTCACGTGCGACGAATGCGGGCGCTGTACGCCGAACGACAGGAAGGGCTGCTCAGAGCCGCGCACGATGGACCGCTCGCCGAACAAATCGAAATCGCGGCGTCGGGTGCCGGTATGCATCTGGTGGGTTGGTTGCGTCATCTTCGGGACGACCGGTACGCTGCCACATGCGCGCTCGAGGCAGGAATCGAGACGCCGTCACTGTCTGCCCTGTCGCTCACGCCGCCGCGTCGCGGCGCGCTCCTACTCGGCTACGCCGCGTTCAATCCGCAGGCGCTCGCCAAGGCGAGCGAACGCCTGGCCGGCGCATTGCGTGGTGCCCGCAGTAAGGTCGGCGCGCGTGAGAAGCGCGGGTTGTGACCGTAATTCATCATACATAGCATCATCGTATGACTAACCATACTCCGTTCGCCAGACGTCGCTTGGTCGATGCGGTCATCGACCACCTTCGCACCGAAATCTCTAGCGGTCGACTGACGGCCGGGGCGAGATTGCCGGCTGAAGCGAGGCTCACCGAACAGCTCGGCGTGAGCCGCACGACATTGCGCGAGGCGATCGTTGTGCTGTCGCACGACGGACTCGTCGATGTCCGGCAAGGTGACGGTACATACGTGACACACGGAGCTCCGACAGCCGAGCCACTTGGCAATCGATCGGTCTCTGAGCTGCTGGACTTGAGACACGCGCTGCAGTTGGAGCTCACGCGCTCGGCGTCTGTCCGTCGCACTGAGCAAGAGGCCATGCAAATGCGTGCACACGCCGCGAAGCTGACTATCGTGCTCGAGGGACAGGTTGCACTAGCGATGCGATTAGCGGCAGCGGATCTCGAATCGGCGATCGGTGCAGGCGCACACAGCCCACTCGTCGCAGAGCTTGCGCAGCAGAGTTCACGTCTCATCGAAGCCGCGGCCAAGACGGACTATGCGGGGGCCAGTTCTTGGGTACCTGCAATTGGTCACCTTGTACAAAGCGCCCGTGGCGTCATCAATCGCGACGCCGAGTCGGCGGATCGGTTCGCTCGCCTCTGGCTCGCCGCACAGGCGTCGTTGCTTCTGCCGGCCAAGCCGCCGGTCGAATATGCCGTAGTCGAATCGCGGCGCGGACCCCGGGCCAGACATATGAGGCGGGCTGATGAACCGTTAGACAGCCGCTGACGCTTGCAAGTTTGACATATCATCAGACGTATGATGTTTCGCGACCTGCTGGCTGGCGCCTTCACTCACGACCGCGGCGGGCTGGCCGAGTGACCAACGCCGAATGCGCAGGGCATGGCCATGCCCGGAATGGGCGATTCGGACTGCGGGGATGCAGAGCGTGGTCTCGATCCCCATGAGCCGTGGGGGATCCGGCACCTCGTGCCTTCAGGATGCCTCGCCCAGCGGAAGGAACGGGACTCGGACTCTCGATCCGCCGCGACCTCGCTCACGGCATGGGCGGCGACGTCCGAGTGCGGAGCGTGGTTGGTCGCGGTGCGCGCTTCACGCTGGCGCTGCACCGCGCGACCGAGCCGGCCGTCCGCAGCGGCGGACCGCGTATTACCGCGCGGCAGCCGTGACTAACGCTTGAACTCCCGCGAGCGCGGGCATGAGTGCGCGCGGCAACCCGTGCCGCGCCGCGATGTACTCCGCCTCGTTGTACCCGATCCAGACGGCGCCATCGTCGGACTGCCACACCAGCACCTTGAGCGGCAGATCGATTGCGATCGTCGGCGCGGCCGCCATGAGCGGCGTGCCCGCACGCGGAGTCCCGAAAATCATGAGCTTCGTGGGTCGCAAGCTCAATCCGACCTTTGCGGCTTCGCCGCTATGGTCGATGAGCGCGAAGAGCGTGACTCCCTTGACGGCAAGCAGCGACTTGATCCGATCGATCGTCTGATCGACCGTGTACTGGCTGCGCGTGCGGGCAAAACCCGCTGTCGCGTCGGCGCTCACACGCGGCTCCGTGCGGAATGCCTGGTGGGTTGAATAGCACGACGAGAGGCGCGGGCCGGAATCGAACCGGCGAATAGCGGTTTTGCAGACCGCTGCCTTACCACTTGGCTACCGCGCCGCAACTGCGACGTAAGGTATTGCCACGGATCGAGATGAACAAGCGGTTCACGGCGCCGCGGCGCCTAACAACTCGCCTTTCGCCTCCGCGCCCGCTCGCCGCACGACGACGAATCCCACGCAGATCGCCGCGCACTGCGTGAGCAGATCCGTCACGTCGAACGTGCGATTCAACACCAGGATCTGACCCACTTCCAAAACCGCCGCGACATAGATGGCCGGCCACACGTGAGCCAGCCGGCCTCGATAGCGAAGCGGCCATGCCGCCAGCAACACCCCGAGCGACACGTATAGAAAAAACTGCTCGGCGACATCCATCACGCCCAGCAAGTCCGACGACGATCCCAAAACGCCTAACGGTGTCAGGTGCTCAACGGTCACTTGGGCGCGTACCGCTTGCCACGAGACGCGCGGCAAAAAAGGACGCCAGGCCCACGCCACCAGCAGCATCGCCAACAGGCCGATGGCCCATCGCGCTCGCTGCCGCTGCGTGCCGGCCGTCACGAACCGCGCTCCCCACCACCACGCGACTCCCGCACCGGCGGCCATCGCGACGGCATGGCCCACGATCGCGCTCACTTCGATCGGCTGGCCCGCGATCCCGTGGGCAAGCTCGACGCAAATGGCGAGCATCGCGCAAACCACGGCCGTTACCACCGCCGCCAACCCGTTGTCGACGTCGAGCTCCGCCAAGGCGAGCTGCATCAATACCCCGGCCGGCGCGAACAGCACCATGTCGGTGATCGACACGCGCCCCATGCTGAATGGCTTGAGGTAGTGCAGGGCGTTCGCCAATCGGTTGGCAATCGACCCGCCCGCCCACGGCGTGCGACCGTTCCGGTAGAACGGCGAAAACATTTCCGCCATCACGGCTGCAACATAGGACGCCGCCACCGTCAGCAGCGGCACGCCGATGACCCGCGCCCGATCCTGATATCGCGCCAGGATTCGCGCCATGGCGACGATTCCCGAGGCGCCTAACAGAGCGCCTAACGTGTTCGTCGTCACGTCGTTGACGCTCGACGTGCGGGTGGCCGAAAAGAGCTGCGCCATCTCCACGCATACGCTGAGCGCGCACCCGGCGAGCGTGATCCAGAAGACCCGCCGCCACGGATGCGATCGCGGCGATGTCACCAGCCATACGGCGCCGAACCCGGCGAACAACAGCACGTTGCGCGCGGCATCGATCACATCCGATCCCGTCGTCACGAACACCAGCGCGCGCCGCCACCGCCACGCCACCATCGCCGGCGTCGGATCGAAATGGAAGTGCGTCAGCGTGGCCAGCAGCACCACGACCACGTAGGCGCCGCGCACCAGCAGCCGGACCCACCGCGACCTCGTCGGATCGAACGTCACGGCGCGCCACGCGTGCGGAGGGTCCGTCCACCGGCAGTCGGCACAGGCCTAACACAAACCACGGGCAGCCCGCGCGACCCTCGAGCGCTCAGCGGCCGCCCACCGAGAACCCGACGCCCACCAACCAGTTTCCGCCGTTCAGAAAGACGCGCGAGAGCGCGACGTTCGCCGTGAACCCGCGCGCCAGCATCCCGACACCGGCAGCGAGCATGAACTGCAGGCCGGCTTCGGTACCGTTGTCTGGACGGATGAGCCCCACACCCACGCCCGGTGCGACGTACGGCACCAATCGCAAGCCGCGCGGCGCCGGCACCAGCGACACCGGTAACGACACCGCGCCCGACACCAACGTCGTGTCACTCGGATTCGCGAAGCCGAGCTGCGCCGTGAGCCCGACGTCGAAGCTCGCCCGCTCGCTACCGCGACCAGTCGGAATCGACACCAGATTCTGCGCCACTCCCACCGACGCCATCACGTGAGACTTGCACGCGTTGTCCGTACAGTTAGGCCAGTAGTATCCGCCCGTCGCCGACAGCTCGGCGCTCCCCACCGGCACCACCACGCTCACGCCGAAATCGTGCGTGTACTCGTGCGAATCGAAGCTCATGATACCGTAGCGCGCGTGCACCGTGACCGACCGCGCCCGCTCGCCCGTCACGCTCACGTCGAACAACGGAACCAGAGCGCCCGCCGGCGTCTGCGTCAGCGCGCGATACGCCGCGGAATCGCTGGAATCCTGCCCGTGCACGACTGTTGGCCAGGCCAACGCCGCACACACGGCGAGACCGGCGAGACTTGGGAGGCGCGACATGAGACCTCGGGAGTGCGAAGCCGCCGGGACAGGATGGCGGGCGAAAAGCCTATCAAGATGCCCGGCCCGACCAGGCCGGGGAAGACCTCGCATTCGAGACCGCGCTCGAGGCCCATTCAGATCGCCGTTATGTCACGGGCATGTCCAAGACCGACCGTCCTGCATATCTTGGTTGTGGCCGTCCGGGGACGGTCGCTGGCCGCCCGCTGTCGGCCGTCCGTCCCCTGTTGCAGAGCGTTGTCACACTTCGTCTCATTCCGCAGTCGCGAGTTGCTGATTCATCGCCTCCCGGACGCAGTGTCCATTCGCGTCACAGTGGTCCGATGACGCCCACGAGAATCCCGTAGAGCGCGTGAACGCCCCCGCCAAGACCTGTCCGCAATGCGGTCAGACGTATGACTTCGAGCAGCGCTTCTGCCCGCGCGACGGCTCGACGCTGCGTGCACCCGCTGGAAGCAACCTCGTAGGCTCCGTCCTCGCTGACCGCTACCACATCGTCCGACGGATCGGTGAAGGCGGCATGGGCCAGGTCTACCTGGCCGAGCACGTCAAGATGCGGCGGCGCAGCGCGGTGAAGGTGTTGCACCAGGGCATGGTGAACGATCCCGACGCCATCGCCCGCTTCAATCGCGAAGCCTCCAACGCGAGCCAGATCCAGCACCCCAACGTCGCTGCGATTTACGACTTCGGTGAGACCGAGGACGGCCTCATCTACCTCGCGATGGAGTTCATCGACGGCGAGCCCCTGCGCAAAGTCATCGAACGCCAGGGAGCGCTCACCGCGGTCCAGGCCGCCGACATTACGCGCCAGGTCGCCGACGCCCTCGACGCCGCCCACGAGATGGGCATCGTGCACCGCGATCTCAAGCCCGACAACATCATGATCGCACGCGGGCGCAGCGGCGAAGATGTGGCCAAGGTGGTGGACTTCGGGATCGCCAAGGCCACCACTGGCGACGATCAGAAAGTCACGCGGACCGGGCTTGCCATCGGCACGCCCGAGTACATGTCGCCGGAGCAGCTGTCGGGTGACACGCTCGACAGCCGCACCGACATCTATTCGTTAGGCTTGGTGGCGTTCAACATGCTCACCGGCCAGCTGCCCTTCCCGGCCGTGTCGTCGCGCGAGGCGATGATCGCACGCCTAACGGAACGCCCGCGCACGCTCGCCGAAATCAAGGACGACGTCGCCTGGCCCGCCGAGCTCCAAACGGTCATGGACCGCGCGCTCGCGAGCCGTCCGCAGGATCGGTACGCGCACGCCGGCGAATTCGGCCGCGGCCTCGTCAAAGCCGTCGCCGCCATGCCGCAGAGCGCGCTCTCGAGCACGGGCACCCTCGCCATTGCCACCGCACACCACAATGCGCCCACGGTGAAACGGCCCGTCGTGCCGCCCTCGTCCACGGCCAGCGGTGCGACCCCCACGCCGCCGGCCACGCGACAACCCGGACGTCGTCCGACGCCGCTCATCGCCGGCGCGCCCACGCAGGTCGATGACTCCGGCGCCGGCCGCGTCGTCCTCACCGCCTTCATCGTCCTGGCGGTGCTGGTACTCGGCGGCGGCGGAGCATGGTACGTGATGAACGCGCGCGCCAAGTCGACCGCCGCGCCCGTGGCGAGCAACACGCCGGCCACGCCGTCGCCTAACGCAGCCGCCAAGCCATCGGGTGCGGCGCCGGGATCGCGGGCGGCCTCGACCGACAGCGCGCACCACGATTCGGCAACCGCACACACCGACAGCGCCGCCGCGAAGCCCGCCGTGACCACAGCGGCCGCGGCCAATTCGACCGCGACCCAGGTGCCGAACGCGACGGGGCCGGCCGCACCGGCAGAGTCGCTGTCCGTTGCGCCGCCGCCGGCCGATCTCGATTCGGTGCTCTCCCCCATTCGCGATAACATCGAAGTCGGCCGCTCTCGCATGGCCGACGGCGAGTACGAGGGAGCACGCGTGCGCTTCGGACAAGCGGAAGACCAGCTCCGCCAACTCGGCAAACCATACGCGGCTACCACACAGGCCGTCGCGCTCCGCCGCGATCTCTCTCACGCCATCGATGCTAACCGCGCCGCCTGCCGCGCCGAGAAACAACTCGACGAGCGCCGCGGCCAGACCGGACCGGATTGCCCCTGATGATGCCTATGCGACCCCAAACCGTATTTCGCCGCACGTGCCGCGTGACAGCCGCCGCCGGCGCGCTGATGTTCGCGCTCACTGTGCTCCCCGGCAGCGCACGCGCGCAAGCAGGCAGCGCGTACTCGCTGTCCGACATCGTGGACCTGGTCAAGAACAAGGTTCCGGCGAAACGCGTACTCTCGTTGGCGAAAGAGAATTGCGTCTCGTTCAGCTTCGACGATGACGCGAAGGCCAAGCTGCGTAAGGCCGGCGCGACGACGTCGCTCGTCACGGACCTCGCAGCCGTGTGCGGACCCGACAACCCGAAGCCGGTCGCGACAGATAGTGCCAAGGTGGTGCCACCCGTAGCTGCTGCTCCCGTGCCGCCGCCCGACACGACCTTCCCCGTAAAGATCCGCGCCGCCGTCGTCGGCACCGATCTCACGATTCGCCCAGTGCCGCAAATGGATCTGTACATCATCGGCCCCCACGGCGACACCACGCGCACGTCCACCGATCTCGATGGCGCGGCCGACGGCACGTTCAAGGAAGGCGTGTACCGTATCGAGAGCGCACGCAGCGTGACCATCGGCAACGACCGCTATCGTTGGGCGTTCTATCAGACGTTCACCAAGGACATGCGGCCGATCGAGCTCACGCAGCGGAACGCGATGATCGATACGCTCGCCGTGGCGGCCGCGCCGGCAACAGCGCCCGCGCCCACCAACACCACCGGCGCCGCGACCGGTACACCGGCCGGCGATAGCGCCCAACCCGCCGCCAGCCCTGGACCAACCGACGGCGCCGCGGCGCCGAAGACGCCGCCCAAGCCCGTTAGGCACGAGAACGTCGAGCGCGAGATCTTCGCCAAGTACAAGAGCGGCGTGTTCACGGTGTTCGGCGCCGCGCGCGGCACCGGATTCCTCGTCGACTCCTCGGGCCTCATCGTCACCAACGCCCATCTCGTCAAAGGTGCCGACGAAGTGCGCGTGCAGATCGACCCGGCCACCAAAGTGTACGCGAAACCCGTCGTGACCGAGGACGACAAGGACATCGCCATTCTGGCGATCAACATGAGCCACTGCGGTGCGTGCGCGGTGCTGCCGCTCTTCGACAGCAGCAAGAGCACCGCACCGACCGCCGGCGACCGTGTGCTCGCTCTTGGCTCGCCGCTCAATCGCTTGTCGGTGCTCTCGATCGGAATCGTGAGCTCCGCCGACGACCACGCCGTGGTGAGCGACGCGGGCGTGAACTGGCTCAACACCGGCGGCCCACTGCTCAATCTCGACGGTTACGTCATCGCGTTGAACAGCACCAAGGAGAGCCAGCTCGCGCTCTCCGACGTGAACGCCGGTCCGCGCGTCGCGTCGTCGGTTCCCGTCGCGTCCATCGCCGACGCCGTGCAGCGCGCGCGCACGTCGCTGTCATCGACCGGCGCGCCCAGCGATTCGCTGCTGCCGGTGTTGCCATCGGATCCGTTCCCGAAACCGCCGATCGATGCGGTGAGTGCGGTAGCCGATCTCAATCTGGACGTCTATCGCACCGGCGGCGGTCCGTTCCGTGTGTTAGTCATGACGCCACAGATCATGGCGTGGCGACAGGTGCAGGCCGACAAGGCACTCGCCGATCGCAAGCAACACGATCCGCGTAAGGCTGCCCAGTGGCGCCGCATCGATCCCATCGAAGGCTGGCGTGATTGGCGCGACTACCTCGATGATCGTCGTGCGGTGGTCATCGTGAACGTGATGCCCGACGGTGCCGCGTTCCCGTTCTATGACGCCGACAAACTCCAGTCGTTCGATGCCGGCAACTTCAAGTCGATGGTCATCACGCGCGACGGCGTGCCCATCGTGCCGACCGAAAAGGTGCGGATTCCCGCGGTGCTCAACGTGGATGAGATGCGCGCGAGCGGACGGCAAATTCCAATGCAGGGGATTTACGTGTACCGGATTCGAGATTTTGCGCCGCGTGCGGTGGGAACGACGGCCAACTATGCAGTGCGCATCGTGGATGCGGCGCAACCCGAGAAGCCGGTTCTGATTCCTATCCAGCCCGCGTTGATCGAGCAGCTCTGGAAGGACTTCACTCCGTACCGCTTTCCATGACATCGAGGGACGCTGGGAGTGCGTGCTCCCAGCGTCCCTCGTTGCGGAGTGGCCGTGCTAAGTTAGAAGCGCGCCGTTGCGCCGTTGCCCGAACCGTTGCGACGCGCTGCGCCGCGGGCTTCACCGCCCTTGCGACCGATCAGCGACATGTGATCACGGTCGCGGCTCACGGCCACGCCGCCCTTGCGCCCCGCTTCGCGCGCCTCGTCCGGCGAGAACTCGTGCGCCGTGCCCTGTGCGTGCGCCGCACGGCCACCCTTGCTCGCGATCTCGCGCTGCTTCGACGTGTCCATTGCCGCGAAGCCCCGGTTGCTCTTGGTCACGTGACTGGTGCTGGCCATCGTTGATCGCTCCTCGAAATAGGCTGTCCCCTGAACGCCTTCGCCGCGAATTGCGCGTCGACGTCGCCGACATTTCGTTCCGTGTCGACACTCCCGAACCGTGCATCATCGGGACTCACGACGCGTGCAATGCAAAGGCCAACTTACCCTATGGGAGCCAATAAGGTATACGACCTCGGCCATACAATTTTCTTTGTCAAAGCGACCGGTCGATGCGTGTGTTTTTTTACACGCGAAATGCCCAACGCTGCGTGTCATGAACATGTCAGCCGAGCATCCGGACATCGCGGTGACCCGAACGCAACCCCAACGGTCACTACTTCGGCTGTCTCACGCGTCACTGCTCCGAGGGAGGACCTATGTCGCTCCGCGCCAGCCCGTCGCTCCGCGTTGGTCACATGATGCGAACGCTCGCGACGGCTCCAATGTTGTTCGCCGCAGTCGCGTGTCATGATGCCACGCTCTCCGGCGGCACACTGCGTGTGATGACGCGCACGACGGGTGTCGATCTGAGCGCCGATCCGTACGCCATCTCCATCGACGGTGACGCGCCCGTAATGCTCGGCGATTCGTCCGTACATGCGTTCACTCCCCTCGACATCGGACGTCACTCGGTCGGGATCGGGATTCTCGCGGGCAATTGTATGCTCGACGGCGCGAGCCCGGTGTCTACCGCGATCGTACCGATCGGTCTCGACACCGTCACATTTCACGTCGCGTGCACTGCGCGACCACTCACGTTCGTGTCCGAGCGCAGCGGCCCGGATCACTTGTACGCAATCGAGAGCGACGGTAGCGGCGTGTCACGCCTTGGCGACGGCACCACGAGCGACATCACGCCGGCGTGGTCGAACGACGGATCGCACGTGGCATTCTCCAGCAATCGCGGATCGGGCGGCAACTACGAGATTTACGTGATGAATCGCGACGGCACCGGCATGCACGCCGTAACGAGCGCCGGTGGCTTCAACTGGTTTCCGGCGTGGTCGCCCGACGGCACCCGCATCGCGTTCGAGTCGGCGCGCGACGGATTTCTGGCCGTCTACGTCATCAACGCCGATGGCGCCGGTCTAACTCGCCTAACTGACGATGCCGCCGGCGACGAGCACCCGAGTTGGTCGCCCGATGGGACGCGCATCGTGTTCGCCAGCGCGCGCGCCGGCAGGGCGCAGATCTACACCATGGCGCCGGATGGCTCGGACGCGCGGGCGCTCACGGCATCCGACGCCGCGGCGACGGCGCCGTCGTACTCGCCCGACGGATCGCGCATTGCGTACGTCGTCGTGCCGGCCACCGGCGCCGCGCGCATTCACGTGATGGCGTCCGACGGTTCCGGCGACGCCGTCGTCACCGATGGCGCCGACTTCTCGACGTTCCCCGCGTGGTCACCCGATGGTCGCAAGCTCGCCTTCATGGCACAGCACGATAGTGCGTGGCAGGTTTACACCATCGGCGCCAACGGCGCGCGGCTCACGGCGCTCACCACGGACGCCGGCACCAACCTCTTCCCGGCCTGGAAACCCGCCGCGCCGTGAGCCGATGCAACGCGGCCCGGTGCCGTTAGGCACCGGGCCGTCGTCGCCGGTTGGGTCGTCGCCGCCTCACTCCCTGGCGGCGTATCCGTAGTAGGTCGCGTACCCGTACTGGTCGTACAGCGGCACCTGCTCGTTGGGATCGTTGAGGACCGCGCCAAGAATCCGCGCATCGACGTCCTGCAGCTGTTGTACCGCGAGCTGCGCCGCGCGACGGTCCGTCTGTCCAGCGCGCACCACCAGCAACACGCCGTCGGACAGCGACGCCAGGATCGCCGAGTCGGCCACCGGCAGCACCGGCGGCGTGTCGAGCACGATTACGTCGAACGTCTCGCCTAACTTCTCGAGCAACGCGCGCATCCGAGCGCTGCCGACGAGCTCCGGCGGATCCGGCGGCAGCGCGCCGGCCGTGATCAGGGAGAGATTCTCGACGCTCGTCCGACGACCCGCTCCCGGAATCAACTCGTCCGACGTCAGCAGTTCGGTGAGACCCGGGCGGCTCGACACACCGAACACTTCGTGCTGCGTGGGGCGCCGCAGGTCGCAGTCGATGAGCAGCGTCCGCATGCCGTGTTGGGCAAACGTGGTCGCGAGATTCGCCGCCACCGTCGACTTGCCGTCCTGCGCAAACGGACTCGTGACCACGATGGTCTTGAGTGAGCTCAGCGCGCGGGAGAACAGGAGCTTCGTGCGCAGCGTGCGGTACGCCTCGGCGCCGACCGAGCGAGAGTCGTTGACCGTCACCAAACGTCCCGAGACGGGCTTCGTCACGCCGCTCGTGCTCGCGGTCGACCCGTTCGCCAGCGCTTTTTTCACGCGCGTCGTCAGCATGCCGTTTTCGAGGCGTGGGATTACCGCCAATCCCGGAAGCTGCAGCGACGACTCGACGTCGTCGCGGCCGCGGATCGATTGGTCGAGGTGCTCGATCACGAGCGCACAACCCGAACCGAAGAACAATCCCATCAGCACGCCGAACAGGATTTTGGCGCTGCTCGGCGTTCCGATCGGTGCGCGCGGACGCGAGGACAAGTCGACGATCTCCACCGACCCGACTTCCGCGGCCTCGGAGAGGCGTGCGCGCTGATACTCGTCGCGCAGCTGATCGGCGATCTTCTGGTATGCCTCCTCGCTCTCCGTTAGGCGCGCCTCGTCGGCGTCCGACGCAGGAATCGTCGCCAGCACGTCCGCGCTCGACGCCCGCAGGCCCTGCAAGGTGTTCAACCGCGTCGCCAGCGAGCTCTGGATGCCTTCCAGCACCGAGGCGAGCCGCCCCATTGCGGTCGTTTCGAGCACGTCGATCCGCTTGACGTCCGGATTGGTCGGCGCGCTGCCCAACGTGATCAGCGAGTCGCGCGCCCCCTGCAACCTCACCAGTGCCTGATATTGTTCGGTGACGATCGGGCTCGCCGCCGCGCCCTGCGCTGAAAGCGCTGCGCCTAACTGCTGAAGGCTCTCGCGACCGTTGCCGGTGCGCATCTGCTGCAGCACCGCCCCGTAGCTCCGTTGCTCGAGCTGTACTTCGCGGATCTGGTCCTGTACGCGTTCCACGTCCGTGGCCTGCGCCTGGAACTTTTCCCGCGCGCTGTACGCCTTCTCGCGCGACCGGAATTGACTCAACGCCAAACGCGCCGTCATCAACAGGGAGTCGTTTTGCTTGAGCTGGCCTTCAATGAACTGGCGCCGCAACCGCGCCGCCTGTGCCGCGTCCTCGATGCTGTTCTCTTGGAATACCGCGACCAAGGTGTTGACGACGCGCTGCGCCAACACGGGATCCGTCGACGCGAACGAGGCGTCGATCACATCGGTACCTTCGCGTGGCTTCGCATGGATGCTCTTTACCAACCGGTCGACAGCATCGTCGCGGCCAAGTACCACGATCTTGCCGTGCTTCGACGCGTCGGGCTTGCCGCTGATGACGAACTCCACGTTCCCGATCCGCAACGGCGCACCATACGGCGCGCTCACCGTCTCCGCCCCAGGCGTGCTCGCTGTAACGCCGCGCGAGTCGAACACAAGGTTGATCGCCGGCAAACGCGCCGTGCCGGTCTCGGACAGCGAGAACTTGTCTACCACTCGGCGATTGAAGCCGTCGGTCCGCATGCGCAGACTCGCTACCGAATCGACGACCTTCCCGACCACTTCGCGGCTCATGAGAACCGCAATCTCGGACAGGACCGGGTCAGACGTTGTGCGCAGGGACTGCGTCGGGGTGGCATCTACGAGGCCGCCCGTTAGCTCGCGCCGCGAATCTGTGAGACGCACCGTGGCCGTCGCTTCGAACGTCGGGGCCGAAGTGAGCGCGAACCAAGTCGCCAAGCCGCCGAAGGCCAACGTGATGCCGAAGATCAACCAGATTCGCTGGCGCAGCATGACCAGCACTTGGCGCAGGTCCATCGGCGCCAGCGTCGCTTCGTCATCCAGGCTTCGATCCGGCTCACGCCGCGCCGGCGGCGCGGTGTAGGCTGCCGGAAGGCCACGGCGGTTTGAAGGGGGCAAATAATTCTGCATCGTGTTATGCGGCCGTCCAATGTGTCATGCGGCGGACCGGCGACCTTTCACCTTACAACTGATCGGCCCCGCCGGCAAACTTCCGCGACCGCGGAAGACTCGCCTTCCCGGCCCTACGCCGGTGCCGCTGCCGCGCGATTCTGCACGCGTGGAGCCCTTTCCCGCCTCGTAGGGGCGCTTGGTGTCAGGGCAACCGCCATGCCCCGAAGAGGTGCCACGCATTCGGGCACAAGCTCCTGTAGAGTGCGCAAAGCCGCGTTCACGTCATCGGAATTCACCGCGGCGAGCAGGCGCCCAACACCCTGTTGCACGGTCGCCCCATCGACTTCGTCGGTCTGAACGACACTCACCTTTTCCATGCCGGTGGGTACGCAGCGCTCCACATCCGACATCAGCTCCTCATCGAGCTTCTCGCCGGGGCGCAGGCCCGTGAACACGATCTCCACATCGCGATATGGCTCGAGCCCCGACAACCGAACCAGATTCTCAGCCAAGTCGAGAATTCGAATGGGCTCTCCCATATCGAGCATCGTGATGCGGCCGGCCGCGTCGGCCAACGTCGCGGCGTGCAGAACCAGTTGGGCAGCTTCGGTGATCGTCATGAAATAGCGCCGCGCATCACGGTGTGTCACCGTGAGCGGGCCGCCCGCCGCCAGCTGCCGCCGGAAGAGCGGAACGACGCTCCCATCGCTGCCGAGCACGTTCCCAAAGCGAACCGCGTAGAACTCGGTGCCCGATGCCCTGAGCGTGGGCCAGCCTAACACAATCCGCTCGGCGACGCGCTTCGTGGCGCCCATCACGCTCGACGGCCGCACGGCCTTGTCGGTCGAGATCAGCACCATCTTCTGGACGCCCCACCGCACCGCGCATTCGCTCACGAGCAAAGTCCCCATCACGTTGTTCACCACCGCCTGACGAACATTGGCTTCCATGAGCGGCACGTGCTTGTACGCCGCGGCATGGAATACGAAGTCCGGCCGATACCGTTCGAAGATGTTCTCCATCGCACGACGATCCGTGATGTCGGCGATCAGCGGCGCGACCTCGAGCGCGGGGTACGTCCGCTGCAGCTCCAGGTGCGCGAAGTAGAGAGGGCTCTCGGCCTGGTCGACGAGCACGAGACGCTCTGGTCGAGCGCGTGCGATCTGCCGCGCGAGCTCGGAGCCAACGGAACCAGCGCCGCCTGTCACCAACACCACGCCGCCGCCGAAGTTGGCCGCGACGCGCTCCTCGTCTAACCGAACCGGCTCGCGCACCAACAGATGTTCGAGCTCGACGTTCTTGAGCACGCCGGGCGTCGCGCTTCCCTCGAGCATCTCGCGCATCGACGGCAGGCGCTTGAAGTCGACCTTCACTCGCAGGCAGCGCTCGACGATGCACCGGATCTCCTCCGGTGTGGCGCGCGAGATCGCGATGACCACCAGCTCGGCTCGCCGCTCGACGACCATCTCCTCGAGGCGGTCCACCGAACCAACGATCGGAACGCCGTGCAGCGAACGACCGCGCTTCCCGAGATCGTCGTCCAGTAGCGCCACCACCTGCACGCCGCCCCCGTTCTCGTGACTGAGCTGTCGCAGCAGCCGCTCCGCGGCTTCACCAGCGCCGACAACTAACGCACGCTTGCGCGGCGTCGCACGCGCCGTTAGGCGGCCTTCCAGCATCGATCGCACGGCCAAGCGCGCGCCGCCCACGAACAGGAACGTGATCATGCCTTCGATCAACACCACGAAGCGCGGCACCGGTCCGAGCGCATCGAACAGGAGCAGCACGCCCCAGAATGCCACGGAGCCCGCCACGACCGCTTTCAGCAGTGCGATGAGATCCGGCAAGCCGAAGTGCTTCCAGAAGCCGCGGTGCAATCCGAACACGGCGAACGAAACAAGGCGGATAGCCACGAGAGCACCCGCGGCCTCCATGAACACCTCGAACGCGCCGGTCGGAAAGACACCCTCGTACCGAATGGTCATGGCCGCAGCCAACGACATCACGACCAGCACGGCGTGCAGGGCCAGAATCAGCGGCCGGCGAAACCGAAGCAGGGAGGGTGGTAACATGGTGCGATCGTTCCTCGTCGCCCGTGCGACAGCCGGCCCACATCGGCCGGATATCAGTGCGACCGTTACGAGCGAAGCGTGGTGTCGACGAGCGGTCCGTTCTGCTCGTCGTGCGATCGCGCCACGATCCGGCGAAGTGTCGACATCACGATGAAGAGATCCGTCAGCGGCGTTGCCCGCGCGGCGTACTCCAGATTCAAACGGATTTTCTCGGGCATGACATGGCTGACGTACAACCCTTCGGGATCGGCGGCATTGGCCAACACGACGCTTTCGTCGTAGTAGCGCAGGGAGGCGGGGTCCGTGATCCCTGGCAACTCGTCGAGCACGGCGCGCTGCGCAGGCGAATAGAGCGCGACATAGCGCGGCACTTCGGGCCGAGGCCCAACGAGGCTCATTTCGCCCCGCAGGACGTTGACCAGTTGAGGCAGCTCGTCGACTTTGGCGCTGCGCAGCCAACGCCCAACGCGAGTAATTCGCCGATCCTGCCCAACGGTGAGTTGTCCGCCTCCGCGCTCGGCATCCACGCGCATCGTCCGGAACTTCCACACGCGAAAGAGCTCGCCGCCACGTCCAACGCGTTGCTGGCGGAAAAACACCGGGCCGCCATCCTCGAGCGCGATCGCCATGGCGATCACGAGAAATAGCGGCCCGAGCAGTACCAGCCCAAGCGCTGCCGCAACGACATCAAACGCCCGCTTCATGTGCCTCACCGCGAATACGTCTGCACCACGTCGAGCACGGCGTCGATCACATCATCCACATCCAGATTGGACATGCGCGCGTTCAGCGGAAGACTGAGCATGCGCTCGAAGTTCGAATTGGCCACCGGGAAGTCGTTGGCTTCGTAGCCGTACCGATCCCGGTAGAACGGATGCGTGTGCACCGGAATGAAGTGCACCGAGGTTCCGATGTTCCTGTTCGCCATCTCGTCGATCACCCGGTCGCGACCGATGCGCAACGCATCGGTGTGCAAGCGGAGCACGTACAAGTGCCACGCATGACGAACGTCGTCGCGCTCGACCGGGATCTCCAACGCGTCTTCACGCGCGAATGCCGCATTGTAACGCGCCACGATCTCGCGACGGCGCTGATCGAAGCAGCGCAGCTTCTCGAGCTGCACGAGGCCGATCGCGGCTTGAATGTCCGTCATGTTGTACTTGAAGCCCGGCTCGACAATCTCATAGCGCCAGCTGCCACCCTTCGAATAGCGCGACAACGCATCCTTCGTCATGCCGTGCAGGCTGAACGGACGTGCGCGCTCCAGGAATTCCTCACTGCCAGTGAGCATTCCGCCCTCGGCCGTCGTGAGGTTCTTCGTCGCGTAGAAGCTGAACGACGTCGGGTTCCGGCCCTCACCAATCACGCGGCCCTTGTACGACGCCGGCAGCGAGTGAGCGGCATCTTCGATCACGAACAGATCATTCTCGCGCGCCACGGCCTCGATCGCATCCAGGTCCGCCGGATGCCCCGAGTAGTGCACGGCGATGATCGCTTTGGTCCGCGCCGTGATCGCTTGCTCGATCTTGGCCGGATCGATGTTCAAGGTGTCGGCCTCGACGTCCACGAACACCGGTCGGGCGCCGACGTGCTCGATGACATTGGCGGTCGCCGCAAACGTCATCGGCGTGGTGATGACTTCATCGCCGGCGCCGATGCCTAACGCCGCCAGCGCCGTGTGCAAACCGGCGGTGCACGAGTTGAGGGCCAGCGCGCCCGACGCACCAACGTACTTCGCAAACTCCTGCTCGAAGCGACGCGTCTTGGGACCCGTCGTCAACCAGTCGGAACGCAGCGTGTCGACCACCGCTTCGATTTCCTCTTCTCCGATCACCGGCGGCGAGAACGCGAGGAACTCGCTGCGCGGGACGTAGAGACTCGAAGACCGCACTCCGCTGATCACCGTCGTCTCGCGATACGTCGCGATCGAACGCAGCCGCTCGCCAGACAAGCGGCGCGGCGGCGCGGTCGCAGGCGAAGCAGGCCGAGGCCGTGCTTCGCCTAACACGTGATCAGAGGAAGCGTGAACATTTGCGGTTTCCGGTGGCAACATCAACGACGCTCCAGATCTATGAGAAGAGGCGGGCTGCTGCTTTCCCGTCCCGGTATTCGCTGTTTGCTTAGTATTTTCTAACCATCCGGGCGAGTACCATAAGAATTCCCTTATGGATGGTCAATAGAGCAAAAACTGCCGCGGGAGAGGTATTAAGGCGTTGTATCGGCGTTCTGCGCACTCAACGCGTTCGATGCTCGGCACAGAGAGAAAAGGTGTTGTGGCGCTGCCGCATCGACTAGATGAGCCAATGATTCACTTCGGTCTGCTGATCGTACCGACGTAGTGCGTGCAAAGAATCGGAATCGAAGACAGCGCCGCCGCTAAGGGCCAAATTCGAGGGGCCAGAGCCCTCGCCAAAGGCGGCGCGAGCGTCACCCGTCGGATCAAAATGTTGCAGCCCGCGAAGAGCGACTTCAGCTCTGCTTTAGATACGCCGCGCACGTCACGGTTTCGCGGGTTGTCCACGAAGAAATCGTACCAGAGGACGAGGCCTTTTGGCCGAAGCACTCGGAGCATCTCGGCGGCCACTGCGCGCCGCACATCGCCGTCGAGAATGGACGTGAAGACGGTCGACTGCAGCACCACGTCGAACGATGCCTGGCGAAATGGCAGACTGACGCCGCTTGCTGCGGCGAGACGCACGTCGCGTGCGGAGCGCGTCTGGGCTTCCACGAGGCGCGACGCGATCAGGTCGACGCCAACCACGCGATCGGGACGCGCACCCCACTGCACCAAGGCGCGCAGCCAGTGTCCGCTTCCGCAGCCGATCTCGAGGAACGTCGACTCGTCTAACGTTCGGAGGCCGGTGCGTCGCAACGCGCCGAGTAGGCCGCGCTCCGCGCCCTGCACGATCAGCTGCTGGCCTCGGGTTAGCCACGAGTAGCGACCGCGGTCCGTCCGCGCGTCGTACACACGGCGAATGCGATCCTCTTCGACATGGGTCGACTCATGGTCCATCACGGGCGTCGCGCCTCCTCGATGGTCGCGATGAACTGCCGCGCGATCGCCGCCCTGTCGAAGCAGGCTTCGGCCGCTCGCCTTCCGTTCGCGCCCAACCGACGGCGCAAGTCGGGATTGGCGGAGAGCGTGCGCAGGGCATTGGCCAAGCCGGCGATATCGTTAGGCTCGATCACCATGCCGGCCTCGTGGCGGCGGACGATGTCCGCGGCTTCGCCGGTGGCAACGAGCACCACCGGCCGGCCCGACGCCATCGCTTCGTAGAGCTTGGACGGGACCGCACCTGGGATGCCGAGTCCGAGCGGCACGACGAGGATGTCCGCAGAGGCGAGGAGGGCGGGCAGCTCGGCCGCCGGTCGCGCTGCGAGAAATCGCACGCGATCGAGTCCGAGATCGCGCGCCTCGTCGACCAGCGCGCGTTTCACGGGGCCGTCGCCTATGAGCACCATGTCCAACGGTACCGCCGGCGCCGCGCGCAACGCGTTCGATGCCGCCAACAATTGCGACAGTCCCTGCGCGATGCCGTGAAGTCCCGCGTAGACGGCCACGCACGCGCCGTCCAGCGCGCCTAACGTGGCGCGCGCGTCGGAGGTCGCGCGTTGCGCACCAAACTCGGCGCAATCGACGCCGTTCGACAGGTGATACGTCCGCCGTCCGGGAAATCGGTGCTCGATGTCGGCGATGATCTCGCGGCTCTGGCCCGTGATCAACCACGACCGCTCGTAACAATACCGCTCGAGGCGCGCGCTCACGCGGTGCACCGTGCTGCCCTCGCGCACCATCCCTAACCGCACCGCGCTCTCGGGCCACAAATCGGACACGTTGAAGATGAGACGCGCGCCTTTCAGGCGGGACATCCACACGCCGGATGGTCCGAGGAAGAGCGGCGGGCTCTCCACCATCAGGAAATCAAGTCGCGCCAATCCCGGCCAGCCAACGGCTACCGACGACGCCGCAAACGAGAAGTAGTTGGCGAGGCGATGGGCGTAATCCGTTTTCTGTGTTGGATAGATGAACGCACGCAGTACGTGGACGCCATCCATTTCCTCGCGCCGCGCGACACCGCCGTAGCCGTCGTGGACGCGGCCCATCGGATAGTTAGGCATCGCCGTCAGCACGCTCACGTCGTGTCCGGCAGCCACGAAATGCCGCGCCAGACTCGACAGCCGGCGCTGCGGCGCGCCGATTTCGGGTGGATAGTACTGCGTGAGGATCGCGAACCTCACGCCGGCCGATCGCTTCGCGTGCGCACGCGCGCCAGTTCCTCGGGCCCAAGCGCGCAGACCACCGCGCGCAGCTTGCCGTTCGCCGCCCGCGGAAGCGATGACACGGTCTCGATCTCGACCTCGACATCGCCCAGGCGGTCTCGAATGCGCTCGGCGATGGACGCGCCGGCGGCGGCCGTGTACTCCACGGCCGGCACCACGCGCACGCGGATGCGCGAGAGCGACTCCTGCACGATCTGCGCTTCCAGCAGAGGCGCACGGCTCTTGAACACCGGATCCATTCGGCCCACGGCGCGCCCGTCGCGCGTGTAGAGCGTGTCATCGTTGCGGCCGTCGATACTCGCGAGGCGCGGAAGACGACGTCCGCACGCACACACGCTCGTGTCGTCCCGCTCGGCGGCGCGGTCGCCGACTCGATAGCGCACGAGCGGCATGTCGTGGTTCACGAGGCCCGTGCAAACGAGTTGACCCGGCGTCGCTGTCACAGCGACGTCGCCAGCATCGAGCACCTCCACCACGCCGACCTCGGGCCACAGATGCATGCTGCCGCGCTCGCACTCGCTCGCCGCGGTCACGATTTCCGCCATTCCGTACGTTTCGCGCACCGGACAGCCGAATGCGCGCTCAATAGACTCCCGCTGATGATCGAACAGTGGTTCGGCGTTGGTGACCACGACGGCCAGGCCCACATCGCGTCCGGCGCCGTCGCCTAACGTCGAGGCGAGCGCGTGCAGCGCCGAGGAGTAGCCGAACAGATAGCGCACGCGGTGGTCTCGCATCGCACGCACGAAATGGGACGCGAGATCGGGCGCCACGTGATAGGCCGACATGTAGAGCTGATGCAGTGCGGGGTTCCACACCCAGAATGGCGGACGGCGTCGCGCGATCGGGACCACCAATTGGCCGCCGATGATCGCCCAACGATCGTGTCGCGACACGCCGTACCATCGCCGCCATCGCGCCTCGAAGAGTGCGTACCACTCGCGCACCGTGCGCCGGCTCCACCACAGGTCCAACGACGTGCCGGTTGTGCCACTCGTGTGCTCGTGGAACATACGAGAAGGATCGCAGTCGTCGGCGAGAAAGCGACGAGGGGCCTCGCGCACCGCGTTCTTCTCGAGCACCGGCCAGTTCGCAAGCACGGTCCACGACGACCTGTCGCCGCGTCGGCGTCGCGCCGCCCACAGGTCTCTGTAGTAGGGCACGCGCGTTGCGGCACGATCGAGAACGAATGCGGTGCGTTCGTCGCGCCACGTGCGCCACTGCTCATCGGTCCACGATTCGCGGGCGATCGCCTCCTGCACAAGGCGATCGGTATCCCGGCCATAGCGCCAGGTTCGCAAATACAGTCCGCGCAGCCCGGCGGCTGCCTCCTGCGCCTGCGGAGGGAGTCGATGATACCACGTGAGCAGTGCGCGATTCATTTCGTGGACGACCGAGCCACGTCGGAAAATAGCGCCTCCCAGCGCGGCAACACTACGCCCCAGTCCATGCTCTCCGCCTTGGATCGTGCCTTACGCGACAAGCGTTCGGCAAGCGGCGGATCGAGCAGCACGCGCAACACTGCGTTGGTCATCGCGGCGGCATCGCGAGCGGGAACGAGCAACGCGGTCTCACCGTCCTCCAACAGATACGGGATGCCTCCGACCGCGGTGCTCACCACACACAATCCGCACGCCATGGCTTCAATAACGCTCACCGGGGTATTGTCGACCGTGGTCGTGTTGAGGAAAATATCTGCGGCACCAAGCCACGTCGGCACATCGCGCTTGGGCACACCGCCGGGCAGGAAGATCTGACCATCGAGGGTCAGACGCACGATCGCTCGCTTCGTGTCCGCAAACGCGCCGTCTCCGGTGTCGGAGCCGACCATCGTCAGTTGGACATCCGCCATCTCGCGCGACAAGCGCGCCGCCACTTCGACGGCGAGCGACGGATCGTACAGGCGATGAAACGCGCGCAACCAGACCAATCGCGGCGCCGGTTTTGATCGCGCACGAAACGCGTAGCGATCGAGCTCGATCGCATTCGGCAGCAATTGCATGTCCTCGCGGAATTGGCGCAGGTGCTCTAGCAGATAGCGCGACGGCGTGGTCACCGCCGCCGCGCCGCGCAATACGTGCTGCACGCGCTTGGGCCATCGCTTGGAGAAGTGCGGAAGATTGCCGCCGTGGAGCGTGAGCACATAGGGACGGCGAGCCAGTTGCAGTGCCGCGCACACGGCCTCGGCCCACACGAACGCATTCCCGCTGTACACGTCCACCTGCGCGACATCGTAGTTCGCCCTCTGCCGCCAGACCGATGCCACCATATCGTAGACGCGCGGCAGGCGGCGCTGTCGCGATGACGTGGTCAGCACGGTCCAGCCCGCATCCCTGAGCCGCGTCGCCAGCTCTTCGCCGACGGTGAGGTTCGATCGGGTTGCCGATAAGAAGTTGCCAACCAGGAGCAGGCGTGGACGAATCACTCCGGAATTGCCTCCATCATATCGCTCCACGCGCGCAGGCATCTCGTCGCTCGCGCTGGCTGTGATGCACCATTTCGTACCGTCCGGACGAGTATTCTTCCGAGTGAAAGCTAAGGATTTTCTCAGGCGAACTTCACGGTTACGGGCAGCATTGATGACCCGTCTCCCGCTTGTAGTTGCCGAAGGTTTCAGCGGACAAACAAGGCACGATCGCACGCCCTTCGGTCTGGGGCCGCGACAACGGCATACCCGGCGAAAGCCGGCGACGCAAAGCTACGAGGCTACGGCGCAAATCACTGCGCTACGCCAGTCGGGCCGCCGAACGGATCCTCAACCGAGGAGTTTGGAATGCGTCCCTACCGTGCGCGCAGTGCGGCGATGATTTTCATCGCGCTCGTCGCAGCCGCTTGCCTCGACACCGCTTCAACCGAACTCGATGCACCGCACTCGGTTGCTTCCGTCACGGTCGAGCCATCACGCGCGACCGTAAGCGTCGGCAAACACGTCGCGTTGGATGCGCAAATCGAGGACGCGTCCGGGTCACCGATGACCGGCTCCGTCACGTGGACCAGCCGCGACACGACCATTGCGACCGTCTCGCCTAACGGCGAAGTGACGGCAGTCCGCGTCGGCAGTACACAGATTAGCGCCGTTTCGTCCTCCAAAGAAGGCACGGCGACGGTTACCGTGACGCCACCGGGCGTCGCCTCGGTACAGCTCACCCCAGCCAGCGCCACGCTGGCCGTGAACGACCAGCTCCAGCTCTCAGCGACTCCGCGCGACGATCAGGGCAACCCGCTGAGTGGATATTCCGTCTCGCTCGCAAGCTCGAATCCGACGGTTGCCTCGGTCTCAGCGACGGGGCTCGTCACCGCGCTCACGCCGGGCACGACCACCATCACGGCGACCTCCGACACCGTCTCGTCGACCGCGACAATCACAGTCACGCCGCAGGCCGTCGACACGGTGGATGTTGCGCCGACGTCGACCACGCTGTTGCCTGAGCAGTCGCTCCAGATCTCCGCCACGTTGCGCGACGCCACGGGCGCGACGCTCTCGGGCCGCACGATCACCTGGACGACGACCAATTCGAGCGTCGCCACGGTGAGCTCGACCGGCGTTGTCACCGGTGTCGCAGCCGGTACCGCGACGGTCACGGCGACGTCGGGCGGCAAGAAAGGCAACGTGCACGTGACCGTTTCGCAGGAGCCGGTGGTCAGCGTGAGCGTGTCACCAGCATCGGTGTCAATTACCAAGGGTACGACGGCGACGCTTACCGCGACGCCCATGGGCAACGATGGCAATCCTCTCACCGGCCGCATCGTCACATGGGGCTCGAGCAACACTAGCGTGGCCACGGTGTCGAGCACCGGCATCGTGACCGGAGCCGGAGCCGGCACTGCAAGCATCACGGCGACCAGCGATGGGAAGAACGGAACGGCGCGGGTGACGGTCGCTGTCGCGCCGACGCCGGTTGCATCCGTGTCGGTGACGCCCGCGATCGCGAACGTGATCATTGGCGCCACGCAGCAGTTGACCGCCAGCCCGAAGGATGCCGAAGGCAATACGCTGACTGGTCGCAGCATAACGTGGAGCAGCGCGAACACGAGTACCGCGACGGTATCCGCCTCCGGTCTCGTAACCGCAGTCGCCACCGGATCCGCGACCATCACCGCGACGTCCGAAGGGCAACAAGGTACGTCCCAGATCACGGTCATCGTACCGCCGGTTGCCAGCATTGTCGTGAGCCCGCATGCCGCGAGCGTCATCAATGGCGGGACGGTGCAATTGTCCGCCACGACGCGTGACACCGGCGGTAACGTGCTCACTGGACGTTCCATCGCATGGAGCAGCGACAGTGCGTCGGTGGCGACGGTCTCTTCCAACGGTCTCGTCACAGGCGTTGCGCCGGGGACCGCGACCATCTACGCGGTGAGCGAAGGGAAGCGCGACTCGTCGGCGATCACCGTCAACGTGCCGGGCGTCGCGACGGTCTCGGTTGCACCCTCGTCCATGACCCTACGCGTTGGCGGATCGTCGGGCAACCTCACGGCTACGACGCGCGACGCGGGCGGCAACGTGCTCACCGGGCGGAGCATCGCCTGGACGTCCAGCACGCCTGCAACAGCAACCGTTTCGTCGACGGGCGTCGTGACGCCGGTGGCAGTGGGCACCACGATCATCACGGCGACCAGCGAAGGGAAGACCGGTGCGTCGTCGATCACGGTAACGCTGGTTCCCGTCTCGACAGTCGCCGTCTCGCCAGCGAACAACACACTCGACGCCGGTGCTACCCAGCAGCTCACGGCCACGCTCAAAGACTCGGCTGCCAACACGCTGACCGGTCGCACCATAACGTGGTCCTCGAGCAACGCGTCAGCGGCAAGCGTGTCGACGAGCGGCAAGGTCACGGCCGTTGCGGCGGGCTCGGCGACGATCACCGCGTCGAGCGAAGGGAAGTCTGGTGGCGCATCGGTGACCGTCAATGCGACGACGACGCCGCCGCCGCCGCCGCCGACCTCGCATTCTGGCTTCTTCGTCGCGCCTAACGGAAGCGGCGGCGGCAGCGGCTCGTCGAGCAGTCCGTGGGACCTGGCCACCGCGGCGTCGGGCGCGGGCGGGAGGATTCAGCCCGGTGACACCGTGTGGCTGCGCGGCGGTACGTACGGAAACGGCGAGACGAGCTCCGCATATCACTTCTCGCTTTCCGGCTCGTCGGCGTCGCCGATCATCATCCGCGAGTATCCTGGCGAGCGCGCGACGATCAACGGCAACATCACCGCCGACGGCAATTACGTCTGGTTCTGGGGATTCGAGGTCGCGAACACGAGCACGACCACGCAGAACGTGATCGGTGTCGACTCG
>DATEHK010000035.1:0-60764 GCA_035279625.1 Gemmatimonadaceae bacterium
CCGCGGCCTCGACACCGGGCACGGCGCGTTCGGCGTCGAGGATCCGGGCGTAGAGCGCCGCCGCGGCGGCCGGCGCATCGTAGGCGTGCGTCTTGGGTGCGATGGCGAACGAGATGACGCCGTCGGGGTCGTAGCCCAACGGAACGTCGACGAGGCGGCGAAAACTCTGGAGGAGGAGCCCCGCTCCTAACAGCAGCGACAGTGCGAGCGCGAACTGCACCACCACGAGCACGTCGCGCGCCCGCCGTTCCCGGCGGCCTCCAACCGCGGCGGTGGCCCCGCTCCGCACCAGCTGCATCGCCTGCACCGCACCCGCGTGCAGCGCGGGCGCCGAACCAACGATCAGCGCCGTCACCACCGACGCGGCGATGGTGAACGCTACCGCCCGCCCATCGACGTCGAGTCGCGTCGCGAACGGAAGGAGATAGCTGAGTCTGTGCCTGGTGAAGCCGACGAGCGCGACGGCAAGCGCCAACCCGAGACCGCCGGCGGCGATCGCGACCAACAGCGTCTCGCAGACCGGCTGACGCACCAACCGCCATCGCGACGCGCCTAACGCACTACGCACGGCGGTGTCCCTGGCGCGCCCGCCGGCCCGGATGAGGAACAGCGTCGCGACATTCGCACACGCCAACAGCATCACCAGCCCCACCGCACCGGCCACGAGCGCCAGTGATCGCTGGACGCCGCCGAACAGCTGGTCGGCCATCGACTGCAGATCCACCGACGTCCAGTGCGCCTGATCCACGGGATACACCGCCCCGAGCCGGCGCTCGATGGTCTGCATCACGGTGACGGCTCGCGCCGAATCGATTCCCGAGTGCAGTCGCACGAGAGTTCGGCTGTCGACGTGCAGCCCGCGCCGCTCGAGCACCTCCGGATGCGTTGCGGCAAACGCCGCGATCGGTTCCCACAGGGCCGGCGGAAGCCAGTTGTCGCCGCCAAAGTTCGGGTAGGCAAAGCGCGGCGACATGACGCCAATGATCGTGGTCGGGATACTGTCCACATCGATGACGCGCCCGATCGCTGCACGCTGTGCGCCGAAGCGGTCGACGAAGAGACCGTACGACAGAATGGCCACGCGCGCGGCCCCTGGGGCTTCTTCCTCGGGCGAGAACGTGCGGCCTAACAGCGGCGCGGAACCCATGAGACCGAAAAATCCGGGCGACACATACGCGGCGATCTTTCTGTCCTCATCTTCGTCGCCGGCCAGGGAGACAGCATCGCCCCGCACGAACGCGAAACCGTCGATCGCGCCCGCGGTCGCCCCCTGCGTGCGCTCCGCCTTCCAGTCGAGAAAGGTCGGATACGATGGCGTGCGCGCCTTCCCGTCATCCGAATGTTCGTAGATCGTGCGCAACTGGCCGGCATCGCGATACGGCATCCCGCGCAGCACCACCGTGTCGAGCACGCTGAACGCCGCCGTCGCGCTCGCGATCCCGAGGGCGAGGACGACGACCGTAATCCCGGTGAACGCCGGTGCGCGACGAAGCGCGCGCGCCGCGTGCCGAAGGTCGCGAACGACGCCGCCGGACGATCGATAGGATTCGATAGACGCGCGCATCCGGTGACTCGTGCGGGTTGATACGGGTCGAGTATCCCAATAACTCGACGCATCGCGATCCGGTCACATCGCAGGCGGGGAACCGCCGATCGCTGCGTCGGCTACGTGTTGGGTAGGGTCGCGCTCACTTGCCCGCCACCCGCTTCAGCGTCAGAATCAACCACCCCCCCCACTCCTCCGGAGATCTCGATGCGTCGCCTCGCCTTCGCCGCCGCCCTCGCGTTAGTCACAGCGCTTCCCGCCGGCGCGTACGCGCAGGTGATGGCCAGCGAGCACGGCATGGTTCAACAGCGCGTCGATGGCACGACGATCACCATCGAGTACTATCGCCCGCAGCGACGCGGCCGCAACAACCTGTTTGGGGGCGTGGTGCAATGGGGCAGCACCTGGACGCCCGGCGCCAACTGGGCGACCACGATCGACGTCGACCATGATGTAAAGATCGACGGCCACCCGCTCGCCAAAGGCAAGTACTCGATCTGGATGGTGCCGCAGGCTAACGCATGGACAGTCATCTTCAGCACCGTGTGGAAGCGGTTTCACGTCCAGGGCCCGGATGCCTCCGCACCCCAGGTGAAGTTCGACGTGAAACCCGACAGCACCTCGATGGTGGACGTCCTCACGTTTTCGTTCCCCGACGTCTCGCCCGATGCCACCACGTTGCTGATGCAATGGGGCACGACGGCGGTGCCGCTCCACATCGAGGTGCCGCCGTCCAACCAGGCGCCGCCGCCCGGCGCGTAGCGTCAGAATCCCGGCGGCGTCTCGTGCACCACGCCTAACGAACGCTCGAGCGCCAACCCGACGCGCGCAAGCGTGCCCTCATCGAACAACCTGCCGATGAGCGTCACGCCGTGCGGAACACGCCGAGGCGGGTTGAACGTGGGCAGTGGATGCGCAGGATCGGGCGCCCAGTCGCTGCGCGCCTCCGACACTTGCACGAACCCCGCGCGCATCGTGAGCGACGGCTGACCGGTGAAGTTGGTCGTCGTCAGCGTCTCGTCGCGGAGCGCCGGCACGAGCATCACGTCCACCTGCGACATGATGCGGTCCATCTCCTGCGCCAGCTTCCGCCGCAACCGGTCCGTCTGCACGAAGTCGACCGCCGAGAGGAACCGGGCGCTCCGGAACAGATTCGGCCACGCGTCCGGCGTCTGCATCTTGAGCATGTCGTCCTGGTACGAAAGCGTCATCTCCTCGAACGCCGCGGCCGCCTCGGCGAACAGGACCACGTTGAGCGAATCGACGGGCCAATCGGGGAACGTCACCGCGACCGGCGTCATGCCTAACTTGCTAACGGTGCCGAGCACCGCGCGATCGACGTCGGTGGCCGGCGCTTCCTTCATCCAACCCGGCACGTAGCCCACCCGCAGCCCCTTCACCCCCGCCTTCGCATCGAACTCCAACTTGCTCGGCACGCTCGCCACGTCGCCGGCATCGGGACCGGTGATGGCCTGCAGTACGAGCATCGTATCCTCCACGCTGCGCGTCATCGGCCCGAGCTTGTCCAACGACCAACACAGCGTCATCGCACCGGTGCGCGGCACGCGGCCGTACGTTGGGCGAAGACCCGTGATGCCGCACCGCAGGCTCGGGCTCACGATGCTGCCCTCGGTTTCGCTGCCGATCGAAAATCCAACGAGCCCCGCCGCCGTTGCCGCACCCGGCCCGGCGCTCGATCCCGACGCACCCTCCTCGAGCAGCCACGGATTCATCGTCTGGCCGCCGAACCAGATGTCGTTGAGCGCGAGCGCACCCATGCTGAGCTTCGCCACCAACACCGCACCGGCCTGATACAGCCGCGCCACTACCGCCGAATCGGCCTGCGGCACGCGATGCTGGAACGGTTCGGCGCCGTAGGTGGTGAGAATGCCGGCGGTGTCGAGTAGATCCTTCACGCCGAACGGAATGCCGTGCAGCGGACCGCGGTAATGCCCCGCGGCGATCTCGGCGTCGGCCTTCTTTGCTTGCGCGAGCGCCTGATCGCGCGTGAGCGTGATCACGCAGCGCAGCTTGGGATCGAACTGCTGCAACCGGGTGAGATAGATGTTCGTCAGGCGCTCGGACGTGATCGCGCGCGACTGAATCCAGTGCGACAGGTGCGTTACCGGTGAGAACGCGATCTCGGCGTCGGTAGATGGCAGCGGACCAGGCGCATCACTGCTGCGGACGAACCGATTCTGCGCCGGGCCCACTGCAGTTGCGCCCATCGCCGGATTCCAATGCGTAGCCGGCGCAAGACTCGGCTCCAGCGCCAACTTGCGCGGACCGGTGCGCCGTTCGTAGTACGGCGCCATCGCCTTCGGCCAGTTGTCGGAGGCCATCTTCCGCTGCGCGTCGGTCATCGTCACCTGGGCGAGCTTCTCTGCCTCGACGAACGTGGCGGGAGTGACCGCGGGGCCGACGGCAGGCGCACTGGCAAATGTGGGCGGCGCGCCCGGCGTGGCCGGCGCGGCGGCCTGCCCGTTTGCGTTAGGCGCAGGCGTGGCGCCATGGTCGCGGCAGGCGACGGCGACGCCGAGTAGGCCAATGGGCGCGCGAATCAGGAATCGGCGACGCGAATTCACGACGGTTCTCCGATGGACGTGGCGCGCATAGAATGGCCGGGCGGCGACGCGGGCGCAAGCACCCCCGTGCCTAACGGAGAACCCGCCGCGGCCGCCGGCCCCGACCCATTGCGTCACGAGGGGAGAGCGCCTAGGATACGGATACGGACGCCCCGCTCCCCACGCCATTCACCGCATCCCGAACCGCGAACCGCCAATGAACGACCTCGACATCAACCTCATGCGCGGCACGCTCGACCTGCTCATTCTCAAGGCGCTCACGTGGGGCCCGCGGCACGGCTACGCCGTAGCCGAGTGGATCGGAACGGCAACCGAGGCCACGCTGCTCGTGGGCGAAGGCACGCTGTATCCAGCGCTGCACCGGCTCGAACGGCAGCGCTTGGTGGAAGCCGAGTGGGGCGTGTCGGAGAACAACCGGAGCGCCAAGTTTTACAGATTGAGTCCGGCGGGAAGGCGCCGGTTGGCGGTGGGCAGCTCATCCTGGCACCGGTTCGTGGAACTGGCCGGGCGCGCGCTGCGGGCGACGTCTCCGGCGCCGGCCTGATGGCTAACGGAGCCGCCGGCGCTAGAGCAAGAGATCGTTGATGGAGCAGCTGAAACCCGGCAGCACGTCTTCGCCGTCCAAACTCGCGGCGTGAGCCGAAACGGTCCCGTCGGCGCGATGAATCTCTGCGGCGCGTTGCCGCGGATCGATCACCCACACGAGCTTCACCTCCGCGGCGAGCCAATCCGCAACCTTCGCGCGCACCTCGGCCGGCCGATCACCTGGCGAAACAATCTCAGCGACGAGATCGGGAGCGACGCGCGAATAGCCGCGTTCCTCGAGTGCGCCGGCGCGCGCTTGGGCCACGAACGCGACATCGGGCGCGCGGACCGTGTCGGGGTTTGACTCGATGTGGAAACCGGTGTCTTGCGCGAACAGCACGCCCAGACGTTTTCGATACACGAAATCGCCGAGGTAGTACGTGAGCCTCGACGCGACCGAGCCATGTTGCGCACCCGGCGGCTCGCGCACGACGAGCTGGCCGCGAACGAGCTCGGTCACCTTGTCGGGCCACGACACGTGCGCGAGCTGTTCAGCCGTCATGAGAGTCGAATTCGGGCGGGCGCTGTACATGCCGCACCATAGCCGAGCCCGGTTGCCGAGGCAAGTCCCGTTCTTTTCACCTGGCCATGGAGCGCAGCGCGCCCATGCCTAACGCAGCGATGCGCGCCGCTCGCTCACCTGGCGCAGGTGATGCTTGAGGTGGGCGACGTAGTCGCGCATGAAATACTCGAGCGTCGCGGACTCGGTCGCCGGGACGGTTTGCCACGCGATCTCGTCGAGATTGTGTCGCCGGTGCGCGCGCGTGGCCACGTCGCCCGGGACCATACTCATCACGCGGGCCACGTGGCGATTGTACGTGTGCCACAGGGTCACCAAGTCATCCCATGACGCCGCTTGGTAGTCCTCCGCCGTCACCCAATCATCTTGTTGGTAGCCCTCAAAAACGAGATCGTCCTGCCAGCGCGCGCGCACGAATCGTTGGTGGTTGTGCGACGCCGAGTCGATGAGATGGCCGATGATCTCCTTGATCGACCACTTGCCGGGCGCCGGCCTAACGGCGGCGAGGTCGGCCGGCACGGCGTGCAGCTCGGTCGCCGCCGCATCAACGGTCGTGCGGAGATCGATTGCGTAGTCGGGTTCGATGCTCATGAGGCGGCTAGGGAGAAGGGAGCCTGCCCGAAACGACACGGGGCCCCGCGGAGAAATCCGCGGGGCCCCGTGAAATATGCGTCCCTTCTGCTTGGCGCTACTGCACGGCGTTGATCATGTCGAAGATCGGCAGGTACATGGCGACCACCATGCCGCCGACGATGACGCCCAAGAACACGATCATGATCGGCTCCATCAAGCTCAACAACCCGCTGACGGCGGTGTCGACTTCGGTGTCGTAGAAGTCGGCGATCTTGGTGAGCATCTCGTCCAGACCACCGGTTTGCTCGCCGACGGCGATCATCGAGATCACCATGGGCGGGAACACGGCGCTCTTTTGCAACGGCGCGCTGATGGTGTCGCCGCCGGCGATCGAGGAGCGCGACTCCATGATCGCGTTGTGGATCACCTGGTTGCCGGCCGTCTTGGCCGTGATCTCGAGCCCGTCGAGGATGCTGACGCCCGAACTGATGAGCGTGCCTAACGTACGGGTGAAGCGTGATACGGCGCTCTTGCGCAGCATGTCGCCCAGGACCGGCATGTGGAGCATGAAGTTGTCGATCTGGAGGCGGCCGGGCGGCGTCTTGTAGTAATTTCGGAGCAGGAACACGCCACCCCAGAGGCCGCCGCCCAAGAGCCACCAATAGTGCTTGAGGAACGACGACAGGCCGATGACGACGCGCGTCGGCAGCGGGAGCGAGAGGTTCACGCTGGCGAACATGTTCTGGAAGACCGGGATCACGAAGATGAGCAAGACGACAATGGCGATGAGGGCCACGCTCATGATGACGGTCGGATAAATCATGGCGCTCTTCACCTTGCCGACGAGGGCGTCGTTCTTCTCGAGGAAGGTGGCGAGGCGCAGGAGAATCGTGTCGAGAATACCGCCCGCTTCACCGGCGGCGACCATGTTCACGTACAGGTCCGTGAACGCCTTGGGGTGCCGGCGCAGCGCGTCGGCCACCGTGTGGCCGGACTCGACGTCGTACACCACCTGGTGCGTGACGGCCTGCAGCGCCTTGTTCTCGCTCTGGCGCGACAGGATGTCCAGCGCCTGGACTAACGGAAGGCCGGCGTTGATCATCGTCGCGAACTGCCGCGTGAAAATGACGATGTCGCGCGTCTTGATGCGGCCGAGTCGTTTCTTGGCCTTCTCCTCGTCGATCTTGACGACGATGAGTTTTTGGCGGCGCAGCTGCGCGACGACCTCGTCGCGAGTGGCCGCATCCATGGTAGCGGTCTTGAGCTCACCGCCGAGCGTACGCGCAGTATAGGCGAATGTGGGCATAGTTGGTCTCTGTCTCGCGGCCTAACGCTTGCCCGCTATCGACGCGATCTTCATCGCGTCGCGGGAGCTCTTGCCGCTCTTCACCAGGTCGGCGGCATCGGCGGTGAGCGGTTGCTCGCCGATCATGCGCATGAATTCGTTCGGATCCGACGTGACGCGCAGGCACTCGTCCATCTCGACTTCGCGTCCCACGTACAACTGATAGAGCGCGTCGTTGAGCGTCTGCATGCCGTACTTCTTGCCGCCCTGCATGAGTCCGTAGATCTGGTGGACTTTGGCGTCGCGGATGAGAGCGCGAATCGCGGGCGTGACCACCAGGATCTCGGCGGCCATCGCGCGGCCGCGGCCTTTTGCGCGCGGGAGCAGCGTCTGCGTGATGATGCCTTCGAGCGTGAACGCCAACTGTGCGCGCACCTGCTCTTGTTGGTGCGACGGGAACACGTCGATGACGCGGTTGATGGCCTCGGCCGCCGAATTCGTGTGCAGCGTGGCCAGGCACAAGTGACCGGTCTCGGCGATAGTGAGGGCGGCCTGGATCGTTTCGAGGTCGCGCATTTCGCCGACGAGGATCGTGTCGGGGTCTTCGCGAAGCGCGTACTTGAGCGCGGTGGAGAAGCTCTTGGTGTCGGTGCCGACTTCGCGCTGGTTGACGATGCAGCTTTGATGGCGGTGGATGAATTCGATCGGGTCTTCCACCGTGATGATGTGTCCTTTGCGCTCGCGATTGATCTTGTCGATCATAGCGGCGAGCGTGGTGCTCTTGCCCGATCCCGTTGGTCCTGTGACGAGGACCAGTCCGCGCGGCTTTTCCGCCATCCGTGCGGTAGCGGCGGGGAGACCGAGCTCCTCGAATGTGCGGACGTTGAAGGGGATTTGCCGGATAACGAGAGACACGCAGCCGCGCTGCTTGAAGCAATTGCCGCGGAAGCGCGCAAGGTTCTGGATGCCGAAGGAGAAGTCGAGCTCGTCTTCGGTCTCGAACCGCTTTTTCTGATTCTCGGTGAGGATCGAATACGCCAGTTGCATCGTGTCTTTTGGGGACAGCACGATCTCGACGTTGGCGTTTTGGATGTCGCCGTCGATGCGCAGTTTCGGCTTGTCGCCCGCCGTGATGTGCAGGTCGGACGCGTCGCGCTCGATCATCTCTTCGAGGAGCGATCGGAGGTTGACCGACGACGGAGCTGGAGCGGGAGACGTCATGGCCTGTATGTGGTGGGAAGTCGGAATCGCATCACACGATAGACTTGCGAGGAGCGACGGTGGTAAAACGACGCGACAGTGTTCGGACGGCCGATCGAATCACCCGAACCGGCGAGGAAATCGACCCCTCCTGGTCGTGCGTCAGGCTGCCGTTTCGCGGATGACCTGTTCGAGGGTGGTGATCCCCTTCATGATTTTGAGCATGCCGTCCATACGAAGTGTGAGCATGCCGTCCGAAATGGCGGCTTCGCGGATTTCGACCGCGCCTACGTTTTGGAGAATGAGTTTCCGGACGCGGGGCGTCATGGCCATGACTTCGTACAGGCCTTGGCGGCCTTTGAGTCCCGAGCCTGCGCAGGCGTCGCATCCGCGGCCGCGCCAGAGGGGCACTTGCTCGATGGTCGTGTCGAGATTGAAGTCGGCGACGATCGCCTGCGCATCGGCGGTGGCGCCGCGCTTCATGTTCTGCACTGCTTCCTCTGTGTAGTGCAGCTCACGAAGCGTCATCTCGGGCCCGACCTTGGCCGCGCGATACTCATCATCTCCCCACTCGTAGCGCTCCCGACATCGGTTGCAGATACGGCGGACGAGGCGTTGGGCGAGTACGAGGTTGAGAGCTGACGCGACATTGAACGGCTCGAGACCCATGTCGAGGAGTCGCGTGACCGTTTCGGGCGCCGAGTTGGTGTGGAGGGTGGACATGACGAGGTGACCGGTGAGGGCCGCCTTGATGGCGATACCACCGGTCTCGAGGTCTCGGATCTCACCGATCATGATGATGTTCGGGTCTTGCCGCAGGAATGCTTTGAGGGCTGCGGCGAAAGAGAGCCCGATGTCGGTCCGCACGAGCACTTGATTGATCCCGTAGAGGTTGTATTCCACGGGGTCTTCTGCGGTCATGATGTTGACATCGATGTTGTTCACCTTCGACAGCGCCGAGTAGAGCGTGGTGGTTTTGCCGGATCCCGTTGGGCCGGTGACGAGCACCATGCCGTAGGGGTTGGAGACGGCTTCCATCAGATCTTGTTCGGCGCGCGGCTCGATGCCGAATTTCTCGAGGTCGAGGGTGAGGTTTCCCTTGTCGAGAATTCGGAGCACGACCTTTTCACCGAACAGGGTCGGCAGTGTGGAGACGCGATAGTCGATGACCTTCTTGCCGATTTTCAGTTTGATGCGGCCGTCCTGGGGGACGCGCCGTTCGGCAATGTTGAGGTTCGCCATGATCTTGAAGCGAGAGATCAGAGCGGCCTTGAGTTTCATGGGTGGCTTCATGACTTCCTGGAGAGCGCCATCGACGCGGTAGCGGACGCGCATCTCGTGTTCGTAGCACTCGAAGTGGATGTCAGAAGCGCCGCGCTTCACCGCGTCGGTAAGGAGGCCGTTGATCAGCTTGACGACGGGGGCGTCGTCGATGGCCGCGGCGAGGGCCGTGGCGTTAATCTCTTCTTCGCGATCTTCGACGACCTCGACATCGCCCTCCTCTCCTATATCGGCGAGGAGGTTTTGGAGCGCGTCGTCCGGCGATTCGCCGTAGTGGCGCTCGATGGCGTTGCGGAGCGTGTACTCGCCGGCGATGACCGGGAAGATATCGTAGCGTGTGATGAACTTGAGGTCGTCGATTACGCCGAGGTCCGAGGGGTCGGCCATCGCGACGGTGAGGGTGCGTCCTTCGCGCTTGAGGGGGAGCACGAGGTGCCGCTGAGCCAGCTCAGAGGGGATGAGCTTGGCGATTCGCGCATCGACCTCGAAATTGCTGAGGTCGACAGCAGGCATCCGGTATTGGCGCGCGAGCATCCTGGTGAGGTCGACTTCGTCGATGAAGCCGAGCTTGACCAGGTTGTAGCCGACGCGCATGCCCGTGTTTTTCTGCTCCTGGAGGGCCTTGTCGAGTGCTTCGCGTGTAATGAGCCCTTCACGAATGAGGAGCTCGCCGATGCGCTCGCCAGATGCAGCTACGGGTGCAGCCATGTTCGCCCGGATGGGGTTATTGCGTGTAGTTGAGCCGAATCGATTTTGGGGGCGTCGGCGTGCGACGAGGTCGAAGGCCGAGCAACGAGACGGCGAGCCTAGGGAGGATCGGACACGCGGATGCGGCTGCGGCGTGGCTTTCGGACGGCCCCTCGCCCGCCCGGTTGATCCACACGGTGAGGACGCGGTTGTAGGGAGAACGTCACATGTGGTGCGAGGATACGCGCGAGTGCGGGACCGATGCCTCGCACGCGTTGAAGTTCTTGCATCGAGCCGAATGGACCGAGCGAGTCGCGGTTCGCGACGATGCGTGTGGCGAGCGCGGGACCGATGCGCGGGAGCCGTTCGATTTCGCCAGCCGAAGCAACGTCGACATCGACGTGCAGACTCGACGAGACTGAGTCGCGCTGCTTGCGCGACCGTCTGGGAAGTTGGACGATTTCCGGAATACTAGGATTCGTCGTTGGTGTTTGCGCTGTGGCGGATCCCGGAGGGACATTTACTGTTGTGGCCGTGTCGGCACCTTTTGACCGGCGGCCACGGGTTTTGCGCGCAGGTTTTTTCTCGCGGCTGCGCGCGGAGTCGACATCCTGGATTTGGCGATCGAGGTCCGCCGATTCCTGCGATGAAGGTGCACCGTGAGTGGTGAGCGCTGCGTAGGCGCGGACGGAGCCGCCCAGGACAAGGAGAGAGGCCAGGAAAAAGAGCGCGCGACGTTCAGCGGGTGTTGGCATCGTGGCCGCACAATAGGCTGGGCGAGCGCGGCCATCATCATCGAAACATTTTGGCCGGCGCGAATTCGTGCGCGGCGGTTGGGCGGGCAGACTACTGCGACGTTAGGAGCTTGGTGGCGACGTCGCCGACGACTTGAAGGCTCTGCGCGGAGACCTTATCGAACGTATCCTGTGGTGTATGATGCCACGGGTAGTCAATATCGATGACGTCGATAACGTGAAGTCCGACATTCAGGAGCGGAACGTGGTCGTCGGTGATGACCTGGCCGGGGGCTGGGATGAAATAGCGAGAGTAGCCCAGGTCGGCGGCGGTGTTCCAGACGAGGGACACGACTTCGGGCGCTTGCTGGAGCGAGTGTCCTTCCTGATAGATGTCGAGGTCGCGGTCGCCGATCATGTCCCAGAGGACGCCGTACAGGGGTTTATAGTTAGGCCACGGCAGGTGTTGGGCAAAGTACGTGGAGCCGAGCAGGACATCGACCAGCTTCGACGGGTCGCCGTTGCCAAAATCGCCATAGTCCTCGCCGTCGACGAACACGAGGTCGACGCCGACGGTGGGCGGCGTCTTGCGCAGGGCGTCGCCTAACGCAACAAACAAGGCCACGCCAGAGGCGCCGTCGTTGGCGCCGGGCATGGGGAGCGCACGTTGGGCGGGGTCGGTGGCACCATCGGAGATGGGCCGCGTGTCCCAATGGGTCAAATAGAGCACGCGTTGGGCGAGACCCGGGCGGAAGCGTGCAATGATGTTGCGCAGCGGCAGGGTGTCGCCGTGCGCGGTGACGTGGGTCCACCGTTGTTCGAAGACGGTATCGGCACGACGCTTCATCTGGGCGACGATCCAGTCGCCGGTCTTTTCGTGGGCGGGCGAGCCCGGGATGCGGGGTCCGAAGTCGAGCTGCGTCTTGACGAATCCGAGCGCCTCGTGTCCGTTGAACGAGGTCTTGGGACCTTTGTCGCGCGAGCACGCGCCGAGAACGAAAACGAGGGGCAGCATCCAGTATCGGGCGCGCAAAGATCGCTCCGGGATCGAAGTCATGAGTGGTGGGAAAGGTACCATCGGTGCGGGAACGCGGGGGCCGGCCGGGTCGGCGCCTTCGCGGGCGTGCCGCGCGTCTTAGATTTGGGCAGACTACCTCGTCGCGCAGAGTGAACGCGAGACCACATCGGTGAAGATTCTTCCGCGGTACGTGATCCGCGAGCACGTTGGGCCGCTCATCTTCTCGCTGTCGGCCCTGACGATTCTGCTCCTGCTCAATCAGGTGGCGAAACAATTCGGCCAGCTGGTGGGCAAGGGGCTATCGTGGGGCGTGATCGGGGAGTTTTTCCTGCTCTCGATACCGTTCATCGTCGCGATGACGTTGCCGATGGCGGTGTTGGTGGCGGTGCTGTACAGTTTCAGCCGGCTGGTGGCCGAGAACGAAGTGACGGCGCTGCGCGCCTCGGGCGTGAGCGTGCACCGCATCGTTGCTCCGGTGATGGCGGGTGGCGTCGTGTTGGCGCTCCTGATGCTTCTCTTCAACGATCAGGTGCTGCCGAGGGCGAATCATCGTCTTCGCACACTGCAGACGGACATCGCGCGGAAGAAGCCGACGTTCGCGTTGCGCGAGCAGGTGATCAACGAAGTGATCCCGGGACGAATCTATCTCAAAGCGGGACACATCGACAACGCGACGAATCGGATGCGCGAGGTCTTCATTTACAACTTCGAGGATCCGGCGCACCGCAAGACGATCTACGCCGACAGCGGGCTCATGGGGTTGACGAGCGATGAAAGCACGCTCGAGATGACGCTGCAGCACGGCTTCGTGCTCCAAACGCCTAACGATGATCCGTCGTCGCTGCAGCGCCTCTATTTCACCACCGACGTCGTGCGCGTGCGTGGCGTGACGAACAAGTTCGAGAAGACGGAGAAAGACGACTATCGGGGCGAGCGCGAGATGACGGTCTGTCAGATGAATCAAGAGTATCAGACAGGCGTCTACCAACTCGACCTGGCGCGGAGCGAGCTCGCCTCCACACTCGGCAACACGGCACATTTCGCGGCGACCGGCGAGCGGGCGCCGGTGAGCGCACTGCCGACGCGGCGCGAGCAACAGACGTCGGGCGAGCTCTACTGCGACATGATTCGCAGCGCGCTCGGCGCCGTCGGCGTGCCGGCGGCGGAGGCCGCCGAGGTCCCGCGAGCGCAACAGGGCACGGCGGCGCAGCAGCCTAACGCAAAGGCGAAAGCGGCGCACCCGCCCCGCCCCGCCTCGACGACGCTCGGCCGCCTGCATCCGCTGACGACGACCCCGGGCCGGCCGACGACCGTGCCCGTGTCGCCACAGTTAGGCATGACGCCGATTCCGTACGTGACGCCGGCGCAGATCGAGGTGGTCAAGTCGCGCATCATCGACGCGCGCATTACCATGGCCCGGTACCAGGTCGAGATCCAGAAGAAGTTCGCCCTCGCGGCGGCCTGCATCATCTTCGTGATCTTCGGCGCGCCCATCGCGCTCAAATTTCCGCGCGGCGGCGTGGGCGTGGTCATCGTCGTCAGCGTCATCGCGTTCGGCATCTATTATGTATGCCTGATCGGCGGCGAGGCGCTCGCCGACAAGTTGATCCTGAGCCCCTTCTGGGCGATGTGGGCGGCGAACGCGATCTTCGGCGTGATCGGCGGGGTGCTGCTCGTGCGGTCGCAAAAGGTCGGCGCGACCGCGGCGGGACGGGACTCGTCGGAGCTCGTGGACCGCGCGCGGCAGTGGCTAAGGCGCCAGGCCGCGCGCATCGGTCTTCGCAACGTGCGGAGGACCGCGTGAAGCGGCTGATGCATCCGCTCGACCGCTACGTCCTTGCGGAGTTCAGCAAGATTCTCATCGCCGCGGCACTCGGCTTCCCGCTCCTGGCGATCGTAATCGACGCCACCGATCACTTGCAGAAGTATCTGAGTCGCAACCTGAGTTGGGGACAAATCGGCCTCAGTTATTTGTACTGGGTCCCCGACTCGATGTTCATGGTGCTGCCGGCCGCCGTCCTGTTTGCCGCCGTGTTCTCGATCGGCGCATTCACCCGGCACTCTGAGGTCACGGCAGCCAAGGCATCGGGCATCAGCTTTCACCGGCTCATCGCGCCGATTCTGGTGGCGTCGGTATTCACGGCACTGTTCACGTTGTTTTTAGGCGAGCTTGTGCCGGTGACGGACCGCAAGCGGAACGACATTCTCGAGGAGCGCAAATTCTCCGCCGTCAGCGACCGGTTCAATTTCGCCTACGAAGCGCAGCACGGGCGCGTCTACCAGATTTCGGCGCTCAACGTCGACCGGCGCGCTATCGATCACGTGACCATCGAGCGGAAGGGCAACGGCCCCGCGTACCCCACGTATCTCGTCGCCGCGCAAACGGCGAATTGGGACACGACGCGGCACGTGTGGATGCTGCGTCGCGGCGAGCTGCACGTGATCCCCGATTCGCTACAGACGATGTCGATTCACTTCGACTCGCTGCGCGACAACACGTTCACGGAAGGGCCGACGGACCTCACCGCCACACCGCCCAGCCCCGACGAGATGCGTTATCTCGAGTTGCGACGGTTCATCGCCGCGCTCGAGCGATCGGGGGCCGACACGAACGAGCTCAAAGTGGAGCTCGCGCTCAAGATCGCGATACCGGTCACGTGCATCATCATTGCGGTGTTCGGTGCGCCGCTGGCAACCAGCTCCCAACGAGGCGGCGCGGCATACGGCATCGGGATCAGCCTGGCGACGACGATGATCTTTTTGATGTTGATCCAGCTCACGAAGGCCGTCGGTCAGGGGGGCGTGGTGCCGCCGGCGCTGGCCGCGTGGTTGCCTAACATACTGTTCGCCGCCATCGGCTTGGTGCTCATCGTGCGGGTCCGGACGTGATGCGCCACACGCGGAGAGCCGCGTGAGCGCGAGCGTCTATCCGAGGCATAGCGGCCCGCGGCCGACCAGCTCGTTCCCGGTGCCGCAGCGCGCTGCGATCCTGTTCTTCCGTCGCGTCGCGCGCATCACGATCGGCATTTTCAGCCAGGTCGGATGGCGCGTGCATTTTCTGAGCGAGATCATGCGCGCGGTGACCGAGCCGCGCACGTGGCTGCCACTGACGATCACGCAGATGAAGAACATCGGCGTCGATTCGCTTCCGTTAGCCGGTATCGTGGCGGCGTTCATCGGCGCGGTGACCGCGTACCAGACCGTGTATCAGCTCTTCCCGGGGGTGCAGCTGTCGGCGGTGGGGTGGATCGTGCGGCAGAGCGTGGTGCTCGAGCTCGGACCATTGCTCACGGCGCTGGTGTTGGCCGGTCGCGTCGGCGCGCGGATGACGGCGGAGATCGGGACGATGCGGGTGACGGAACAGATCGACGCGCTCGAGACGCTGGCGTACGATCCGATCGCGTATCTCGTGGTGCCGCGCACGGTCGCAGGCCTAACGATGGTGCCGATGTTGACGATCCTGTCGATCGCGATCGGGATCGTGTTCGGCGGGTTGACGGTGATCGTGGCCACGAAGGTCCGGCTCACGGACTACACTGCGGGACTGCACCTCACGTTCATTCCGTTTCAGGTATACTACGCATTGATCAAAGCCACGCTGTTCGGCACGTCCATCGCGCTGATTTGCTCATACGAAGGGTACGTGACGGAGACCGGCGCTGAAGGCGTGGGCCGGTCGACGGCGCGCGCTGTCGTAATCTCGTCGGTGGTCATCCTGCTGTTGGACGCGCTCACCGCGCTCTACCTCGCCCCTGCCCTCGCGCCATGAAGCGACGTGACGAAGTGATCGTTGGCGTGTTCGTGACCGTGGCCGTCGTGATCGGCGTCGTCGGGACGCTCTGGCTCGCGCGCCGCGGATTCAGCAAGTCGTATCCGATGTACGCCCAGTTCGAATGGGGCAACAACTTGAAGACCGGCCAACCCGTGGAGTTGGCGGGCGTGCAAATCGGATCGGTCGAAACGGTGACCCTGAACCCGGCCGGCTATCTCGACGTTGAGATGGAGATCGACAAGCAGTGGAAGATCCCCGAGGGTACGTCGGCCACCGTGCAGAACGAGGGATTCTTCGGCGACAAGTCGATCGCGCTGCATCCGTGCCGGCGTCCGCAGTCGACGGTGGGAGCGGAAGGCGCGGCGGCGATTCCGGCCTCCAGGGACTCGACGCCGGTGTGCCGGCCTAACGCATTCCTGCCGCAGGGCGACACGATTCCGACGGGCAGGCCGGCGCCGAGCATGGACGAGCTGTTGGGACGCGTCGATTCGATGAGCACGCAGATGTCGCTGATCGTGCACTCCTTGCAGGTGGAGCTGGTGCAGAAGAACGGCATACAGGACATCCACCAGACCATTCAGTCGACTAACGCGCTGCTGGTCGAGCTGCACAGAGTGGCGGCGCAGCAGTCGGAGGCATTGTCGATGACGTTGGCGTCGATCCGGCGCAGCGCGGCGGCGTTGGACAGCGCGGCGCTCGACACGACGGTGCACAACGTGGCGGCGACGACGCGCAACCTCCAGGCGATGACGGCGGATTTACAGCGGACGTCGTCCCGGTTGGACTCCGTGATCACGCAGGTTCAGCACGGCGACGGCACGGTGAGCAAATTCTTGAACGACCCGGGCGTGTACAACGAGCTGCGGACGTTGCTGGCGCGGATGGATTCGTTGACGGCGGACGTGAAAGCCAATCCGAAGAAGTACTTCAACGTGAAGGTGTTTTAGTACCGGGAAGCGCGCGCCGGCGCGCGCTGGGGGAAGCGGCCTGCTGGCGCCGCCTTCGGGGTCGGGAAACGGGGAACGGCGGAGCGTGGGGCGTGGGGCGTTAGGCGACCGAGAGGCGGCGGGTATACTCGGCGAGGCGGACCAGCAGGCGCTGGACGATGCCGCGGGTGGTGGCGTCCGTTAGGCGGAGGTCGGCGTCGAAGCGGGCGGCGGCGGCGCCCACCAGCACTTCCGGACCCGGCAGCACATACGACTGCGTGAACACGAACGACTGGCGAAGCGCCAGTTGCGCACGCGTGGTGCCCGACGTGCCCGTGCTGGCGCCCATCAGCCCGATCGGCTTGCGATGCAGGCACGAGTCCGCCGGAGGGCGCGACGCCCAGTCAATCGCATTCTTGAGCGCGGCGGTCGGACCAAAGTTGTATTCGGGGCTCGCGATGAGCAGCCCATCCGCGGCGCGCACCGCCGTGCGCCACGCGACGGCCTGCGGCGGACCACCCGTCGTATCAATGTCGGGATTGTAGAGCGGCAGGTCGCCGATCCCAACATATTCCGTGATCACCATGTCGGGCGGCGCGAGCTCGATGGCGGCGTGGAGCAGCGCGGTATTGTAGGACTTGGCGCGCAGGCTGCCTGACACGCCGAGGATGCGCAGTGGTGTCGTCATAGTCGAAACGGTCCTCGAATGCGTCTGCGAGAATCTACACGGCGCCCGTGCCGGCCGCGGATGCGGCGCGTTTCGCGCGGCGGCGGGTGGCCACGCTGTAGAGCGCGGCACCGATCACGTTCGCCAGGCCGATCGTGAGCACGATTTTCATCGCGAATGCCCAACGACTGACGACGCCCACGATCGGGACCACCGACAGCACGATGTAGAGCAGCGTCATGACAAAACCCGACACCGCGGCCGCCACGAGCAGGCGCGGCGGGCGGCTGCCTAACCGACGGGCGGCCAGCACCGGCAGCGCGAACATCGCGAGATACGTGAGCGCGTACAGCACACCGGACGCGGTGTCGAGCATCTGGAACGCCTCCTGGAGCCCGACGCCGGTAATACCGAACAGCAGAATCGCGAAGGTGACCGCGGCCACGAACGCGATCGAATTGACGGGCGTCCGCCACCGTGGGTGTAGCGTGGTGAACCACGACGGCAACAGGCCGTCCCAGCCTGCCACCATGGGTAGGCGCGTATTACCCGTAAAGAGCAGATTCGCGTTCGCGACGGCGCGGACGAACAGGAGCATCACCAGGAACGGCGCCACCGCGCCTAACAGGCCGGACGATCCGTACGCCAGGCGAAGTGATTGCGGAATCGGCGCGACGAGATCGATGCCGGTGCCCTGCACCAGCGAGAACACGGCACTGGTGCCGAGGATGAACATTACCGCAATGATGGGCGTGGCCACGAATACCGACCGCGAGATGCTGCGGCTCGGATCGCGCGATTCGCCGGCCATGATCGCCACCCACTCGAATCCGCTCAACGCGCCCATGCCTAACTTGCCGAGTACGTTGGCGCTGAAGAGCGAGATGCCGGGAACGCCGCCGCCGAGCGGACGGTAGTGCACGTGCACGCCGCGCGCGGCGGCAACGAGCGGCGCGACGATGAGCGCAGCAAACGCGAGCAGTTGGGCGAGGCCGCCGAAATTGTGGACCCACTTCCCGATGCGCAGACCGAAAATCGCGACCGTGACCATCAAGGCGATGAGCGCAACCCCGACGATCAGCTGGAATCGCTCGGTGCCGGCCAGCGCCGCCGCGCGGGGACCGACGGCGTACGCGAGCGTGCTCGACACGGCGAGACTGGTCGCGGCCAGCAGCACGAGCGTGTAGACCCAGAGGTTCCACGCCGTGAGGAATCCCCAGAACTCCCCGAACCCGACCTTGGCCCACTGATAGAGTCCGCCCTCGAGCGGCAGGCGCCGGGTGAGGTAGATCACCACCGCCGCCTGCGGCAAGTAGAACAACACGATGGCGAGCAGCCAGAACGCGCTCTGCGATTCGCCTAACCGCGCGGCGACGCCGACCCACGAGGAGCCGACGACGTAGAGGAGCTGCGTGAGGACGAGGTCGCGGAGCGCGAGCGGCCGCCTCAGCGCGGCACTCTGTTCCTCGACCGTGGCGAGAGATTGGCTCAGACGCGAAACGGCGGGCAGAGCCCGCCGATGGAAGCGGCGGTCGGCCGGACCGCCTGGAAACCGCCAGCGACCGCACGGTCGCGTGGAGGCCCGCGTCCTTCGGGACGCGCGCCTCCATCACGCCGTCAGAAACGCAACCGCGCCGACATCTGCAACTGATAGTAGTTCGTCAGGCTGTTCGAGATCAAGAATTCTGGAAGGCCGGGTTGAAGGTAAAGGTCGGTTGGCCGATAACCAGATCGATGCCAGTGTGCGTCAGCAGGCTCACGTCCTCGAACGTGCCGGCGGACTCCACGCGGCCCCGGTTGCGACAACGCTCCAAGTGAAAACGTGAACCGACGCAGGCCGGCGGGCATCCACGTCGAAGCCATGCAATGCATCGGCTCGGCGCCGGCGACCGTGCCGGATCGGCGTCCCGGCAACGCGTCCCGAAGCAGCCGGGAGCGCGCGGTGAAGCTAGTGCGCCTTCGACGAACGCGTCGGGCAAGCCACAGTGATCGTATGCAACGCGTCGGTCACGGTTCCGCCGGTGCGCGCGTGACGATGCCGCGACGCCCAACGGTGGCGTAATAGACCGGGATTCCAACCGCGATGCCGCCCAGCACCGCGACCGTTGCCCAACGACTGGCCGGTGCGGCGACGGAGTTCACGAGCAGGTACGCAGTGGCCAGAATGAATAGCGCGGGCACCACCGGGTAGCCGGGCACGCGGAACGGCGGGTCGTACGATGGGCGGCGACGCATCACGAACACCGCGCCTACGCCTAACGCAAGGAACGGTACGATGGCGATCACGAACGCGTCGGCCAACTGCTGGAAATCGCGGACGAGCACGAAGATGATGCCGAGCATCGCGCACAGCGCGATGGACACGTAGGGCGTGCCGAAGCGCGGGTGCACACTCGCGACCTTGCGGATGAAGAGGCCGTCGTCCGCCATTGCGAAAAAGATTCGTGGCGCGGTGAGAATGGAACCGTTGAGCGTACCGAACGCCGACAGCATCACCGTCACGGAGACGAACACCACGCCGACCGGGCCGACCAGGCGCAGGGCCACGTCTGCCGCGACGAGCGGCGAGCTCGCGATCTGGTCGACGGGCAGCACTGCCAGATACGCGAGATTCGCGAGCGCGTAGATGAAAATCACCGCGAGCGTCCCGATGATGATGCCGCGCGGCAGGTTCCGTCTTGGATTCGCGACTTCACCGGCTACGAAGGTGACGTCTTCCCAGCCGTCGTACGCCCAGAGAATGGACACGAGTGCCAAGCCGAACGCAGAGACGCTGATGCTGCCGGGCGGGGTCGCGGGTGAGAAATGTCCGCCGGTGTGCGGCAAGCCGAGCGCCAGCGCGAGGAGCACGATGAACAACAAGCCGCCGTATTTCGCGACCGTCGTCACGTTCTGCACCAGCGAGCCCCACTTGAGACCCACGTAGTTGAACGTAGCCGTGAGACCGATGGCGACCGCTGCGATGTAGTGCACGTAGGCGTCGTAGGGCGCGACGGCCGGGTTGTGGCCGAGCACGCGCAGCAAATACTCGGCGAACGTTGTCGCGATGGCGCCGAGCGCGGCCGCGCGGATGATGGCGAGTTCCGCCCAACCGAACAAAAAGGCGGGCAGGCGTCCCCAGGCCTCCCGAAGAAACACGTAAATGCCGCCTGTTTCGGGCATCGCTCCAGCGATTTCAGCCAGCGTGAGGGCGCCGCAGAGGGCGAGGCAGCCACCAGTCACCCAGACGAGAATGAGGGGCAGCGGCCCGGGAAGCTTCTGCGCGATGCCGGCCGGCGAGCGAAAGATGCCTGACCCGATCGTGGAGCCCACGAGGACGGCGACGGTGCTGAGCAATCCGAGCTGGCGGCGCAACGGCATAAATGCGGGGAACGAGGGAAGCGCCCGCTGGCGCGGGCTTGGGGAAAAGGGAAGCGGGACCAGCGGACGTACGGAGTGGGACGTGGGACAAACATCCCCAATCACACACAAATGGTCCGCGGGTTGCTTCCGCAGTTCGCTACGGCGATTTTACGATGTTTCGACTCCAAAATACAATCCCGTTGCGTCTCAACTTATTCTGGCTCGCCGTCGTGTGCTGCGTGATCGCACAGATCGAGATCGTGCGCTCCGCGTTCAAGACGCCCCCGGCGAGTGATGGAAGCGTGCCCGCGCCCTCGCGCTGGACCGAGGTCCTGTGGACGGTCGTGCCGGCCATCGGGCTGGCGCTGGCGCTCGCGTTTACGTGGCGCGCCATTCACGCGCGACTCGAGACCGACGCGGTCCGGCCGCCGGCATCGAGTGCCGTGAGCGTCGAGCAGAAATCGTGAGGCCCGTGCGATGAAGGCGCTCAGACGGTTGTCGTACGTGGCGCTCGCGGTCGCGCTGAGCCAGATCGTGTTCGGCGCCATCGTTCGCATCAGCGGGTCTGGAATGGGATGCGGGAATCACTGGCCCACATGTTATGGGCGCTGGTTCCCACCGCTCGACCAACCCAACCTGGTCATCGAGTGGACGCACCGGATGATCGCCGCCCTACTTTTCGTGGCGCTGGCGACGCTGGTCGCGGCGGCGTATGTGTACCGCCGCGAGCCGACGGTGAGCGGACGCGGCGGCGTGTTGCGGGCGGCGCTGCTCGCGCTCGCGATGTGGCCGGCCCAGGCACTGTTGGGTGCGATCACCGTGTGGTTAGGCAACGCGTGGTACGCGACCGCCGCGCACTGGCTGCTCGCGGCGACGCTGTTGGCGGCGCTGGCGGCGGCGGTGATGCGGGCCGGTGGGTTAGGCGGCGCGTGCGCGCGCCGAGAGCGGACGTCGGCGCGGACCGCGCGCGGCGCCATCGCCGGCGCCGGCATTGCGTTAGTCACGATCTGCCTGGGCGGCATGACCGCGACCTTCCCGGGCGCCAACGTGGCGTGCGCCGCGTTCCCTTTGTGCGGCCCCGGCATCGCATTCGCCGTGGTGCCCGACGGACGCGTCATTCAAATGACGCACCGCGTGCTCGCGCTGCTGCTCACGCTGCACGTGTTCGGATTGTTGTGGGGCGTGTGGCGTCGGCGCGAAGCCGTGGTCGTGGTGCGCACGCTGGCGATCGCCGCGGCGCTCGTGGTCGCACAAATCGGCATTGCGGCATCGATGATCGCGCTCCAGCTGCCGCCGGTGTTGCGGTCGCTGCACCAGAGCACGGGCGCGCTGATCTGGCTCACGCTATTCTCGGCCGCGTATCTGGCGCGGATGGCGTCGCTCGCTCCCGCTGAAACGGCGGCACGCGCCGCGGTTGCGGATGCGAAGGCGCGCACGCTGTCACCGGCACCTGGACCAGTGCAATGACGGGCGCCGTGGCAGCCAAAGAGCGGACGACGTCCCTGGCGCGCGACCTGGTCATGCTCACCAAGCCGCGCATCATTTCGCTCCTCCTGGTAACGACGATCGCGCCGATGTACGTGGCCGGATCGCCGGGCGTGTTGCTCGTGCTGGCGGTTGCGTTAGGCGGCTACCTGATGGCCGGCGGCGCGAACGCGGTCAACATGTACCTCGACCGCGACATCGACGTCAGCATGGCGCGCACGCGCCTGCGCCCATTGCCCAGTGGACGGATGGATCCGCGCGCGGTGCTGGCCTTCGGTCTCGCGTTGGCGACGGCGGCCACCGCCCTGTTCGCCTTCGCGGTGAACGTGTTGAGCGCCGCGCTCGCGCTGGCCGGATTCTATTTTTACGTGTTCGTCTACACGCGGTGGCTCAAGCGGCGCACGCCGCAGAACATCGTGATCGGCGGCGCGGCGGGCGCCTTCCCTCCCCTGGTCGGTTGGGCGGCCGTCACCGGACGCGTAGATCTCGCGGCCGTGTATCTGTTCCTCATCGTCTTCTATTGGACGCCGCCGCATTTCTGGGCCTTGGCGCTTCTCAAGCAGCACGACTACGGTCGCGCCGGCGTGCCGATGGCGCCGCTCGTGTGGGGCGAGCGCGAAACGATGCGGCAAATGCTCTGGTACACACTGATTCTCATTCCGATCACGCTGCTGCCCGCGGCGTTCGGCGCCTTTGGCCCGCTCTACGCGGTGTCGGCCGGTGCGTTAGGCGCGATCCTGCTCGCGGGCGTGGTGCGGGTGATGCGCGCCAAGCCGTGGACGAAGGCGGCGTGGAGCGTCTACAAGTATTCGCTCCTGTATCTGGCGCTGTTGTTCGTCGCGATGGCGGTCGATCGCGCCGTGGCGCGCTGATGGCCGGCCCGGATATCCCGCACACACCCGGTCCCGACGAGCTCGGTGTCCTCGTGGCCGCGGGCGACGGCGAGTCGGAGCGTCTCGTGATGCTCGGCAAGCCGGCGCGCGGCCGCGTCCACGTGCGCGAATGGTCGTCGCACAATTGGTCGGGGCCGCCGGAGGAGCGCGACGCGTCCGTACCCGACATGGTGGCGCAGTTTCAGCGCGCCCATGACGCGCGACGCCGGATGAGCGCGGGATTGGCGCAGATCCGTGCATGGCTCGACGGCCGTCCGGTTTGACTAACGCGAGCGCCGCGGGCGCGACCGCGGAGCCGGGCACACGCAAGATTCCATCGCCGGGCGCGCTGCGTCCGCTGGTCTCGCGGATGCGACCCTACCGGGTGCAGATCGCCCTGGCGTCGGTCGCGCTCCTGGCCAGCGCGGGCATCACGCTCGCCTTTCCACTCGTCGTCCGCTATCTGCTCGACGCGGCATTCGTGCGCGCGAATGCGCCGGCGCTCAATCGCATCGCACTCATTCTCGTCGGGTTGTTCGCGGCGCAGGGACTGCTCAACTTCGGGCAAGTGTGGGTGCTCACGGCCGCAGCCGAGCGCATCGTAGCCAAGCTGCGCGACGACGTGTTCGCGCATCTGGTGCGCCTGTCGCCGGGGTTCTTCACCGAGCGCCGCTCGGGCGAGCTGACCAGCCGTCTCGCGACGGATGTCACGCTGCTGCAGTCGGTGATGACATATCAGGCCACCGAGCTGTCGCGCCAGGTGCTGTTTCTGTTAGGCGGCGTGGTGATGCTCACGCTTACGCACCCGCAGCTCACCGTCACGACGCTGGCCGTCGTCCCGGTAATCGTCGGCACGGCGTGGCTCTTCGGCCGCGCGCTCAAGAAGGCGAGCACGGGCGTGCAGGATCGCGTCGCCGATGCGATGGGCAGCGCGGACGAGGCGTTCGCGCAGATCCGCACCGTCCAGAGCTTCACCCGCGAAGCGGTCGAAGCGCGCCGATTCAGCGCGCAGCTCCGCGACGTGGTAATCGCCGCCGTGCGACGCGCCAAGATTCGCGGGGCGTTCTTCGGCGTGATCACGTTCTGCGCGTTCGGCGGCGTCGTGATCGTGTTGTGGCAAGGCGGCCGCCTCGTACTGGCGCGCGAACTCACGCCGGGTGCGTTAGTCGAGTTTCTGTTCTACGCGTTTTTCGTCGCGGCCGCGGTGGGGTCGCTCGCATCGCTGTTCGGGAACTACCAGGAAGCGGTCGGCGCGGCGCATCGGGTATTCGAGCTGCTGGCCACGACACCGACGGTGGTCGATCCGGTGGCGCCGGTCGCGTTGCCGCGACCGGTACGCGGCGACGTACGATTCGAGCACGTGACGTTCGCCTATGGGCCGGACCTGCCCACCGTGCTCCACGACGTGACGTTCCACATGGCACCCGGCGACGTGGTGGCGCTGGTGGGTCCGTCGGGCGCGGGCAAGACGACGGTGGCGTCGCTCATCACTCGCTTCTGGGACGTGCCTAACGGGACGGTGATGCTGGACGGCATCGACGTCCGGTGCCTGTCGCTGCTCGACCTGCGCGGCGCGGTGGGCCTCGTGCCGCAGGATCCGGCCCTGTTCAGCGGCACGGTGCGCGACAACATCGCGTACGCCCGCCCCGATGCATCGGATGACGATGTAATTTCGGCGGCGCGCGCGGCGCACGCGTGGGAGTTCATCGAGCGCCTCCCGTCAGGCCTCGAGACGCGCGTCGGCGAGCGCGGCGTGAAGCTCTCGGGCGGACAGCGCCAGCGCATCGCGATCGCGCGCGTGTTCCTCAAGGACCCGGCGGTCGTCGTGCTCGACGAAGCGACGTCGAGCCTCGACAGCGAGAGCGAGCAACTCGTGAACAGCGCCATGGAGCGCCTCTTGACCGGGCGCTCGACGCTCATCATCGCGCACCGGCTGTCGACGGTACGCCGTGCCGACCGGCTGCTCGTGCTCGACGCCGGCCGAATCGTGGAAGAAGGCTCGCACGCCGAGCTCCTGGCGGGACAGGGCGTGTACGCGCGGCTCTACCGCGTGCAGTACCCGGAAGAGGCAGCCGCCACCTGACCCGTCGGCCCGCCTAACGAACGCGGCTCAGGGCGATGGCGTGAACACCACGTTCGCCGACACCGCGCGTTTGGCCGCCACGTGGATGGTGGTGTCCCTTTCGCCTAACGACGGCTGCCACACGGACAGCCGGTAGTCGCCCGGCGGGACCGAATCGATGCGGAAGCTGCCGTCGCGCGCCGTCACCGTGAAATATGGATGGTCGAACACGCGAATCCACGCGCGCGTCACCGGGTGCACGTCGCAGCGCACGGTCACCAGTCCGGGATGCGCGAGCACCGCCGCCGTCGGCACCACTTGTCCGGCGTCGCTCTGATCGACGACATCGATCGTCGCCGCGCCGGCGAGGAATCGCGTCTTGTGCGTGATGGGATCGAGGCTTTGGACGTTGAGCATGCCGCCGGCGATCGCCGCTTGCGTCAGTGGCCGCGCGGCGCAGTGCCGAGTGGTGAGCGCGTAGCGACGCAACGCCGGCAGCGGCTTCCCGGCACGGACGCCCTCGAGCCACACCACGGCGCCGGCAACCCGATCGCCGCTGCCCTCGACCAACGTCACGCGGCGCGACGACCGGCACCATCCGGTGTCTGCGACGGCGGCCATCACGGAGTCCCGTCGTACGTGGCCATGCACGGTCACGCGACCGGAGATCTGGCCGCCATCGGTCACCGACACGACACGGTAGGCCGAATCATCCTGCGAGGATGACGACACGGCGGGCTGCGCCTCGCGGGGCGAGTCCGACGCGCGTTGGCCGGCAGCGTCGCACCCGGCGATGGCGCACGCGCCGAGGAGCATCGCCCAGAAGCGCCTCACTTCCGCCTCCGAATCACCAGAAACACCACCACGCCGACGGCCAGGATCGCGGTGCCGAGCAGCGACATCCGCAACGATTTGTAGAACGAGCTCACGATGCCGGCGATGGCGGCGACGACGAAGAACGCGGGCACCACGGGATATCCCAGCGCGCGATACGGCCGCGTTGCGTTAGGCATGGAGCGGCGCAGCGCGAACACGCTGGCGGCGCCGAGTCCGAAGAAGATCCAATCGGCGAACACCACGCCGCTCAAGAGCGTGCCGAGGTTTCCGCCGCTCAGCACGAGCAGCGCGATCGACCACACGGCCATCACGATGATCGCCACGTGCGGCGAGCCGTAGCGGGGATGCACACGCGCCGCCGCGTCGATGAACAGTCCGTCACGAGCCATGGCGTACACGATACGGGAATTGGCGAGAATGGTGACGTTCACAAAACCGAAAATCGAGACCATCGCAGCCAGCGCGATGAATGTTGCACCCGGAGCGCCGAACATGCGCCGCGCCGTGTCGGCGGCAACGGCAGTCGACGCTGCGAGACCGTCGCGGCCGAGGGCGCGCAGGTACGCCGCGTTGGCACCCAGATAACAGACGACGACGATGGTGATCCCGATAGCGAGCGCGCGCGGGATGTTGCGGCCCGGGTCGCGAATCTCGCCGGCCACCATGTTCATCTGCTGCCAGCCGCCGATCGTGAACAACACCGGCACGAAGGCCGCGCCGAGCCCGGCCACGATCGTGGCGCGAGGCACAGGCGGATGCGCCACCGGCGGCGGCGATCCCAGACGCCCCCAGAGGATCGCGCCGCCCAGTATCAGGATGCCCAACGCGATGACCTTGGCGACGGTCATGACGTTCTGCACCACGGCACCGGGCTTGACGCCCAGGTAGTTCACCACCGCCAGGCCCGCGATCGTGATGCCGGCCACGCCTAACTTACCGCCTACCGGCTCGAGCGACACGAAATGTGCGACGTAGCCGGCGAATCCCACGGCGACGGCGGCGATCGCACCCGACGCGATGAGCAAGAGCGACATCCACCCGTAGAGAAACGCCGGCAGGGCGCCGAACGCGTCGCGGATGTACACGTACGCGCCGCCGGCGTCCGGCATGAGCGCGCCCAACTCGGCGTACGTGAGTGCACCGGCGAACGCGACCACCCCGCCTAACGCCCACACCACCAGCACCCATCCCGCGGTGGGCAGCTCCTTGGCCGTCTCCGACGGCGTGAAGAAGATGCCACTGCCGATGATCCCGCCCACCACCAGCATCGCGGCCGAGAACACGCCGAGCTCCCGGCGCAGCCCCGGTGGGGCGCTCTGCGGGAGCTCGGTGGATGCGCTCAGACGACGATCAGGTCGCGTTGGTACTCGCGCGGCGTGATCGTGACCGCGGTCTCGCCGACGTGCGCGTTCACCTCGCTGCGCACTCCGATTTCGCCGGTTATGTAAATGCCCGGCTCGATCGAGAATGCGACGCCCGGAATGAGCCGTCGCTCCTCGCGGGTCTCGAAGTTGTCGATGTGCGGCCCGGATCCGTGGAGCTGGATCGAATCGATCGAATGACCGGTGCGATGCGTGAAGTACTGGCCGAATCCGCGCGACACGATCACGGCGCGCGCCGCATCGTCGACGTCGGCGCCGCGGATGGGCACGCTGCCTAACGCCCGGTCGCGCACGACGGCGATCGCGGCGTCGCGCGCATCGCGCACCGCTTCCCACACGGTCACCATCCGCGCCGTCGGCGCGCCGATCGACCCCATCCAGGTTTGATCGGCGAAGATGCCGCCCTTCTCTTTCGCCCACAGATCGACGAGCAGCAGCTCCCCGGCCACGATCGTGCGCGGCCGGCTGGCCGACGGCGCGTAGTGCGGATCGGCTGCGTTAGGCCCGGCGGCGACGATGGCCGGATGGTCGAACTCGAGCTTCGCCCGCTCGAACCGTTCCACGATCCAGCGCTGCAACTCGTGCTCCATGATCGGCGTCCCGTTGGCCGCGCGCGCGCCGGCTTCGGCGATCGCCTCACGCCCAACCGTGGCCACGATCTCCGCCGCGCGCACGTGTGACGCCAAGTGATCGGCGGTCCATAGCGCATAGAATTGCGTGATCAGCTCCGCCGACGGGACCACGTCGCCGCCCGCCGCCCGCACCAACTCGAGCACTCCGGCCGGGACGCGATCGACGTAGGGCACCGCGTCGCCCGGTGAATACTCCATCGCGATACGTTTGCCGCGAACCAGCTTGGCCACGGCATCCTCGAGCGAGCGCCACGTGCTGTATTTCTCGCGCCCCCAATCGGCGGGCCAATCGCGCCACGGCCCCTGCTCGATGGCATGCGTGATCGCGACGGGCTTCCCTTCCCGCGGGATGAATGCGAACACGCGGCGCGTGACCATGCCCTTGAGGCCGAGCACACCGCCCGCCACCGGGTTCGTTCCTTGAAAGTCGAACAGCAGCCAGCCGTCGACCCCGGCATCGGTCAATGCGCGCTGCACGCTGGGCAGCGTCTCCTTCGTCAACATGGTCGCGTCGGTTGAAAGTTAGGCGAAGGCGTCACGCCGCTCCGGCATTGGCCGCTGCTTCGTCCCGATGGATGGACCGCCATTCGGCGCGCCATTCGCACGCGCCCTCGCCGCGCGCGGCGCAGCGCACGTGGTCGACCGATCCGCCGCTCGCACCGAGCAGCCGGAGCAGCTCCCGAAAAAACGACTCGTAGTACGCGCAGCCGACGCCGCGCGGCGACACGTCGACCGTGGCCGACCGCGGCACCTCGAGAATCAGAAACGACCCGTGGCGCCGCACGGAGCCATTGAGATACTTCCCCGCGATGCGCTGGGTTTGACGGAGCGCGATCGGACGCGCGAGCAATGATGGCAGAGATGCGATCAATCCGCGCGAGGCCGACGGAATGGATTGATAGGTCTGCGCCGCGAGATAGCGGCCGGCGGCACGGAACACCGCTTCGGCGTCCGGCCGTCTGCCGAGCAGCTTCGCGATGCCGACGGTCTCCTCGTACTCGGTTCGTTGATGCTTCTTCGCCGCGTCCGTGTAGCGCTGAATTTGCGCATATACGGTGTCGCTCAACCCAAGGCGCTTGTTCCGCAATTCGGGGACGAGCTCCGCGTCGAGGTCATCGTCGGGGCTGTCCACGCTGCGAACCGCCTCGAGAAAACTCAGCGGGAGAAGCGCGTCGACCGTTGTCTGCATTGAAAGAGGCGGGAACGCTGAATGGCAGCACCCAAGGTAACGGCCGTGAGAGGGGGGTTCAAGATTTTTTGGGAACCGATCGCACGATCCAACGCTTCAACATCGGAACGATCGCCGAGCCGTGAAAGCCCACTAACTGGGACCTGGGTCAACAAATCGAGAGCGGAATGAGCACCACTCCACACCCGGACGACAGGTCCTCAATGACGTGCCCAGAGGTACTGGAGCGGATTTACGAGTATCTCGATGGTGAGCTGACTTCGGAAATCGAGCTCAAAATTCGCGATCACTTGGCGTGTTGCCAACAGTGCTTTCCGCACTTCCGCCATGAGCAGGTTTTCTTGCGATTCCTGGAACGGCGCGCCACCATCGTCAATGCCCCACCCGCTCTGCGGCGGCGCATCATGCAAATGTTGATCGACGAGGAAGCCTCGCGCCCGTTGGAGTGATTGCTCGCACGGCAGTCGGGTTCGCGTTGGCCTGCGCGATCTCGTTGGTCGCGTGGCGCGCACGCGCGCTATCACGCAGTGGCGCACTAGCCGCGACAATCGTCGGTACGGCAGCGCTCGCCGCCGGTTGGTCGTGGGGTGCTCTTCTTTTTGCTTTCTTTATGACCGGCACCGCGCTTTCGCGTGCCCAACGCGAAAGCAAGTTGCGCCGCACCGAATCCGTCGTCGCCAAAGGCGGAACACGAGACGCGGTGCAGGTGCTGGCCAACGGCGGCCTCTTTGCCCTTGCCGCACTAGCGTCTCTCGTGGCTCCGGCCATTGCCTGTATGACGATCGGTGGTGGGGCACTTGCAGCCGCTTCGGCGGATACATGGGGTACGGAAGTGGGAACACGTTCGTCCCGGTCCCCTCGATTGATCACCACATGGCGACGGGTCGCTGCCGGAACGTCCGGTGGCGTCACGATTGTCGGCCTCCTCGCAAGCGTCGCCGGGGGGGTGTTCATCGGGGTAGTGGCGTGGCTCGTGCACTGGCCATCACACGTTGCGGTCGCCGCGGCCGCAGGCGGAATAGCAGGCGCGTTGGCGGATTCGTTCGCCGGCGCAGTCCTGCAGTCTCGGCGGCGATGCGCCCGATGCGGAGCGCTAACCGAACGACGCGTGCACACCTGCGGCGACGTCACGCAACGGATCGGAGGCATTCCATGGTTGGACAACGACGGGGTGAATCTGTTGGCGGGGCTCACGGGAGCGGCGGTCGCGCTCATGCTGGCCGGACACCGATAAGGGCAGCGCTCGCGCGCGCGGCATTCGTTGCGCTCGCGGTCGTCGCGGTGGCCTGCATCGACACGACGCCGCCGCAATCCTTCAATCAGGGCGGCTTCAATTCGAACGGATCGGGCGGCGGTGGCGGCGGCGGTCAGGTCGACAGCAACCTCGTTGGGACATGGACCGAAACGATTGTCGACACGGTGGGCGGCGATCCAACGAATCAGCAGACCATTTGGGCGTTCAACGCCGACGGCACCGCGACGCTCACGGTGATAACGTTCGACATCACCAAGAGCGTCTCGGACACGACGATCAAGAACGGCACGTGGACGGCCAACGGAAGCACGGTCACGATCACGTTCCAGGCGCCCGACACGGGCACGGATCAGTTGACGTACGTCATCAATGGAAGCACACTCTTGCTCGGACAAACGCAGTTCGTGCGAACCGGGTGACGACACTCCCCGGTCCGCTCCGTTAGTGCGCGGCCGGCGGCCTGCGTCATCGCCGCCGTCGCGCCCGCGGGTGCTCCTCGTGAGCACCAATCGAGAGCGGCAGCCGATGCCCGTCGTGCCTAACGGCGTGGCGTGTGTGGCATCGGCGTTGGACCAGGCCGGATACACGGTGCGGGTGGCGGATCTGTGTTTCGCCTCCGATCCTCATGCCGCCGCCCGCGCCGCGGCCCGCTCCTTCCAGCCGGACGTCATCGGCGTCTCGGTCCGCAACATCGACAACAGCGACCTCATCGCGCTCGAGCACTACACGCCCGAGGCGAGCGCGGTGCTGCGCACGCTGCGCGACGCGGCCCCCCGAGCGCGCGTGATTGCCGGCGGCGCCGCATTCGGCGTGGCGCCGGCTTCGCTGTTCGATGAGTTAGGCGTGGAGTTCGCCGTCGCCGGCGACGGCGAACGCGCCACCACCGCACTCCTCGATGCCCTCGCGGCGGGACGCGACGCGGCCGGCATTCCCGGCGTGGTGTATCGCGACCAGGCGACTACCGTGGTGACGCCTCCCGGCGGCGACCCCGACGTGGACGCGTTTCCCTCGGCGCGCATGCACCGCTGGCTCGATCTCGCCAGATACGAGCGGCGCGGCGGCACGGTGCCGATTCAGACCAAGCGCGGCTGCGTGTTCAAGTGCATTTACTGCACGTATCTCAACGTCGAAGGCTGGGGCTACCGCTTGCGCGATCCCGAGCACGTCGTCGACGAGATGGAAGAGCTGGTGCGCGACGCGGGCGTGCGGCACTTCGAGTTCGTGGACTCGACGTTCAATGCGCCGCCCCGCCACGCGGCGGCCGTGTGCGAAGCGATCACGCGGCGCCCGCTGCGCGTCAAGTTGGACACGACCAACTTCACGCCGGCGGCGGTGCCGCCATATTTGCTCGACGCGATGCGCGCCGCCGGCTTCCGCTGGTTAGGCATTACCGCCGAGAGCGCCAGCGACCCGGTGCTCGAGCGGCTCGAGAAGGGATTCGACGCGGCGCGTGTGCGGCAGGTGGCAGGCGAGGTGGAGCGCGCCGGCTTGGGCGTCCTGTGGATTTTTCTCGTCGGCGGTCCGGGCGAAACGATCGAGACGCTCAACGAAACGCTCGCCTTCGCGGTGGAGCGACTCGAGCGGGGCGACGCGGTGTACCTCACGGTTGGGCTCCGCGTGTACCCGGGCACGACCCTGCACCGCGCGGCACTCGACGAGGGCGTGGTCGAACACGGCGACTCATTGCTCGTCCCGCGATTCTATTTCTCGAGCGCGCTGTCGTTCGACGCGGCGGTCGCGCGGCTGCGCCAGGTTGCGGCGCGCCATCCGCGCTTCATGTTCTCGGCCGACTCGCGCTCGGCGATTCTTCCGTACCTGATGCGGCTCGCATCGGCGTTACACTTGCCGCGTCCGCATTGGCGGTACATGGGACTGTTCCAGCGTGTCGCACGGTTAGGCGATCGCGTGCGCGCCGGTTAAGTGGCGCGCGCGCAAGTGACCGTGGTGGGTGCCGGCCCGGCGGGCAGCGCCACGGCGTGGCACTTGGCACGACTCGGCGTCGACGTGATGCTCGTCGATCGCGCCCGCTTTCCGCGCGACAAGCCGTGCGCCGAGTACCTGAGCCCCGAGGCATCGCGATTGTTGGACACCATGGGCGCGCTCGCGGCGTGCGAAGCGGCGGGTGCGGCGCAGTTGGCGGGCATGGTGGTGCGCGCGCCTAACGGGTCGCTCTTGCGCGGCGATTTCGCGGCGGCGCACGGATTTCGCGGTTTTCGTGACCGGGGCTTGGCGCTCCGGCGCGCCGTCCTCGACGCGCTGCTGCTCGAGCGCGCGCGCGCCTCCGGCGCGCGCGTGGTCGAGGAGCAGCGCGTCACAGGCCTCGTGCGGGACGCACGAGGCGCCGTGGTCGGCATCGAGACCCTCGACCAGAGCGGCCACACGAGCCAGCAACGGGCCGCGATCGTCGTGGGTGCGGATGGATTGCGATCGGTAGTGGCGCGCCGGCTCGGTCTCTCGCGTGCCCGGCGACGGCCCAAACGCGTGGCGATGATCGCGCACTATCGCGGCGTGTCGGATATGGGAGCCTACGGCGAGATGCACGTGGAGCGGGATGGCTATGCCGGGTTTGCGGACGTGGGAGGCGGAGTGACTAACGTGGCCGTCGTCGCCCCGGCGGCGCGCGTCAAGCGCGCCGCCGTGGCGCCGGCGGCCTTCTTCGATGGGTGGCTCCGAGCGCATCCACACTTGGGCGCCCGCTTGGCGGGCGCCGAACGTGTGGATGCGGTGCGAGCGACCGGGCCGTTCGCCCACCACGCGCGCCGCGCGTGGGCGCGCGGCGCGGCGCTGGTTGGCGATGCGGCAGACTTCTTCGATCCGTTCACCGGCGAAGGCATCTACGCGGCGCTCCGCGGCGGCGAGATGCTCGCGCCGCACATTGCCCACGCGCTCGAGGCGCGGTCGCCGCGCGACGCCGACGCCGCGCTCGCCGCCTATGACGCCGAGCGACGTCGCACGTTCGCCGGCAAGTGGCGGGTCGAGCGACTCGTCGCCCTCGCGGTTGCGGTCCCCGCCCTCATGAATCGCGCGGCGGCCACACTCGGCCAGCGAAAGGACATGGCCGATTTGTTCGTCGGCGTCGCCGGCGATTTCGTTCCGCCCGGCGAAATCCTGTCGGTGCGCTATCTTCTCCGCCTGCTTGCTATTTGACGGAGTTCCGACCGACATGATCGATGCCCCGACGTTTCGCAGCACGCTCGGCCGCTTTGCGACCGGCGTGACGGTGCTCACGGCGCGCGACGCGAGCGGCCGCGACCACGGCATGACCGTGAGCGCGTTCTGCTCGGTGAGTCTCGAGCCGCCGCGGGTGTTGTGCTGCGTCGAACGCAGCGCCGACATGTACCCGGTCATCCAGGGCGCGTCGCACTTCGCGATCAACATCCTGACCACGGCGCAGGAGGCGATTTCGCGCCGGTTCGCGGAGGAGCGCGACGACCGGTTCGACGGGCTGGGCTACACCCGTGGCCTAACGGGACTCGTGCTGCTCGAGGACACGCTGGCGTATCTCGAGTGCGCGGTGGCGGCGCGGTACGACGGCGGCGACCATCTCGTCGTGTTAGGCGACGTGATCGCCGGCGCGGCGGCGGACGGCCGCCCGCTGCTGTACTACCGCGGCGGGTATGCGCAGATGGAGCGGTGATCGCCCTCACGCCGCGCCCGCGCCGCGGGCGCGAATATCTGGATGACGCCGGGCAGCTGGACGCGCTCGTCGTCCGCCGGTCGTTAGGCGACGTGGCGCGCGCCAATGCGCTCTTCGGCGGTACGCGGGCCGTGCTGGCGGAGCTCGCGCGCGCGGTGCCCAACGCGCCCGGAGCGCGGCCGGTATCGCTGCTCGACGTGGGCACGGGCCGGGGCGACATCCCGGCGGCGGCCGCGGCCTGGTGCAGCCGGCGCGGCGTGGGCCTCGCAACGTTAGGCATCGAGAAATCGGAGTCGCTGGCTCGCATCGCGGCCGATCATACCACGGTGCTCTCCGCCGACGCGCTGCACTTGCCCTTCGCGGACCGGAGTGTGGACATCGTGATGTGCTCGCAGGTGCTCCATCACTTCGAGCGCGCCGACGCGATGGCGGTGCTGCGCGAGATGCACCGCGTGGCGCGGCGTCGCGTGATCGTGAGCGATCTGCATCGCAGTTGGCTGGCCGCCGCCGGCATCTGGCTCGCGTCGTTCCCGCTCTCATTCCATCCGGTGAGCCGGCACGACGGGGTGGTGTCGGTGCTGCGCGGCTTCACCCGCGGCGAGTTGGGCGAGCTGGTGCGCCGGTCCGTTGGGCAGGATGCCTACGTCCGCTACCGGTTGGGCTTTCGCGTGACGGCCTCGTGGACGCCGGCGGAGCGCGGCGCATGACCGACGCGCACACGTCGATGCGCGATCCCGTTCGACTGCCGGCCATGCCGGCGGGCTGCTCGATGCGCGTGGTCGACGAGCGCGTGGTCAAGGCGAGCGTCCGCACGATGTTTGCGCTGGCACGCGAAGTAGATCGATGGCCGGAACATCTCGCACACTATCGATGGGTGCGATTCGACGAGCGCGATAGGGAGGGAGGCGGTCTCGTCGCGATGTCAGCGTCGCGCCCGTTCGGGCGAATGGCATGGCCAACGTGGTGGACGTCGGAGATGGCCATCGACGATACGCGGCCGGCAATTCGCTTTCGTCACGTGCGCGGCATCACACGTGGGATGGAGGTGGAATGGACGTTCATAGAGCAGAAAGACCGCGTGCTCGCTCGTATCGTACATTGCTGGAACGGGCCGGGGTGGCCGTTGATTGGTGTCGCAGTGGCCCGACGCATCATCGGGCCTGTGTTCATTCATGGCATCGCGAGCCGGACGCTGGCTGGTTTGGCCGCGGTGGCGGAGCGCCGGTGACGGCGCGCGCACCTTCATTCTCGAGCACACGGCACACAACGACATGTCACGTCGCGTAGTGATCACCGGCATCGGCTGCATCACTCCCATTGGCAGCACGGTGGACGGTTTGTGGTGCGGCCTCAAGGCGCAGCGGTCCGCGGTCACGGAAGTGTCGCGCTTCGATCCGTCGCCCTTCCGCAGCCACCTGGCGGCCGAGGTGCGGGACTTCGAGCCTAACGACTTCCTGGATCGCAAGCGCGCGCGCCGGTTGGACCGGTTCGGGCAATTCTCGGTGGTGGCGGCGCGGATGGCGATCGAGGACGCGCACCTGGATCTCGCGATCGAAGACCGGGAGCGGGTGGGCACGATGATGGGCACAGCGTTAGGCGGCGTGGGCTACGCCGAGGAGCAGTGCGGCGTGTACTACCGCGGCGGGCTCCGCGACGTGGACCCGGCGCTCGCGCTCATGGTGTTCGGCGGCGCGTCCAGCTGCAACATCGCGATCGAGTTCGGCGTGCAGGGGCCGAACAGTACCAACGCGATGAGCTGCGCATCGGGCACGATCGCAATCGGGGACGGCTTCCGTCAGATCCGCGACAATTACGCCGATGTGATGATCTGCGGCGCGGCGGAAACGCCGCTGTGGCCGTTGTGCTTCGGCGCGTTCGCGATCATCCGCGCGATGTCGACGCGCAACGGCGATCCGGCGAGCGCCAGCCGTCCGTTCGACCGCGATCGCGACGGATTCGTGATGGCGGAAGCGGCGGCGGTGCTGGTGATGGAGGAGCGGGACCGCGCGATCGCGCGCGGGGCGCCGATCTATGGCGAAGTGTTGGGCTACGGGATGTCCAACGACGCGTACCACATGACGGCGCCGCGCCCGGATGGCTCGCAGGCAGCCAAATCGATGCAGCGCGCGCTCGACGACGCGCACGTTCACGCCGGCGAGATCGATTACGTCAACGCGCACGGCAGCTCGACGCCGCTCAACGACACCACGGAAACGCTGGCGATCAAGCGGGTGTTCGGCGAGCACGCGTACCGGATCCCGGTGAGCGGCACCAAGGGCTACTACGGTCACGCGTTAGGCGCGAGCGGGGCGATCGAAGCGGCCATCTGCGCGCTGGCGATGACGCGCGACTGGCTGCCGCCCACGGTGAATCTCGCCACGCCGGACGACGGCTGCGACCTGGACTACATCCCGCGCATCGGCCGCGCCGCGCAGCCCGAGGTGTTGTTGTCGAATTCGTTCGGGTTCGGCGGGATCAACGCCGCGCTCGTGCTGCGGAAGGCGAGCTGACAGGATTCGTTCCGTTAGACGACGACGCCAGCGCCTTGCGCAGCGCACGCTGCACCGTGCGCTCGAGCGAGCGGGAGTCGGTGAACGGGTGGGCGCGCCGCCACGCCTCGAGATCCATCACGGCCTTGGCCATTACCGGGTGGCCGCCGGCGCTGCCGTAGCGCTTGAACTCGGCGCGCAGGCGCTCGCCTAACCGAGCGGCCGGCGACAGCGCGCGCGTGCTCATCACCAGATTCGCCCCGAACACGCCCGACACCGCCGACACCGCCGCGCCGGCCATGCCCAGGCAGAACTCCGCCAGTTGGGCCACGATGTGCTCCTGGTCTTCCGGCAACCGGCCCAGGTGCACGTAGGCCAGCCCCTCGTGGACGCGCGGGCGCTGCAGCGCATCGCCGAATCGCTTGAGCGCGAGCGTCCCATACGACGGATGCTGGATGCGCCGGAGCATCGCCTGGTCGGCGCGCGGAAACAGATACGCGAACATCTGCAGGTCGTCGTCGCTGGCCGAGCGCGACAGCGACTTGGTGTCGGTCACGATGCCGTAGAGGAGCGCCGTCGCCAACGGCGTCGCGATTTCCTGCTCGTCCGACGCCAACAGATACTCGGCGGTCATCGTGGCGCTCGCGCCGAACCACGTGCGCACGTCGCGGAAACCCGAGCGATACGCCCCGGTGGTGGGATGGTGGTCGACCACCGCCGCCACCTCCGGCAATGAGACCGTGAAGTAGGGCGGCTGCACGTCCACGAGAATGAGCGGAGCCGATTCGGCGAGCTTCCGCCGCGTGACGTGCTCGACGACGATGCCCAACTCTTCGATGAGCCGGCGATTCTCGGGCCGGGTCACAAAGCCTAACGTAATGATGGGCGACCGCTCGGGGCGCAGGCCTAACGCCCGGCGCAGCGCGAGCGCGGAGGCGATGGCGTCGGGATCCGGATCGTTCTGCACCAGGAACGCGCACGTGCGGCGGCCGCGCAGCGCGCGCCGGAGCCCGCGCAGGCGCTTGTGCGATGCCACGCGCCGCAGCACCAGCTCGATGGCATCGGCCAGCAGCTCGCCTTCGTCCAACCAGCGCAGGCCGTCACGGGCCGAACCGTGGTGCGCCTTCCGCCAGTGGTCGATGACGAGGATCGAGGCCGGCGGGAACGCACCGCGCACCGCACGCGCCACGCGGCGGGCGCGCGTCTCGTCGGCGAGATCGATGACGGCGATCGCGTCGCGCCCCTCGAGCGGCGCGAACGTTTCCGACTTCGCGGGATCGCCGCGCAACGGCACCGACCAGTTAGGCACGCGGTGGTGGTCGCCGGTCCACAGGAACACCTCGCGGCCGGCGAGCGCGGACTGGCGCAACGCCTGCAAGCGCCCCGGCTGGTCGGACACGAACAGCACGCCGACTTTCGACCCGGACGACGGCACGGGCTTCGTGCGATCGTTCACGGGCCGGAGGCCACCACGAACTGTTCGTCGTACCGGCGGATCGCGTCTTCGATCACGCGCGCGGCGACGTCGCTCTTCTCCCATCCGACCGTTTGAACGCGTTTGCCTTCGAGGTCCTTGTAAATGTGGAAGAAGTGCTCGACTTCCTTCAGATAATGCGGCGGAATGTCGGCGATGTCGAAGTATTCGTCGTAGAACGGATCGTGGCTCGGGACGCCCAAGATCTTGTAGTCGAGCTCGCCGCGATCGAGCATGCGCAGCACGCCTAACGGGCGCGTGTCGATCTGACAGCCGGGAAACGTGGGCTCATTGAGGAGCACCAACACGTCGCACGGGTCGTGATCTTCGGCCAGCGTGCGCGGGATGAATCCGTAGTCGCCCGGGTAGTGGACAGCGGAGAACAGCACGCGATCGAGGCGAAAGAGTCCCGATTGCTTGTCCAATTCGTACTTGTTCTTGCTGCCCATCGGGATCTCGACCACCGTCGTCACCTTGTCGGGCGGGTGCGGACCGGGCGGCAGGTCGTGCCACGGATGGATCACGACGCGGCGCGCGCGGCTTGGGACGCGGCACCCGGGTCGCGGTGCATCGTGCCCTTGTAGGCCATCGGCTCCTCGACCACGCCGAAGTTTCGTTGGGCGAGCTCGGCGATGCGCTGCATCTGTTCGCGCGTGAGCGGCGGGGCTTGGGGCGCAGCGGCGAATTCGGCCAACTGCTCCGAGTCGTAGATGTTGGGCAGCGTGGTGACCACGCGCGGCTCGGCGAGGAGCCATTGCAGCGCCGCTTGGCCTAACGTAACGCCGCGGCTCGTGAGGAAGTCGAGCGTTTGCACTTTGCGCACGCCGTTGACGAGCCAGGACCGCGGCCGGTGCCGGCGGTGGTCGTTCTCCGGGAATACCGTGTGCTCGGTGTACTTGCCCTCGAGCATGCCCGACGCGTGGGTGACGCGGATGTTGAACACGCAGTTAGGCGCGTGCGTCCTGGCCGCATCGAGCATGGCGGTGCCGGGGTGCTGCTCGAGGATGTTCCAGATCATCTGGATGGTATTGATGTCGGGCTCGCGCTCCACCAGCTCCACCGCTTCGTACAACCACCCGATGGCGGGACCGAAGGCAGCGCCCCACGCGCGGATTTTCCCTTCCCGGGTGAGTGCGCGCAGCGTGTCCCACACCAGCGGATCGCGGACGTGCGCCATCTTCACGTTGTGGAGTTGCAGCACGTCGATGTAGTCCGTGTTCAAGCGGCGTAGGCATTCATCCACGGCGCGTCGCATGAACGCGGGCTCGAAGCGTTGCGGCAGCTCGCTCTGTCCGCGACGCGCCGCTTGGGCGGCTTCATCGTAGATGTCGTAGCCGATTTTGGTGCCGTAGACGACGCGGTCGCGCATCGTGCCGAAGGCGGCCGCGAGTTGCCGTTCGCTGCGTCCGTTGCCGTAGGCATCGGCGGCGTCGAAGAACGTGATGCCGTGCGTGTGGTACGCCTCGCGCAGCATGGCGACCGCTTCGTCGTCCGTCTTGTCGCCCCACCAGCCCGTGGAGAGGGTCCAGAGGCCGAATCCAACTTCGCTCACCGAGACGCCGGTGCCGGGAAATTCCCGATGGTGCATGGTGCGCTGCATCGTGCCGCTCCCCAACGCGCGCGCAGCCTAACTGCCTAACGGAGTCGGGTTGCCGCGTCGATCGCGAAATACGTGATGATGATGTCCGCTCCGGCGCGGCGAATGGCGGTGAGCGACTCCATCATCGCCCGCTCGCCGTCGAGCCACCCGCGCTCGGCAGCCGCTTTAATCATAGCAAATTCGCCACTCACCTGATAGGCGGCGAGGGGGACCAACGTCGTGCGGCGAACGCGTGCAATCACATCGAGATAGGGTCCCGCGGGCTTCACCATGACCGCATCGGCCCCTTCGTCCAGATCGAGCCGCACCTCGCGCAGCGCTTCGCGTGCGTTGGACGGGTCCATTTGATAGCCGCGCCGATCGCCCGAGCGCGGCGTGGATTCCGCCGCCTCACGAAACGGCCCGTAGAACACCGATGCGAATTTGGCCGCGTACGAGAGTATCGGCGTCTGTGTGAAGTGCGCGTGGTCGAGCGCGCGGCGAATGGCCGCCACGCGTCCGTCCATCATGTCGCTGGGTGCGACGATGTCGGCGCCCGCGTGCGCGTGCGACACCGCTTCGCGTGCCAACAATTCGAGCGTCGCATCGTTGTCGACGTCGCCGTTCACGAGCACGCCGCAGTGTCCGTGATCCGTATACTCGCAGAGACAGACGTCGGTGATGACGACCAGTTCCGGGAACTCGCGCTTGAGCGCGCGCACCGCTTGTTGCACCGGTCCATTGTCATCCCATGCATGCGAGCCGGTGGCGTCCTTTTCGTCGGGGATTCCGAACAGCAGCACGCCGCCCACGCCGAGCGTGGCCGCGCGCTCGGCGTCGCGGAGCATTTCGTCCACCGAGGTTTGGCTGACGCCGGGCATCGCTTCTATGGGACGGCGCACGTTGGCGCCGCCGCGCACGAACAGCGGCAGCACGAGCTGCTCCGGCACCAGATGCGTCTCGCGCACGAGGCGTCGCAGCGATTCGGTGCGGCGGAGCCGGCGCTGGCGGTTGACGGGAAATGCCATATGCCTAACGCAACGAGATGGGAGGAAGCCGGCGCACGCGCGCCGGCGCGAGTGGCGAATTCATTCGGGCTGTGGCACCGGCACGGCCGAAAGACCGCGGAGCACCGCGAGAATCTCCCCCGCGCCTTTCTGTAACAACTCAGCGGCGAGACGCGTGCCGGCGTCCGCCGGATGGGCCACATCCACCGGCGTGTTGCCGCGCAGCACGCGGCGTCCCTCCACGTCGGCAATGAGTCCGTGCAGCACGAGACCTGCCGACGTCTCCATCACGAGCGCCCCGATCGGCACTTGGCATCCTCCCTCGAGCGCGGCGAGAAACGCGCGCTCGGCCGTGGTGGCCACGTCGGTCGACGCGTGGTTGAGCGCCGAGAGAATGCCTAACGTGGAAGTATCGGCGTCGCGCGCCTGGACCGCTATCGCGCCCTGCCCCGGCGCCGGCAGCCATTCCGGCGCGTCGAGCCAGGCCGAGATGCGGCCTTGGGCGTCGAGGCGCTTGAGGCCCGCGGCGGCGAGGATCGCGGCGTGGACCTGTCCTTCGTCCACTTTGCGCACGCGCGTCGGCACGTTGCCGCGCAAGTCTACGACATCGAGATCGGGGCGCGCCGCGCGAAGTTGGGCGCGGCGTCTCAGGCTCGAGGTGCCCACGCGGCTGCCGCGCGGCAGGTCGGCCAACGATTCCGCGTCGATATTCTCGTTCACCACCAGCACGTCGCGCGGATCTTCGCGCTCGAGCACCGCGGCGATCGTTAGGCCGGGAGGCGAATCGGTGGGCAGGTCCTTGAGCGAATGGACGCAGCAGTCGACGCGTCCGGCCACGAGCGCCGCCTCGAGCTCGTGCGTGAAGAGACCCTTGGCGCCGATCTCGCGCAACGGTTGGTCCACCTTCTTGTCGCCCGCGGTCTTGAACGGCACCAGCTCGGACTCGACGCCGCGCGCGGCGAGCAGGGATGCCACCTGTCGCGCTTGCCGCAAGGCGAGCTCGGAGGTTCTCGTGGCGATGCGAAGCAAAGTGGTCGGCACCGAAAGGGGCGTCGGCATTACATCGTAATGTATATGAATCGCAGCGCCGACACGCAGCAGCAGGCAGCGCTCGGCGCAGAAACGCTACGCGGCGATGGCACGCCGACACTTGATCCGCCGTGGCACCTCTTGGATTTCTGAGGGTGCCGCACGGGCGCGGGTCGATGGCAGCCGCATGTTTCGTCGTCGCAAACGTAGTGCGTCCTGCCAACGCGGCGAAAATTAACGCCGAGTTAGCACGGCTAAGCAGCGCGGTCGGAAGCGGCCGAACAGCGGCAGGCCGCAGTGTGGGTCTGACGAACTCAGCCAGTCGGCCGCGCCCGGAGTTGCGGCGATGCTCCGCCGCGTCGCGTTAGCCATCCGTGGCGCCTGTCGAGAAGTCGAGAAAATGAGGGACGAGTGGGTTCCCGTTTTCGAACGCGCCCGCTAAGATTGTCCTCCCGTTCCACGGCCGCCCATCGGCACGGCCGCCTACCGCACCCCGCGTTCAGTAGATCTCTCAGTTAGGCAAATGGTGTCATTCGTATGCTCCGCGTCATAGCGATGGTCGGGGATGCCGAGGCGTCCGCGCATCTCCGCGAAGCCGTGGGGGACATTGCACAGCTGCAATTCGTTCGCGAGCTGTGGGCCCTCACTCAGCGCGTAGGCCGCGAGCTGCCGGACATCATCGTGTTGGGTGTCAAGGAGGCCGAGCTGCCAGGCGTTGGCGTGGTTGTACGCGATGCCATCGCACGCCAACTGGGCGTCCGACTCTTCCTTGTCTGTCATAGGGACAGTCCCAATGTGCACGCGTTGGCGCGCGTGCAGCACCTCGACTATGTCGACGTTATTCTCCCTCGCGACGATTCACCCGCACAGACGCGCCACGCGCTGCTCGCGACCGATCCCGCTCGCGTCGCCGACATATGCGTGCGGCGCTTGGTGTGTTCCAGTGCGCCGGAGTGGGCATTGTGCTTTGTACATTGGTGCGTGGACCACGATGGCACTGTCCGTCCGAACGTGCGCGCTCTGGCGGCCGCGGCGCTCGTGCGACCGGAGACGCTCGTTCGCCGCTTCACGGCGCTCGGCGTATGCCTGCCCAACCATCTCATCTCGTGGGTGCTCCTGCTCCGGGCCAAGGCCCGACTGGACAAGGTCACGGACCAGTCTCGAGGCTGTGGCGCACGACCTCGGGCTTGCCTCAGGAGGCTCGCTCGCGAACCTGATCAGGCGCCGGACCGGCTTGACGCCATCGGAGTTTCGCGGACGAAAGCTCGAGGACATCGCCGCCCGCGCCGTGCGCGAAATGTTCGGCGCACCCCTGGAGCGTGCGTTCAAGAAATCGCTCCGCCCAATCGATCGGCCAGCGAGCTGAGCCAGGCCTGCACGTTAGGAGCGCGGTCGTTGTAAGGCATCGCCGTGCCGCCCGGTCAGAAAACGTGCGATTGAGGTCACTTCTGTGCTTGCTCTTGCGGGCGGGCTCGCGTACCGTGCGCGCCCATCACAACCCGAAGCGTTCGTCACCGTTGAACGACGCGCGGGTGGTCGAGAGCGAGGTGGCTCTGTGTCCGAGGTCGGAATCAGCCCGCGTGCCGTGGCACTCGAGGGCGGCGTGTCGCGCGAGTACCTGCTGCATCACCGCGTGTGCCCAACCGTCATCACGGCGAACGGTGCGCTGGTCGTCGCGGTAGCACCCGACGCGCTCGTGCCTGAGGCGCTCGACGACCTCGGTCTCGCGTATCGCCGGCCGATCATGCCCGAAGTCACACCGCGCGAGGAGGTCGAGCGGCTGATCGCCCGCCTTACGTCAGGAGCCGAAGCGTCGCTCACCGTTGGGCATGCCGACCAGGACGATGAGTCGCTCGTGGCCGATGTCCGCGACGTGGCGAACTCGGCGCCGGTGGCGGCATACGTCAATTTTCTCGTGGGCGAGGCCGTGCGCGCGGGGGCCAGCGACATCCATCTCGAGGCGACGCGTCACGGCCTCACTGTGCGCTTCCGCGTGGACGGCATTCTGCTGCCTGCACCCGCAGCGCCGGCCGGTGTCGAAATGGCCATTCTTTCTCGCCTAAAACTGATGGCCGACCTCGACATCGCCGAGCGACGCCGGCCGCAGGATGGACGCATCCGCGTGCGGCTCGCCGATCGCGAGCTGGATGTGCGCGTGTCCACGGTGCCGACGCTGCACGGTGAAAGTGTCGTGCTGCGTGTGCTCGACCGCGGCGGCCGGCCGGTGGGTCTCGACACGCTCGGCATGCCGGCGGCGATGCTCGAGCAGGTGCGGTCGCTCGCTCGACGACCGCATGGCATGGTGCTCGTCACGGGTCCCACCGGCTCCGGCAAGACGACGACGCTCTACGCCGCGCTCAGGCTGCGCGACGCCGCGGCCGAGAAAATCATCACGATCGAGGACCCGATCGAATATCAGTTGCCGGGCATCACGCAGGTGCCCGTGCATGCACAGGCCGGCGTGACCTTCGCTCAAGCCCTGCGATCGATCCTGCGGCAAGACCCGGACGTGATCATGGTGGGCGAGATGCGGGACGGCGAAACCGCGTCGCTCGCGGTGCAAGCCGCAATGACGGGCCACCTGGTCTTCTCGACGCTGCACACGAACGATGCGTTGGGCGCCATCCCGCGCCTCGTGGACCTGGGTGTGCCGCCGTACCTTGTGGCAGCGACGGTGGACGCGGTGATGGCGCAGCGGCTGGTGCGCCGAGTGTGCCCCGACTGCGCCGCTCGCGTCGACCCGGCTGCGTACGAGCGTCATGCCGCAATCCCGGCCGCGATTCGCACGGCGGCTCTGATGCACGGAACAGGATGTTCGGCGTGCCGGCACACCGGGTACTCCGGTCGGCTTGGCGTTTTCGAGCTCGTCGTCCTGTCAGACGCCATGCAGCACGCCATCTCGCGCAATGCGTCGCGTGCCGACCTTCGCGACTTGGCGGAGAGGAACGAATGGCATCCGCTGTGGGACGATGCGTGGTCCAAGGCCGGTGTCGGACTGACGACTGTCGAGGAGGTGCTCCGTGTGGTGTCCGCCTAACGCGATGGACCCGCGCCGCCGCGGCTTCACGCTGCTCGAGCTGCTCGTCGTACTGGCCATCATCGCGACGCTCGTCGCGGTGGTGGCGCCGTCGATCTTCCGCAACGTCGGTGACGCCAAGACCGCGGCCGCCAAGAGCCAGATCGAGATCTTCGGTTTGGCGCTGGATGCCTACCGCATCGACAACGACACCTATCCGACGTCCGATCAGGGCCTCACCGCGCTTCGCACCAAACCCACGTCCGGCAACATGCCGCGGAACTGGCGCGGGCCCTATCTGCGCAAGGACGCGCCGCTCGATCCGTGGGGTCGGCCCTACGTCTACGTCGCGCCCGGCGTCGAGAACCCGACGTCGTACGACCTCTACACGTTAGGCAGAGACGGGAAGGCGGGCGGCTCTGACGAGGACGCCGACATCACCTCGTGGGGCGGCCCGGTGCATCCATGACCCCCGCCACGCGCTTCGCGTACCGAGCCGCGCGCGCGGACGGCGCCTTCGAGCACGGGGTGCTGGCCGCGGAGAGCCGCGACGCGGCGCTGAGGGCCCTGGCCGCGCAGGGGCTCTGGGCGGTCGACCTGCATGCGGCCCGATCGGGCGACGCGCTCCGCACGCGTCTGTCGATGGCCGATCTCGCCCTGGGGCTCCGCGTGTTGGCGACGCTGTTGGAGAGCGGCCTGCCGGTGAGCAAGGCGCTGGCGGCCATGCCCGAGCTCGCGCCCGACGCGTGGGCGCCGGCGCTGCCCGATCTCGCACGCGCCGTCCGCGAGGGGGCGCCGTTAGGCGCGGCGCTCGAGCGGAGCGGCCTGGCGATTCCCGCGGTCGTGGTGGGCATCGTGCGCGCCGGCGAGGCGGGCAGCGGCCTCGCGCCTGCCGTTAGGCGTGCGGCCGACCTGATGGATGAAACGGCGGCCACACGATCGGCCATCCGCGCGGCGCTCGTCTATCCGTGCATTCTCGCCGTGGCGGGTACGATCTCCGTGGGCATCCTCGTCGGCGTGGTGCTGCCGCGATTCGCTGCCATCCTCTCCGACCTCGGCCAGACACTCCCGTCAACCACACGTTTCGTGCTCCAAGCGTCTGTGATCGCGCGAGTTGCGGCGCTTCCAGCCGGCGTGGCGACACTCATTATATTAGTGGCGTGGCGAGCCTGGACCGCCACCCGCGCCGGCGCCGTTCGCTGGGACTCCATGCTGCTCCAAGTCCCGGTGCTCGGCAAGATTCGCCGGTCCGCGGCCACGGCGCGCGTGTGCGCGGCGTTGTCGGCGCTCTTGGGGAGCGGCGTGCCATTGCCCAACGCGCTCACCCATGCAGCGCGCGCCGCCGGCGATGCGGCCATTCACAAGCGTGTGCTTGCCGCGCGGACGTCGGTCGTCGCCGGCGCGCGGCCGTCGGCCGCGTTCCTAACGGAAGATGCACTGACGCCGGTTGCATCTCGCCTCGTCCGCGCCGGCGAAGAAACCGGTTCGCTGGCGGCGATGCTCGCCCACGCGGCCCGGCTCGAGACCGACCGCGCCACGCAGCGCGTGCGAGCCGCGGTCCGCCTCTTGGAGCCGGCTCTCATCCTCGCCTTCGGCGGCCTCGTTGCGCTCGTCGCGGCCGCTCTGCTCCAAGCCATCTACAGCGTTCGGCCAACGTGACGCCCGAGCGCGCTGTCACACTCGTCGAGCTGCTCGTCGTGCTCGTGCTGTTAGGCATCATGGCCGGTCTGGTGGCACTCACCGTCCACACCGCCCGGCCTCCTGCGCCAACGGACCCCGTGGTCTCCGCCGTGAATGCCGCGCGCGACTCTGCCATCCAGAGCGGCCACACGGTGACGGTGACGTTGCCGGTGGGCGGCGCCGAGCGCGAGGTAACCGCCGGTCCCGACGGCCATGTGCTAGCCGATTCCGCGCTCCATGTCGATCCCCTCACCGGCCGCCCCAATGCGGTTCCGTAAGGCATCGCGGCACTGCGGGATGGTGCTCTTGGAAGCCATCGTTGCGTTGACGATCCTCGCGATCTCGGCGACCACCATGGTCTCGCTGGCCGCGAGCTCACTCGACGCTGTCTCGCGCGCCGACAGGCTCGACGCCGAGACGAGGCGGGCCAGCGCGCTCTTGGATGCCGTTGCGTTGTGGCCGCGTGCCGATCTCGACCGGCACCTTGGCGATCGCCCGGAGGGGCCATGGGATCTCCGCGTCGATCGCCCGGCACCGACGCTGTATGTGATCGCGCTGCGCGATACGGCGACCGGCGCTGTGCTGCTCGCGACCTCGCTCTATCGGCCGGAGGCGCCCGATGCGCCGTAGCGGCTTCACCCTGATCGAGGTCTTGGTCGCGCTCGTGGTCGGCGCGATCGTACTCGCCGGCGCACACCAGGTGCTCGCCATCCTCACCGATCAGGCGCACGCACTCACGCGGCGCGCCGCAGAAGGCGATCGTGAAGCGAACGGCGAGCGCACGCTGCGCGCTCTCGTTGGGCAACTCGAGCTGGGATCGCCGGGGACCATCCCGTTCAGCGGCACGCCTGACACCGTGCGGTTCTCGAGTTGGTGCGAAGCACCTGCCGGCTGGCTCGAGCGATGCCCGGTGACGCTCTCGTTCGCCGCGGATGGCGATCACGAGACGCTCCGCGCCGAAGTCGGGGCGCAACCGCCGCTCGAACTCGTCAGCGGTTTCAGGCGCGGCACCTTTCGCTACCTCGAGAGTGCCGCGGCCGGCGGTCAATGGTTCCAGCAATGGGGCACCGGCATCACCGCTCCGTTAGGCATCGGCGTGGTGCTGGTGCGCGACCACTCCGTGGACACGATGCTCGTGCGTATCGGGCCGCGCGGATGACCGGCCCTGCTCGCCGCGGGTTCGTCCTGCTCGCCGTGCTCTGGGTCATGGTCGGTGTGAGCGCGCTCGGCTTCGGCCTGGCGCTGCTGGCGCGGCGTGCGGCCGGCATCGTGCACAACCGGCGTGCGGCGACAGCCGCCTCTGGCTGGCCGAAGACTGTGCGAGCCGAGCCGAGGCCGCGATCGGCGACGCGCTCACGCATCACGGCGGCGACAGCAGCGCGGCCTCCGATGTCGTTCGCCGATCGTGGGCCGGACTCGATACAGCGGTCGGAACGTCGGCCTTCGTGCGCGATGCGCCGTGCGTGCTCACGCTCCGGCCGGCCGGCACGACGATCGACCTCAACACCGCCGGCGACAGCTTCCTCGTGCGGCTCTTCGTAGCGTTAGGCGATGCACCTGCCCGTGCCGACTCGCTCTCGGACGCCGTCCTCGACTGGCGCGACGCCGACGACGTCCCGCGCCCGAGCGGCGCCGAGGCATCGTGGTATCTGGCGCAAGGGCGCATGCCGCCGCGCAACGCCGCTTTTGCCGACGTGCGCGAGCTCGAGCGGGTGCGTGGGTTCGCGCAGCGCGCGGGTCTCGACTCCGTGTTAGGCGTCGAGCCGGCCCGGATCGTGCTCGATCGCGCCCCGCTGGCGGTGATCGCAGCGCTGCCCGGATTCACGAGCGAGGCGGTCGCGCGCGTGGCGGACCATCGTGCGAGTGGCGTCCCGATTTCGGATGTGCTCTCGTTGAGCGCCGAGCTGTCGCCGGCCGGCCGGTCTGCCCTGTTGGCGGACTACCCCGACCTGGTGCGCCTGACGACGGCGGAGCCCGATGCGTGGATTCTGACCGCTCGGGGCACCTCGGGCGCACCGGCGGTCACCGTCGCGCTCGAGCTCGTGCTCGTGCGAGCCGGTGACCGCGCGGCCATCGTGCGGCGCCGGACGTGGATCCAATGATTGCGCTCCGGCCACGGCTCGGGTTAGGCATTGGCGGCCGGCGCGTGAGCGCCGTGTTGCTCGACGGCGACACGGTGCGTTGGGCGGCTGCGCGGCCGCGCTCGGACGAAGAGCCGTTAGCGCGAGCGCTCGGCGCGCTGCTGGCCGATTGTCCGCGGTCGCGGCTCAGGCCGCCTGTGGTGATCGCGGCAATCGGACCCAAAGCCACGCAGCTCAAGCGTGTGTCGGATCTGCCGCCGCTCGCCGAGCCCGCGGCGCTCGCCGCCGTGGTTCGCGAGCACGCCTCGCGCTTCTTTCTCAAGAACGGTGTGCCGCTCCTCTTCTCCGGTGCCCGCGCCACGTCTCCAACGAGTGCGTGGGTGGCCGCCTTCGAGGAACCCGTTGTGCGAGCGATCATCGATGCGTGCGCCGCGCGTAGCCTAACGCTACATAGCGTGATACCCACAGCGGTGGCGCTTCGATTTGCGACGTCCGAAGAAACGGTCGTGTGGAATGATGACGACGTGGACATCACCGTGACGTACGCTCACGGCGCGTTGAGCAGCATGCGGTCCGCTCCCGGCACCAGCGGATCAGCCGCGCGACCGGCGTTCGCTCCTCTCTTCCGCGCGCTCGCCGGCCGCGGCGCGGAGCTCATGGACGCCGCGGGTGCCGCGCGTCTGCCGCGTGCCGAGCCCATCGCGCTCCGGGGCCAGGCGACACGCCTAACGCACGGGCCGTCGCGGCGGCGCCTCGTTATCGCGGGCTTCGCGTGCGCGATCGCGATCGTCGGCGCCCAACTCATTCCCGGCATCGCGTCGTGGCGCGTTAGGCGCTGGACGCGCGCTCAAGACGTAGCGCTTGAGGCGCGGGTGCGTGGCACGGAGCGCGATGCGCGCGAGCTGGCCGCGGCTACAGCCGCATTGAACACGATCGCGTCATTCACGCAATCGCGCCGCTCCGCCACGCTGCTCCTGGCCCAACTCACCCGCGGGCTGCCCGAGGGAAGTGCGCTGCTGGCGGTGCAGGTGGACAGCGCCGGAGCCGGCAGCATCGTGGCCGAGGGGCCGCGTGCCGCAGCGGTGGTCGACGCGGTGGAGCGCGTGCCGGGCATCGCGTCGCCGGAGATTGTTGGGCCGGTGACCCGCGAGAGTGCCGGCGGTAAGGCTCTCGACCGTGTCACGGTGCGATTTCATCTCGTACTCGCGGCGACGCCATGAAACAGATACTCACCGCGTTGTCGCCTCGCGATCGTCGAACGCTGCTCATCGGCGCGGTATCGATTGGCGGACTCTTGTTCGTGGCCCGTGTGCTACCCGCATGGCGACGCTGGCAAGTAGACGTCGTCGCATCGGCACAGTCCGCGAGCGCGACAACGGCACGAGATCGCAAGCTCGCGCTCAATGCGCGGGCGATTCACGACTCACTGGTCGCGCGCCGGACGCGTCTCGCCGCGCTGGCGCCGGCGTGGCTGTTAGGAGACTCGCCGGCCGCCGCCAGTGCCGAGCTTGCCCAACTCGTCACGCGCGCCGCAACCGACGCCGCGATGACTTTGGGCGCGCTCGACCTCCGCACCGATTCCGTTGGGCACGAGCTGTTCGTTCCGGTACACGTTCGCTTGAGCGTCACCGGCGACGTCCAGGGGTTGGCGACGTTCCTGGCGGCGCTCGACCGCGGACCAGGCGCGCTCAACGTACGGTCGCTTGATGTTCAGGCCGGCGACCCCAATGCTTCTGCCCAACGCCCCGAAGTGCTGCACGCGGACTTGGTAATCGACGCCTTGTGGCGGCGCGTGAACGACATAGGCGCCAGACGATGAAAGCACTGTGGATGGAGCGTGTCGCGTGGGCGGTTACGGCCGTCGCAGTGCTCGCCGGCATCCGCACATGGCGAAACATCTCGCGTCCCGCCGATGCTCCTGCACCAGCAATCTGGCCCGTCTCGCTGCCCGCTCGCGTGCTGGATCAGGACTCGCTCGCAGTGCTCGCGGAGCGCATCACGAGCGCCGATCCCTTCCGGCTCGATCGCAAGCCGGCGGCCGTCGCATATGGAGCGCCGGACACGGCCGCTGCCCACGCCGCCGCACAAGCGGCTGTGCCGCGTCCTCCGTTAGTCCTCGTCGGGATCGTTGGACCGCCGTGGCGCGCGTTAGTCGACGGCATCCCCGGCCGCGATGGCAGCACCGTTCTCCACGCTGGCCAAACTGTGGCCGGCCTGCGCGTCGGCACGATCACCGGCACCACTGCAACGATCAGCGGAATGGATACAACCTGGCACCTCACCGTCAAACGGACATGGCCATGAGATACGTCGGCGTCGCGCTCGCGCTGACGCTCGTCGTTGTGCGGCCGCCCGCCGCGCGAGCGCAGGCACAGGACTCGGCGGTCGTGCTCCGACACGACAGTGTGAGCGTCCATCTCGTGGACGCCGACGTGCGCGCCGCCGTGGAAGCGCTCGCGCCGTACCTCGACAAGCCGGTCGGATTCGGCAGTAGCGTCCCGGGTGCGCGGGTCACCCTGGAGACGCCGACCCCCGTTGCGCGCAGTGCGGTTCGCGGGTTGCTCGAGGGCATTCTCGCGAGCCAGAACCTCGAGCTGGTGCGCGACTCGGCGATGTATCGCGTGCAGGTGAAGGCACCGCCTGCTGCGCCGCCTCCGACGACGCCATCGCCTAACGGACGCGCCGGCGCGGCGGGCGACGTGCAACTGTTCGTCATTCACCTGCGTCACGCGCGCGCTGCCGACGTCGCCGCCACGGTGAACGCGCTATTCGGCCGCGCCAGCGCCCTCGGCGACATTGGGAGCACGCGTCCCGCTACCCTCGACCAGCAGCTCCAGACCGGAATGATGCAGCCTGCGGGCACGGCGAGCCCGGCGCCGCCGCCTAACGCGTCCAGTGCCGCCACCATGCCGGCCGCGCGCAATGCCTCGTTCAGCGGCGACGTGACGATCGTTCCCGACCCGCGCAGCAACAGCCTCTTCATTCGCGCCAGCCAGAGCGATTTCGACCTCATCACCTCGGCCGTCACGGAGCTCGACACTCGGCCGCTCCAGGTGCTGATCGAGGTGATCATCGCCGAGGTGGAGCGAACGAACAGTCTCCAGTTCGGTGTCGCGGCGACGCTGCCGCCCACCAAGGTCAAGGGCGGGCCGACCGTGCTCACTGGATCGCAAACCGGCGCCGGCCTCACGGATTTCGTGTTGCATGCCATGAACCTGACCGCCCTGAACATCGACGCCACCCTGACCGCGGCCGCCGAGCGCGGCGACGTGCGGATTCTGAGTCGGCCCATCCTCGTGGCTGCGAACAATCAACCGGCGACGATCAACGTGGGCAGCCAGCGTCCCTTCGTACAACTCGCCAGGACACTTCCAACGGACAACGCGGCTGTCGACCAGGTGGTCCAGTACAAAGACGTCGGCACGAAGCTCACGGTGCTGCCGACGATCAGCCCCGACGGCTACGTAGGCCTCGAAGTGACTCAGGAGATCGACAACGCGACGCAGGAGGTGGCGTTCGACGCGCCCGTCATCTCGACCCGGTCGATCCAGACGGAGCTCCTCATCAAGGACGGCCAGACCGTGGCGTTAGGCGGGTTCACGGACGCCGAGCGCGATGTGACCCAGGGCGGCATTCCGTTTCTGTCGAGCATTCCGTTGTTAGGCGGACTGTTCGGCCATTCGAGCCGCCAAACGACGGCGACCGAGATCTACTTGTTTCTCACCCCGCACGTCATTCGCACCGACGATGATGCGGATAGCGTCACGCACCCAATGCTCGACCGAGCGAGAAAGGTGAAGCCATGACGGAGCTCTTGAGGAGAGGGAATAGCAGTCGACTGGACTCAGGAGGCCTCGACGCGCTACGTCGGCCGGCGAGTGTGATGCTGGTGTCGGACGCGGCATTGCGTGAACGCATCCGTACGGCTCTTGCTGCACAATGCGACTTGTTCGTCGCGCGCGATGGCGCTGAATGCCTCTTGGCTGTTCGACGTTATTCCTCCCGCTGTGTGATCGTTGAAATCTGTGATACGCTGGACCTACGCAACGTAGTCGGACTACTACGAAGGCACGCTCCGCTCGCGGGGATCATAGGATATGTGAGTGCAGATCAGCGCCTAGCTGGCGCTCTCCTCGCCGCGACGCGCCAAGGCATGGATGAACTGGTCTTTCGTGGAGAGCGAGACATGGCCGCGCTCCGTATCCATGTCCTGCCTTGGCTGCGTGGGACGCACGAACACGTAACGGAACTCGTACAGCGTACGGCGCCCCATCTTCCGCCCGCTCTCCGCCCGCTTCTCCACGATTGCCTAATGCACGTGACAGCCTCCGATGGCGTGGCAGATCTTGCCGTGGCCCTTCGCTGGCATCGCAACACGCTTGCGAGTCGCCTCGCTCGGGCAAAGGGCCCGACGCCGGAACGGTTCCGAGCGTGGTGCCTTCTTCTCTGGATCGGCTATTTGCTCGATGAGACTTCATCGTCGATTGAGGGTGTCGCGTTAGCTCTCGGTTTCTCCTCCGCGTCTGCGGTCAGTCATCTCGTCTCACGGTACGTCTCGATGTCACCGACACTTCTCAGAGCCGAAGGCGCCTTACGTCTGATAACCTCCAGGTTTGCCGCCGAGTGTGCGGGCGCGGACGCATAACATCGAGGAAGTCGGAGCAATCCCACGAAAGCCAAAGGAACAAGTCATGGGCGTGGCGTCAAGGCAAGGGCGCTGGGTCATGGTGGGTACTTGCGTCGCAGCACAATTCTCACGCCGCAGCTAACGCGGGTAGAATCGTGCTCGCCGACGCAGGATCAATACACCCGGAGCCTCGAATGCGCGCGCCTATTTGTCGCCCGATCTTTCGGGCCATCTCAATTGTGACGAAACTCCTCGAGTCCCTGCGTGCACGATCACAAGAGCGCTTCGTTGCGGTTAGGCCTACGGTACTCCACGCGCTCATTTTGGTCGTGCTGTGCGCGACGTGCCTCGTAGCAATTCGTCCCGTATCAATTTTGGCGCGTTCAATCGGAGCGGCGCGTGACGCCGCCCTGCAGCACATGACCTGCTCAACAGGCACCGGTGCCATCGACCCGTGTACGACGACGCTAACGCTGCCGGTTGGGTCGTCCAATACCACCGAACTCTTCGACGTCACGAATCTGACAAGTATCACCGTTACGGCTGGAGTGTCGTGCACACATGCGTTCGTGGTCACCTCGTGCAGCGTTTCGCCGACAAGCCGCTCGATACCGTCGGGCGGCGACGGCGGTTTCCAGTTGACCTATAACGTGTCCAACACGGAGGGCACCGGAACGGTTTCGGTGAACTCTGTCGGCCTCAATGGCAATTTCACGGCGACCGTCAACGTCACTACGAAAAAGCCTCCAGTCGTGACGCCAAAGGGCCAGCAGCTCAGCGAACAGCCGAACACGAACTACAGCCAGAAATTCGTGGTCCAGAATCCGAGCGCGACTGGCACGACGTTCAATCTGACAGCGGCTTGCTCCTCCGACATAGCGTGTGGAGCTCCGAGCCCGGCCTCGCCGCTGACGATTCCTGCCGGAGCAACGGATACCGTCACCCTGCCGTTCACAACGGGGACGACCGGCCAGAGTGGCGTCGTGAAGCTGAACGTTGTCGCGAGTGGTGGCGGCACCGTTCGAGATAGCGGCTACGTGACCAGTGACTTCAACTTTCTCACGGTCAGCACCGCACCCACCAACAACGACGACCAAGACCTGGCGCTCTGCGCGTCGAGCTGCTTCACCGCCGCCTACGCGCAGAGCACGGTGCCGTACGTGTCGTTGGGCGCGCCGCGCTCGATTACCGTCGCCTACCACGGCGACCGCATGGCCGTTAGGCCATTCGTGGCCGTCGATGCCTCACTGCAGCCGAACAGCCCCGCGCTCGCGCAGTACTGGCTGCAAGCCAAGGTCAACTGGGGCGGTGGCTGGACGAATGTCACGTTCCTGAACGGGAGCAGACGCTTCACTTCGCTGCGCCGGCAACCCCAACGCAGTCCGTGCGGCTGGCGGGCCAATTCGATGCGAGTACCCATGCGACCGGCGCCTACCCGTTGCAGATCATCGTGACGGCTCAGTACCCGTCGTGGACCGAGTCATTCGTGGACAGCACCCAGCACATGCTCGTGGTGAACGAACGCACCTCGAAGGTCGCGAAGGGCTGGACGATTTCAGGCGTGCCACATTTGTACGTCCAATCGGACGGCGCCGCACTGATCACCGACGGGTCCGGATCAGCGACCTACTTCGACAAGTGCGGGCCGTCGTGCTTCACCACACCACACGGCGACTTCTCGACGCTCACGGTGCACGGTGCGGGCGACAGTACGGTGTACACGCGGGCTTATCCTGATGCGAGCACGGTGCTGTTCAACAACATCGGCCAAGCCACGGCCCAGGTGGGCCGACTACCGGATACAGTGAGCTTCTCCTACGATTCGACTGGGCGTCTTACCGAAGTGACGGACCCATTCCGCACCTTCACCGTCACGTGCTTCGACTGTCCGGGCGGGACCACTACCTTGCACTATGGCATCGGGCTCTTCTACGGCGGCTACGGACTGGACTCCATTCAGGAGCCCGGTCTGACTCCGGCGACGGTTGGGCGCGTGACGCACGTGACGATCGGATCCGACTCGACGCTCCAAACGATTACCGACCCGGACGGCGTCGGCACGAAGTTCCGGTATGACACGCGATTCCGACTCACGACAATCATCGACCGGCGCGGCGATACCACGAGCTACACCTATCGCAGCGACAGTTCGTGGAAACTGGCATCGATCGCGTCGCCTAACGTTCCCACCGACTTGGGCGGTGGCAACACGTCGCTCCAGCGCCCCACTCTGACCGTCACGCCATGGCAGATCGCGAGTGTTCCGACGGGCCTGACAGCGACGACGCCTGCGACGCCGGCGTTGACCGACAGTGTCCAGGCCGTCGTGGTCGACCCGGGCGGACACCGCGTGCGCTTCACCGTCGATCGCTGGGGCCAGCCCCTCCGGACGACGGGCCCGTTGGGGCTCGTGACTACGATTACGCGCAGTGGCATCTTCGCCGTCAAGACCGTGAGCCCAACGGGTGCGGCCGATAGCGCTGCGTACAATTCGAGTGGGTTGCTGATTTACGATGAGCCAGCGGGGCAGAACCCCACCACGCTTACGTACGACGCGCACGCCCGGCCCACACGGATCGCAGTGCCCGGTCATGCGACCGAGACGTTTACCTATGGCAAATACGGCGCGGACAGCCTAGCCTCGATCGTAGGCGCAGATAGCTCCATTCGCTACTTCGTCGATGCACTCGGCCGCGACACGATGGTCGTCGATCCAGCTGGGCACACGACCACAGCGCACTACGAATCGAGGTTTGGCAATCTCGATTCCACGACCGCGCCCGGCGACCGCTGGACCAAGAGGGTCTTTGACCGCTACGGTCGCGATTCGCTGCAATTGGCGAACGGCGTGCCTGCGGATACGACAACGTACGATGCGATGAATCGCGTGGCGCGCGTTGCCACACCCGGTCTCGGCGCGACAAGCATGAGTTACGACGCGATGTTCCAGACCCGGCTCAAAGACCCCAAGGGCAATGTGTATCGCGTGTCGGTCGATGCGTTAGGCCGCGTGAGCAAGCGGTACGACCCCGCCGACACGCTCAACCGGTATGGGAGCTATCGCTACAACCTGGATGGCCTCCTCACCAGCTATACGGATCGGCGCGCGCAACGCGTCGACTTTGCGTATGACAGCCTCCACCGGAAGCTGGCGAAGACCGGGAGCGGCGTCGTGCCGGACAGCTTCAGTTACAACCCAATGGGGACCATCACGGTCGGTTGGAACGCCGCCTCTCGCGACAGCATCTTCGCCAACTCGTTAGGCCTTACGGACTCGGTGGTTACCTGGCTCGAGCCGGCGAATAAGCGCTTCCGGCGTTCCTACCATCGCGTGACCGGAACTACCTTAGTCGACTCGGTTCATCTGAAGACCACGAGCCCGATCATCTTCGCTAACCGGAACTATGGCTGGAACGATACGACTGGACTGCTGAGCAAGATCAGCAGTTCGGCGCCGCAGGCTAACTATGCGATCCCGACGTACACGCCGGACCTCTTGGACTCGACGATTACGTGGGCTGGCACCGTCACCAACACGCTGGCGCATACGTCCCGACACGAGCTCATGGCGAGCCAGTTCAACGTGGCGGCAATCAACGCCGCCCTCGAACGATCGTACAGTTATGCCGACTCGCTGGGACACATTACGCAGATGTCGCGATTGAACGGCTCGCACGGCGAGATTCGCCATTATGCGTACACGCCAGCTGGCGCGCTGGGTGCCGAGGAGGTGGACAGTCTGACGAGTGGCACGAGCTGTCCACCACCGGTCGGCCAGCAACTTTACAACGACGGATACTCGTGCATGCCGCTCTCGGGCTTTACCGCCCTGCACGAGTTCGGATTCACGTACGATTCGGCCGGCAATCGACTCGAGTCGCGCGATTCGGTGCCTAACACAGTAGCGACCGGCACCTATACGACCGGCAATCGTCTGACGGGCTGGGGATTCGCCACCTACACTCGAGATCTCGACGGGAACGACAGCACGAAGACCATTGGAACACACGTGACAACCTACAATTGGACGGCGGACGGCCGACTGACGTCCGTTACGGCTGGTACAGTAAAGTTAACCTACACGTATGACGCATTTGGCCAACTCATCCAACGGTCGCGCTCGATCAACGGCGGGGCAGCGGTGCTCGAGCGTCAATTTTTGTGGGATCAAGGCCAGTTGCTCGCCGAACTCGATAGCTCGGCGACGCGCCGCATTGCGGAGTATCAATACTGGCCCGGCACCGATCAGCCCTATGCGCTTTTCACCGGTGCCGATTCGATCACGGCCACGCGGTTCTTTATGCAGGATCCGATGAACAACGTGACCGGCGTCTTCACGACCACAGGCGTCTCGCAGTCCTTGGTGTACGAACCGTTTGGGATGATTGATTCCTCTCATTCGTCGTTCAGCACCCTCGCCGACACAAGTCGACTGCGTTGGAAGGGGTTGATGTATGAAGGCGATTCAACACGTCTCTACTACGTTAGAAATCGCTGGTATGACGCGCAGTCCGGCCGGTTCCTAACTGAAGACCCGAGCGGCCTTCAGGGAGGCCTCGACCTCTACGTATTTGGCGGTGACGACCCGATCGATGCGATCGATCCACAGGGTTTGGAAGAGAGCGGCAACAGCTGTGCCTTTGTTGACGTAACCATAGAGGACCTTGTTGACGGCCAACTCACGCAAAGCCACACCAAGGTCCAATTGTGTTCTGGGGACGGAAGCGTTATCGGTCAAATTCTAGACTATGCCGCGACGCAGGGGGTCGGTCAGGGATCAGCAGTTTGGGGCGGTGGCGTTTTTGCTACCGGTGGTGGTACCGGTGCATTCAGCTTCGCAACGGGAACGGCGTGGCCCACGTTGGTTGGAATGGCGGGAATTCTGTCAGAGCTTCAGGGATGCCCAGAGGGGAACACGGGAATCATGGGAACGGCATACTGGGGAGTTGATGCCGGCAACGTCTCTTTTCAAGGGACAGCAAGATTTAGGTTCAGAGTTCCAGCAATACCCGGTTTGTTCAATGTTCCGCAGGGAGTCTACTACATTGCCATCAATGTCACCGGCGTGACGTTGCCGACACAGAGGTACGTTGGAATTGGTCAGGTCGACTGCACCACCGGTGCGGGAATTTTCGGCTTCGGAATTCCGCGGCATAGCAGCTGGATATGAGAACACGGTAACTCGGAGGATACGGTGCGGAGTGAACCGTTCCATACGCCACAGCGATTCGACAACCTCAATGACGCTGGAGCGTTCACGTTGTGCGGCTCACGGGATCGGCGCCGTCACGAGGCGATTTCGCGCGGACACCGACTGAGAGTCCTCTGATCATGGCGCCAGCGACGGAAACTGACCGGCTTGCGGCGAAGCTGACATTGGACGCGCTGGAAAGCCTAGCGCCCGACGTCGGCGCCTCGACGAGCAGTCACGTTCTCTTGCTTCCGTCGCTTCGCCCGCTCGGGAGAGAGGACGCTATGGTTCTTCTGGCAGGCCTAACGAAGCCGTTAACCTGCATAGGGATGCACTTAGGTGGGACACCGGTAATCGGTTGGTGGACCGAAGACTCCGGCGCCTGTCTCACGCCCAAGTCCAGGGATCTTGTCGACTCTATTCTCGAACCCTATCGAGAGCTTCGCTCCGGACTGGATGCCGAGCCTCAATTTGCCTTTCAGGCCAAGGGCAGGATCGAGTCGTTTTCTCCTTCCGTTATTGAGCGCTGGCTTTTTGACTACAACCTGGCGCTAGTGAGCTGGAACATCAGCCCGCCGCCGGCCAGTCTCGCTATGCTAGGATTTGTGGCGGTGATTAGCGTCGCCCGCGCCCGAGGCAGCCACCTGAACGCGATTGTCGCATTGCCGGGACCGACTTGACCGCGGCTCCTCACGCTATAGCTGGCTACAGGAGGGGCTGTCCCGAAGGTAGTTGAAAATCAGGTGCTGCCGCGCGGGAAGCGGCGGGTTAGGCCGCAGTGGATGTGAGCACGAGTTTGGTTTCGAGCGCCTGTTTCAGCAAGGGGAGGTGCCGGTAGTTCTTCACACGGCGGAAGTGCCGCTCCATCGCCCAGAGCGCGGCGGCACACCAGCGCAGCTTCTGATCGCTGGTCCGCCAGTGGGTGACCCGATGCGTCCGCGCCTCGAGGCGGCTCATGACGCTCTCGATCAGGTTCGTGGTCTTGAAGCTCACGCCTAACTCGGGGAAGACGCCGAGGCGGTGGAGCGTGAGCGTCTCCTCCAGTCCTTCGGTAAGGCTCGCGGCGGCGGACGCGTTCACGAGACGCAGCTCCCGAGAGAGTCGCTCCAGCGCGCGCTTGGCGTCCGCGTATGCGGGATGGGCGTAGGCCGCCTGGAGCTTCCGCCGCCACGTAGGCTGGTGCTGCTTCGCGAGGTAGCTCACGACGTTCTCACGCTTGTGCCACTGGCATCGCTGGACGGGCACGTCGCCCAAGACCTCGCGCACCGCCGCGCGCAACCCCTTCGACCCATCCAGCACGACCAGGAGTCGGCGGTCGAGCCGAAAGCCGCGCTCGCCGAGCTCGCGGAGAAAGGCCGCGATCACGCGCCGATTCTCGCTCGCCGTCTGCACCAGGCCCAAGAGGCGCTTCTCCCCCGTCGTCGTCACGCCTAACGCGAGCACCAGCTCGTCGCCGGCGAAACTCTTGCCATCCAGCACCAGCACGAGCCACTCGGCATCGTCGAGCCGCCGCTCCTGCAAGCGCCGCAACTCGCGCGCGCTCGCCCGAATGAAGTGCCGCGAGACGCTCGACCGGGCGAGCCCGAACGCCTCCGGCACCGCTTCCGCGGCCGCCGCGTACTCCCGACACGAGATCCCGCCTAACACCCGGCGGAAGAGCCCGACATCCTGCGCCCGGGGCTGCTGCAGCGCCGCATACGTGGCCAGCGGCAGCTCGCGCTCAGCGGCCCGATCCCGCACGCGCGGCACCGCGATCGCCAGCTTCTGATCGGCGAGATAAATCGAGCCCCGCTGCGCCCCCCACCGCACGACCGCCGGATGCGCATCCCCACGGCCATAGCGCGGGCCCGCCAGCTGCTCCACTTCTCCCAGCAACGCGTCCTCCACGGCCTTGAGGCCCAACGGAATCAGCGCTTGAATCATCGCGACCGTCACCGGGGTGCTCCCGGTCCCATCGTCCAGCCGCTTCTCCTGCGGCGCCATCACGGCTTGGTGCTGCTGGTTCTTTCGCGACTTCTGGCGTACTCTTGGCATGGGTGGTGTCCTCGGAACAGAGTGGAAATCCTTGGCCGGATTCACACTCTTGTACTGCGGCACCACCTGCTTTTCAACTAGACCCGGGACTCACCCCGAGGTAACGTCCGTTCCTACTATAGTATAAGTCGGATATGAGTCGGGCGCGACCCGAGACCCGGAATACCATCCAACCTGAACGAGCGCCATTGCCATAGTTCAGTTTATACCATAAACTGAACTAGCAGATATTGCGGAGTTCAACTTGCCGGGCTCCTTCCGCGACCTCGTTTGGCGGCACGACCCAACCATTCACGCCCCGCCGCGATACCGGCGGGCGTGCAAGTACCGCGCATTCGTACCGGACCGGCTCGCCGGTCTCGAGTTCACACTGGATGCTGCCGCCGCAGGCGCAGTGTCCGCGGCGGAGTCCGCCATTGCATCCTTGAATGACCAAGTGCATCCGGCCTTGGCTCCCCTGGCGCGCCTGCTCGTGCGCACCGAGT
>DATEHK010000036.1:0-26093 GCA_035279625.1 Gemmatimonadaceae bacterium
GCGGCTGCTCGTGGCGAGATGAGCGCTGTTGTTTTTGAAAAACACAACGGCCAGCTGGTCACGACCGATGCGCGCGCCAGGCCGCGGAGCGGATCGACTCGATCCGGCAGTGTTCGCCGTTGTCCGCGTTCAATGGCGTAGGCACTCGGCCCCCGCCTTTACTCACGCACGCGGAGCGATCCCGCCGATTGTCACGCCGAATCCCGGAATTCCCGGAAGACCCGTTTTTGGAAAACAGCACAGCGGTGTCGATGCCTGCCTCACGATGCGGGTCGCATCCCGATACCGCTCGACCGGCCCGCATGGCGCCGAGACGAGCGACTTCGCCGCTATCCTAATAACCAGAGCGAAGAAGCCGACTGGCAGGCGGCCCGCCAACTGACTGAGTCCGCTCCCCGAGTTGACGCGGGGCCTCGATCGAAGGAACTTTGCTAGAGTGCGCCGCGTGATGACTGCCCGCGGCCGCGTCGTCGCGATCTCGCCTACTGCAGAGTTCGCTATCCGAATCTGTCTCGCTGTCTCGAGCCCTAGGTCATGTTCGACTCTCAAGTTCGAACGTTGTGTGTCGTCGGCGCCCAGTGGGGTGATGAAGGGAAGGGCAAGCTCGTAGACGTGATCGCCGAACGCGCGGATTGGGTGGTGCGGTACCAAGGTGGCGCGAATGCGGGACACACGGTCCAGATCGGCGGACGCCAGTTCGTGCTCCACCAAATTCCGAGCGGCATTTTGCACCCCGGTGTGCGGTGCGCGATCGGCAACGGCGTCGTCCTCGATCCGGACACGCTGTTCACCGAAATCGACGAGTTGGTGCGCGAGGGCGTGGACGTCGAGGGCCGCCTCTATGTGAGCGACCGGGCGCACCTCGTGTTGCCGTATCACAAGCTGCTCGATTGCGAGAGTGCCGCGAGCCGCGCGATCGGGACCACGGGTCGCGGCATCGGCCCCGCGTACGAGGACAAGGTGGCGCGTCGCGGGATTCGCGTGCAGGACCTCCGGCACCTGGACCGGCTGCGCGATCTGGTGACGGCGGGCATCCAGCACGCGAACGCGCAGTTGGCCGCGTCCGGATCCGACAAGCGCGCGAGCGCCGAGGACACCGTGGCGCTGCTCGAGCGCTTGGCGCCGCGTCTCCTCGTGCTCGCGGAAGACGTGGGACTGGCCGTGCACCGTGCGCGGTTGTCTGGCGCCGCCGTCTTGCTCGAGGGTGCGCAGGGCTCGCTCCTCGACGTGGACCACGGCACGTACCCGTTCGTGACGTCGAGCAGCACGACCTCGGGCGGCGCGGCCACCGGCGCCGGCTTGGCGCCCACGTCCATCGACGCCGTGTTAGGCGTGGTCAAGGCATACACCACGCGCGTCGGCAACGGCCCGCTGCCCACCGAGCTCGACGAGACGCTGGCCGCGGCGGTGCGCCAGTTAGGCAACGAGTTCGGCGCCACTACGGGTCGCCCTCGCCGCTGCGGCTGGTTCGACGCCGTGGTCGTGCGCTACGCGGCGCGCGTCAACGGCCTAACGGGACTGGCAGTCACCAAGCTCGACGTCCTCGATACCCTCGACCGCATCGGACTCTGCACCGCCTACGAGTCGGACGGCGAAGTGTACGACGAATTCCCCGGCGACCTGGTGCTGTTGGACCACGTGCGCCCGCGCTACGAATGGTTCGAGGGCTGGCAGAGCAGCACCGCGGCGGCGCGGAAAGTCGAAGACTTGCCCGCGGCCGCGCGCCGGTATCTCGATCGCATCCGCGAGCTCGCGGACACGCCGATCTCGTACGTGAGCGTGGGCACGCGCCGCGACCAAATCATCGGCGTCGAGTGACGGTGGGCGCACACGTGGTGGATCGCCTCGACGCGGTCATCATCGGCGCCGGGCCCTGCGGGCTCGCGGCGGCGATCGCGTTCAAGCGCGCCGGGATGCGCGCCGTGGTGATCGACCGCTCGTGCATCGTGAGCGGCGTCGCGGGCTATCCCACGTACATCACGTTCTTCTCGACGCCCGACCGGTTGTCGATTGGCGACGTGCCGTTCATCGTTGCCACCGAGAAGCCGACGCGCCGCGACGCGCTCGCGTACTATCGCGCCGTGACCACGCTGTTCGATCTCGACGTGCGGCAGTACGAGAACGTCGAGCGCGTTAGGCGTTGCGATGACGCGTTCCTCGTCGAATCGCGGACGCGCCACGGCGCGCTGCGCGAGACGCGCGCCCGCGCGGTCGTGGTCGCCACCGGCTATTTCGGGCATCCCAATCGGCTGCACGTGCCCGGCGAAGACCTGCCGCACGTCACGCACCAGTTCACCGAAGGCCACTGGGCCTTCCGCCAGGACGTCGTCGTGGTGGGCGGCGGCAACTCGGCCGTCGAGGCGGCGCTCGATTTGTATCGCTCGGGCGCGCGCGTGACCGTCGTGCACTTCGGCCCGCAGCTCGACCCGAACATCAAGCCGTGGGTGCTGCCCGACATCACGAACCGGATGAAGGAAGGCAGCATCGGCGCGCGGTTCGGCGCGCGCGTGCGCGCCATCACGCCGGAGCACGTGGAGCTCGATACGCCTAACGGAGTCGACCGGGCGCGCGCCGACCACGTGTACCTCATGGTGGGCTATCAGCCTAACGCCGAGTTGCTCGTGCAGCTCGAGGTGCCCATCGATCCGCGCACCGGCATCCCGGCGCACGATCCGGCCACTATGGAAACCGCCGTCCCCGGCGTATTCATTGCCGGCGTCATCGCGTCGGGCAACGACGCCAACAAGACGTTCATCGAGAATGGCCGCTTTCACGGCGACCTGATCGTCCGGCGACTCGCCGCCGACTCCCCGGGCGCGTCCCGGCGGCCGGCGACGGCGCCCGGTTCCCGCACCTCCCGTCATGCCTAACGTAATGCATCCCGACGTCATGGACCGTCTCGTGTCGCTGTGCAAGCGGCGCGGCTTCATCTTTCAGTCGTCCGAAATCTACGGCGGCACCGGCTCGGTGTGGGACTACGGTCCGTTAGGCGTCGAGCTCAAGAAGAACGTCAAGGACCGCTGGTGGCACGCCATGGTGCGCGCCCGCGACGACATCGAAGGCCTGGACGCCGCGATCCTCATGCACCCGCGCGTCTGGGAGGCCTCGGGCCACGTCGCCGGTTTCGTCGACCCGCTGGTCGATTGCAGCAACTGCAAAAAACGATTTCGCGCCGACGACCCGCGCATCAAAGGCACGCCCGGCACGCCCGATGCACAATGTCCGGCCTGCGGCATGAAAGGCACGCTCAACGCGCCGCGCCAGTTCAACTTGATGTTCAAGACGTTCATGGGCCCCGTCGAAGACACGGCATCCGTCGTCTACCTGCGCCCCGAAACGGCGCAGGGGATCTACGTGAATTTCACCAACGTCCAGCAGTCGACGCGCCAAAAAATCCCGTTCGGCATCGCCCAGATCGGCAAAGCATTCCGCAACGAGATCACGCCGGGCAATTTCATCTTCCGCACGCGCGAGTTCGAGCAGATGGAGATGCAGTTCTTCGTCGAGCCCGGCACCGACATGACGTGGTTCGAGTACTGGAAGGACCAGCGCATGCACTGGCACCAGTCGTTAGGCCTCGACCAGTCGCGTCTCCAGTTTCATCAACACACCACGGAAGAGTTGGCGCACTACGCGCGCGCGGCGTTCGACGTCCAGTTCGATTTCGGCGGCACGCTGGGCTTCCAGGAAATCGAGGGCATCCACAACCGCGGCGACTTCGACCTCACGCGGCACGCCGAATTCTCGGGCAAGAAGCTCGAGTACGTGGACCAGCCCAACAATCGCCGGTTCGTGCCCTACGTGGTCGAGACGTCCGCCGGCGCCGATCGCACCACGCTGGCGGTGCTCGTGAACGGCTACCGCGAGGAAACGGTGCCCGGCGAATCGGAGGGACGCACCGTGCTGGCGCTCGACCCGTCGCTGGCGCCGGTCAAGGCCGGCATCTTTCCGTTAGTCAAAAAGGATGGCATGCCCGAGATGGCGATGCGCATTGCCGCCGACCTCCGGCCGCACTTCCCCGTGTTCTACGACGAGGCCGGCGCCATCGGCCGCCGCTACCGCCGCCAGGACGAAGTGGGCACGCCGTTCTGCATTACCATCGATGGCCAGTCGGCGTCCGACAATACGGTCACGATCCGCGACCGCGACACGCTCGTGCAGGATCGCGTGAACGCCGATCAGTTGCGCACCGTGCTAACGGAGCGATTGGCGCGATGAGCACCCCGACGTTGGACGGGCTGCGCCGCGAGGGCGAAGCGTTCATGGAGTCGCTCTCGCGCGAATACTACCGCGCGCAGGCGGGGCTGCAGCCGGACGCGCATTTCCAGGAGATTTACGCGCAACACGCCGCGCTCTCGAGCGAAGACGCGCTCGACCTCACGCGCGAGACCTTCCGCGGCACGACCCCCGGCACCGACGACCGTCGCTCGGCGCGCCTCATGCTCGATTGGGTGGCCGAGACGCGCGTGTCGCGCGCGCTCGCCGAATTGGATGAGCGCGAGATCGCGTGGGAAGGGAGCGCCATCGCGAAGTTGGACGACGGCACGCGCGTCCCGTACCAACGGATCGCGATCGACCTGGCCAACATGGGCGACCGCCGCGACCGGTTGGCGCTCGAGAAGGCGCGGGCGCGCCTCGTGAGGGCGGAACTTGCGCCGCTCCGGCTGCAACGGTTCCAGCGCGAGCGCGACCTGGTCGAGTCGTTAGGCATCGGACCCACCTACAACGCCACGTTCGCCGAAGTCAGCGGCATCGATCTGGCCGTGCTCGCCGCGCAATGCGAAGGCTTCCTGCGCGACACGCAGGCGATGTGGGACGACGTCTTCCGCGAAGCCGTGCGCGACAAACTCGGCCTCGATCCGCGCGAGGCCACGCGCGCCGACGCCTTGGCGCTCCTGCGCGCGCGAGAGTTCGACGCGGCGTTCCCCGCCAAAGCGCTCGAGGACGTCGTGCGGCGCCAGATGTCCGAGATGGGCATCGATGCGAGCGCTAACGGTCGGATCATCGTCGACGCCGCGGAGCGGGAAGGGAAGCGCGCACGCGCATTTTGCTCGCCGGTGCGCGTCCCGGCGGAGGTGTATCTCGTACTGCGCCCGCACGGCGGCCAGTCCGACTACCGCACGTTCCTCCACGAGCTGGGACACGCGCTGCACTTCGGGTACACGCGCCCCGACTATCCGTTCGAGTTCCGCTGGTTAGGCGACAACTCGGTGACCGAGTCGTACGCGATGCTGTGCGACCACCTGTTGCACGACGCCGCGTGGCTCCGCCGGTACACCGAGTTGGGCAAGCCCGACGTGGCCGCCTTCCTGCGCGCCGCCGGATTCAAGGAGCTCCAGTTCCTCCGCCGGTATTGCTCCAAATTCTTGTACGAGGTGGCGCTCTATGGCGGCGAGGTGCCGTGGGACGCGCTCCCGGATCTCTACGTCGAAACGTTAGGCAGAGGCACCACGTTCGCGTACGACACCGCGGACGCGTTCGTCGACGTCGACCCGCGCTTCTACTCGGCGCGCTACTTGAGGGCGTGGCAGCTCCAGGCGCTCATCGCCGAGTCGCTCCGCGAGCGGTTCGACGCCGATTGGTATCGCAACCCGCACGCCGGTCCGTGGATCACCTCCGAGCTCTTCGCCGAGGGACAGCGCGAGCTGGCCGACGAGCTCGCGCAGCGCGTGGCGTCGCGCCCGCTCTCGTTTGGGCCCCTCGTGCGCGCCACCGAAGCACTGGTCTCGGCGTCGTGAGCACTGCGTTAGTCACCGGCGCCTCGCGCGGCATCGGCCGCGCCATCGCCGAGCGGTTGGCGGAGCGATACGAGATCATCGCGGTCGCGCGTTCGGCGAAATCGCTCGACGACGTGGCGCGGTCGATCGAGAAGCGCGGCGGCCGCTGCCGCCCGATCGTGCTCGACGTATCCGACCACGCCGCCGTCGAGAAATCGCTCGGCTCGCTCGACGTCGAAGTCCTGGTGAACAACGCCGGACTCGGCATCATCAAACCGTTAGTCGACCTCGGCGTCGACGAATGGCGCCAGCAGATGTCGGTCAACCTCGACGGGATGTTCTACGTGACGCGCGTCGTGCTCCCGCGAATGATCGCGCGTGGACGCGGGTACGTCGTGAACATCGGCTCGCTCGCCGGTCGGAATTCGTTTGTGGGCGGCACATGCTATTCGGCCACTAAGCACGCGGTGATCGGATTCAGCGAGTCGCTCATGCTCGAGGTGCGCGATGCCGGCGTGCGCGTCACGGTGATCATGCCCGGCTCGGTGGACACAGACTTCGGCGGACACACGGCAGGCAACGCGTCGTGGAAGCTCACCGCGGGCGATGTCGCAGAGGGCGTGTGGTACGCGATCAATCAGCCCGAGCGCGCGCTGGTGTCGCGCGTCGAGATGCGGCCCGCGCGGGTGGCGCACAAATAGTCATGCGCCCCGTTCTGTTAGTCATCTCCGATCTGATCTTCCGCTCGCGCATCGACGATGCCGCCCGCCACGCGTCCATCCCGCTTCGCGTCGCGAAATCCATGGAGCAGTTGGAGCGGCACCTCGCCAAGGAGATGCCGTCGTTAGTCATCGTGGATCTCGAGGCCGACACGATCGACACGTCGGCAGCCATCCGCCGGCTGCGCAGCATGCCGGGAGGCGAGGCGCTCCGCGTCGTGGGCTATGCCGGTCACACCAACCTCGACGCGATCAAAGCCGGCCGGGAAGCCGGGGCAGGGGTGGTGTTGGCGAGGTCGGGCTTCATTGCGCAGCTGCCGACGCTACTCTCGACTGTCGCTGAAACCGGAGCTGCTGAGTCCGCCGGCAGTTAAACCTTCCTCTACAATTATGCGCGGTAGACAGCCCGGGTCGCCCAGCCCGGGCTTGACAATTCCGGCATTGTAAACGATTTCTGTAATCGATTACATGCCGCCTGAGCGGCTTGCCAGACCAACGACACCAGCTGGAGCCAGCCCACCTTGGCCTCCATCAAAGACGTCGCGCGAGAGGCAGGCGTGTCCGTTGCCACTGTTTCCAGAGTGTGCAACGACAGTGGAGTCGTCAGCGATTCCACTCGCAAGCACGTCCTCGATATCGCTGCCAAGCTCGGCTATAGCCCGCACGCCGCTGCGCGCAGTCTCATCACCAGCCGAACCAGCACCTTAGGCGTCCTCCTCCCCGATCTCTACGGAGAGTTCTTCTCCGAAGTCATTCGCGGCATCGACCGCGCCGTGCAGGCATCCGGCTACCACCTGCTCGTCTCCCGGTCTCATGGCGACGACCGCGAGATCGTCGCCGCGTTTCGCGCCATGCGCGGTCGCGTCGACGGACTGCTCGTCATGTCCCCCGACCTGGATGCGCGGAACGCCGTGAGCTCCCTCCGCGATCACTTCCCCGTCGTGCTGCTGAACTGTCCCGCGGAACTGGACCAGCACGACTCGATCGTGATCGCGAACTACGAGGGCGCGAGCGAAGCGTTGCGACATCTCGTGCAGCGCGGGCACCGCCGCATCGCGATGATCACCGGCCTGCCGCGGAACTACGACTCCGGCGAACGGCTGCGCGCCTTTCGCGACCTCACGCGCCAGGCCGGCATCGCGCGCGAAGACGCCATCGAGCTGGATGGCGATTTCACCGAAGCGTCGGGATTTCGCGCCGGCCAGGCGATTCTCGACGCGAGTCCGCGCCCAACGTCGGTCTTTGCCGCCAACGATTCAATGGCGATCGGAGCGCTCAGCGCGCTGCGCGCAGGCGGACTGCGCGTGCCCGAAGACATATCCGTCGTGGGCTTCGACGACATCCCGTTGGCGCGCTATATGAACCCGCCGCTCACCACGGTGCACGTCGACATCAGCACGCTCGGCGTGCGGGCCACCGAGCGACTGCTCGAGCACGTGCGCGATGGAAACGGGGCCGTGAGGCAGCGGGAGCTCGTGCCCGCCCATCTCGTCGTTCGGAGTTCCTGCGGGAGTCCGGCTGCATGATCCACGTCCTTTCGTCCACAACCGCGTTCCCGGGGGAGCGCCATTCACGTTCGTCAAGGGAGGTATGCTCCATGAGGTTCCAACGTGCGGCGCGGCGATCCCTCTTCTGCACGAGCACGATCGCCCTCGCCATGCTCCTCGTCCACAGCGCCGCCGCGCAGACGACGACCGGCAGTATTCGCGGCTACGTGACCAACAGGGCCGGCGCGCCGCTCAACGGCGCCAGCCTAACGGCGAAAAACGTCTCGACCGGTGTCCAGCGGTTCGCCACCACACGCGAGACCGGTTTCTACACGCTCCCCGGCCTCACGCCAGGCGAGTACGAGGTCTCGGCGCGGCGCATCGGGTCGGCCGTGAGCACGCAGCGCGTGCAGGTCGGCGTCGGCGTGGACGTCGCGCTCAACATCCAGCTCGGCGACACCGCGGTCCAACTGGCGGCCGTGAGCGTGGTCGCGGCCGCGCCGGCATCCACGCGATCGACCGAAGTCGCGACGAACGTGAGTCAACAGCAGATCAACGATCTGCCCACGAGCAGCCGGAACTTCCTCGACCTGGCGGCGCTGGCTCCCGGCACGCATGTGAACCCCGATCGCATCGACGGAACCGGCAAGGAGTTCTCCGCTGGCGCGCAACCAGCCGAGCAGATCAACGTCTTCATCGACGGCGCGAGCTACAAGAACGACATCATCACCGGCGGCGTTGCGGGACAGGATGCAAGCCGCGGCAATCCGTTTCCGCGCAACGCGATTCAGGAATTCCGCATCATCACCAACAACTTCAAGGCCGAGTATCAGAAAGCGTCGAGCGCGATCATCACCGCGGTCACAAAATCCGGGACCAACACGTGGGAGGGTGGGTTCTTCACCGAGCTGCAGAACAAGAACCTCGTCTCGCAGGACTCCATCTCCCGTGCTGCCGGCATTTCTAAGCCGGACTACAGCCGCTATCTGGTCGGCGCGAACCTGGGCGGACCGATCGTACCCGACAAGCTCTTCTTCTTCGGCTCGTACGAAGGCGACTACCAGAGTCGCACCGGCGTGACGGTGTTCGGTGGCAACGTGAGCCAGTACCCCGCGGCCATCCAGGCCTTCAACAACACGTCGCACGATTCTCCGTTCCACGAGAACCTGGGGTTCGGCAAGCTCACGTACGTGCCTAACGACCAGCAGCAGCTCGAGGTGACGGGCAGCATCCGTCACGAAACGGACACCCGCGGGTTCGGCGGGCAGTTCGGCGATGCGTGGCGCGTGTTCGAGGGCGGCGAGAATCACCGCGACAACGTCTACACGGGAACGGCCAAGCACACGTACTTCGGGAGCACCTGGACCAACGAAGCGCTGCTCACGTACCAGCACTATCTGTGGAACCAGGATCCGATCGACTTCACGACGCCGATTCAGGTCTCGTTCGGCAACTATTGGGTTGGCGGCGACGACGCGGCACAAGCGCTCACGCAGAATCGATTTTCGTTGCGCGACGACTGGACGTACACCGGTCTGCAGTGGGCCGGCGCGCACGTGATCAAGATCGGCGCCAATTTCGATGCGGCGCGCTACGACATGAACAAGCAGCTCAACGACAACCCGAAATTCGTGTACAACAACTCCAACGGCTACCAGTATCCGGTGCAGGCGCAAGTCGGATTCGGCGACCCCGACATCACGCAGAACAACAACCAGTTCGGCGTGTACGCGCAGGACGATTGGAATCCGACGTCCCGCCTAACGTTCAACATCGGCGTCCGCTGGGACGTCGAGACGGGGATGTTCAACCGCAACTACGTGACCCCGCAGGCCGTGCAGGACTCGATTCTGGCGTATCGCGATTCGCTTCTCATCCCCATCGATCCCAACCGCTACTTCAGCAACGGCCACAATCGCAAGATGTACCTGGGTGCGATCCAGCCGCGCCTCGGCGCCTCGTACGCGCTCGACAAGGCCGGGCGCACCGTGGCATTCGCGAGCTTCGGCGTGTTCTACGATCGCGACTACTACAACGCGACGTTGGACGAGACGTACCGGCGCCAGCACCCGAACTACACGATCAACTTCCTGCCGCCGGGTACGCCGTCGCCGGGCCCGGGCGCGGTGGCGTGGGACACGTCGTTCTTCAGCCGCCAAGGACTGCAAACGCTGATCTCGCAGATCTCGCCGCCGCAGGAAGTGTTCCTCGTGCCTAACGATCTCAAGCCGCCCATGTCCAACCAGTGGTCGGTGGGCGTGCGCCACAACTTCGGCGAGTGGAATGGATCGCTCACCTACAACGGCACGCGGAGCTACAACGGGTACAGCTACGAGTGGGCGAATCTCGCGCTCAATCCCGCGACCGACGACTGCTGCTTGAGCAAGAACGTGCCCGCCTACCAGAACGTGCTGGTCGGCAACAACAACGTGCACACGTGGTACAACGCGATGTTGGTGCAGGTGGACCGTCCGTACGTGAAGGTCGGAAATTACGGCTGGGGAGCGGGCGTCGCGTACACGTTGTCCAAGGCCGAGGCGGAGGGCGGTGATTTGTTCAGCTTCCCGCAGGTCACCGCCGGTCCACTCAACGCGCGGCATCCCATCGCCGACGACCGGACGCACCAATTCGTGCTCAACGGAATCACGGATGTCCCGTGGGCGTGGGGGTTGCAGTTGAGCGCCCTTGCCCAGTTCATGTCGGGCAGTCCGATCAACAAGCTGGAATTCGTACCGTTGCCGGCTCCTCCCGACGGCCCGGGCGGCAATCAGCGCGTTCTCGTCGGACGTGCGCGCTCGGCGTGGTTCAAGAACGTCGACTTGCGGATCGCGAAGAACTTCCTGAACGTCAACGGCATGCAGGCCGCGATCACGGGATCGGTGTTCAACGTGTTCAACACGAACAACTACGGGTGCTTCGACGAGACGTTCCTCAATCCCGGGCCGACGCCGGGAACCACCGTGCCTAACCCACACTGGGGGAAGGGCGGATGCTTCATCACCGACCCGCGGCGATTCCAACTCGGGGTGCAGTACTCGTTCTGACGGCCGACAAGGCGCGGCGCTGTTGAGCCGCGCCATTCTGCCGGGGCTGCGGCACCTCGTCGCGGTCCGGTGCTGGGGCGCGTTTCGCCCGGCCCGGACCGCGATGCTCTTGGCGCTCGTCGCGTGCGCGACGAACCCGCCAACCAGCGTCCAGCCGCCGCCCCTGTCCCCCGCGACGGCGGCGTTTCTCGATACGGTGCAGCACCGCACCTTCGACTATTTCTGGGAAACAGCAAACCCGGCGAACGGGCTCGTCCCCGACCGCTATCCCACCCCCTCGTTCTCGAGCATCGCCGCCGTCGGGTTCGCGCTCACTGCGTATCCGATCGGCGTCGAGCACGGATGGGTGACGCGCGACGCCGCCCGCGCCCGCGTCCTCACCACGCTGCGGTTTCTGTGGTCCGCGCCCCAAGGCGCCGCGCCTAACGGAATGACCGGGTACCACGGCCTGTTCTATCACTTTCTGGACATGCAGTCGGGCGCCCGCTTCCAAACCATCGAACTCTCCACCATCGACAGCGGCCTTCTGTTAGGCGGTGTCCTGTTCTGCCGCCAGTACTTCGATCAGCCGGATTCGTCGGAGGCCGCCATTCGCGCGCTCGCCGACTCCATCTATTTTCGCGCCGACTGGCGATGGATCCAGCCCCGCGCACCGCTCGTCTCGATGGGTTGGACGCCCGAGGATGGCTTCCATTCCTACGACTGGCGCGGCTACGATGAAGCGATGCTCGTGTACATCCTCGCCCTGGGCTCGCCCACGCATCCGATCGACAGCACTGCCTGGCAGGCGTGGACCACTACGTACAAGTGGGGCTGGTACTACGGCCAGCAGCACGTTGGGTTCGCTCCACTCTTCGGACATCAGTACACGCACCTGTGGGTCGACTTCCGCGGCATCCAGGATGCCTACATGCGTGCGCACGGCATCGATTACTTCGAGAACTCGCGCCGGGCGACGCGGGCGCAGCGCGCGTACGCCATCGACAATCCCGGCCGATTCGCCGGCTATTCGGACAGCGTGTGGGGCCTGAGCGCATCCGACGGTCCCGGCGATTTCACGCTCGACGTGAGCGGCCAACCGCGAACCTTCATGGGGTACGCGGCGCGCGGTGCCGATTTCACCGAGGTGCGCGACGATGGGACCGTCGCGCCCACGGCGGTGGGCGGATCTGTTCCGTTCGCTCCCGACATCACCATCCCGGCCCTCCAGGCTCTTCGCCGCGGATTCGGCGGCGCGCTGTTCTCCACCTACGGGTTTCTCGACGCGTTCAACCTCACGCTGCCGGCCACCGCCACGCCGGCAGCGGGACGCATGGTGCCTAACGTGGGCTGGGTCGACGTCGACTACTTGGGCATCGATGAAGGTCCGATCGTCGCCATGATCGAGAACTACCGCAGCGATCTGGTCTGGCGCTACATGCGGCAGAGTCCGTACATCGTGACCGGGTTGCGTCGCGCGGGATTCTCCGGCGGCTGGCTCAGCGCCGCGCCGTCGTCGAAATCACCATGACGCGCTCGACGCGCGCCGCGGCTGCGGCTGCCCTCGTGTCGCTCGCGGCGTGTCGCGGCGCATCGGCCGGCGCCGACAGCCGCGTCACGCTCCGCTTCTGGGCCATGGGCGCGGAAGCCGACGCGCTCTCGACGCTCGTGCGCGGCTTCGAGCGCGAACATCCCGAGATCCGCGTCGACGTCCAACAGATTCCGTGGACCGCCGCCCACGAAAAGCTCATGACGGCGTTCGTCGGCGATGCGACGCCCGACCTCACTCAGTTAGGCAACACCTGGATCCCCGAGTTTACCGCGATCGGCGCGCTCGAACCGCTCGACTCCATGGCGCACCGGCCGCCGGCCGTCGATTCCGCCGACTACTTCCCCGGCATCTGGAACACCAACGTCATCCACGGCGCGCTCTACGGGATTCCGTGGTACGTCGACACGCGGCTCCTCTTCTATCGCACCGACATTCTCGCGGCCGCCGGATACGACCGCATGCCCGGTTCGTGGAGCGGGTGGCGCGCCGCGATGGAAGCCGTCCAACGACATGAAGCGGGCCAGCCGCGCCGTTGGGCCATCTTCCTGCCGACTAACGAATGGAACCAGCCGGTGATCTTCGGGATGCAGAACGGTTCCGCGCTGCTTCGCGACGACGATCGCTACGGCGACTTCTCCGATTCCGCCTTCCGCACGGCGTTCGATTTCTACGTCAGGCTGTATCGCGACAAGCTCGCACCGATCGCCGGCGTGAACGACATGGCCAATCCGTATCAGGAGTTCGCGCGCGGCACCTTCGCGATGTGGATCACCGGACCGTGGAACCTGGGCGAGTTCAAGCGCCGCCTTCCCGATTCGCTGCAACAGTCGTGGGCCACGGCGCCGATCCCCGGACCGCACGGCGATTCGTCGGGCATCTCGCTCGCCGGCGGCGCGAGCTTCGCGATCTTCCGCGCCTCGCGTCACCAAGCCGAGGCGTGGCTGCTCATCCAGTATCTCTCCCAACCTGCCCAACAACTCGCGTTCTACCGCGCCAGCGGTGACCTGCCGGCCCGCCTTGATGTGTGGCGCACATCGGGCCTCGAATCGGATCGATACGCGCATGCCTTCTGGGTGCAGCTGCACCGCGTGCGCGCGACGCCCAAGGTTCCGGAGTGGGAGTCGATCACCAGCAAGATCATCGATCAAGCCGAGCAATCCATCCGCGGCGGTGTGCCGCCGGAGCGCGCGTTGTCGACGCTCGACCAGGACGTGAACACGATTCTCGACAAGCGCCGCTGGATCATCGCGCGCGACTCGGCGCACGCGGCAGGCGCGGGCCATGCGCCGTGAGCTCACGGTCGAGCAGCAGCGCGCACGCGCCGCGTGGCTGTTCATCGCCCCCGCACTCGTGCTCATCGGGTTGTTCTTCCTGTTGCCGGTGGTGGCGTCGTTCCTGTTGAGCGTCACCGACTTCGATCTCTATTCGTTGGCGAATCTGAGCAACGTGCGCATCGTGGGCGCGCACAACTACGTGGCGCTCGCCGGCAATCCGGAGTTCTGGTCGGCGGTGGTCAACACGTTCTATTTCGCGCTGGTGGGCGGCCCGCTCACGGTGGGCGTGTCGTTAGGCGCGGCGCTGCTGGTCAATGCCAAAGGGGCGCGCTGCAAGGGCCTCTTCCGCACGGCGTACTTCGTACCGTTCGTCACGACGCTCGTCGCCGTCGCGATCGTCTGGAAGTACCTCTACCACCCGGCCTACGGCCCGCTCAACTACGCCCTCGGCGCGTTAGGCGTAAGGCCGATTGACTGGTTGGGCGATCCGCGGTGGGCCATGCCCGCGATCATCGGCCTGGCCGTGTGGAAGAATTTCGGCTACAACATGCTCATCTTCATCGCCGGCCTGCAGAGCGTGCCCGAGGAGCTCTACGAGGCCGCGCGCATCGATGGCGCCGGCGCGGTGCGCCAATTCCGCAGCGTGACCCTCCCCAGCCTCGCGCCCACGTTTTTCTTCGTGGGCGTCGTCACGATGATCGGCTACTTCCAATTGTTCGCCGAACCGTACGTGATGACGCAGGGCGGCCCGCTCAAGAGCACCACCAGCCTCGTGCTGTTCATGTACACGGAAGGCTTCCGCTGGTGGCGGTTAGGCAATGCCGCCGCGATCGCGTTCGTGCTGTTCATCATCATCCTCGCGTGGACCATCCTGCAGCTGCGCCTCGAGCGGCGCCGCGCATGACCGCCGTCACCGCGCCGCAACCCGTGCGCCGCCGCGTTCGCGTGGCGCCGCTCGCGCTTCACGCGGCGCTCATCGCGGGCGCCCTCCTCGCGTTGTTCCCGTTGCTCTGGATGCTCTCGGCGTCGTTCATGCCCACGGGGATGGCGAATCAATATCCGCCGCACTTGATACCGCGCCACCCCACGTTCGCCCACTATCGCGAGATCTTCACGCGACTCTCGATGGGGCGCTTCGTGCTCAACAGCGCCATCATCGCGCTCGCGGTCACGAGCCTGTCGTTGTTCATCAATTCGGGCGCCGGATACGCGTTCGCGAAACTCCGCTTTCGCGGACGAGACACGCTGTTCCGCGGACTCATGCTCGGCCTCGTGGTGCCGGTGCAGGTCGCAATGCTCCCGCTCTTTCTGTTGTTCAAGGAAATGCGGCTCATCAACACGTACTGGGGCGTGATCATTCCTTCGTTAGCGAGCATCTTCGGCATTTTTCTCATCCGCCAATACACGCTCGACATCCCCGACGACTTGCTCGACGCCGCGCGCATCGACGGCGCGAGCGAGTTCCGCATCTATCGGTCTGTCGTGCTGCCCGTGATCGTGCCCATTCTCGCCACGCTCGCGATCTGGACGTTCCTCACCACGTGGAACGACTTCATGTGGCCGCTCATCGTGCTCAGCGACCAATCGAAGATGACGCTGCCCGTCGCGCTCGCGAGCCTGGCCGGTGAGCACGTGCAGGACACGGAGCTCATGATGGCCGGATCGGTGGTCACCGTGCTGCCGGTGCTGCTCGTGTTCCTGTTCCTGCAGCGCTACTACGTGCAAGGGATCATGTCGGGGAGCGTCAAGGGATGACGCGCGCACGCGTCGCGTGGCTGGCGTGCGCGATTCTTGCGTTAGGCGCACCGTCAGCCGGGGCGCAAGCCGCGCCGCTCGACCCGTTCGATTCGGTGTCGGCGTGGCGGGCGCTGCCCTCGGAGGGCGTGACGCTCGACATCGCCGCCGACTCGGGCCGTCACGGACGCGCGATGCGGCTCGACTTCGACTTTCACGGGCATGCCGGCTACGCGATTGCGCATCGGGCCATCGACCTGCCGCTGCCGCCTAACTACACGCTGTCGTTCTCCGTCCGCGGCATCGCGCCGCGCGAGAACCTGGAGCTCAAGCTCATCGACTCGACGGGCGACAACGTCTGGTGGCACAACGCGGTCGACTTTACGTTCCCCGTGCAGTGGAGCACCATTACCTATCGCGCGAGCGACATCGCGTTCGCGTGGGGTCCGTTGGGCGGCGGCGTTCTGCATCGCGCGGCGGCCATCGAGATCGTCGTCACCGCCGGACAAGGCGGGCGGGGCACCGTCTGGATCGATGATCTCGCGCTGCGGCCGCTCGAGCCCGAACGGCCGTACGACCTCACGCCCGCGGTCACCGCATCGTCGGCCGCGCCGGACCACGACGCCCGTCTCGCCCTCGATGCCGACACGACCACGTCCTGGCGCTCGGCCGCCGGCGGCACCCAGTCGCTCACCGTCGATTTTCTGCGCGACCGCGACTACGGAGGCCTAACGATCCGTTGGGCGCCCGGCGCGCACGCCATCGACTACGACATCGACACGTCGTCCGACGGTGCGCGCTGGACCCTCGCCCACGCCGTGCGCGGCAGCGATGGCGGCCGCGACGACATCCCGTTGCGCCGGGCTGAGTCGCGATGGCTGCGCCTCACCATGCACTGGGGCGCCGACTCGGCGGGCTACGAGGTGCGCGACCTGCGCGTCCAACCCGACGGTTGGGCCGACAGTGCGAACGCGTTCTTCAGACACATCGCGGCCGAAAATCCGCGCGGACTGTATCCGCGCTACTGGTCCAACGAACAATCGTACTGGACGGTGGTCGGCCTCAACGGCGGCCGCCACGCGGCTCTGCTCAACGAAGACGGGATGCTCGAGAGCGACAAGGGACAATTCTCCGTCGAGCCGTTTCTCTTCGTGGACGGACGCCTCGCGACGTGGGCGAACGCGTCGCCCACGCAATCGCTCGCGCGCGGCTATCTGCCCATTCCGACAGTGACGTGGTCCGCGGGCGACGTGTCGCTCGACATCACGGCCTTCGCAGACGGCGTGCCCGACTCGTCCGCGACATTCACGCGATACCGCGTCCGCAACGCATCGACACGGCCGCGACGCGTTAGGCTGCTACTCGCGATTCGCCCCTTCCAGGTCAATCCGCCGTGGCAGTTTCTGAACGTGCTCGGCGGCGTCGCGCCGATCGACTCGCTGTCGCGCGACGGCGATCGCGTCCGCGTGAACGGCAACCGCTGGGTGATCCCGCTCTCACGGCCTTCGGCGTTCGGCGCTGCCACCTTCGACGAAGGCGGAATCGAAACAGCGCTCGCGCTCGGTCGGGTCCCGCCGCGTGCGTCGGCAATCGATTCGTCCGGTTGGGCCTGGGGCGCGCTCGCGTTCGACGTCGACGTTCCACCCAACGGCGCTCGAGACATTGCCATCGAGCTCCCGTTCCCGCTCGATAGCTCGGCCACAGGCGCGGCCGCCGCCGGGTTGCCGGGCGTGCGCGACGCAACCGACGTCGATCGCCGCCTCGCAATAGTCGCGGCCCGCTGGGCGACAACGCTCGACGCGCCCGAGCTCGAGCTCCCGCCCGCGGCCATGGATGTCGTGCGCACGCTGCGCACCGCCATCGCCAACATGCTCATCGAACGCGATGGCGTGCGACTCCAGCCGGGAACGCGCGACTATTCCCGGTCGTGGATCCGCGACGGCGCGCTCATGTCCGTGGCGCTGCTGCGCACCGGGCATCCCGACCCCGTCCGCGCGTTCGCCGAGTGGTATGCGCAGTATCAGCGGCCTAACGGAAGCGTGCCGTGCTGCGTCGATTGGCGCGGCGCCGACCCGGTGCCAGAGCACGACAGCCACGGCGAGCTGATCTTCCTCATCATGTCGTACTACCGGTACTCGCACGATCGCGCCTTTCTCGAGCGCATGTGGCCGCACATCGCGAGCGCGGCGGCGTACATCGACAGTCTCCGCGCCCAACGCTCCACCGAACGGTATGCCGCGCCCGACCTGCGCGCCTACTACGGCCTCGTCCCGCAGTCCATCAGCCACGAGGGCTACTCGGCCAAGCCGATGCACTCGTACTGGGATGACTTCTTCGCCTTGCGCGGACTCACCGACGCCGCCGACGCCGCCACCGCCTTGGGCCTAACGGAAGACGCCCGGCGGCTCGCCGCCCAACGAGACGGCTTCCGGCGCGACATTCTGGCGTCGATCGGTCTCGCCATGGCCGCGCACCACATCGACTACATCCCGGGCAGCGTCGAGCTCGGCGACTTCGATGCCACGTCGACGTCGATCGCGGTGTCGCCCGTAGGTGAGCTCGCCCACCTCCCGGATTCGGCGCTCCGCCGCACGTTCGAGCGCTACTGGGACGGCGCGAGCCACCGCCCCGACAGCACCGCGTGGACGGCCTACACGCCGTACGAGACGCGCCTGATCGGCACGTTCGTCCGCCTCGGCTGGCGCGACCGCGCGCAACAACTGCTCGCGCAGTTCCTGGGGGATCGCCGGCCGGCCTCGTGGAACGAATGGGCCGAAGTGGTCTGGCGGGATTCGCGCTCGCCTAACTTCATCGGCGACATGCCGCACGCGTGGGTCGGCGCTGAGTACGTCCGGTCGATCATGGACTGCTTCGCCTACGAGCGGGCGTCCGACAGCGCTCTCGTCGTCGGCGCCGGTGTGCCCGCGGCGTGGGTGGATACGGCACCGGGCGTCGTCGCGCGCGGACTGCCCACCGTGCACGGGGCGCTCGACCTCGCCATGCGCGGCGACGGCCGCTCCGTCCGCGTCCGGTTAGGCGGCGGCCTCACCCTACCGCCGGGCGGGATCGTGGTCGCGTCGCCGTACGACCGGCCGATTCGGCGGGCGTCCCTGAACGGCGCCCCCATACGCCTAACGCAGCCCGGCCATGTCGTCGTGCGCCGGCTTCCTGCCACGGTCACGCTATGGTACTAGCCACCGCGGAGCGGCAGTCAGATCGAGAGCGCGTCGAGCGGCGCCGCCAACACGTCGCCGTGCGTGCGGATGATCTCCGAGTAATAGCGCGCGCTCGCCTTCGGTGTCCGCTCGAGCGTCGCATAGTCCACGTGCACGATCCCGAACCGCTTGGCGAAGCCGAGGCTCCACTCGTAGTTGTCGAACAAGGACCAGGCAAAGTAGCCGTTGAGATTCACGCCCTGGCGGATCGCGTCGCGCGCCGCCAGCAAGTGTTCGCGCAGGTACCATGTGCGCAGCGGATCATCCACGCGACCGTCGATCGGCGCCGGCGGGTCGTACATGGCCGCGCCGTTCTCGGTGATGTAAAGCGGCAGGTCGCCGTAGCGCTCCTTCACCCACAGCAGGAGACGCGTCAGCGCGGGCGCGTACACTTCCCACCCCGTTTCGGTATAGATGTGCTGCGGCTGATGCACGCCGCGCGCCCGCACCGGATATGCGGTGGGATCGTCGCGCGTCACGTTGCGCGTGTAGTAGTTGACGCCGAGGAAGTCGATCGGTTGGGCGATGAGCTCCATGTCGCGTGCCGACGGCTCGCGCCACGCGTCGCCGAAAATGTCGCGCAGCTCATCTGGGTACTTGCCGAGGAATACCGGATCGAGATACTGGCGATTCATGTACGCATCGGCGCGGCGCGTCGCGGCGATGTCCGCGGGATCGTCGCTCGCCGGATACTTGGGCTCGAGATTGACGACGATGCCGATGCGATGCTTGCCCGTCGCGCGATACGCCTCGACCGCACGTCCGTGCGCGCGCAGCAGGTTGTGCGACGCGATCGGCGCTTCGTACAAGTTCCGATGGCCCGGTGCGAGCGGTCCGTGCAGGTAACCGCCGTCGCTCACCACCCATGGCTCGTTGAGCGTGTTCCAAAACTGCACGCGATCGTCCAAGGCGCGTGTTGCAACGGTGACATAATCGGCGAACCACTTGTCGATGTCGCTGTTCAACCATCCACCGCGATCGTCGAGCGCCGCCGGGAGGTCCCAATGGTAGAGCGTGACCATCGGTTGAATGCCGGCCGCGAGCAGCGCGTCCACCAACTTGTCATAGAACGCGAGCCCCGCCGGATTGACCGGGCCCGTGCCCTGCGGAAGGATCCGGCTCCACGAGATGCTGAACCGGTACGCCGAGAGACCCAGATCGCGCATCAGCTGGACGTCGTCCGCCCAACGGTGATAGTGATCGACCGCGATGTCTCCGGTTTCACCGTTAGCAGTGCGACCCGGCGTGTGCGCGAAGCGGTGCCAGATGCTCGGTCCCGCGCCGTCGGCCAGCGGCGAGCCCTCGATTTGATAGGCGGACGTGGCGGCTCCCCACAGGAAGCCGTCTGGAAAACGCTCGGCGTCGGGCATGCGACTTGGAGAGGGCTCCATGGCTAGCGTGCAACTCGAAGGGGTACAGAAAATATACGACGCGGGGTCCCGCGCTCACATCGCCGTGCACAACATCGATCTCGAGATCGGCGACGGCGAGTTGGTGGTGTTGGTCGGTCCATCGGGCTGTGGCAAAACGACGACGCTCCGCATGATTGCCGGTCTCGAATCGGTCACGCGCGGCACGCTGCGCATCGGGGGCCGCGTGGTGAACGACGTCCCACCGAAGGACCGCGACATCGCGATGGTGTTCCAGAATTATGCGCTGTACCCGCACATGACTGTCCGTGACAACATGGGCTTCGCGCTCACGTTGCGCCACGTTGGGCGCGCCGAAGTAGACGCGCGCGTGCGGGATGCCGCCACGATTCTTGGCATCGAGGAGCTCCTGGACCGCCGCCCGCGCCAACTCTCGGGCGGCCAGCGCCAGCGCGTCGCACTCGGCCGCGCGATCGTGCGGCAGCCGCAGGTGTTTCTGTTCGACGAACCCCTCTCCAACCTCGACGCCAAGCTCCGCGTCCAGATGCGCCGCGAGATCGCCCGGCTCCACCGCCAACTCTCGGCGACCATGGTCTACGTGACGCACGACCAGGTCGAAGCGATGACGTTGGGCAACCGGATCGTCGTGATGAACGCGGGCCGCGTGCAGCAAGTGGGCGCGCCGCTCGAGCTCTACGAGCAGCCCGACAACGCGTTCGTGGCCACGTTCATCGGCAGCCCGCCTATGAACCTCGTGCCCGCGCGCCTAACGCAAGACCGCGCGATGCGCGTGGTCGCCGACCAGGGCGCCTTTGCTCTTCCGGCGCCCACGGCCTGGGCCCGCCTGCTCGACGGCGGCGCCGAGCGACAAATCCTGTTCGGCATCCGGCCCGAGCATCTTCGCGTCGAGTCATCCGGGTCGGGCAACACCATCACGGCGCGCCTCGACCTCGTCGAGCCGATGGGCGCCGAGCTCTACCTCTCGCTCCGGGCCGGGCCATACGATCTCATGGCGCGCATTCCGCCGCAATCTTTGCCGCCGATCGGTACGGAGATCGTGCTCGGCGTGGACCTGGCTCACGCGCATTGCTTCGACGCGGGCACCACCGTGCGGCTCAGCTGACTTGGTGCCCGCCGCTATGGCGTGGTGTCCGTACGGCGGATAGCTACGAGGATACCGTGCAGGTGGTGAACGGTTGGGCTTGGATTCGTACCGAAGAGATCATCCCCATCTCTCGCATCTTTGGGTTATCCTTTGAGCCCTCCGTCGAAGTGGCCCCCGGAAACGCGTTTGAGGATCTAGCGCCTCACAGTAGATTTGACGTCAGGCAACTCTTATCGAACGTTGGCCTGGTCGCCCGTTGTTATTCGGAGATCGCGACAATGATCCAGGAAGTCACCACCGCGTTGGCCCCCGACACCGTCCTCGCCGAGGCCAAGCGGTTCTTCGCCCAACGCAATCCGCTCTACGCGGCGTTCATCGAGAAGGAAGGCCCCGGCTACGCCACCTTCCGCGGTCAGGGCGGGGAAGAGCTCGTCATCGGCGTCACCGCGATCGATGGCGGCACGCGCGTGAGAGGTTCGACCTATCTCTTCGACGCCCAGATCTCGCGCTTCTTCGCCTCGCTCGATCCGCACCCGATGGTCGAGGAGATCACGGGATGACGGTACCGTTCGTCACCACCCTGCGCGCGCGCCGCGAGACCATCCGGTTGGGCGCGCCTAACGGAACGGCGCTCACCCTGCGCGTCGAAGTGCCCGAACTGTGGGACGTCGTCCGCATCGTCGCCCCGCCCACCGAGCGCGTGCTCGCGGTGAAGGTCGCGGCCCTGGCGGTGCTCGACCCGCGCGCCGACGCCCGCGACTTCGTGATCAAGATCAACGGCCGCGAAGTGCTCGACGAACGCCGCAGCGTGTCCGAGGTCGGCGCCCGCGACGCCTCGACCTTCCTCCTCACCCATCGCCGGCGCCGCCCGGTCCGGTGACCCCACTCGGCGCGCCTAACGAAGTAACGCGCCACGCCTAACGATACGGTCGTGAGCGTCGCCTTCATCTCCCACGCCGATTGCGGCCGGCACGACACGGGCTGGGGACACCCCGAGCACGTCGGCCGCCTCCGCGCCGTCACCCGCGCCCTCCGCGATCGCCCGGAGCTCTTTGGCGCCATCGAGCACCACGAAGGTCGCCACGCCACGGCCCAGGAAATCGCCCTGGCGCACGACCCGATCTACATCCGCCAGGTCGAGTCGCTTGTCGCCTCGGGCGGCGGCGCCCTCGACGCCGACACCGTGGCCAGCGAAGGCTCTTGGGCCGCGGCCACCGCGGCAGTGGGCTGCCTCCTCGATGGCGTCGACATGGCCCTGGATGGTCGCGCCACCCACAGCTTCTCCGCCGTCCGTCCGCCGGGCCACCACGCCCTCCGCGATCGCGCCATGGGCTTCTGCGTCTTCGCCAACGTTGCCATCGCGGCGCATTACGCTCGTCGTCGACACAATCTCGATCGCGTGCTCATCGTCGACTGGGATGTCCACCACGGCAACGGCACGCAGGCGCTCATTGAGCCGGACCCGGGCATCCACTTCGTCTCGATGCACCAATGGCCCTGGTATCCCGGCAGCGGCGCGTCCGACGACCACGGAAACGGCAACGTGTGGAACGTCCCGCTGCCCGCAGGACTCCCGGCGCAGCGATACGTCGATGAGCTCGAGCACGCCATCGATCAAGCCACCGAGGGATTCACACCAGACCTCGTGCTCATTTCAGCTGGCTTCGACTCGCTGCGCGGCGATCCGTTGGGTGGCTTCACGCTCGAGCTGGATGACGTCTCCGCGCTCACCCACTTCCTCACCGACCGCGCCGACCAGTGGTGCGGCGGCCGCGTGGTGAGCGCGCTCGAGGGCGGCTACGCGCCGGATCGCGTCGCCGAAGGTGTCGTCACCATGCTGGCCGTGTTGGCTCGATAGAGCGTGAATTGGCGCCAGGCACCCGCGCGGAGAGCTTCCTCGCTCTGTTGAAACGGATCAAATCCGATGACTGCACGGATAACTCAGACCGCTCGGCTGCTCGGCACCGAACGCATCGACAGTGGTGAGGGCCGTTCTTCTTGGAAAATCGAGACAAGAAACGACATGAGTGTACGACGCCGCCCGTACTGCCGAGCGATCCGAGTTATTCGTGCAGTCATCAGATTTGATCCGTCCAAACAGAGCGAGGAAGCTCACCACGTGGCGCAACCTGAATCGTCCCATTCACTCGACAGGTGGCGCACTGCCACGACATCCACGTTGCGCGTAAGTTGCAGTGCTATGGCCTGTGAGACGACGGTCCACTCATCCGGTCCGAGCGTAGCGCCGTGGCGCGCGGCGTAGCCGCTTCGGGCGTGCGATTGTTCGGCGTGGCATCGAGCACGCGCGATCCCGACGGTGGCGTCCCCGCCGAATGCGGCTTCGTGCGCACGCGCGACCTCGCCGCGCTCGTCAAACCCGTCTCCGACGCCCGTCGCGACCTCGATCCATCCGACATCGACCTCCATCAGCGCATCATCGAAGGTGCGTTCGATCGCGGCGGCGTGTTACCCGCGCCATGCGGAACGGTGTTCCGCAACACCGAGCAGGTGCGGGGGTGGATGGAGCAGAACTACCTGGCGCTGTCCGAGGGGCTGCAGTTCGTGGCCGGCCGCTGCGAGGCACGCGTCCACCTCTTGCGCCGCCCACCGAAAGAAGGCGAGGCGCCCCAGTCGCCGCCTCCCGCCGGGATCACCGAATGCTTCCGCGCGTTGCGGCGTGTGTCGGCCGCCGCGATGACGTTGCCGCCCACCGTCTCGCCCGAGCCGGCGTTGTTCAGTGCAGCGTTCCTGCTCGATCGCGAACATTGGAGAGATTTCGAGACCGCGGTCCATGGGCTCGGGCAGCGCTACACCGGCCTCGTCATGCGTCAGACCGGTCCGTGGCCGCCGTACGACTTCGTGCGTCTGGAATTTGGATCATGAGTCATGTTCTGTCCTGAGTGCGGCACGTGGAATCGCGGCGCGGCCGTCGCCTGCAGCCGGTGTACGTCCGAGCTGCCGGAGGTGCCGGACGCGCCTAACGAACCCCCCGACGAGGAGCTCGACCTCCTCCGCCGGATCACCGGCGGCCGCTATCGCATCTATCGCCGGCTGGCCACGGGCGGCATGGCGAGCGTCTACGCGGCCAAGCACCTCCAGTTAGGCCGGCCGGTGGTGATCAAGGTGTTGTTGGCCCACCTCGCGCGCGACAACGAAATGCGCGAGCGCTTCCGGCGCGAAGCCGAAGCGGCGGCCCAACTGCTGCACCCGTACATCTGCCAGATCCTCGACTACGGCGAGCTCGAGTCGACGGTCTACCTCGTCATGCCGTACATGGCCGGCGGCTCGTTGGCCGACCGCATCGTGAAGGGGAGCACGGTTGGGCCGCATCAGTGCGCGGTCATCGGTTCGCAGGTGGCGGTCGGGCTCGACTACGCGCACCGCCACGGCGTGGTGCACCGCGACGTGAAGCCCGACAACATCCTGTTCGACGAAGACGACAACGCGCTCATCACAGACTTCGGCATTGCCACGGCGCGCTTTCACAACCGCCTAACGATGACCGGCCGCGCGATGGGCACGCCGCACTACATGTCGCCCGAACAGGCGATGGGCAAACTGGTCGACGGACGCAGCGATCTCTACTCGGTGGGCGTGCTACTGTACGAAATGCTGGTCGGCTTTCCGCCGTTCGACGGCGCGGACTCGTACTCGATCGGCTACAAGCACGTGCACGAAACGGCGGCGTCGCCCGACGTTGTCGACTCGCGCACGCCGCCTGCGCTCGCGACGATCTGCATGAAGTGTCTCTCCAAGAACCCGGCCGAGCGGTTTCAACGCGGCAACGAAGTGGCCGATGCGCTCATCGGCTATCTCGCACAGTCGCCCGGACCGGACGGCCTCCGCACGGCGTGGCTGGCACGCCGACTCGGCATCACTCCCACATCCCGATGAAACTCGAGCACGAAACCATTCGCGTGCACACCAAGCACGCGTTCACGATCTCGCGCGGCAGCGAGAGCGAGTATCGCGTCGTCACGGTTCGCGTGACCGACGCCGACGGTGCACAGGGTTGGGGCGAAGCGGCGCCGAGCAAGTTCTACGGCGAGACCGCCGACACGATTCCGGCGGCGTTGTCTCAGTACGCCAAGGTGCTCGAGCACGCCGACGCGTGGGCGCTCGAGGACGTGGAAATCGAGCTCGATCGCGCCTTGCGAGGCAACGCCGCGGCCCGGGCGGCGGTGAGCGCCGCGCTCCACGACCTTGCCGGCAAGCGGTTAGGCATTCCAGTCTATCGGCTGTTAGGCCTCAACCCGGCGCGCGCGCCGCTCTCGAGCTTCACCATTGCCATCGCCGGGACCGACGAAGTGCGGCGCAAGGTGCGCGAAGCCGCGTCCTATCCCGTGCTCAAGATCAAGCTGGGCTCGGACCACGACGAGGAAATCCTGCGCGTCATCCGCGAAGAGGCGCCTAACGCAGTGGTGCGCGTGGATGCCAACGCCGCGTGGACGCCCAAGCACACGCTCAACATGATGGACTGCCTGGTCGCGCACCGCGTCGAGTTCGTCGAGCAGCCGCTGCCGCCGCACGACCTCGAGGGTTTGCGTTTCGTGCGCGAGCGCTCGCCGCTCCCGATCATCGCCGACGAATCGTGCCTCGTCGCCGCCGACGTCGCGCGCTTGGCCGGGATCGTCGACGGAATCAACATCAAGCTCGCCAAGTGCGGCGGCCTCCGCGAAGCCGTGAAGATGGCAGCCGTCGCCCGCGCCAATGGCATGCTCGTCATGATGGGCTGCATGATCGAGACGAGCCTCGCCATCACCGCCGCCGCGCACCTGGCGCCCCTGCTCGACTACGCCGATCTCGACGGCGCCGCGCTCCTGGCCGACGATCCCTACGTGGGCGCGACCATCAACGGCGGCGTGATCAAGGTTCCGGATGGGCCCGGGTTAGGCGT
>DATEHK010000037.1:0-9565 GCA_035279625.1 Gemmatimonadaceae bacterium
CGCTCTGTCACAAGGATCACGAAAAGGAAACTGAAGGATCGCTCGGCTGCGCCGAACCACGCGCGGCTGCCCGTGGCGAGATGAGCGTTGTTGTTGAAAAACAAAACGGCGGATGGTCACCGACCGATGCGCACGCCAGCCCTCGGAACGATCGATTCGATCCGGCAGTGTTCGCCGTTGTCCGCGTTTCAATGTCGTAGTCACTCGACCCGCCACCCTTACTCACGCACGCGGAGCGATGCCTCCTGTCACGCCGAATCCCGAAATTCCCCGAAGACCCCAAAAAAGTTCTGCAGTGTCCGTTGGTGTCCTGGTGTGTCCGCTTTCGCCTCGTTGAACCCTGAGGAGAGTCGCAGCGGAACGGCGAGAGGAAGCGGGTTTATTCATCTCTCGCCGCCCCTTACGATCAGTCGGAAGGTTCTACGATGATTATAGCGGACACGGCCGGACACGCACGGACGTTGCCGGAATTTTTTGGAAAGACACAAAAAACGCCCTCACCACTGTCGATGCTCTCCGCGCCGAGCAGCCGAGCGATCCGATTTTCCCGTGCAGTTTCAGATTTGATCCGTTTCAAGCCGAGCGAGGAAGCCCTCCACGCGGGCGAGTGGCGCTGACACAGCCATTCACATACGAGAGCGCGGCGACGGATCTTCCCGTCGCCGCGCTCTCGTATACCCGCCCGAAACAATCCGTTTATCGCAACAAAATCATTTTTCTACCAAGTGTGCGGCCGTCGAACTCGATGACGTAGATGTACACGCCCGACGGCACCTGCCTCGTGCTGCTCAAGTAATTCCCGTTCCAAAACGCCGTGTACGAGCCGCAACTGAGCGTGACGTTGACTACGGGTCTGCCACTATCAGTGCTGCCTGTTGCTCCGCTCGCGCCGCTCTGCAAGACCGGAATAGCGACCAACTGCGCGAGGATGTTGTAAATGCGGAGCGATACTCGGTGTTGCCGGCCGGCGTCCTTCGAGCAGGTAGGTGGATCTCCGATCGTGAAGGGGATCACCGTGGCCGGATTGAAGGGATTCGGGAAGTTCTGTCCGAGCTGAACCCCTGGACTTCGCTCGCCAGCGTTTGGCGGGGTGATTGTCCCCCCCTGCGCAGCCGCCGAAGTCGGCACGAGCGTGCCTAGGGCAAGCACGGTAAGCAGCGCTGCCCAGCGGTGCTTCATGTGCCTTCTCCGACTGACGATAGAAAAAGCCTGTGAGGACACTCCTGCCAGTGGTTGGAACCAAAGTGCGAACCGCCGCGAACATAGGCAGCCCGTAAGGCAGTGTCAAGAAAGGCGAATCCCCTCTCCTTCAGCACTTACGCGCGGCTCCGTCGGAGTGCGGGACCCAATCACGCGACCCGATGCACGCCTAAGTGTAAGCCCCGTGCGATCGGCGTACTCGAGCAGTGGAATGAGGTACTTCCGCGAGACGCCCAGCACCTCGCGCAGCTCTGACGGCGACTTCTCCTGCCCGTCGGCCATTGCCGACCGCAGCGCGGACTCCATGCGACCCAAGGCCTGTGCTGCATAGTACCGATCGGGCGCCACCTGAACCGCGCGACTCTGTCGCTCGAGCATCTTGAGCACCGCGATCGTGTCCGACCCGAACTGCTGCTGCAACTCGTCTACCGACGGCGGCTCGCGGTCGGCCTGGTCGAGCGCGCGGGCGATGCCGTCGAGAGTCGCCTTGGCGCGCTGATCGAGCGTGGGGGACCAGCCTTGGCGCATCACGAGACCGCCGGCCACCTGCACGCGCTGCTCGCGCACGAGCGTGTCGACGATGAGATCGGCGAGCCCGGCATTGGCCGTGGTGCGCGAGCGTACCGATTGCAGCGGGGCGCCGGGATCGAGCGGAAGGGCGGCGTGGTGCTCGTTGACCAGCGAAAGGAACCTGGCTTCGAGCGCGGACACCACAGCGCCCGCATAGAGCACGTCACCCACGCGGCGCGCCTGGGACGCGGCGGCCACCAGCTGCGCCACGTGGTCCGGATGCGCGCCCACACGCACAGGCAGCGACGCGATCGACACGCCTAACGGACCGGCGTGGTCGAGGACCTGGGCCAGGCGAAGTGCCGGCGTCGCGGCATCGGAGGTCCAGGGACGCGGGCGGCGCTGCACGGGTGCCGGGTCGGCCACCACGCCGCCGCCAATCGTCGCGAGCGGCGACGCGCTCCGCAGCACGAACCGATCGCCCGCGCGCGCCACGATGGGCGCATCGAGCACGACGCGCGCGTGTTTGCGAGCACCGGGCGCCAGCGCGCCGCCGGCGGCCACGATGCGCGCGCCCACCTCCACCGTGCCCAGGTGAAACCGCACCGAGGTGCGCGGCCCGAGCGCGAGCGGCGCGTCCGGGAGAAGCGCGACCTGGGCCAGGAGCACGGGGGACGCGGTCCACGCATCGTTTGCCACCAGCACGCTGCCCCTGCCTAACTCCGAGACGCCGACGCCCGCGAGCGCGATGGCCGTGCGCGTGCCGGGCATCGCCGCGCTCACGCTGGCGCCGTGCGACTCGATGTTGCGGACGCGCGCCTGGGCGCCCGACGGCAGCACGCGCACCGCCGCGTCGCGCTCGAGGCGTCCGCTCCACACGGTGCCCGTGACCACGGTGCCGGTGCCGCGCACGCTGAACGCGCGGTCGATGGGCAGGCGAAAGAGGTCCGCGGCATCGCGTGCCGGCAGCGCGCGCACCGCGCGCGCGAGCGTGCTTCGCAGCTCATCCAGTCCGCGACTCGAGATCACCGAAGTCGGCACCATGGGCGCGCCTTGGAGCGGCGTACCGGAAACCAGCGCCTCGACGTCCTCGCGCACCAGGGCCAACCAGTCGTCATCCACGAGATCGCATTTGGTGAGCGCGATGACGCCGCCGCGCACGCCTAACAGATCGAGGATGGCCAGATGCTCGCGCGTCTGCGGCATCACGCCTTCGTCCGCCGCGATCACGAGCAGCACCAGATCGACGCCCGTGGCGCCCGCGAGCATGTTGCGCACGAACGCTTCGTGGCCCGGTACGTCAACGACGCCCAACACACCGTCCGCGCCCAGGTCCAACGGAGCGAAGCCCAGGTCGATCGTGATGCCGCGGCGCTTCTCCTCGGCCAGCCGATCGGTGTCGACGCCGGTGAGCGCTTTGACGAGCGCGGTTTTGCCGTGATCGACGTGACCCGCGGTGCCTACAATCACACCGAGCTCCAGGCGCCCAGCTCCCACACGTCGAAGGCGGTGAGTGCGCGGCCGTCGGCAACGTGTTGCTGGAGGAACTCGCGCAGCAGGCGCTGGTGCGCGCGCAGGTCGCGCGACGCGAGCGGCGCCGCGTCGTTGCGCCCGGTGTCGCACCAGGCACCCACCGCCGCCCGCGCGTTAGGCGGCAGCGCGCGCGCGCCGGGATACTGCCGCGAGCACGACCGGCACACCACGCCGCCCGCAGTATGGCTGAACGGCGCCGACGCACTGTCCTGGATTTCGTCGTGACACACCGCGCACACGATGAGCGACGGCGCAAAGCCTAACTGGGACACGAGCCGCCACGCCCCGGCGAGTCCGGCCTCCCCCGCCCTCGCCGGCTCGGCCGCCGCGATCCGGTCGAGCGACTCCGCGACGGCGTCGAACATCTCTTCGTTGGTCTCGTCCGCCGCGCCGAACCGCAGCACCAGCTCCACCACCGCCGACGCGCTCGCAAACCTTCCGAGGTCGCCCCCGATCCCCGCGCGCGATTTCGCAACGTCGAAGGCGCCGAGGGTTTGCAGGTCCCGCCCTTCTTTCATGTGAATCTGCGCCGCACCCTGCGCGAACAAATCGAGCGCCGTCCCGAATCGACTCTTCGCCCTCCTCGCCCCCCGCGCCATTGCCGCCTGCACCCCCGCATCGCGCGTGACGAGCCGCACGATCACGGACGTCTCGGAATATTCGAAGCAGTGGAGGACGATTGCGTCGGTGGAGAGGAGCATGGCGAAATCTGGGGAAGCGCTGGCGCTTGGGGAAGCGACGCCTGGCGGCGTCGTGGGGAAAAGGGAAAGGGGCGAGTGCGAGATGCTACCCCAAACCTCGTTCTGTTTTCCCTGATCCCTTTTCCCCATTCCCTAAGCTGCCGTCAGGCAGCGCTTCCCTGTTTTCAGGCAGCGCTTCCCTGAACTCAGCGTTTCCCCCACGTCAGCCGTGCCCCCACATCCACCGCCATTCCCGGCGCGCGATATCCGAAGATCGATTCGTAGCGAGTGCCGAACAGGTTCGCGATGCGGCCCGTGAGCGTGAGCGCGGGCGTCGCGCCGTTGGCCTCGAACACAGTCAGCTCTCCCGCCAAATCGTAGAGGGTGTACGACGGCGCCTCGACGCGAACGAAGTTCAGGAAGTCGATGTCCACGCGGTTGCCGACGTACGTCGCCGTCGCAAACACGGCGCCGCGTGATGAGGGGCGGAACGCGAGCGTGGCGTTGGCGAGGTTCGTTGGGCGGCGAAGGAGACGCTGGCCGTCGACGAACGTGGCACCGGGGCCGGCGTCCACGCCGGCATCGGTGACGCGCGTGTGTTGCCACGTGTAGGCGGCGGCGAGTGAGAAGCCCTGCCACGTGCCGCTGCGCGCGCCGAGCTCGAGGCCGTCAGCGGTGGCGCCGACGAGATTGAAGTAGTTAGGCAATGTCGTGTCGGGCGAGTTGCCGTCGTACTGAATCATGTCGCGGAAGCGTTGGGCAAAGTACGTCGCCGAGAGAACCACCGCGCCGTGCGCAATATCTTGATCGAGACCCGCTTCCCAGCTCTGCGAGCGCTCGGGCCGCAAATCGGGATTGCCGCGCGCGAACGCGGCATGCGACGTGGTCTGGTCGAACGTCGGCTCCTTGAACGCGTTGCCCACCGACGCGTGCACCTTGGTGCCGGGCGCCAGTACGTAGCCGGCGGCCAATCGATACGTAGTGAAGGTGCCGAACTGGCTGTTGTCATCCACACGCACACCGGCGGTGTACGAGAGCGCACGGCCCAGGTTGCCTAACGCCTGGGCGTAATACGCGTGCAGCGTGCGCTGGAGCGGGTCCGAGCCCGATTCCCTCGCGCGCTGCTGCTCGGCGGTGGCGCCGGCGGTGAGCGCGGCCCACGACGCGGCAGCGAAATCGAGCCGCGCGTCGGCGCTGCGGCGGTAGAGACCGCTCTGCGTGGTGAAGCAGAAGCCGCACTGCTCGCCGGGCGTGTCGGGCAGGTCGGCCGACTCGTCGTGCTCATCGCTCGCCGCGAGCTGGACGCGTGCCGTGAGGCGGCCCGTTAGGCGTCGGTCGGCGGCCAGCGAGCCCAGGAAGCGATGCTCGAGATGGAACTGATTGCTGTCCACCACGGCGCCGTAGAAATTGGTCGGGATGTGCGCGCCGGCATCCTCGTCACGCAGCATGAGACGCACGGTCGTCGCGGCGTCGGGCGCGAGGTGAAATTGCCCGCTGTAGATGTCGTTCCGATCGGAGCTGTTGAACGCGTAGATGCCGTCGGTGCGATGTCGCGCCACCGAGGCCGAGCCGCCCAACCCGGCGTCGCCGCCGGCGAAGGAGGCCGTCGCGTTGGACGTGCCGTACGTGCCGCCGTCCGCGCCTAACGAGAACTGGCCGGGCGCGCCGGCGCCGGCGCCCGTGCGCGTGAAGATCTGAATCACACCTGTGACGGCGTTGGACCCGTACAGGACGCTCGTCGGACCGCGCACGATCTCGATGCGGTCGATGTTGTCGGTGGTCAGGTTCGCGAGATCGATGGCGCCGCCCGGATCGTTCACCGGCACGCCGTCCACGAGAATCTCGGTGTAGTCGCTCTCGCCACCGCGCAGAAAGAGCGACGTCTGCGCACCGAACGACCCGCTCTGCGGCGCGAACACGCCCGGCACACCCGCCAACGCGTCCTTGAGCGTCGCGATGCCCCGCGCGCGAAGGTCGGCCCCCGAGATGACGGTGGTGCTCGCCAGCGGCGCGACAGGTTTTACGTCGACACGCGTCGCCGTGATGACGACGGGTGTGAGCGTCGCCGTGTCGCTCGCCGATTGCTGCGCGACGCTTGCGTTAGGCAACAGGACTCCGGCGGCCGCGATGAAACCAAGACAAATGGATGTACGCACGTGCGATTCCTCGAGTAACGTGGTGGCCTTTGGCTGTTTTTCCCAACAAGCTCTTGCCGTGTCCGTTCGTGTCCAGCCTTGTCCGCTATCACCTTCGTAGAGCCTAACGCCCGCGCCGGGGGCGCGTCCGAGAGATGCGTCGAGCGTACACCATCTCGCTCTTCCGCTGCGACTGATCTCGGAGTACCACGAGGTGGTAGCGGACAAATCCGGACACGACCGGACAAAGCCGGACTTTTCTTGTTGAAAAACGGTTCTTCCGGGAATTTCGGGACGGCGGCGACGTCGCTCGCATCGGCAACGACACCGCTGTGCTGTTTTTTCCAAAGAACAAGCTGCTCTCACCACAGTGATCGCACTTCGCCTCGCGCCGCCGAGCGATCCTTCCAGTTTCCTTTTCGTTATCCTGTGAACCAGAGCGAGGAAGCCCTCCACGCAGGACGGAGATCAGCCTCGAAGCAGAACTCCGCTGGAAGTACGACATTTGGGCTCGCGATGGCGCGCGTGGAGGGCTTCCTCGCTCTGTCACAGGGATAACGAAAAGGAAACTGAGGGATCGGTCGGCGGCGCGGAAACCGCGCGCGGCTGCTCGTGGCGAGATGAGCGGTGTTCTTTTTTGCAAAACAGAACGGCCAGATGGTCACGACCGATGCGCGTGCGAGGCCGCGGAGCGATCGATTCGATCCGGCAGTGTTCGCCGTGTCCGCGTGCAATGGCGTAGTCACTCGGCCCCCGCCCTTACTCACGCACGCAGAGCGATCCCGCCGATTGTCGCGCCGAATCCCGAAACTCCCCGAAGACCCTGAAAAACAACAAGTCATTGTCTCACCAGTGTCGATGCCCCTGGCGCCGAGCATCCGAGCGATCCGCGTTATCCGTGCGGTCATCAGATTTGATCCGTTCACACAGAGCGAAGAACCCCTCCACGCGCTGCTCATGGTCCGCGCCCGCGAAGCGGAAGCAACGCCGGCGCACCTACCGCCGGATCATGGGTCACCACGAGAGGCCAGTCGTACACCGGCTCGAGCACCGAGGCCTGCATCACCGCCGACGGCGCGCCCGCCGCGGCCACGCGACCTTTGTCGAGCAGCACCATCTGGTCGGCAAACCGCGCCACGAGATTGAGCTGATGGCTCACGAGCAGCACCGCCATGCCGTCGTGCGCCAAACGCGAGAAGAGCTCGAACATCGCCATCTCGTGCGCGATGTCGAGGAATGTGGTGGGTTCGTCGAGCACCAGCGCTTCACCGCCTTGCGCCAGCGCGCGCGCGATGCGCACGCGCTGCCACTCGCCGCCCGAGAGCTCGTGCGTGCGACGGTCCGCCAACGGCTCGACGCCGGCCAGGCCGATGGCGCGGCCTATGGCCGCGTCATCGGCCGGGCCGGCGGCGCGCCACGCGCCCTCGTGCGGATACCTGCCTAACGCCACGTATTCCCGCACCGGCAGCGGGAACACCAGCGCCTCCCGCTGCGTCACCACCGCCACGCGCCGGGCGAAGGCGCGCCGGTCGAGCGCGTCGAGCGACGCGCCCTCGATGGCGATCGTGCCCCCGGCGCGCTCCTGCAATCGCAGGAGCGCGCCCACCAGCGTGCTCTTCCCGCTGCCGTTCGGCCCCACGAGCGCGGTGATGGCCCCCCGCCCCGCCTCGAACGACACTCCGTCCACCGCCGGCCGCTCGGCCCGCGGATACCGCACCACCACATCGCTGAAGCGGATCATGCGAACCGCTTGAGTTGAATGAGAAAGAACGGCACGCCCACGATGGCGGTGACCGCGCCCAACGGAAGGTCGGCCGGCGGGTGCGCGACGCGCGCCACCAGATCGGCGCTCACCACCAGCGCGGCGCCGAGCACCGCCGATCCGGCGAGCAGCGGCCGGTGCCGCCGAACGCCCGCCGCGCGCACCATGTGCGGCACCACGAGCCCCACGAACCCCACGAGCCCGGCCGCGGCCACGGTCGCGGCGGCCAACAGCGAGCTCACCAGATACACCCGCCGCCCGGCTCGCTCGGCGTCCACGCCCAGGCCGGCGGCATTCTCTTCGCCTAACGCGAGCAGGTCGATGTCCCGCCCCATCGCCAGAAGCGCCGCGCCGCCTAACGCAGTGTACAGGGCCAGCCAGCCCACCTGCGTCCAGTCGGCGCCCGCCACCGAACCCATCATCCACCACAGGGCGCCGCGCACCGTGTCGGCAGGCGCGTCGGCCAACAGTACCATGATCGCCGCGTTGGCGAACGCCCCGATCACCACGCCGGCCATGAGCAGCACGCGCGGATCGGCGCGCCCGCCGGCCGCGCGCGCCACGCCGATCGCGGCCACGATGGCCAGCGCCGCGCCGGCGAACGCGCCTAACGGTAACACGAAGGGCGACGCGATGCCCAGCGACACCACGATCACCGCGCCCACCGCCGCGCCCCCGGACACGCCCAACAGATACGGCTCCGCCAGCGCGTTGCGCAGCGACCCCTGGAGCGCCCCGCCGGACATGCCCAACGCGGCGCCGACGAGCACCGCCAGCGCCACCCGCGGCAACCGCAGCGCGCGCACGATGGCCACCGTGTTCGGATCGCCGCGGCCCATCACCGCCGCACCGATGGCGGCGAACGAGAGCGGAACCGCGCCCCACACCACGCCGGCCACGACGAGCACGACTAGCGCCACGATGGCGAGCGGCCAGAACAGCCGGCGCATCAGGGCACGGCTCCCGGATGGAGCAGCCGCGCCAGCTCCCGTGCGGCCTGGCCTAACTGCACCGACGGCCGCCCAACGAGCGACGTATCCACGACCACGATCTTCCCCCGCCGCACCGCGGGCACCGCCTGCCACCCCGGGCTCGACCGGATCCGCGCCGCGCCATCCGGCCCGGCGAGAACGAGATCGGGATTCCGCCGCACGATGTCCTCGAGCGACACCTGCGGCGACGGACGCGGATCGTCGTCGTAGATGTTGCGCGCGCCGGCGATCTCCAACAATTCGCTCTGAAAGCTGCCGCGCCCAACGGTGATCACGGGCTCGTCCCAGATGTGCCAGAACACAGTGGGATGCGGCAGCGACGCGGTCGCCGCGCGCACCCGCGCCAGCGCCTGGTCCACCGTGTCCACGCACAGCTGGGCGCGCGCCTCCTCACCCGTGGCCCTGCCTAACAGAAGGGCCGCGCGGCGAAAATCGGCGATCCGGTCCGTGCGCAGCGCCAGCACATCCACGCCGGCGGCGCGCAATTGCGCCGCCGCCGAGCGATCGTCGCGGCTCGCGTACAACACGACGAGGTCGGGGTGCGCCGCCAGCACCGCCTCGACGTTGGGCCTCAGGCCCGCGCCAAGATCAGGCACCAGCCGCGCCGAATCGGGCGACAAATCCCAGTGCGTCCGCCCAACGACACGGGATCCGGCGCCGATCGCGAACAAGAGCTCGGTCGTAGCCGGACTGAGCGACACGATGCGCGCCGGGCGCACGATGGTGCCACGGGCCACCGAATCGCCGAAATCG
>DATEHK010000038.1:0-13157 GCA_035279625.1 Gemmatimonadaceae bacterium
CGGAATCTTCAGCGGCTTTGGCCGCGGCGATGATCGGGTCCGGCGCCTGCGCCGAGGAGTCCTCGACGATCCACACGGGCGGATCCTTCTCGACTCCGTTGTCGACCCCGTACAAGTAGTGGCTGAACCACCGGTTCACCATGTCGGCCGGCGGATTGCCACCGTGTCCTCCCTGATGCAGGTATAGCGCGACCGGCAGTCCGTCCTTCTTCATTTCGTTGTAGATACGGACGCTGTGCTCGGGGACCACGTTGTAGTCGTTGAGGCCGTGCGCCAGGAGGACCGCGGCTTTGATGTGCTTCACGAACGGCAGCAGGTCGCGCTTGGCCCAGAAGTCGTTGTAGTCGCCGGTGACGCGGTCCTTTCCGTTAGGCCCGGCGAACATGCCGTGCTCGTACAGCCGCTCGCACGTGGCGCGTTCGGCCGTATCGCCGCTGGCGATGAAGTCGTAGAGGACGTCGACGTCCTCGCCCAGGTAGCCGCCGGGCGAGCGCACCAATCCGTTGGACCGATAGTAGTGGTAGTACGATGTATTAGGCGAAACGGGGATCACCACCTCGAGGCCTTCGACGCCGGTCGTCGCCGCGGCGAGCGGCAGCGTGCCTTCGTACGAGGTGCCCATCATCCCGACTTTCCCGGTGGACCAGGTCGCCTTCACTTCATCGGAACCCGTCTCGGTGGTGTAGCCTGTGGCGCGCCCGTTGAGCCAGTCGACCACATACTTCATGGCCGTGCGCTCGGGGGTATCGCCCACCGTTGGGCATCCCTGCGAGCGGCCGGTGCCTGGCGCTTCCGAGTGAACGACCGCGAACCCGCGGGGCACCCACTCGTTCACCATGGCGTTCGAGATGCGCGTGCGCGTGCCATCGTACGGCGCCGGCTCCATGTGGCCGCGCGGTTTCGGTTGGGCATTGAGCTCCTGGCGTACATCCCAATCGACCTGGTCGCGCGACACGCCGGCATAGTACGGACTCGACCCATAGATCACCGACACCTTGAGGCCATTGGTGTCCGTTTGTCGCGGGCGGGTGACGTCCACGTGGACGCGATCGGGCTTCCCGTCGTGATCGCTGTCGAAGCCGGTCTCGACCCAGAGGTCCTGGCGAATCCACATCGTGGAATCGGCGAAGGCGGGCACGACCTGCGCCATGCCGTTGACGAAGGTGGGGTTGGCGGGGCCGGAATCCTGCGCCGTTAGGCATGGAGCTGCGGTCAGGCTGAAGGCCGCGGCGAGGGTCGCGAGGCGGCATACGGCGATACGATCGGTGTGCATCACGACGTGCTGTCGAAGGTGACGACGCGTTGGACGGCTTGAAGCTCGTCGCTTTGCGGGGCGCCGGCGATCGGCGCCACGGCGGTGCCCACCGCGAAGAACTCGATCGCGTTCGAGCCCCATCCCCAATTTGATTCTTCGACGCGCGCGCCGACTACTCCGACGCCGCCGCGCGCCGCCGCTTCGGCCTGCATGCGCTCGAGCGCCATCTCGCGGGCCGCGTAGGTCGCCTCGGTGTAGATGGTCATCTCCTGGTTGCGTCCCACTTGCTTGAGCGCCTGCATGAAGCTCAGATGGGCGATGTGATAAACGCAGGCGCCCATCGCCAGGCTCACGGGGCGATAGCCGCCGCGCACGAGCTTCCACAAATCCTGGCCGCTCAGGTCCGACGTGAACGGCCGATTGTCCTTGGTGCGCATGCTGCCGGCGTGTTCGCGATGCCGGATCGCCGTGCCCACCGCTTGAAACTCGAGCACGCCTTCGTCCATCGCATATTGCTTGAACACGAGGCGCACGCCGACGATGCCGTCGGCGCCTAACAGATCGGCCTCTTCTTCCATACGGGTCATGGCCAGCTCGCGCGCGTCGTACATGGCGCGCGTGAGTATGGGCAGCTCCTGGCTCACGCTCCACTTCTGCCACTGGAATCCCACGTGATAGATGCAGGAGCCGAGGACGAGGCCTAACGCTTCGAACCCGGCGTGCTCGATGAGGAGGAATTCGTCGACCGAGAGGTCGCTGGTGAAGAAGGCCGGCCGGTCGCCCGTGCCGCGCATCGCGCGGAGGCGCTGTTCGGCGCCTTGGGGGAGGTTGGCGACGGAGCCTGGAACGTAGTCGGGCATGGTGGTGTGGTCTCCGGTGACTTACGAATTGGTGTCGTGCAGCCACGCGCGGATGGCGTCGCGGCCGCGCTCGGTGCGCCGCAATTCGGCGTCGAGCGCGTTGCCTAACTCTACGAGGAAGGCGTCGATCTCCATCGGGTCGGTGCGGATGACGACACCGCGCACCTGCTGCTGGCAGCTGGTTTCGAAGGTGCCGTTCGCGCTGCGTTTGATCACGTAAATGTGGGTGCCAATCGGCAGCCGCAGCGCGGTGACCTGGCGCCGCAACAGCCCGCGCTCCACCTGCACGCCGGGCACGACCTCGGCCAACATCACGACGAGATCATCGAGCAAGGCGCTCTTGTCCTCGCGGCTCTTCTGCGCCAGGATCGCCGCAACGCTGGCCGACTCGAACGATGGTGTGGGATCGGTCATCGCGCCACGCGGTTAGGCGGCGCCGCCGAACACGAGCACGTAGCCGTTGGGGTCGCGGACTTCGAATTCCCAATCGTCGTACGGCTGGCGTGTGAGCGGCATCTGCACGAACGGCTGGCCTTCGACGGTGTGGTAGAGCGCCGTGACGCCGTCGACGCGAATGTACGCGTCCCAGAGTCCGACCGGTCGCAACGCGCGCAAGTCCGGCTTCTCGTAGCCCGGAAGCGAGAGCACCATGAGCTCGGCGGGTCCGCGCACGATGCTCGCGTACACGAACGGCGGGTGGTTAGGCGCGCGACCGGCCAGGCGGAAGCCGAGGCGCTCGCGGTACCACTCGACGGTGGCCGCGACATCGGAGACGAGAAACGTCGGCGCGACGGACCGGATCGCGGTGTCGGCCGCGCCGTGTGCGGTGACGGTAGCCATGAGCGTGTCCTCCCGCGGCGCGACGGCGCCGCACTGTCAAAGATGCGGGCCGGCCGCGTCCATGGTAAGCTCCTCTGTAATCAACCTTCGTCCCCGTCGACGAGGAAGGCCAGCCCTATGCGCATGATCCAGCGGGACCTTCAAGCGGAACTTGGTACGCAGATCGTCGCGGCGCGCGACCGGATCGCGACGCTGCTCCGTCCGCTCGCGCCGGCGGCGCTCGACGCGCACCCCGAGCCTAACGGATGGAGCGTCGGACAGGTGCTCGAGCATCTGTGCATCGCGGGCGATCTCACCGAGGCGCCGGCCACCGACGTCCTGCGCTCGGCCCCGAAGGATGCCGCGGCGGCGAACCGCGAATGGAGGTCGTCGTTCATCGGCGGGTTGATCGCGTCGTCGCTGAGCAATCCCAAACCGCTCAAGGGTCCCAAGGTGTTTCAGCCCGGCCCGACGCCGCGCGCGGGGGTGGTCGACGCGTTTTTCGCGGGCGAACAGCGTTTCATTCGAGACTTGGACGAGGCCGGCGAGCTCGACTGGCGCGCATTGCGCATTCCATCGGCTGCGCTCCCATCGTGGGCGCCCAAAATGAATCTGGGCGACGGATTCCGCATCCACGCGGTCCACGTGGCGCGGCACGCTCGGCAAATCGAGCGGCTGATTGGCCGCATGCGATGGCCGGCGCCGCGTTAGGCGCGCGTGGCAAACGCGCCGGCTGGTCGCGCCGAACACAACAGGACGATGAACGCCAGCGCGACGACGTTTATTCCGATCGTCGTGTGCGCCGGGGCGTCGTGCAGCGTGACGTGGAGCTCGCTGCCCCAGAACGGGAACCGCGTCAACCGCGCGGAAGCGAGCCATCGCCGCGCACTGGACGTGCTTGGGCGCTCCGTCGGCGGTCTTCTGCTGTATCGACCACGACACGGCGGCCGCCTAACGACCTGGTGCTGTACTGCGGGCTCGCGATCGGATACGAGGACCCCGCGCGACGCACCGCGCGCTCGGAGCGCGCGCCGTCGTCGGAGCCGGTGAAATTCCTTGGACAGCATCCAGCCGTGAAAAGACATGATGGACTCCACGGTGAAGAATGGACGGCGGAACATCGCAACGTCAGGCAAATCCGGGCATCTGGCTACTTGACGTACGCGCACGACGGGCGCACGGGACAGAGGTGACACGCCGGCGCGTTGGTCTTGCATAATTCCTGTCCATGGCGGCGCAGCAGCTCGTACGCGGCAATGAGCGCGTCGTCTCCCTTGGGCAGCGATGGCGCGAGCACCTCCTGCGCGCGCCGGTACATCCGGCTGTAGTTCTTGTCGGCGGTGATGAGTCCGATGCGGCTCAGCACGCGAAGGCCGTTGGAGTCGAGCGGCAGGCGGCGCGCCTTCCCCGCGAACACGAGAATCTTGTCCGCGCCCGGCTCGCCGATCATCGCGAACTCCGCCATCGCCTTGCGCGCCTGTGGATACGGCACGCGCAGCGCTTGGCCGAGATCGCCGTTCCATTTCCGCAGCACCAACTCGGCCGACTGGCGCAGCCGGTTGGCCCGTACGTCGGCCGCGATCGCGCCGCCTAACCGTGTGACCGCCCGCAGCGTGGCGTGCGGGGCGGCGGCGATGTCGGCCGGCGCGAGTCCGACCCGGGCCTGGAGCGCATCGTACGCCACTTTCCGTTGGGCATCGGTCGCCAGATAGCCGACCTGCTCCCACAACACGAGCCGGAACGGGTCCCGGGTCACCGGGCGCGCCGGCGCGCCGTAGAACCGGCGCAGCGTGGCGAGGATACGGCCGAGGGTGGTCGGCGCCATGTCGCGTGCCGCTCGCCTAACGGGGGATCACGGGTAGCACCACGTGCGACGGATGCGCCGCGTCGTGCACGAGTCGCTGGTGGGCGACGACGAACGTGCTGTCGCGCTCGTTGTCGCCGCCGGTGCCGAGGTTCCGGTCGTACTTGGGGAACCGCGCCGAAGACACCGTCACGCGAATCCGGTGGCCGGGCTCGAACACGCGCGATGTGAACCACAAGTCCACGGCGTATCGCTTGACGCGGCCGGGGATCACCGGCACGGCCCGGTCGAATCCGGCGCGGAATCGCGCGCGAACCACGCCGTCTTGCACGCGCTCGGCGCGCCCGTTGGGCGCGACATCGAGGAGCATGATGTTCCAGTCGGCATCCTTCGCGCTGGTGGACGCCCAAATCGCAGCCGACATTTCCCCGGTCGCCTCGAGCGGTTTGGCGAGTGGCGGCGACGTGAACGCCAGCGCATCGGATCGCGAGGCATCGAGCGCCGTGTAGTCTTCGTTGAGCGATGTCTCCAGCTCCCGCGAATCGATGAGGAACGGCGTCGGGTCGGCGGGATCGTAGGTGAACGTGTCGGCGGCCGCACCGTTAAGCGGGAGCGTGTCGATGACGCCGTCGCCCCGGCTCGTATTCGCATGGCCGCCCGAGGACAGGTACCACGCGGTGCGCACCTGGCGCGCCAGCGGCCACGAGGATTCATGCCGCCACGCGTTGTCGCCGATGACGAAGATGTCCACCGGCGGCTCGCGGTCGACGCCGTTGTCTTTGCCAAGCAGCCAGTGGTCGAACCATCGCAGCTGAAGACGGTGCCTGTCGACGCGCGATTGCGTGCCGTACTCGCCGGCGACGTAGTCGATGCCTTTGTGGGCGCCGGGGCCCATTACCAACCGGATAGCCGGATGCCCCGGGACCTTGCCTAACGCATCGGTATAGTCGATCGGGCCGCGCGAGTCATCGTACCAGCCCGAGATCTGCAGCACCGGGACGCGCACGCGCGCGATCGTGGTCGTGACCGAATGCTCGCGCCAGTAGGCGTCGCGCGTCGGGTGGGCGATCCACCGATCCCACATCGGCGCGTGGCCGCAGCCGAGTTGCTGGGGCAGGTCGCTGATCGGCAGGTGCATGAGGGCCGGGCCGACGTCGAGATCGGCAATCCGGTCGAGCATGCGCGAGCGCATGAGGCACGTCCACGCGACGGTGGTCGGCGCGAACACCATGTCCTGGTACGGGGAAATGCGCCACGGATCGCCGGTCGCGGCCGAGGGTGCGATCGCCGCGAGGTGCGGCGGCGCGGCCACGGCGGCGTCCCACGCCAGGCGCCCTTCATCGGAGTGTCCGATGAGCCCCACCCGTCCGTTGGCTCCCGTTAGGCGGGCGGCCCACTCGACGGCATCGTATCCATCGCGCACGTCGCTGTCGTAGTCGCCGAACGCGCTCAGGTCGCCGTCGGACAGATCGCGGTCGCGCACCGATTGATCGACGAAGATGTAGCCGTGCGACGCCCAGAACTCGCCCTCGGCGCGGTACACGCGCTCGTACGGCGTCCGCCGGAGCACCACGCCGAAGGGCCCCGCGCCGACCGGTCGTGCGATGTAGTTGGCGAGCCGCGCGCCGTCGCGGGTTTTCATGTAGACCAGCGTGTCCTCGTGCACCGCGTACTGGGAGTCGGACACCGGGCCCGGCCACGGCGAATACGGCTTCTCGACCACGAACGGCGTCGCGCGGCGGATGAAGCGGAACCGCGTGGACGGGGCGGCACCGCCGAACGCCGGCACACCCACCAGCGTGTCGCCGTGCCAGGCAGCGGCGAGCGTCGCCGGAGCGTCGTCGTGCACGCCGACCAGGATGATCGAATCGGCGCGCACATCGGTGTGCCTAACGTCGAGCACCGGCGCGCCGGTGCGGGTTCTCACGAAGCCCGCGTACTGTGAGTCGCCCGCGGCGAAGTGCGCGAACGCGGTGCGCCGCCAGCCTTCGTAGCCGGCATGGGGAGTGGCGCCGATCGCGGTTTCGACGTCCCAGTCACCGGCGATCGATGGCGCACGTTGGCCCGTGCCACGACAACCGATGAGCACGCCAAGCGCGGCGAGAACGGACACGCCGCGTATTGCGCGCCGGCACACCGCCGCCCGGCGAGTGTGGGTGTACACGAAATCCCCTTGGTGTCGGGCCCGGCAAGCATACTCGCTGCGGGGCGCAGGCGCTACGGACCCACGACGCCGCCGCGAGCCTGGCCGTGGCCGGTCACCGCTACCGGCGGTGGTGCTCCGTTAGGCTCGGGCGGCGCGCCTCAGCGCGCGTAGTGGTCCGCCCCCATGAAGTGCAACGAGACATAGGGGACGTTTCCAACCACCCAACTGTCGTGCGGCTCAGGCGGGATGTAGAACAACGCTCCCGCCTCGAGCTCGATGACGCGGCCATCACCGAACGCTGCCGTAGCGGTTCCCGAGATGACTAACCCGACGTGCTCGACCGAACATCGCGTCCGACCGATGCCCGGCCCCACGTGTTCCGACCACCGCCACCCGGGCTGGTATGTAGCCCGGCCGATGGTCATCCCGCCGATTCGCACGATCTCGAACCGGCCCTTCACGAGCTCCCGCACTTCGTCCGGCTGCTCGAATCGCTTCAGAATCACATCAGTCCGCATGGAGATTGCTCGCGCGTATGTGGCTGCCCGAATTGAGCTTCTTCGACCAACGCTCAAAGAATGCCCACCAGGATGCCATGGTACGTAGATGACCCGCACTCTTGCGAAACTCGGCTGGCCATCGTAGCGTCATGTTGGTATCCCATAGGACGGCCCGATGGCGGAAAAGCTCGAAGTCCAGCAAGGTACGCTCGCCCTCATGATCCTGAGAACCGTCGAGGTGCTCGGCCCCCTGCATGGGTACGGCATCGCCCGGCGCATCGAGGACACGAGCAAGGGCCGCCTCACGCTCAACTACGGGACCCTCTACCCCGCCCTCCTCAAGCTCGAGCAGGAGGGGTGCATCAAAGCGGAATGGCGACAGTCCGAGAACAATCGACGCGCCAAGTATTACACGCTCACCGCCTTCGGGCGCAAGCAACTCTCGCGTGAGGCCCGCGACTGGCATCGCACCGCCGATCTCATCGCGGCGTTTCTCGCGCCCGCACGCGAAGGGGAGACACCATGAGATTCGTTCGCGCCTGGCTCGCGCGCTTGCGCGGCGTGTTCACGGGGCATCACACCGATGCCGAGGTCCGCGAGGAGTTCGAGTCGCATCTCGAGATGGAAACGGCCGAGTGGGTGCGGCGGGGCCTTACGCCTAACGAGGCACGGCGGCGGGCGATGATGGCGGCGGGCGGCCTCACGATCGCCGCCGAGTCGGTGCGCGCCCAGCGCGGGGTGCCGTGGCTCGAGAACGCCGCGGCCGACCTCCGTTATGCGGTCAAGTCGCTGCGCCACGCCCCGTCCTTCACCATCGTCGTCGTCATCACCTTGGCGTTAGGCATCGGCGCCAACACCGCGATCTTCAGCGTCGTGCGCGGCGTGCTGCTCAAGCCGCTGCCCAACCGCGGCGGCGACCGCCTGCTCTACCTCCGCCAATCCGTGGACGGCCCGAGCGGCCACGACATCTCGTTCTCGGTGCCCGAGGTCCGTGACTTCCGCGCCGGCGTGCCGGCGTTAGGCGGGATCGCCGAAATCTCGCCGTGGTCGCTCACGCTGGAGGGCGATCAATACTCGCCCACGGCGCGCATCGACGTCGGCCTCGTCACGGGCAACTTCTTCCAGGTGATGGGCCTCTCCCCCATCCTCGGCCGCGTCATGAACAAAGAGGATGACGGGCCGGGCGTGCCGCCGGTGATGGTGCTCACCGAAGAGTTCTGGCGCCAGCGCTTCCGCGGCGACCCGAACATCGTCGGCAAGCAGGTGCGGATGGAGACGGGATCGGTCACCGTGATCGGGGTGCTGCAGTCCGCGCCGTTTTTCCCCGACCGCGCCGACGCGCTGCTCAACATGGTGGTGAGCCCGCACCATTTGAGCGCGACAATGGTGCTGGGCCGCACGCATCGGATGACGGAGATCGTCGGCCGCCTGGCGCCGGGCGCCACGCTCGCGCAGGCGCGCGCGCAGATCGCGACGACGTATGGCCGCATGCAGCAGGCCAACAAGAGTGACTACGATCCCGGATCGCACTATCGCGTCGATGCCATGCCGTTCAAGGACGCGATGGGCGAAAACGCCCGCCTAACGCTGTGGCTGCTCATGGCCGCGGCCGCGTTCGTCATGATCATCTCGACGGCCAACGTCGTGAACCTGACGCTCATGCGCGGCGTGCGCCGCGAGCAGGAGCTGGTGGTGCGCGCCGCGTTGGGCGCCGGGTCGCTCAGGCTCCGGCGCCTGCTCCTGGTGGAGAATCTGGTGCTGGCGTTCCTGGGGGCCGCCGCCGGCGTGGCCATCGCGATCGGCGGCGTGAGTCTCTTGACGCTGCTCGCCAGCCGCGTGTCGCCGCGGGCACGCGACATCCATCTCGATACTGTCGTGCTGGCGTTCACGCTCGTGCTGACGGTCTCGGTGGCGCTGGTGCTGTCGCTCGTGGCCTCGCTCCCCGGTGAACGCACAGTCGCCTCGTGGATCTCGGCGGGCACGCGCCGCACCGGCAGCTCGAGCAAACAGCGGCTGCAGCGGGCGCTCGTCGTGGCGCAAATCGCCGTGTCGGTCGTGCTGCTCGCCGGCGCCGGTCTGCTCACGCGAACCCTGATTCGATTGTCGGACGTGCGAACGGGACTGCAAACCGAGCAGGTCTTGTCGATGCGCCTGCAGTTGCTACCGATCGCGAAGTTGTCGAGCGGCCAGGACGTGAGCGCCGAGGACGCCGCGGCCAGGCAAGGCTACGAGCGCATCAAGCAGGAAGCGTTGGCGATTCCGGGCGTGGTGGCCGTGGGTGTCGGGATGGTGATGCCGCTCGAGGCCAGCCAGGTCCAGCTCGACGTGAAGGTGGAAGGCCGCGCGTTAGGCGTGGGCGAGGCGGTGCCGCGCGCGGACTATCGCACGGCCGACCCGGACTACTTCCGCGCCGCCGGGATTCCGTTAGTCGAAGGCCGCGCGTTCGCGGCCACCGATCGCGGCGGCCCCGGCATCGGACGGGTCGTGATCCTCAACCAGACCCTCGCGCGCCAGCTCTTTCCGAACGAAGATCCGATCGGCAAGCGCGTCGCGTGGACCGGCGATGTCTTGCGATTCACGCCGATCAGCGGAGACTGGCGCACGGTCGTCGGGGTGGTGGGCGACACGCGCGACGGTGGATTGGATGCCGAGCCGCGCGGTGTGATGTTCATGCCGTTTGCCCAGGAAGTGGCCATGGGCAACACTGTGGTCATTCGGTCCGACAGCGGCGTTGCGCAGCTGGCGGCGCAGGCGACGAGCATCGCGCGCCGCGTCGCGCCGTCCACGCCGATCGAGAAAATGATGACGGTCGCGCAGATCAAGGATGAAAGCGTGTCGCCCCGACGCCTCAACGCCATCCTCATCACATCGTTCGGACTGATGGCGGTGATCATCGCGGCGGTCGGAATCGCCGGCGTCCTGGTGTTCTCGGTGAGCGCCCGCACCAAGGAGATCGGCATCCGCATGAGCCTGGGCGCGGACAGCGCCCGCGTGCAGCGGATGATCTTGCGCGAGGGCGGCATGCTGCTCGGCGGCGGCCTTGCGTTAGGCGTGGCCCTGGGATTCGCGGCGGCAGGCGTCGTGCGCGGACTGCTCTTCGGCGTGGCGCCGCACGACCCGGCGACATTCGTCGCCGTCGCGGCGCTCATGGCCATCATCGGCGTCTTCGCGTGCTGGGTGCCGGCGCGCCGCGCGGCGCGCATCGATCCGGCGATCGCGATGCGCGCCACGTAGCGAAATCCGTGCGTTAGGAACGCGGCCGGCGCCGCCGCGCGTGGGTCGTCACGTCGCGGCGCCGGCGACCGGCGCGCGCGTCGGGCTGTCTTGCTCTCGCCGCCTCAACATGGCCGCGGAGATGAACGCCATGACGAGCCCCACCGGCAGCGGCTCGAGCATCGTCATCGCGATGTTGACGAGCGGATTGCGGTACGCCTGCATGAGGTGATGAACGTGGGCAATCTGCTTCGCCGTTTCGGCGGTGCTCGCCCCGCTCGCCTGCACCTTCCCCACCTCGTACTCCTCGTACTTCGCCGCGAAATCGGGGGCCACCCAGTAGTAGATGACTTCCCAGGTCGCCGTATAGCAGGCACTCGCGACCACGGCGATGAGCGTCCCGATCGCTAGAGCGCGACCGAACGCGACGGAGCCCGCGCCGATCGTGTCGCGATATGACCGGATGCCGAAGAACACAAAGAGAAAAGCGAGCACCATCGTCGTATATCCGACGACCGCGCCACCTTTGAATCCGACCGCGGCTGACACGCTCATCATCGCGGACATGAGGCCACCGGCGATCAGGCCGAATTTCAGAACGGTCTTGTTCATGGTGCGTTGCGCTCCGGCGCGAGTTGGGGTCCGCGCCATTGTAGGCCGGCCGGTGGGCTTTCCGCGTCACACGAACGGGTGATTGTCGCGGATGCATCGAAAAATCATGCTTTCAGGCGATCAATCCCTCGTTCTTGGCGAATTGCACCGCCTGCGTTCGACGCTTGGCGTTCAACTTGTCGAAGAGTCGCCGCGAGTGTGTCTTCACCGTGTTTTCGCTCACGAAGAGCTTCTCGGCGATTTCGCGATTGCTCAGGCCTAGGGCGATGAGCTCGAGGATCTCGTGCTCGCGGGGCGTGATGCCCAAGGCTGCCATGCGCTCGCGGTTCACGACGAACGCCCCCGCGGGACGAACGGCGCTGATGGGATCGGACGCGTGTCGCGCGCCGGCGATCTTGCGGCCGAGCCAGATTCCAATCGCGGCGAACAGGATCGCGACCAGGGCGCCGTAAATCTGGAGCGAGTGCTCGACGACCAGAAAACGGTACTCGATGAGCTGCAGGACGGCGATGAGGACGCCGCAGACGAGGCCGAAGAGGAGAATGGTTGTCCGCACGCTGGTCTCAGCTATCGGTCGCGAGGGCCATCACGGAGTTTTTGCCTCGTTAAGAGGTAAGAACTATGTGAGCGGGCACAAGGACGATAGATCTGCTCGCCCGCCGGGGCGCCATCGGCGTCAGGCGGAGGGTCCACGGAACTCGGTGCCGCCGAGGCACCGTATCGCGGCTTCAGGACGTCGGTGTCGGTGCCGGGACGATCTTGTGGACCTCGCGTTGCGCCTCGATGAGCGTCCGCAAGTCATGTTCGGCGCGTCGCGCCTGGTCGAGCAGGCTGGTCACCGTGTCGGCGCGATCGACGCCGCCGTGCAGCCGCAAGAGATCGAGTCGGATGGACTCCAGCGCGGCGATGGCCCGGGCGAGATCCTGACGCGCGGCGTCTCGCTGCTGGGTGAGGCTGGCGATGGCGTCGCGCGCGCGGCCATCCGCCGACGGCGCCAGGTCGCGCTCGGCGTCTGCCGTTAGGCGAGTGAGGTCGTCGACATGTTCGCGAATGCGCACCGCACGCGCTTCCAGCCGCTGCACGAGATCGGGGAGCGAGCGCAGGTCGCGGCGATACGCGGTGGGCAGCGCCGCGAACAGCTCGCTCGCCGCGAGACCGAGCGCGGCTTCCGTTGGGCGGTTGAGCAGCTGCGGCGGCGCGGTGCGGCCGCGGCCGAGCATCGCGCCCACCCAGGCGCCGAAGCGCGAGTTCCAAAAGATGTTGCGACCGAACCCGATCATGGTCGACCGCAGTCTCCTGGGCAGCAGTCGCACACCGAGTGCATTGCTGAGCAGCAACGTTCCGCCGGCAGGCCAGAGCGTGAGCTTGAACAGCGTCTCGAACAGCGCGTCCAGCTCACGCGGAGTATCGCCGTTGTTGGCGACGACGAGCGCGGTGACGAACACGCCCGCGACGGCGCCGATCGACCCCCATGTGGCCCACCGCAACAGCCGCGGGCCGATAGCCGTCTCGGTCGACTCGAACGCCATCTCTTCGCGACGGATTTCGCGCCAGCGCGCGAGCGCCGTACGGAGATCGGCCACCGAGTAGCCGGCGTGCAGGGCGCGCCATGTTTGCCGGAGGTGGAAGGCCGCCAGCGTCAGCACGGGAACGGCCGTTAGCCCGGCCGCCACCGCCACGTCGCGCCACCACGGATTCCCCAGGTCCATGAGATAGCCGAGGTGGATGACGCGGTGCAGGTTCACGACGGTCGCCATGCCAGCAATTCCCGCCCACGCCACGAGCAGCGTCCGCGCGGGATTCTGCGTCGTGAGCCACGCGCGCAGCGGAATGGGCAGCTCGCTGCGCTCGATGGACGCCGGCTCGAGCGCTTCGGCGAGCGCTTCGCCGCCCGGGAACCGCCCCTCGGGATCGCGGTGCAGGCACCGGTCGATGGCGCGCGCGAGCG
>DATEHK010000039.1:0-2566 GCA_035279625.1 Gemmatimonadaceae bacterium
GAGGATCGCGGCGCGGAGCAAGTCTGCCGTTAGGCCCCGGAGCTGAAGCGACATCACCGCGCGGCGCGACCCGGTCTCGATGGCCGGCAGCGCGCGCTCGGCCCACACGCCGTTCAACCGGCGGAGCGCGTACATGCTCCACCCGCCCACCCACGAGGTGGCGATACCGATGAACACGCCCACGATGATCGCGCCCGGCCGCAGCACGTGACTGGACGCCGCGATCGCGCCGCCGGCCAGCGCCGCCGAGCCCCATTCGGGGTAGCGCGATGCGCCCACGGGCAGCGTTTCCAGGGCGACCATCTCGAGCACCGCGCCGGTGAGTAGTCCCGCGGCGACGTTGCCCATCAGCGCGCCGCCCAACGTCGCGGCGACGATGGGCCGCGAGAACATCGCCTGCGGAAAGCTCACGACGTCCGCGCCCAACAGAGCGCCGAGGAGCGTGAGCGGGACGAGGTCGTCGAGCGCGATCATGCCGTTTTCGCCGCGCCCGAGAGGTCGCCTAACCGGAGCGGGCGCGCCGAGGGTACGTCGCGCACGATGATCGTCACGCCGCGGGCTTCCATGGCGCGCAAGGATTGCTCCTCCTCGGCGCTCAGGAACAGGTAGCGCAGCCGCTCGGTGCGTCCGGGCCGGTGATGAATGCCGCCTACGTTCACCTCGCGGATCGCCGGCGCGCGTTCCGTTAGGTGGCGCATCGTCTCGATGTCGCCGGTGACCAGAATGCCGTGCCGCGGATCGGCGCGCCACGCGTCGAGGCGCGCCACTGCGTCGTCCACCGACGCGAAGTCCAGCGCCACGTCGGGCGGCACGCCCATGCGGTACAGCTCGCGCTCCCAGTCGCTCGCCGCGACTTCGTCGTCGACGAGCACGACGAAGCCCAGGTCCATCGGCTGGCCCCAGCCGACGATCACCTGTCCGTGGATCAGGCGATCGTCAATACGGTAGAGGTCAATTGGCACTGGGACGGCCCGTGAGCACGCGCAAGGCGCTGCCGCCGCGCTCCACCGCGGCGGCCACCGCGTCGGCATCGGATTCCGTGTCGCGCGTCGCGAACTGGAGCAGCGCCGGCAGATTGACCCCGGTCACCACGATGAGGCCCGGCCGGTCCTTGAGCAGCCGGCACGCCGCGAAGTTGCAACTGCCCGCCGGCAGATCGGTGAAGATCACACGCGCGCCTAACGCGTCGACGCGCTGGCGGAGGAGCGCATCGATCTCGGCCGCGCCCAGATCCTGGTTGGACAGCGGCGAGAACCGGTCGCCGCGCCCGGTGATGAGATCGACGGCCGACACCAGCGCGTCGGCCACGCTGCCGTGCGCAAGGACGATCGCTTTCGGACTACTCCCCGCCGGCGTCGGCGGGTTAGGCATGTCATTCATCGTCTTCAGCCAGGTATTGCCGCACATCCGATGCGGCGCGCATGCGGCCGATGAGCCGCTCGTTGAACGCTTCGGCGGCATTGATCCCGCTGTAGCGCAGCAGATGATTCATCGCCACGACTTCGGCGACCACGGTGATGTTCTTGCCCGGATTGAGCGGAATCACCACGCGCGGGATCGGCACCTCGAGAATGGTCGTCGTCGCGCCGTCGAGCCCTGTGCGATCCACGTTGTCCGCTTGATCCCAGTGCTCGAGCTGCACCACTACCTCGATGCGCTTCTGTTGGCGCACCGACCGGATGCCGAAAATCGACGGGATGTCGATCACGCCGACGCCCCTGATCTCCATGTGATGGCGCTGCAGCTCGTGTCCGCGCCCAATGAGCACGTCGTTGCCGCGGCGCGTCGCGATCACGATGTCGTCGGCCACCAGGCGGTGCCCGCGCTCCACGAGATCGAGCACGCACTCCGATTTGCCGATCCCGCTTCGCCCAACGAACAGCAGCCCCACGCCGTACACGTCGGCCAACGACGCGTGCAGCGTGGTGCTGGGCGCGAACTCCTCGTCTAACGCAGGTTTGACGCGCCGATAAAACTCGGTGGTCTTGAGACTCGATTTCAAAACAGCCACACCGTGCCTGGCCGCGATCTCCTGCATTTCGCCAGGCACGTCCTGGCCTTTGGTGACCACGGCGCACGGGACGTCGAACGTGAAGAAGCGCTCCAGCACCTGACGGCGGCGGTCCTCGGGCAGCGACAAGAGATACGTGATCTCGGTTTCGCCGAACACCTGCATGCGCTTGGCCGGAAACCGTTCCACGAATCCCGCCAGCACCAGACCCGGACTCGAGACCTCGTTCACCGAGATCACGCGATCCAGGCCGGCGCCGTCGGCCACCAGCTCGAGCTGCAGCGTGTCGCGCAGCAGCTCGAGCAGGCGAGCCACCGTCAGGGGCTTGCTCACGCGCCGGCCTTGGGGACGCGCCGCGAGCTCGCCGGCCGCTTGAGCCGCAGAATCTGCGCTTCCACGCGGCGCGCGGCTTCGCCTAACGCAGAGCCGGCGTTGCGATTCCGCGCCGCGCCGACGAGCGCGCGCTTCCGCGGCGCGTGCAATACGATTTCGACCCGGCGCTCCTCGCCGTCCTGCTCGAACCGCACGACGGCGTCCACCGGACGATGCAGCAGC
>DATEHK010000040.1:0-9223 GCA_035279625.1 Gemmatimonadaceae bacterium
GACACGCGGCGGGATCGCTCCGCGTGCGTGAGTAAAGGCGGGAGCCGAGTGACTACGACATGGAACGCGGACAACGGCGAACACTGCCGGATCGAATCGATCGCTCCGAGGGTGGCACGCGCATCGGTCGTGACCATTCGGGCGTTTTGTTGTTCAAAACAAGAAACGCTCATCTCGCCACGAGCAGCCGCGCGCAGTTCTGCGCAGCCGAGCGATCCTTGAGTTTCCTTCAGTTTCCTTGTCGTTATCCTTTCAACCAGAGCGAGGAAGCCCTCCACGCGGGACGGCGATCAGCTTCGAAGCAGAACTCCTATAGAAGCGCGACATGAGGGCTCACGATGGCGCGCGTTGAGGGCTTCCTCGCTCTGGTTGAAAGGATAACGACAAGGAAACTGAAGGAAACTCAAGGATCGCTCGGCGCGCGGAACCGCGCGCGGCTGCTCGTGGCGAGATGCGTATTGTTGTTTTTGAAAACAAACGGCCAGGTGGTCATGTGAGGCAGAGCGAGGAAGCTCTCCACGCGCGCCATAGTTAGCGCTCACGGCGTGCTTCGTCGGAGCGGAAACAATGGAGCGGCGGATGGCCACAGGTCGATGACGTTAGTGTGATCGCGTGGCCGCGGCGGTGATCGGACTCAAGTCGGGCGTCGTGTTGCCGCTGCCATAGATGCGGTTGCAAAGTGTGCCGAGCGCCGCGGCCTCCGCGGCGTACGCGCTCTCTGCGATATGCGTCGTGCCGCCCGCGGCCTGCTCGAGCTTGCCGATGCCGGGCACGTCGCCGTTGGAGCCGACTGTCACCGAGCAATACACGTCTCCCTTGATCGCGTTGATCTCGCCGTCGCCGGTCTCTCGGCTCGCCTTGTCACCCACGCCCGGCACGTCGACCGGTCCGTGGGACTCCGCTTTTATTGAAGCGGCGTACGCCGGCACACCATCCGGTTTGCCTAACACCATCACGTCGATCGTGCCGTCGCCATTGTTGCCGTCGAAGATGCACTGCTGTCCCTCGGCGTCGGTGCCCGCTGCCGTCACTTTGACGTCGGTAATCGGGTACACCATCAGCGGCTGGACCTGTTCTTTGGTGAGCTGCTTGCAGGTAACCGTGGTCCCGCCGGTCGAATCGCGTGCGGTATCGGTTGCTGCGTTCGCGCTCGCCGCGTTCGCGCTTGCTGCATCGGCCCGCGGCGTGGCTGAGCAGGCGGGGAGTAGCGCGCCAAGAGCGAGGACCATCGTCGCGGGCAGGACGTGCAGGTGGACCGTCATATCGGTTCTTCCTCCTGAGATTCGGCATGGTGAGTACGGCGGTGCGCGCAGGGTCTTCGGTGAACCGCCGCGAATCTGCAGCCACTTGCGTCGCCCCGCCGTTACTCTGTCGTTAGCCAGCCGTGCGATGCGGCTTCGCGCAGGGCGCGAAATGGCGCTCGTGAGTCGGAAGCCGGTTTCACGACGTCATTGTTACTCCCCAGCTCGCCGCGGAACGCCTAAGATGGAGATATGACTCGATCAGCCGCCCAAGTACTCCGCGAGTATGGCCCGTTCCCGGGCGTCGAGCAGGTCGCCGGCGTGACGTTCGACGGTGAGCACGTGTGGTTCGCGTCCGGAGACAAATTGAATGCGCTCGATCCGAAGAGCGGGAAGACCAAGCGCTCGATAAATGTGGCCGCGCATGCCGGGAGCGCGTTCGACGGCGAGCACCTGTATCAGTTGGCCGAGGATCGCATTCAGAAGATCGATCCGCACACCGGCCGCGTGGTGTCGACGATTCCGGCGCCCGGGGGCGGTGGCGATTCGGGGCTTGCGTGGGCCGAAGGGTCGCTCTGGGTGGGGCAGTATCGAGAGCGCAAGATCGTCGAGATCGATCCCGAGAGCGGGGCGATAGTGCGCACCATCGAATCGAACCGGTTCGTGACCGGAGTCACGTGGGTGGATGGCGAGTTGTGGCACGCCACGTGGGAAGGGGAGGAGAGTGACGTTAGGCGAATCGATCCGCGGACGGGCGAGGTGTTGGAGCGGCTCGATATGCCGAAGGGCGTGGGGGTGTCGGGGCTCGAGAGCGACGGGGCAGATCGGTTTTACTGTGGCGGTGGGAAGGGCGGGATGGTGCGTGCGATGCGCCGGCCGCGGGCGGCGGGGCACGCGAGATAGCTCTGCGCTCGCGACCTTGCGTGTTTGTATATACAATGGTATATCCGATCGGTGCGCTCCATTTGGGACTCCGGGAAGAGCGAGCGGAACTATGCGGACCGAGGTTTCGACTTCGCATTTGCTGCCGGCATCGTCGTGGGTCCGACGCTCGAGCGTATCGACACGCGCCAGGATTACGTTGAGGTAAGACGAATCGCCATCGGGATGACCGACGGGATCGCTCTCACCGTGGTTTACACCGATCGGGCTGAGGCTGGCGAGGTCGTTCGACGAATCATTTCGGCCCGCGTGAGCAACCGCCGTGAGCGCGAAGCGTACGGCAAGCACTTCCCGAGCTAGCTCGAGCCCGTATCGTGGGCGTGCCGATCTGGCCAAGTTGCGTCGACTGACGGAGGCGGAGATCGCCCGGTCGTCGCCGGAAGAATTGCGTCATCTGCCGGCTGACTTTTGGGATGACGCCGTGCCGGTGCTACCGGCGGCCAAGGTTCCGATTTCGCTGCGCGTCGACTCTGATGTGCTGGCATTTTTTCGAGAAACCGGGCCGCGCTATCAATCGCGAATGAATGCGGTGCTGCGGTCGTACATGGAACGCACATCCACGAGGCGACCCAAGCGGCCGAAGAAGCCCAGGAACGCCTAGCGCCATAGCCGGCTGCCTAACTAAGCGGCCGGCCCATGTCAACGGCTCAGTCGGCTGCCGGCGCGCGATCCCGCAACCGCACGTTGCGCATCATCTGCAGAAACGCCGCATCGAGCGCCGGGAAGTTGTCGCGCATGGTGCCGGACTGGTCGAACGACGAGGCGCCGCTGTACACGATCACGGTTAGGCGGCGGGATGCGTCGTACCAGTACGTGTAGTATCCGTGCAGGGCGATGTCGTGAAACGAGAGGAGCCCCGTGGGCCACGTCGCTTCCGCCGGCATGCCGAGGTGTTGGGCGAGCGGGGACGCGCCGTCGCTCAGGTCGCTGTGCGTCGTTGCATCGTAGGTGTAGAGTGGGTGCGTGGTCCCCGCGACGACGACGGTCCCGCGCGCCTGCGTTCGCGTGAGCGTGAACGCGGGTTGTGGATCGCCCATCGCGCCGAGCCAAGACCGCTGGTCGAGCGCGCCGAGTTGCAAGGGCACGTCCGGTCGGGCGGCCGCGCTGTCGGCAATGACGTACACGCCGAACCAGGCCTGATAGAACGGCGAGGCGGGATCGGACCGCGAGGCGAACGTGCGCGGGGCCACAGGTCCGCCGTACGCGTAGAAGTTCGTGCCGCGCATGCTGAGCGTCACCCACGCGCGATCCATCACATTCTGCTCCACAACCCAGCCCGACGGGATCGAGTCAAACGCCACCTCGACGTGTTTCGAGATCCACTCGCCGTCGCGGAGCTCTTCGGAGGGAGCGGCGGCGGAAGCCCGCTGCTGCGCAGTCGCGTGCGGCGCGACCGCCATCATTGGCCCGATGGCGAGTGCTAGAGTCATCGCGCAGCGCGCGGTGCGGACTGAGGTCATCTGGTCCTCGTGTCGATTGGGAGGTTCTTGGTTCGCGAGGAGCCAATGTGGGTGCCTCGTGTCACCGCGTCGTTACCGGGTCGTTAGCTGGAGGCGCGATGAGTCTTGTGAACGGGCGAAATAACGTTTGGGCGACGTCGGGATAACTGTCACACCGGATTCTTCCTCGCGACGCCGCCAACACGAGAGGCGCGCGCGAATTGAACCGCAATGCGACCCACGTCCCTCACCCAAGGTTCCGACTTATGACGATCTCGCTTCCTCGAATCATCGCGCTACTCGCCGCTTTGGTGGTGACCGCGATGACCGCCGGGCCGGGCTTACCGGCCGACTTTCCGCTCGCACCCGGTCTGAGCGCGTGTCATCCGACCGTGATGGGTCCCGAGGTCATTTGCGAATGGAAGGGCGTGGACGGTCATGCCGTGTACACCTTCTATCACGAGGCGCTTCCAAAGGCGGGTTATACGCTGCTCGCGGGCGCGGGAGAACAGTCTTCACCGAGGGAGATGGGCGCCCTCGGGTTCAAGAAGGGCTCCGTTAGCGGCGCGCTCACGGTGCGCGGTACCACGGTCACGATTCAGGTGATCACGTGTCCGACAGCCCAGTCGTGCCAGTGAGCAGAGGGCAAGTCGCACGTGATCTGCCGACGGATTGTTGGGATAGTGAGCTTAGCCCTGTCATCTTGCAGTCTCGATCGGCTGCCTGACCCCTGCTTGGGATCGACCCGCTCTCCTCATTTGCGGTGTCTTTGCGTTGATTCGTCGACAGCCGTCGGGGGTGCATCGCGCACCGCGGTGACCGTGACCTCATCGGAGCGTGCGAGGAGCGCAATTGCGCAAGCCGCCCATCACTGTCCTGTCCGCATCACCGCCTGAGTTCACTCATTTAATCACATTCACATGAGCCGTTTCGCATTGCAGGATGTCGTAGGGGGCGTTGATACACACAAGGACTCGCACGTCGCAGCTGTCCTCACGTCCACGGGGCGGCTGCTCGGGACCGAAACTTTCCCCACGACCGGCGCCGGTTACGACGCGCTCTTGAGCTGGATGCAAGGATTCGGGACCGTGCTGCGCATTGGTGTCGAAGGCACGAGCTCCTACGGGACTGGGCTGACTCGCTCGCTTCGCCGCAGCGGCGTTAGTGTCGTCGAGGTCAATCGCCCGAATCGACAGCTGCGGCGGCAGCGTGGCAAGTCCGATGCGGTCGATGCGGAAGCTGCGGCGCGTGCGGTCCTGGCGGACGAATCTGAGCGCCTGCCGAAGTCGCAGGACGGTGCGGTGGAAATGCTCCGCCTCGTTAGGCTCCAGCGACGGTCAGCCATCGACGCGCGAACGCGAGCAGCGAATCAACTCCACGCCGTGATCGCGAGCGCCCCAGAGCCGCTGCGCGCGCAACTGCGCGATCGCAGCATCGCCGACGTGGTGAACTTCTTCCACCGCCAACAGGTGCCGCGTGCTCGGCGCGTGCGATTCGCTTCGCATGACCTCGAAGGCGTGACCCGACTCATTCTGCGCGGGCTCGCTGAGCGGTGGTCCCAGTTGAACGCCGAGATCCGCATACTCGATACGTACCTGAAGCAGCTCATCGAGGCGGTCGCTCCTGCGCTCCTCAAGCAGCCGGGCATTGGTCCCGAAGTGGCGTCGGCGCTCCTCGTCGCCGCCGGCGACAATCCCGAACGCCTTCGCAACGAGCGCTCGTTTGCGGCGCTCTGTGGCGTGGCTCCTCTCGATGCCTCATCGGGGCGCCAACAACGACATCGTCTCAACCGTGGCGGCAATCGCGACGCGAATCGAGCCCTCTGGGTGATCGCGTTCGTGCGCTGGCGGATGCATGCGGAAACCAAAAAATATGCGGCCCGACGCACGGCCGAGGGTCGCACGAAACTCGAGATTCTGCGCTGTCTCAAACGTTACATCGCTCGCGAAATTTTCAAACTGCTCCACGCTGCGTGTCTCAACGCCCCGCACGCCACGCCAGCTTGACAAACATAGGAGCATCAACGCCGTGGTCGAGAGTTTCTTCGCCACGCTCACCAAGGAACTCCTCGTCGACGGCATCTTTGCGACGCGAGCGGAGGCGAGTCGCGCGGTGTTCGAGTTCATCGAGATCTGGTACAATCGTCAACGACGGCATTCAACACTCGGCTATCGCACCCCAGTGGAGTACGAAGCGACGTTAGAACAAATCAGCTAACCCAGGTGTCCACAAAATCGGGGGAAGTCCAAGGACATCACAATCGACGCTAATCTGGAGTTTGCGGGAAACGTCGCACCTGCTGATATGACTAGCGTCAAGAATGGGATCAAAGCGTACTGGGCACACGGCAAGATGTTCGGCTACAGTGTAAAAATGAACTTAGGCGCAACCGATGCACCGCGAGTGGACGTGTTTGTTGTTCCGGGGAAAACGAAGGGTGACGTTGGTGGGTTAGGCGGCTCGTTTGGTCGCGGACAGGGCGGCCAGATGCAGGTGCAAACTGGGTACGGCAGCGAAGCGCTGGAGGTGATCTCTGCTCACGAGTTTGGCCATGTGATGGGCCTTGACCACGCGAGCGACCCTAGGAACCTGATGAATAAGAACTACGATAGCGACGCGCCAAATACGAACGTGACGAAGCAGCAGTTTGAACAAGCCATCTCGAATTGCCGGGTGGACTCCACAAAAACCAAGCAAGATGCGAAGCAAAATGGAGATTCCTCTCAATGAGCACTCCCCAAACAGCCATGACCGTTAGACAAGACCGCGTCATCCAGCGGTGGGCCCTGGCTTCAATAGGTATTGGCGTGTACCTTCTTTGCGGAATCGCGCTCGCTGCGCAGAATGGCAGCAGGCGACCCGCAAAGCTTGCACTACCTGGCTGCAAAGCTGCAGTATGTGACGAAGCCGCAGCGCTGATAGCTTCGTTGGACAGCTTGAGTCGGGGTTCTGATGGCTGCCAGCAGGCGCCCCCAGTTGTGTTGCGGACCCTGCATTCATCACCGACCCCAGCTCTTGGCGACACGTCGGCGCGAGCGCGCGCTGGTCTGCCGTCCTCACCGGCCGAGCTGCGTTTGGATGACCTCGGCCTAGTAAATTTCAGTCGCATTGGCGGGCTGTACAAATCGTCGATACGACGGACGTCCTAAAGGGATCAGTGCCCGCACAGGCTTGTCTCATGATCTTCTCTCCGGTCACGTGGCTTGGATCGAACCACGTACGTGTCATCGTTGGGGAGGTTCGACCAAGCGTCGGCCTTCAGGCCCAACGGTTTGTGTTTCTTGCGCGACGACCCAGTGGATGGGCTGTGTCACGAATCGAAACGGGGTTGCAGCGCTAGCGACTCACCGGAGTCATCTCTTCGGAAAGTAGCGAGGTTAGCGCGGAAGATATTGTCAAAGGCAGTCGCGATGGTTGTCAGCCAACAAGCAACGCCCAGCTGCAGACTTTCGTCCTGCGGTGATGCTAGGGTCAGAAGAATGCTAGGTTGAGCGCGGCCGTTAGGACTAGGACGATGACCGCCAATACCCACGGTCGCGCATACCATGCCAGCTCGTCGCCGCGGGGCTTATGCGTGAGCGAATACACCAGCCCACGCAGCTCATCCTCGGCGCGCGGCCTGGTGGCGAGACTCACGACGATCGTCACGACGAAGCACGTGACCCACGCGACGATCGCGGTCCAGAACGTCTGCGCGAGCTCGCTCGGGTAGTAATGTACGACGCCCAGGTACCCGCCCTTGAGCCCGGCGGCCATGCCTAACGGAAGCGTGAGGCCGTGGTGCACGGCGGCGGCGGCGGTGCCGGCCAGCAAGCCGATGAATGCGCCGTGCCCCGTGGTGCGCTTCCAGAACATGCCGAGCGCGAAGGTCGCGAACAGCGGCGCGTTCACGAACGCGAAGACGAGCTGCAACAAGTCCATGATGTTGTTGAACGTGTTCGCCACGTACGCGGCGAGCATGGCGAGCAGGATGCCGCCCACAGTCGCGACGCGGCCCATCCACAAGTAGTGCGCGTCCGACGCGCCAGGCCGGATGTGGCTCTGATAGATGTCATAGGTCCACACGGTATTGAACGCCGTGGTGTTGCCGGCCATGCCCGACATGAACGACGCCAACAGGGCAGTTAGGCCCAGGCCCAACATGCCGGGTGGGAACAGCCGCACGAGCATCATCGGCGTGGCGAGGTCGTAGTCCAGAATCACCCGGCCGGCGCCGTCGACTAACGGAGCGCCGTTGGCGCCGAGCTTGGCGGGAATCAAACCTTGGGAGACGTGGCCGGCGACGTGCGGCGCGGCGAGCACGAGCGCGATCATGCCCGGCAAGATCACCAGGAATGGAAACAACATCTTGGGGATGGCGGCGATGAGCGGCGTGCGGCGCGCGGCGGTCATCGAGTCGGCGGCCATGGCGCGCTGCACGACGAGAAAGTCGGTGCACCAGTACCCGAACGACAACACGAAGCCGAGTCCCATCACCAGGCCGAACCACTCGACGCCGATGGGGTTCTGCGATGCGTTACCCATCGTGGACCAACTGTGCGTGTAGGCGTCGGCCGGCAGCCCGCGCGTGGCGGCAACGGTTGCCAGGCGCTCCGTTAGCCCGTGCCATCCCCCCACAGCGTGGAGGCCGAGTGCGACTAACGGAGCGAAGCCGAACACGATGAGGAAGAACTGGAGGACTTCGTTATAGATCGCGCTCGTGAGGCCGCCTAACAGAACGTAAAAAAGCACGATGATCGCCGAGACGAACACGCTCCAGCCGAAACTCCAGCCCAGGAGCAGGTTGAGCAGGCGGCCCATGGCGTACATGGAGACACCGGACGAGAACACCGTCATCACGGCGAACGTCGCGGCGTTGAGCGTGCGCGTTTTCTCGTCGAAGCGGAGGCGCAAATACTCGGGCACGGACCGCGCGCGCGAGCCGTAGTAGAACGGCATCATGAAGAGCCCGACGAACACCATCGCCGGGATCGCGCCGATCCAATAGAAGTGGCTGGTGGCGATGCCATACTTCGCACCGGATGCGCCCATGCCGATCACTTCCTGCGCGCCCAGGTTCGCCGAGATGAAGGCGAGACCCGTGATCCACGGCGCGAGCGAGCGGCCGGACAGGAAAAAGTCGGTGCTCGTTTTCGTTAGGCGGCGGAGGCCCCAGCCTACGCCCAACACGGCCGCGAAGTACGCGGCCATGATCACGTAGTCGATACCGGCGAGGTGGGTGACGGGCTGCACGTGGGCTCAGCGTGGCAAAATGGCGAGGGCGTATTGCACGGCGAGGTCGGTGGCGCTCCAGAGCTGGACGTCGGACGACGTGCCGTACCGTGTTGGCAGCAATGTGCCGTTGGCGATGCGATAGCTCCAGAGCTCGTTGTGCTCGAGGTGCGACGCGGTCACCGCGGGATTCGGCGCGACAATCGGCGGGATCGCTCCGCGTGCGTGAGTAAAGGCGAGGGCCGGGTGACGCCATTGAACGCGGACAACGGCGAACACTGCCGGATCGAGTCGATCGCTCCGAGGCCTGGCACGCGCATCGGTCGTGACCATCTGGCCCGTTTCAAAAACAACAACGCTCACCTCGCCACGAGCAGCCGCGCGATCCTT
>DATEHK010000041.1:0-28952 GCA_035279625.1 Gemmatimonadaceae bacterium
CCGAATGGTCACGACCGATGCGCGTGCCACCCTCGGAGCGATCGATTCGATCCGGCAGTGTTCGCCGTTGTCCGCGTTCCATGTCGTAGTCACTCGGCTCCCGCCTTTACTCACGCACGCGGAGCGATCCCGCCGCGTGTCAGGCCGAATCCCGGAATCCCCGAAGACCCCGAATAGGAACAAAGGATTGTGTAGTCATCCTTTGAGCCTTTGTCGAAGCGCCTCGAGTCGATGCTCCGGCGGCCCTCACGCGCGCTGACTCGGCCCCTTACTACTGAAAAAGCAGTTGACAACCGCGCCGCGCCATGGTATCCTACGGAAACTTCCGTAGAGAGACCATGGACGAGATCTACTTTCCCCCGCGCGAGCTGGCCGTCATGAGCGTCCTCTGGCGACTCGGATCGGCTACGGTCGCCGAAGTCCGGGACGCCCTCGGCGAAGAGCTCGCCTACACGTCGGTCCTCTCCGCCCTGCAGACGCTCGAGGAGAAGGGCTACGTGAAGCACCAGGCGAAAGGCCGCGCATATCGGTATTCGCCGGCCGTGAAAGCGGAACGCGCGGGCGGCAGCGCCCTCACGCGCATCCGCGAATCGATCTTCCAGGGATCGGCCGAGCGCATGTTCGCGCAGCTCGTGTCCGATCGCGATCTGAGCCGCGAGGAGCTGGAGCGCATGCGCCGCTTGCTCGCCGACCGGCTCAAGGAGAAGCCATGACGATCGCGACGCTTCTCTATGGCCTGGTGTTCGCATCGTTGGTCGCGCTCGCGGCCGCGTCGCTCGACTCGGCGTTCCGGTTAGGCGGCCGGGCCACGCGCGGCATCTGGGTGGCCGCGCTCTGCGTCACCGTGGTGGGCACGGCCGCCGCGCCGCTTCGCGTCAGCACCGATGCATCCCAAGCGGTTCGCGTGTCAGGCACGGCGTCGGGCACCGTCGTGTTGGCCCGGCCGTCATTCACGCAGCGCATCGCCCAACCGTTCGTGACGGCCCGCCGGTTCGTCGCCAATGCGGCCGAGCGCGTGGTCGCCCACGTGCCGGTCGCGCGGTCATGGCGATTCGATTGGTGGCTGGCAGCGTCCTGGCTTGCCGCGAGCATCCTGCTGCTCACGCTCTTAGCCGCGGTGCACGCCCACTTTGCTCGCGCACGCCGCGCGTGGCCGAAAGCCACGTTGGACGGCACCGACGTGCGCCTAACGCCGCGCACCGGCCCCGCCGTGATCGGGCTCCTCACGCCCGAGATCGTCGTGCCGGAGTGGCTCGTGTCGCGCGCCGCCGGCGAGCGACAACTCGTGCTCGACCATGAGCGCGAGCATCTCTACGCGCACGATCCGCTCGTCCTCACCCTCGCGTGGGCCGCAGCGGCGCTCGTGCCCTGGCATCCCGCCGTGTGGTGGATGCTCGCGCGCCTCAGGCTCGCCGTGGAGCTGGATTGCGACGCGCGCGTGTTGCGGCGCGGCGTCGCTCCGCGGCGCTACGGCGCCCTGCTCATTGATCTCTCCGCCAAACACCCGGCCCCGATCGCCGGCGTTCCGGTGCTTGGCCTAACGCTCACCAATTTGGAACGGAGGTTGATCGCCATGACCCCGCATCATCGTCACTCGACGTACGCTCGGCGCATCGCGCTGGCCGCCACCGCGCTGGTCGCGTTTGTGATCGCCTGCGATGCGCCCGTGCCGACGTCAGTCACCGGCGCGCAAGCCGCGCGCATCATGAAGGATTCGTCAGCCTTGAGCTCGCTCGCAAACTTGGTGGCGCCGGGAGATACCACGGTGTTGCGCGTCGCCGGCATGATCGACGGCCAGTATGAACCTTTGACCCTCGAGGTGAATGGCGCACCATTTATTGTGAAAGACGATTCGATCCGCCAGCATGAGCTCCGGAAGAAAATCGAGTACATGGTGACGATGAACGCGGAGAAGGCGTTCAAGATCGCGGCGGACCAAGGGGCCTCCCACAGCAAGTATACCTTCGACCCGTCGCAGGCCAGGCGCGAGAAAATCATGCTCGACAAGATGATGGCCCAGCACAATCCGGAGCAGAACGCGAAAGTGCCCTTCGACGGCCTCGTGGTCATCGATGGCAAACCCGCCAGCCGAGCGGTGCTGACGCAGGTGCCACCGCAAGAGATCCAGAGCATCGACGTGCTCGAAGGCCCAACAGCAGCGGCCAAGTACGCGGACCCGAAAGCGGCGAACGGCGTAATCGCGGTGACCACCAAACATCCCTGACGGACACAGCAGGTTCCCACGCCGCACGCAGCCGCCCGCGTCGTTAGTCAACGACGCGGGCGGTTCTGCATCGCATGCTCGGCGCGTGAAGATACGGCGCGTTGGAAGGTCGCGAGCTCAGTCGTCCCCGTCCTACCATGCCTCCACACTGCCGCACGACGCGGCGAGGCGTTAGGACGGAGCAAGCGCGATGCCCAACACAATCGACGAATCCCACACGTTAGGAACGAGGCGCGTCCGGCTGGCCGACGTCGCGGCGTGCATGGCCGCGATCGCGGCCGTCAAGATCTCGCTCGGATGGCGCGGATTCGCCGAGACGTTCAGGCGGATCGAAGCACGGTCGGCCACCACATTTTCGCCGCGAGATGCCGATGATACGGTGGTCGCCCGTCTCGACTACGTGGTCGCGGTCGCGGCGGCGCTCTACCCCGGCCGCGCGCTGTGCCTCGAGCGCTCGCTGGTATTGTACCAGCGCCTGCGCCGCGCCGGCGCGCGCGCCGAGTTTCGGTTAGGCGTCCAGGCGGCGCCGTTCGCGGCGCACGCCTGGATCGAGCGCCATGGCGCGCCGCTCAACGACGTGCTCGAGCACGTCGAACAGTTCACGCCCGTCGCGTTAGGCGCGCGGTGAACCTCTTCTGCTGTCTCGTCCGCTACGGCGGCGGCGCGGTTCCCAGGCTCTGGCGCGCGCCCCTCGCCGTGGGCGCGGTGCGCCTGGGCCTCGACCCCACGGAGGTGGAGCACCCGGGCTTCTGGGGACTCACGGCCGGCAACACCGCCGGGCGCCGCCCATCTGTGGCGAGCGATGGCAATCGGGTCGCGATCGGGACCGTCCGACTGGATCGAGATCCGCACGACGATGGGCCGCCCCAGGATCTCGCGCGCGTGCTGCACGCGTGGCCGCAGGATGATGCCGGCGTTAGGCAACTGCGGGGCGACTTCGCCGTCGCGCTGTACGATGCGGCGCATCACACGATCTTCGCGGCGCGAGACGCATTCGGCGTCGATGCGCTGTACTATCGCGTGCTGCCGGGCGGTATTGCGCTCGCCTCCCGCGCCGACGTCCTCGCGCTTCGAGAGGACGAATACGACCGCGCATATCTTGCGGCCTTCCTTGCCGGGTGCGCGCCGCTCGAGGGCGCGACGCCTTATCGCGGCGTGTCGGCCGTGCCGGCCGCGCACTTTCTCCGCTGTGTGGATCGGCGCGTGTCCCTCCACAAGTGGTGGTCGGCCGAGCACTATGTACACGCGGAGCCGCGTCCGGCGAGCGACCGCGTCGATGAGTTCCGCCATCGCTTCGCTGCCGCCGTGAGGTCGCGGATGGGAGCCGGCGCGGGCGACACGTGGTCGGAGCTGTCCGGCGGCCTCGACTCGTCGTCGGTGGCGAGCATGGCGTCGCACCTCGCCCAACGCGGCGAGATACCGCACGATCTCGCCGGCACCGTCACACTGGTCGACCGCCACGGTACCGGCGGCGACGAGCGCCGCTACGTGAACGCGGTCGCCGCGGCATGGCAGGTGCCTAACATTCAACTGCTTGACGATGCGCGCGATCCGGAGGACGACGACCCACCGCCGATCACCGACCAGCCGACAGCGTCCTACCTCGCGTACCCGCGCGACCGACGCTTGGCGCGCGCCGTGCGTCGCGCCGGCGGGAGCGTCTTGCTCTCCGGCTACGGATCCGACCACTACCTGGGCGGCAGCGCCATCTTCCTCGCCGATTGGGTGGCGCGCGGAAAGTTAGGCGCGGCGATGCGGGAGGCCACGCGGTGGGCGGTGGTCGGCCGCGCGTCGGCATGGGCGATGCTGTGGCACAACGCCGTGATCCCCCTGCTGCCGGCGCCGTTCATGCGCCGATCGCTCGGCGCCGCGTGTCTGCCGCCGTGGATCCTCCCTGCCACGCGTCGCGCATACGGACTCGAGGCACGCTCGTTCGTCGCACGCGTGGCGCGCGGTCCGTTGGGTCGCAAGTACGCGACGGACATTCTGCTCGCGATCGAGAGCATGCCGGACGTGTTGGCGCTCCACGCGGTGATGCAAGACGTGGTCGAGGAGCGCCATCCCTTTCTCGATCGCTCGCTGGTGGAGCTGTCGCTTGGGTTTCCGCCGGCGATGTGCGCGCAGCCGTGCGCACGAAAGTGGGTGCTGCGCGAGGCGATGCGCGGGATTTTGCCGGAGGTCGTCCGCACACGGCATGGAAAGGGCTCGGTGGACGCGGCGTTCGCGCAGTGGCTCGCGCACGAGCATGCCCGCCTAACGAAAGGAATTGATAGCGCCGAGATCGCACAGCTCGGCATCGTGGATTCCGCCGCGCTCAAATCGGCGATTCAAGATGGCGTGAACGGCGCTCCGCATCTTCGCGCCGCGCTCGTTCGCGCATTCGCACTGGAGGTCTGGTTGCTCGCACGATCCGGCCGGTGGACGGCCGGCGGTGTCAGGATCAGCTCAGCAGCATCTTCACAGTTCGCACTTCAACCCTAAACCCGCAATTCAGGAGGCCACAGATGTCCAAGACTGCACGGGCCTACGAGGCGCCGGCGCTGCACAGTTGCGGCGATCTCGTCGTGAGAACGAAGCAACGCTTGGCTAAGAACATCGAGTCCGACATGACGCCGCTTTCCGTGTTCGGCGCCGTGGGCTTCGGTGTGTAGCACGTCGTCCCAGCACCACGCATGAATCGCAGCTGAAATCTCAACCGTAGTACGACACAATTGAGGAGGGTCACAATGTCTACGACCAAAACGCCTTACGAGGCGCCTGCAATTCGCCACAGCGCGACTCTGATCGAACAGACGGAGCGCGGCCTGGTTCACCCGGTCGAGGCCGATCTGACGGGGCGCGATCCGTTCGGCACCGTCGGCTTCGGCGTCTAACGCGCCCAACACCGCCACCGTCCACACCGGTCATCGAGCGAGCGGCGGACATCGGCACGATGTCCGCCACGAGCCGTCCCGATCACTTCGGGGCGGCTCGACTGCTGTCCGGGTGCGTCGCGTGCTGCACGTCCAGTGTGGTAGAAAGCCACGCACTGATTCGCTCCCACATGTCGCGAATGTTAGCCGGTGACTCGATGGCGTGGGCATCACCGGCGTATCGAACGAGCTCGGCGCGCTTGCCTAACCGCTGCAGGGCGTTGAAGAACTCTTCGGCCTGCTGGATGCCCTCGAAGTCCTGGTCGCCTTGGATGAGCATCGTCGGCGTTTCGACTCGGTTGGCGTGAAAGACCGGACTGTTGTTGAGGTATCGCGCGGGGTACTGCCAGAGTGTGCCGCCAAGTCGCTGTTGCCCCGCTTCGAGCATCTTCTCGGGGGCCATAACGATGTGGGCGTAGGGCCATGGCCGATCCCACGCGCGGAACGTCCCGCTGTAACTCATCAGGTCGCTGACCACAGCCATCGCGATCGCGGACCGGAAGCGCTGCGTGCGCGTGATCAGTGCCAGCGTGGTCCAACCGCCAAAACTCTGTCCCATGACTGCCACCCGCGAGGTGTCGACCATGCCTAACGAGCCGACACGGTCGATCGCCGGCAGGACGGCGCCGCTGAGCTGCGACGCCACGTCGCCGCCTTCACCGCCCGCGGGCCAGAGCGGAATCGACGGATACAGCACGGCATACCCCTGGGCTGTCAGCAGCGCCAAGTTGTAGGGTGACGACCACGCGTGGTCGTCCCGCACCTGCGCTGTGTCCTCGAACGTTGCTTCGGCGTACACCCACACGACCAAGGGATAGTGGGCATTCGGCGCCCCGCGTCGTTCCGGCGGCAACAGCAAAACCGCTCCCAGCGAGTCGCCGTCTGCCGCGCGATATCGCACAAAAACCTTCTGCGGCTCGGCGATGTCGTCGCTCCAATCGTTGATCGTCAACAAAGGGCTGAGACTACCGCCCGCAAGCGTCGCGACCGCACGGTCCCGGCGCACGACGATCACTGCGCCCGGGAGCGGCACGCATCCGTCCAGCCGGTACCCCGACGGCACTGCGCCTAACGGTCGCACCGATGGCGTCGCTGCCGATACCTCCACGCGATACGCCGCCGTGCGCCCAGCGGCATCGCCGACCGTAGCAACGACGCACGGATCGCCGGAACCATCGGTCGACCCGAGCTGCTGTAGGTGCAGCGTTGGCTGCCGCAGGGACGACGGAAGCACATCGACCAGATGTCCGTCGCCTGCTTCGGCCCGATAGAGGTGGGTGTCGGTGACTATGGTGAGCGCCCGCGCTGCGTTTGCCTCCTGCTGCGCGGTGCAGCCGTCCACGGTGGCCGGGCATCCCCGCGACGGAACAACGTCAGCGGTGCTGGCGTCGATGCGCCACCAGCCGAATTTCCACTCACCGTCCGTGTGCCACGAACCCCGTAACACGACCGCCTCACCGCCAGGCATCCAAGCGAGAACGGGCATTGCATCGCTGAGCGAGTCAGGGTTGATGACGTCACCGACCCAGCGCACGCTATCGCGTCCCGCCACGTCTATCAAGCCGAGTGCGTACGGACTCATCGTTCGCGTCAAACGCTGCCCACTTGTCGGCGCCTGGAGGCGCGACGTGAGCACCGCAATCGTGTGATGATCCGGCGACACCACGATGCTGCGCCGCCCCGATGTGGTCGGGTCACGCGGGATCGTCGCTATGACGCGCGTGACGTTGCGCTCCACGTCGCGCGTGACGATCAATTCCTCGCCCATGTATGGTTGTACTTGGCCCGGGGCGCTTCGAAGCACGCTGGCGGTGGATACCTTACCCGCCAGCTCCGCTTGCCATCCGGAGATCGTCGCGGACTCCGCCTCAGCGATTAGGTCCACGTGCGACCGCTCGCCGGCCGGGAGCAGCGGCACAAGCAGCGTCTGTGCATCCAGCCACGTGAGCGGCCGGAGCTCGGCAATCTGCCCCCTGTCGCTCGCGAAGACCCAGTAGTCCACGTTCCGCGCATCGACGAGCCTCGGCGCCCGATCGCCTAACCGCCAGGTCCACGCGCGAACACACGTACAGCCATCGGTGGACAGCAGCGCGAGCCGCCTACCGTCGGGCGACCAGACCGGCCCGAACCATCCGCTTCCCGTTAGGCCTCCGCGCGTCACTTGCCGCCTCGAGCCATCGCTCAGTCTCACGATCCAGATGTCCGTCCGTGGACGCGCATCGAGCGTCGTCGTGTGGACGCGCGCGGCATCGCTCATCGGCCTCCCCACTTCGATCGCCACGTACTTCCCGTCCGGCGACGGCACCACGGCACCGAGCGTCTCGAGACGCAGCACATCGTCGACCGTGAGCGGCCGCCCGGTCTGTGCGTGCACGCGGAAGCCGAACATCGCCGCCACGCACGCCGCAACCACTGCCACCCGAAGGATGCTCACCACGCGGCCCTCAACCCGACTACCGTTAGGCGTCCGTACACCGCCGTGATGTTGTCCACCTCCGACGCGTACGAGTTCGTCAGGTTGTCCACCCGCACGAACGCGCTCACGCCGTGCGACAACGTTTGTGTGACGCTCGCGTTCCACTTGAACACCGACGGATAGTCGATGATGTATGTCCGCGGCGCCTGCGGCGCCGGCCCTCCACCGAAAAACGCATCGAATAACGCGATCCGATCGTAGTTGCGGAACGAGCCGATGTACGTGACTCCGGCGTGCAGCTCCGTCCGCCCCAGCGTGAGGCCAGTGTTGAACCCGCCCGACGTGTGCGGGATGACCAGCAAACGGTCGCCGGGATGGTATTGCCCCGTGCCGTCGCCTAACGCTCCACCCGTGACCTGATCCACCGTGCTGTTGATCACCGTGTACGTGGCGCTGAACGAGAGCGGTGCCACATTCACCGAACCCTCGAGCTCCACGCCGGTGTTTTTGACCCGGCCGATGTTCTGGTTTTGATCGATCTCCGTCGTGTCGCCCGGCGCACTCAGCACGACCGTCGTGATCATGTCGTCGACGCGCTGACTGTAGTACGTCGCGCCGAACGATGCGCGATTCCCGAAATAGAGCTCGACACCGCCATCGAACCCGCGTTGGCGCTCCGGCCCAAGGTCGGCATTCGCGACCTGGATGCTGAATGGCGCCGACGCCGCGCTCGCGGACTTCTGGAACGGCAGCGGCGGCTGAATCGCGACACCATACGACGCGCGCAACTTGTAACCGACACTACCTGCGTTGCCGGCGTACGATGCTCCAACCCGCGGTGCAATCGCCGATCCGTAACCCGACCCGAAGTTGTCATTGTGGTCGCCGCGCACACCTGCCGTTAGGAAGAGCCGATTGGAGAACCCGAGTTGTTCCTGCGCGAAGAGCCCCGTGTTGGCGTACGAGTCGCGCGTGTACGCCGCACCGGCTGCGAATGTCCCGTCCCCGTGCTCCGACGCCGACACCGCCGACTCGATGCTCTCCCAATAGTCCGCGCCTAACGTGAGCGCCGACGTGACGCTCGGCCCCAGGTGCGCCGAGAGCGTCGTGTTGTAGCCGACGCTGGCGCGCGAGGTGCTGAACTCGCCGAACGCGCGCATGCTATCGGCCGGTGTCAGAAACCGCGGCGCAGTCGATCCGCGAGGGTTGGCGTAACCGCTATAGCCTAACACAATGTGGTGCTCCCACCACGGCGCAGTCGAGAATGAGGCCGTGAGCCCGACGTTCTCGTCGGCCCGAACGTCGCTGGGATGAAACGGCTTGTCGAAGAACGCGTCGAAGCCGGTCTCCCATCTGCCGTCGCGGACCGCCTGCGCCATGTACGGGTCGATCGGCGCCACGTGATAGACGCGGTGCGAATACTGACCGGTGAGGTCGAGCCGTACGCCGCCCACGGTGCCGCCCACGCGACCGGAGAACACCGCGCGCTTCGAGTCGTACTCGGGCGCCCACTCGCCGGTGCTCGTGTACGACGCGCGCGCCGCGTACTCGATGTCCGCGTTGCCGGCGCTCACGCCTAACGAGTGATCCTGCGTCAGCGTCTCGCCGCTCGCCCACTGGCTCTGGACACCGCCTAGCGACGCCTGCGCATCGACGTCGGGATGCGCGAGATCGGCGCTCCCGTGCTTGGTGAAGATCTGGATCACGCCCACCATCGCGCCGGCGCCGTACAAGGTCGACGCCTGCGGTCCGCGCGTGATCTCGATGTGGTCGATGCTCTTCGGATCGATCTGCGAGATGGCGTTCCCGTACGCGAGCTCGACCCCATCCACGTAGACCTTTGCGGCCGACGTCACGCCCTGGTTGAAATCGATGCCGCCGCGGAACGTGAGGCCAGGGTATCCGTCGTGCGTGCCGTCGTCGATCGAGACCGTGCCGGGCACGGTGCCGCGGAACAACTCGTCCACCTGCATCGCGCCCGATTGCTCGATATCGCGCGCCGAAATCACCGTGATCGGCGACGGCACCGCGCGCACTTCCGTCGGCGCGATGGTACCCGTGACGACGACCTCGTCGAGCGGGCGCGCGGTGGCGCGCAGCGCGAAGTCGACGGTCACCGCGCCGACGGTCGTGAACACCGCCGACCGCGCGCCCGGCTCGTATCCCACCCGCCGTGCGGTCACCCGGTGCGGCCCCGCTGGAACTCCCGTTAGGCGAAAGGAGCCGTCGACGGCGGTGAGCGCCGCGGGCCCGCTGTCATCCACCACGATGCGCGCGTGATCGATGCCCGCCCCCGTCTCGGCGTCCACCACCCGCCCGGTCGCCTCGGCGCGGCCAGCCGTCGTATCGGGCGCTCGTACCGCCGGCTCGAGCACCACTTGCGTGGGCGACCAGGCGTGCGCGACGATCCCCGTGCCCGCGAGCGCCGAGTCCAGCGCTTCACTCGCCGTCGCATTGCGGACGTGCACCGAGACGCGGCGCCGCACCGGCACCACGGTATTGCTGTACGCCACGCGTACGCCGCTCTCGCTCGCGATCGCGCGCAGCGCATCGCCCAACGCGACGCGGTCGAGGGCGAGCGTGATGCGGCGCGGCGCGTCGCGGCCCACGCCTAACTGTGCGGCGCCGGCGCCATCGTAGCGCAGCGCCGCGCCCGGTTGCTGCGTTGCAACGGGTATGGCGGAAAGCGCCGCCAGGGTCGCGCCTAACGCCAGGTGTCGACAAGCGAATCGTCTCATGGGGAAGTCTCCGGATGTGTGGTAGGTGCCTAACGCTCTGGAACGGGCGCCGGCGGTCAGTGCGGCGGGAGCGGAACGAGGACTGCGGTGTCGGCGCGCCAGGCGACGCGCGCGCGCATGGTGCGGCCGATGATGGCGAGGGCGTCGTCGAGCGATTCACGGTCGAACGTGCCCGTGAAATCGCGCCGCGCCAGCGCGGTGTCGCGGACGACGACGGTTGTGCCGAACCAGCGTGTGAGATCATGCGCCGCGTCCGCGAGGGGTGTCGCGTCGAATACCAGCTCGCCGGTGGTCCAGGCGACGTACGGTTCTGGGTCCACGGTGCGGGTGACGACGCCGCCTTGCGCATCCACCTGCGCCAGGTGGCCGCGGCCGATCACGCCTAACACGCGCGGCTCATGCGCCGCCGCGATTGTCACGCGCCCCTCGGCCACCACCACGCGCAGGTGGGAGTCGGTCGGGTACGCGCGGACGTCGAACGCGGTGCCCAAGTCGCTGATCGTGGCGCCGTTGGCGTGGACGACGAACGGCCGCGCCGTGTCGTGTGCCACGTCGAAGTACGCCTCGCCCGTCAGGTCGACCTCGCGCGCCGCCGAGAGTTGGGCGGTGGTATAGCGCAGCGTGCTCGCGGCCGCGAGGACGATTTGCGTGCCGTCGGACAACCGCACGATAGCGCGCTCGCCGAGCCTCGTGCTAACGGTGCGCTCCGCGCGCGGCTCCGGAGCGGATGGGTGGTGCGCGACGCGCAGGGCGACCGGCGTCGCAACCGCGAGCAGCACCGCGGCCGCCGCCACCCAGCCGAATCGCGGCACAACGCCGCGCCACCAGAAATCGACACGATCGCCCGCGCGCCAGGCCGGCGCCGGAGGCGGGTCGATGCACGGGCCTACGTCGTTGCCTAACGCAATGACGTCGAAGAAGGCGCGGTGTCTGCGGTCCGCATCGAGCCAGTGGTCGAATCGCTCGCGGTCACTCGGCGCGCACTCGCGCTCGGAGTACCGGAGCAACAGCTCCCAATCGATGTCCAGCATGGGCGCACGTGAAAAGAGGGAGAGGTCGGTTCTTGCCTATTCGACCCGTCCCTCTGCGCCGGACCCCACAGGGCTGGTGGATTGCAGCTGAGACAACGTGGGTGAAAAGTGGGAATGGGGAAGCGCTCGCTGACGCTCGCTTGGGCAGCGCTGCAGCGAACGCTTCCCCATTCCCTCTACTCAGACTTAGTCGCTGCGAGCACGTCGTCTGTAGGGGCTTCGCGATTGTGAAGTGTCGGACTGTTTGTAGGCGACAAACAGAAGTGCTCGACGTCATCGTTGTTTGCAACAAAACGATGACGCTCGCGCGCGGGGAATGACGTATCCTTGCGCACCCCGAAACGGAGCACGTCGCCATGTCAGAAGTCATTGCCGTTTGGCCTGTCCCCGACCTTCACCTGCCGGACACTGAGACGCTCGATGATTCACCGGATCGCCCGCCTCTTCGCTGGCCGCTGACCATCCGAGAACGCGACACCGATGAAGATCGGGCGGCGTCCCGACGACTGGGCGCCATCTTCCGCGCGCATTACTCCGAGCTCCACTCGCTCGTAGTCCGCTACGTGCGCACACGCGCGCTCGCCGAAGAAATCATCCAGGACGCGTTCCTCGCCGTCTGGCAGCGACGCTTCGCGTGGACGCCTGAGATGGACCTCAAGGCCTACGTCTTCCAAACCGCGCACAATCGCGCCCTCAATCATTTGCGGCGCGAACGCATCGAAGTCGATTGGCAGCACCTCGTTGCTGCGCGCCGAGAGGAGTGGGGAATGAGTCAATACGCAGTCGACGCGCACGAGGCAGCCGACGTGGAGGAGATGGTGGAGCTCATGCAGCGCGCCGTGCGCAGCCTTTCGCCGCGTGTGCAGCGCACCATCGTATTGAGACTTCAGTTCCACCTCACCAACGCCGAAATCGCCGAGGTGATGGGGGTGACGGTGAAGGCCGTGGAGCGAAACATCACGCGCGGGCTCAAAACGCTCCGCCTGGCGTTCCGAAAACCGGACTAGTCCTGGCCTAACGAAGCGCCGGCGGCGTCGCGCACGGGCGCGCGCTCGCGATCATCGCCCGAAGATGAGCCAGAGCGCCACGATCACGGCGACGCACAACACACCGACCGTCGCCAGTTTGCCGCGCCGAGTGGCGCGGGCACGGTCTTGGGCCGCTTGGGATGACATCCGCTCCGCCAAGCGGCCCCACGCCTGCTCGATATCGGTCGCCGAGTATGTCACTGGTGCATCGCGGTCGACGGGGTGCGCGAACAAGATCTGCAGCCGGTCGAGGAAGAGCCGGCGTTCGGGCTGGCCATCGACCCAGGCCTCGAGCTCCGCCAAATCTTCCGGCGTGCATTGGCCAATCGCGTAGCGTTCCACCAGCGGTAGCGGCACGTCGTCGGGCGCCACGTTCATCTCCGAGCGTCGATGGCGACCAATATACGTCGCCCGCAGAGTAGAGCACATCCAAACAACGCGCCTCGTATCAATGCATTGCGCGCCGAATGCTCTACTGTGCGGGCGAGATCTCGGTTGGGATCTTACCGCGACGATAACACGTCTAAGGATTTGTGGTAGTTCGCGGCCCTGTGCGAAAGTCCATCCACGAACTCGCCAGAGATCAATTCGCCGCTCATCATCTCCCCCGTGTAGTGCAACGTCGTGCCGTTATCCTCGGCGAGTTGCAGGTTGATCTGCGCGCCGTCGATTGCACCCGTGACCACAAGGTTCCCGCCTGCGCTCGCCTCGCCAGACCAGTGGCCATCCCCGTCACTGTCGTACCACTGAGCTCCAGGTCGAAGCCCGTACCCCCCCCTCGACGTCCGCCGTGCTGAACCAGCTCCCGGAAAGGTTCGCCTCGATTTGTTGGGGGCTGGTAATACCGAGAGTGTTCGAACAGCCCACCACACCGAGCAGTGCAACTCCCAGCAGCGAACTGAATTGGCGCATGTGCCCTCCGATGAATGGGTTCCTTACACCTATCCGAACACCATGGCGTTCCCGACGCTTGGTCCTCGCCACATCTTATCCCGCCGGTACCGACCGGCCGCTAACGGACTGAACGTCTCGGCGACCGTTCGCGTAGTACATCGACACTCATTTTAGTCCGCTTCGCCGCCGGTCTCGCCGGTGGCCGCTCGATTCCATCTCGAGAGGAAAATAGGATGTCCGACACCGCTTGGCAGCGCCGGCTGGTCTCTTCGTTAGTCGTACTCGCCGCGGGCCTCGTGCCGTCGGTGGCGCGCGCCCAACAAGCCGTCGACAGTGCATACACGGCGCAGATCAAACAAGACCTCGAGGATCCGCGCATTACTACCGAGCTTGTGGACCACCTGCCTGCGTCGGCCACGGTACCCACGCCGCTCAAGGTGTTGGGCCACATCGTGGGTGCGCCCGGCATCCTCGACCGCAGCGCGGACATCTACAAGTATTTCGACGCCCTCGCCAAGGCGTCGCCGCGCGTGAAGGTGTGGCGCATTGGCAAGACCGAAGAAGGTCGCGACATGATCCTCGCCGCCGTAGCCGACGAAGCGACGCTCAAGGATCTCGACAAGTACAAGGACATGTTGGCTGCGTTAGGCGACCCGCGCAAGACCACGCCCGCGCAGGCCCAGCAGCTGATCCACACCGCCAAGCCGATCTACTACATCACGAGCGGCATCCATTCGCCCGAGTTCGGCGGACCGGAGATGCTGATGGAGCTCGCCTACCGCCTGGCGGTCGACTCGTCGCAATTCATTCAGAACATCCGCAACAACGTGATCGTGCTCATCACGCCGGTGGTCGAGCCGGACGGTCGCGACAAGGCGGTCGACACCTACTACTACAACAAGAAGCTGCCGAAAGGCGCCACGCGGCTGCCGCTCATGTATTGGGGCAAGTATGTGCAGCACGACAACAACCGCGACGGCATGGGGCAGTTCCTGCAGCTCACCAAGCACGTCACGCAGGCGGTGCTCGACTGGCACCCGACGATTCTGCACGATCTGCACGAAGCGCAAACGTACCTCTACGCGTCGACGGGCACTGGTCCGTACAACGAAGAAATCGACCCGATCACCATCGACGAGTGGTGGATGCTGGCCGAGAACGACGTGATGGAGATGACGAAGCGCGGCGTGCCGGGCGTGTGGACCTACGGCTTCTACGATGGGTGGACGCCTAACTATCTGTTCTTCATCGCGCACACGCACAACGAGTTGGGCCGTTTCTACGAGGTGCAGAGCTACGGCCCCGACAACTACGTGGTGAAGCCGCGCGCCACGACGACGAGCCGCGAGTGGTTCCGGCCTAACCCACCGTTGGACAGCATCACCTGGGGTCCGCGCAACAACACCAACATCCAGGAATCGGCCATCCTGTTCGCGATGTCGGACGTCGCCAAGAACAAGGAGACGTTCCTCGACAACTACTGGCGCAAGAACGTGCGCGCCGTGGACAAGGCAAAGACCGGTCCCGTCTACGGCTGGGTCATTCCGGCCCAACAATACCGGAAAGCGAACGCCGCCGACGCGGTGAACGATCTTCGCGCCCAGGGACTCGAGGTGCACACCGCCAACTCGGCCTTTCGCGTGGGCGGTGTGCAGGTGAAGGCGGGCGACTACATCATTCGCGGCGATCAGCCGTATCGCACGCTGGCCGACATGTACTTCTCGTTGCAGCACTTCTCGCCTAAAAATCCGGCGCCGTACGACGATACGGGTTGGACGTTCCCGCTCATGCGCGACATCACCATCACGCCGATCGGCGACAAGAGTCTGCTCGATCAGCCGATGACGATGCTCGCCAAAGATGCGGTAGCCCCGGGCGGCGTGTCCGGCAGCGGTGCCGTGCTCGTGGTGGACAACACGGCGGACAACAACGTCGCCGCGTTCCGGTTCACGTTCGCGAAAACGAAGATGCAGGCCGCAGAAGAAGACTTCGACGCGGACGGTCACCATTTCCGCGCCGGTGCGATGATCATCGCCAACGCCAACCGCGCCCAACTGGAGCCCGAGCTCGCTCGGCTCGGCCTGTCCGCGTACGCGATGGCGGCCGCGCCTAACGTAAAGGTGCACGACCTGGACGTCCCGCGCATCGGCTACGTGCACAGCTGGAGCCGCACGCAGGATGAAGGCTGGGTGCGCGCGGCGCTCGACACGTACGGGATTCCCTACACGTATTTCGGCGACGTCAACCTGCGCGCCGGAAATCTGCGCCGGAAGTACGACGTGATCATCATGCCGCACATCGGCGGCACGGTGCAGACCATGGTGAACGGAATTCCGAAGACCGGCGCTACGCCCCTGCCCTACAAGAAGACCGCGGATTTCCAGAGCTTCGGCACGCCCGATTCGTCGAGCGACATTCGCGGCGGCATGGGGCTCGACGGCGTGAGGAATCTGGAGGAGTTCGTCGAGCAAGGCGGGACGCTGATCGTCGAAGGGTCGACGTCGGAGATCTTCCCGGCCTACAATCTCGCACCCGGCGTGAGCATCGAGCGGCCGGACAGCCTCTTCGCGCGCGGCAGCATCATGCGCGGCGACATCACCGACATGACGAGCCCCATCGTGTACGGCTACGAGCACGACGAGATCCCGGTGTACTTCAACCAGGGTCCCGTGATGCGCGTGGCGACGGGACCGGGCGAGTTCTTCGGCGGCTTCAACCGCGGCCCGGACGTTGGGCAGGACGTGACGCCGATGGCGACGCCGATGCCGCTGTCGCCGTGGAATCCCGATTCCGGGAGCACCAGTGGACCGACATCCCGTGGGCCAATACGCCTGCGAGGCCGCGCCGCGCCTAACGCAGCGCCTAACGCTACCGCCGATGCGGCGACGCAGGGACCGCGCGTCATCGTGCGATTCCCGCGTCGCTCGGCGGACATGCTCCTCTCCGGTACGCTGGCCGGCGGCGACGCATTGTCCGACCGCGCACAGGTGGTGGACGAGACCGTGGGCAAAGGCCACATCGTGATGTTCGCGATCCGCCCCTTCTGGCGCTGGCAGACCCAGGGCACCTACATGCTCGGCTTCAACGCAATCATGAACTGGAATCACTTGAGCGCCGGCCGGCCCGCGGCGACCGACGCCCAGGTGGGAGCGCGTTAGGCGTCTCCCAGCGAGCGTCAGCGAGCGCTTCCTTCTTCCCTTCGGGGGGCTCCGAACCACGTACTGAGCGCGGCCTCAAGCCCCGCGTCGCTCAATCGTCCCACCCAGGCCACATATCCGTCGGGGCGAACCAATACCGCCGACGGTGCCGCGACCGTTCCAATCGCCGGAAGCTCCCACGGCCCATGGTAAGTCGCGTCGATCGACTCCACGCGATGGGCCCACGGCGCCACGTCGAAGCCGCCGGTCTCGCCGAAGCGAATCAGCACCGGGCGCGCACCACGCAGCAGCGTGAAAACGCGCCGCGGCCCGTTAGGCGTCGCCAGGTCGAGATCCGGCATGCGGCGGCCGAGCAGCGGATGGCCCTCGCCAAGGTCGTAGTGCACGCCGAGCCCGGACAACTCCGCGGCCATGCGCCGGCGGGGCTCGTCCATTGCGAGGAGCTCGGACACGGTCTCGCCCAACGCCGTGGTCCGATCGTCCGGCCGGCGCAGCGCGACCTGCGCCATCGTGCTCCGCAAGACGCGGGCAGCGACCGGATGGCGCTCGGCGTGATACGTATCGAGGAGGCGGTCCGGCGATGTCCGCCTAACCACCTGAGCCAGCTTCCACCCCAGGTTCACCGCATCCTGCACGCCGATGTTGAGACCCTGCCCGCCCACCGGCGGGTGCACGTGCGCGGCGTCGCCCGCCAACAACACGCGCCGGTCGCGGTACGCCGCCGCTTGTCGCGTCGTGTCCGTGAACCTCGAGATCCACGTCGGACTGTGAATCCCGAAATTCGTCCCGTACACGGAGACCAGCGCCTCGCTCACATCGCGCAGCGTCGGCTCGGCGCCAATGCGCAACTCCGGTTCCGTTAGGACAACACGGACCAATCCGCCATCGGCCTTTACGATCGCGTGGCTGCGACCCGTCTCCTGGTGGAATCCCCACGTGGGTTCCTCGACCATCGCAGCCTCGGCGATCAACCAGCTCGTCGTCGGATCCCATCCGGGGAACGCGATGCCGGCCGTCTTACGAATGAGGCTGCGGCCGCCATCGCATCCCACGAGATACTGCGCGCGCAACGATGGACCATCCGCGAGAGCGACGTCGACGCCAGTGTCGTCCTGCGCGAAGCTCGTCAGCTCGCGTTCGCGATACATCGTCACAGGCAGCTCGCCAACCCACTCCGCCAGAATTCTTTCGGTGTGCGTTTGCCACAGGCCGAGGACGTAGTTGTGCCGGCTGGGAACGTCGCCGAGTCCTAACACAGACGTGTGGTAGCGCACCTCGTGATAGATTTGTCCCTGCGAGATAAATCGATCGGCGATGCCGCGCTGATCGAGCACCTCGATGGTGCGTGAGTGCAGGCCTCCCGCCCGCGAGCCGATGATTCGCTCGTTCCCGCGTCGCTCGACAATCGCGACATCGATGCCCGCCAGCGCGAGCTCGGCCGCCAACATCATTCCCGTCGGACCGCCACCGCCAATCACCACGGCATGCTCAGGCATCGCTTCCCTCCGGCGTGTTCTGGCTCGACCAGATGGGCTGCTCGAAGGCAGCGACTCTACCGCCTCACCAAGGTCTTGCCGCAAGTCCACCACTGGGCTATATGCTGAGAGCGGCGAGGAGACCCACGTCCGCCCGCAGATCAGCGGGCGAAAGGGTCGTCAGTGTGAAAGGCAGCCTTTACTATGCTACGCATTTGGCCATATATTAAAGCTCGGCTTTAATACAGTAGCCTGCGCAACCCATACTAAAGGCAGCCAGACGCATGGCTTCCTCGCTAAACGACCCGGCGCGAGCGGGACGCTACCAGCCTCAGCCTGCCGGCTATCGCGCGTTTGTCCCCGCGCCGCTTCCGCCCGACCCGCCGGTGCGGATGACGGACGACCTCCAGGGACTCCTCTCGACGGCAGACAGAGAGCTGGGCCGCCTCGACGGGTCGGTACTCACGCTGCCTAACCCGGACCTCTTCGTGCGGATGTACATGCGCAAAGAGGCGGTGCTCTCGAGTCGCATCGCGGGCACGGAGACAACGCTGCAAGACCTGTTGTCGGCCGAGTCCAAATTGGTGCCGGGACCCGCAGCGGGAAACGTGGGCGAGGTCGTCAACTACGTCGTGGCGATGACGAACGGACTCGCGCGCCTTCGCGAGCACCCCGTATCGGTGCAGCTCATGCGCGAGACGCACGCCGAGTTGATGCGCGGTGCGCTCGTGCCTGGAGAGCTGCGCACGACGCAGACCTGGATCGGCCGGTCGGGTGCGACCGTCGCCGAAGCGACCTTCATTCCGCCGCCGCCGGGAGAGGTTCCCAACGCGTTAGGCGAGCTCGACACGTTCCTGCGCGCGGCGCACGCGCTGCCGGCGCTCATCGCGATCGGGCTCGCCCACGCGCAATTCGAGTCCATCCAACCATTCCTCGGGGGCAACGGCCGTGTGGGCCGGCTGCTCATCACGTTTCTGCTCGTGCACACCGGCACGCTGCACAAGCCCGTGTTGTATCTGTCGCAGTATCTCGGGCGGCATCGCCGCGCCTACCACGAACAGCTGCAGGCGGTGCGCGACCGCGGCGACTGGGAATCATGGCTCGCATTTTTCCTCACGGGAGTCGCGGAGGTGAGCGCCGATGCGACCGAGACGGCGCGCCGCATTCACGTCATGCGGGAAGAACATCGCAAAGCGGTGACTGAGCGACTGGGCCGAGCGGCGGGGAATGGGCACAAGGTACTGGACTCCCTGTTCGACCGCCCGATCGTGTCCGTGGAGGCGATCCGCACGCTGACCGGTACCACGTATCCGGCGGCCAACGCGCTCACGGCGCGCCTCGAGGACCTGGGTGTGCTCACCGAGATCACGGGGCAGCTGCGGCACCGCCGATTCCGCTACGATCCGTACCTGACGCTGTTCGCCTGCGAGGGCGCCGCTACCGCCTAACGGTGGACCGTATCGAAGCGCAGCGCGGCCAGACGGTGGGCCGCGTCGTCGGTGAAGCGCTTGAGCTCGGGGTCGCAGTCGTGCCAGAGCGTCACGAATCGCCGGTACTGCACCGCCGCTTCCGCCGGCCGGCCGTGCGCCTCGAGAATCTGTCCTTGGCGGTACGACGCTGGCCCGACGTAGACGAGGTCGTAGGGCGAGTTCTGGTCGAACGTGCGGTACCACCCCAAGGCCTCCTCGTCTCGGCCTAACTGATGGAGGAGCTCGGCGCGCGCGTATCGCTCGTGCGCCTGCGACACGAATGCCGACGTCCACGCGGTGACGTACGGCGTGTGGCGGGCGCTGTGCTCGAACGCCGCCAGCGCCGCCGCCGGCGTGCCGGCCGAACGCGCCACCTCGCCGCGGACCGCGAAGCGAAGGCCGGAGCGCATGTCGATCGCGCCCGAGGGGTCGGGCAGCGTGTCCAACGCCTGCAGCGCGGCAGCGACCGCGGCGGCGTCGCCATCGCGGGCGCCCAACAACCCCATGAGATAGGCACGCAGCATGGGCTGCAGCGCTTCGTCCGTTAGGCGCCACGGCAGCTCGGCCGGAGGCGACGGCGGCGCGGACTGGAGCTGCGCCCGCAGGCGCTGCCGTGCCTCGCGCGCCCCGGGCTCTTCATCGACTAACGGAGCGAGCGCGAGCAGCGCTTCGTGCTCCACCGCATCGAGCGGCGCGTACGCCGTGGCCAGCGCCAGATCGGCGCGCGCGTCGCGCCATCGTCCGCCGGCCAGATCCAGGTGCGCCAGCATCACCTGGCCGAACCCGCGCTGCTCGGGCGGGCGTACCGGATCCACGAGCTCGCGCGCCAGCGCGCGCGCGCCATCCAAATCGCGCGCATACACGGCCACGTAGAAGATCGAGCTGATCAGCCAGAAGCCCCGATCGTCCTTCATGCGCGCGATGAATTCCGCGCGCTCGCGCGCCGTGCCGTAGGCAAACCGGCGAAACGCGTCGGCTGGCGGCAGCGTGTGCTCCGGCCCAACGAGCGCCTCGTAGCGGCGCAGCAGCGAGTCGGCCTCGGCCGGTTTTCCTTCGATGGCCGCTACCTCGGCGAGATGTTGCAGCGCCGGCCAGTGATGCGGGTCCAACGCGAGCACGCGCTCGAAGGCGCGGCGCGACTCCACCAATGAGCGTCCGCGCTTCCAATTATGGTGGTACAGCACCTCGCCCAGGATCACCCACGCTTCCACATCGTCGTATCGCTCGGCGACATCGGACGCGAGGCGCTCCGCCGAGTCGGCGTCGCCGCGGCTGAATGCGGCGAAGGCGGTGATCAAGAGTCGGTTGCGCTCGGACAACCGGCCCGATGTGCGCACCGCGTGGTCCGCCGCATCGCGCTCGGCTTTCGACATCAACATCCACGATGCCGTGGCAGCCTGGCCGTACCACGCGAGCGAGAACGTGCTGTCCGCTTCCGTCGCGCGCTCGAACGCCGCTTTCGCGGCGAACATGTCGTTGTCGCGATACGCCGCCTCGCCCTCGAGGTACGCCTTGAGCGCCGGCAACGACGACGTGGTGAGCGCGCCTAACTGCATGGCCGGTCCGCGCGACGTACTCCCCTGTGACACGGCCAGCTCGGCGCTCACGCGATCGACCAGTCCGAATAGATCGTCCTCGCGTCCCTCGGCGCGGGCCGAGGCGAGCGGCGCGCCGCCGTTGGTCGAATAGAGAGACACGGTGAGGGCGAGCTGCTTGTTCGCATCCACCGCGTCGCCCACCACGAACAACGAAGCGCCGAGACGGCGCGCCCGGCCGCGGGCCGCGTCGGGTGTCATATCGTTAGGCAACGCGCCGGCCGCGAGCACGGTGCGCGGGTCGAGGGTGCGCAGCCCGGCCGCGCCATCGAGGCTGGTGCTCAAGAGACTGACCATGCCGCTCTGCAGGAACGACAGCTCCGGGTTCCCGCGGACTGTAAACGGGAACACCGCCACCGTCCGCTGGCGTGCGGTGGCCGCCGCGCGCGGCCTGAGCGCGAAAGCCCACGCTGCGCCCGCCACGACGAGCATCGCGGCCAGCGTCAGGGCCGAACGGCTGCGCCAGGCAGGGCGCGCCGGTGCTAACGCGACGCGCGCATGGTCCTCGTGGTACTTGAGCCGCGACCGGTCGTACGCGCGACCGCGGCGCGACGCGAGCAGCGCGCGGGATTCCGCGTGCAGGCGTTCGCGCTCGAGGACCGGCACGAGCTCGTATGCGGCGCGCGCGACGATCGGCGGGTCCAGCGCGATCCGATCGTCCGTGCCGCCCACACGGCGCGCGAGACCGCTGCGGATGAGCAACGACGCCGCTCGATCGCCATCGGCGGGCGACAGTCCCGTGAGCGTCGCCGCGTCGGCGAGCGCGAGCGGCGCGCCGAATGTGCCTAACGCAGCGAGCATCGCGCGCGCGCCGCCGCCCAACGGCCGGGCAACATCGCGCACCAGCGCGCGCGCCGCCGCCGGAACGCCGAGCGGCCGGCCGTCGGCCGCCGGCGAGAGGGCGAGCGATCCGGATGCGCCGATCGTCGCGACGTGGTCGGCGAGCATCTGCTCGAGGTGGGCCACGACGTACGCGGGCACGCCGCCCGTGTCCGCGCGCACGCGACAGACCAGGTCCGCGTGGCCGTCCACCACCGACGCGACGGCAGCGGCGTCCAGCGCGCCTAACGGAACGCGGATCGTACCCGGCGCATCGCGCAGGGCGGCGAGCGATGGCTCGTCATCGACGTCGGCGCCGCGGTCGGCGACGACGAGCAAAATCGGCGCCGCGGCTGCCGCGACGACGCCGAGCACGAGCGCGCGGCTCGGTGCGTCGGCGTGCGAAAGCGCGTCGGCCACGATGAGCACCGGACCGTCCTCGGCGACGGCGAGCAGCGCCTCGCCCAACGCAGCGGCCAGTGCGTCCTCGGAGACCGGCGCGTCCTGGACGTCGAGGCGCGGGAAGCGCGTCGCGATCTCCGGCAGCACCGTGCCGAGCACGCGGAGCGTCGCCGGCGCCACCCCGCCTAACGCCGCCGAGCGCGCGAGCGGCGTCAACAATGTGCGCGCCGCGCTCCAGGCCGGCGCCGGTGCGTTAGGCGCACGCCCCCGACACTCGATACGCAATACGAGCGCGTCGCGATGCGCGCCGGCAATCGCCGCCGCGAGCTCGGCGCACAGCCGCGAGGCACCCATACCCGCACCGCCTTCCACCAACGCAACCGTCGCGCGCCCGTGCGTCGCGCCGCGCCACGCATCCTTGAGCGCCGCATAGGCCTCGCCGCGTCCCACGAACCGCAGCGCGAGCGGCGCCGCGTCGCGATCCGCCGGATTGTCGCGCGCCTCATCATCTATGGAGGTGCCCAAGGCGGTGAACGCGGCAGAAGGCGCCGCATCGGCCCCCTCGCGAAGACGCGCCACGAACGTCGCATGCGCCGAGATCGCCGCGCCGTGACGGCCGGCCGATCGCAGCGCACCCACGAGCCTGGTCGCCGCACGCTCGTCGAGCGGCGCCGCCTCGCCCCACCGCTCGGCGAGCGCGATCGCCTCGTGCCAATCGCCACGCCGCTCGGCCGCTTCAAGCAACCGGTCGAAACAAAGCCCGAGCCGGCGCCTCAGCGCCACTCGTTCACTTTCGATCCACGTCGCAAGAGAAAGGTCCGCATCAAACTCGGCGGCGGTCAGAAATTCACCCCGCCACTGGTCTACTGCGGCACGGTCTCGTCGCTCGACTTCGTCACGCTCGAAAACCGCGAGGTCCCATTCCACGGCGCCTTCGGGCAGCGCCACCGACTCGGGTGCGATGATGAGTGCGTCGCCCACATGCTGCCGCAACTCGAGCAGCGCCTGACGGAGCGACTGCCGCGCCTTGGATTCCGCGCGCTCACCCCACAACAGCTCGACCAACTCGCCGCGCGGCACCGCTCTCGGCGCGCGCCGGCAGAGGTAGGTGAGCAGAACGAGCGGCTTTCGCCGGCGCAAAACGGTGCGCCCAAGAGCGTCTTCGAGCCGCAGTTCGCCGAGCGTGTGGAGACGCAGCATGAAGGCAAGACCAGCCACCCAGGGACCGTCGCGCGAATCGCGCTTCGCGCTGGCGTGAAACAACTTGACGCCGTCGTTGACGGCCGCGTGCACGGCCACGCCTAACATGACGCCCACTTGAACGCAGCGCCAGATGACCGGCGCGACAGGCGACGACTCGGCCACGCCAAAATCCAGCGTCACTCGGGAGGAGTCTATGCGGACACACGCGAGCAGGTGGGTTCACCAGGTCGTCATCGCAGGGATGGCGATCGCGATGCTGTCAACTGTTTCCACGACAGCGAGCGCGCAGTTCGGACTGTTGAAGAAACTGGGCAAGCACAAAGCCGACTCGGCGGCGCGCGACTCGACCGCCGTCGCAAACGGCGCAATCGCTCCGGCCGCCGTCACTCCCAAGGTGACTACGACTCCCGACAGCGTCGCGGCCGCCACGCCAGCAGCCGACACGACGAAGAAGCACCACTCGTTCTTCGGAAAAGCCTTGAGCGCCGTGGGCAAAGCCAACAGCGTGGTGCAAGACAAGACCGGCATCGACACCAAGTCGCTCGCGTTGAACGTCGCAACCGCCGGCACCTACAGCGCCGTCACGAAGGCGCAGAGCCTCATCGCGGCTGCGAACAGCGGCAACCCGGCTGCGGCCGCGGCCGCGGCGCTGGGCCAGAGCGGACACAAGCTTCCCTTAGGCGTAAAACTCGGCGTCGCCACCGCGCTCACCGCTATCACGCCCAACATTGGCTCGGCGTTCGGCGGCACGCCGGCGACGGCGAAAGCAACGGGATCGACCAGCGCCGACCAGCTCGACGTGATGGCGTTCCAGCAGGAAATGCTGCAGGTCCAGTCGCAGGCGGCGAACGGCGACGCCGGTGCGCGCGCCCGCCTCGAGCAGTGGCAGGCGATCAGCGTGAAGTACCAGCCGCAGATGATCGAGGCCACGCAGCGGGCGAGCGCCGGCGATCAGAAGGCGGTCAAGCAGCTCGCCGATCTGCAGATGAAGATGATCCGCGAGTGGCGCGCCGGCGGCGGCGCCTCGTCGAGCAAGCCGTGACGATAGGTAGGCATATGGCGGCGTGTGCGCTGGCGGCGGCCCTGTGCGCCGCCGCCGGCGCACAGACTCCGGCCCCGGGTTGGGTGCTCGTCGTCCGCATCGTGCCCAATCCGGTGCCCCTCGGCCGCTGCGCCGGCATCTCGATCGAGATGCAGGACGCCGACGGATATCGGACCACGTCCACGTCTAACGGCGAATCGCTCGACTTTCACCGGTTCAAGTACACGGTCGACACCACGAACTTTCAGTGGCGGGACGGCAATTCGACCGATGGCATTCTCTGTCCGCGAACGCCCGGCACACCGTCACACACCACGGTGGCCGTGACGCTGCCCGACGGCCTAACTGGATCCGCGGAGCTCTCGAGCATCGCGCCCGGGACGAGCGCGCCGCCGGTCCAGTACGCACCGCAAGCGCCGCTTCGCGGTCATGGCGTGCCGTTGGCGCGTCGCAGCGCCGCGGTCGCCACCGCGCAGGGCGGGTCACCTCCAGGAGCATCGGGCGCAGCGCCGGGCGCGTCGCGCGCGGGATCCGGATCGGTGGCGACACCAGCAGACGGCACCGCGCCCACGAAAGCGACGCGAGACACGCCCGGATCTCCGTTAGGCAAAGTCGCCGAGGGAAAGGCCGGCACGTATCGACCGCAGTCGGTCGATGCCGCGGCGCTCCAGATGACCGGGATGGCGCTTTCCTTCGCCGCGCTGCACGTGGACGGCGGCGCGCTCCAGATGATCGGAAACGGCGTCGCGTTTTCGCCCGCGCTCGTGACCGCCACGCCGTTAGGCATGGTGGGCAACGGCTTCTCCCCGCAGCCGCTGACGGTCGAAGCCGCGGCGCTCGGTATGACGGGCAATGGCGTCTCGTTCGCGCCCCTCACCATCGAGGCGGCGAAGCTCTCCTTGACCGGGCAGACGCCGTGACTATGCCTAACACACCTCGTTCCCCAACACCTTCGCTGCGTGGAGGCACCATGCCATACCACCGTTTCGCGGCCGTGCTCGCCGTCGCCATCTGCGCCGCTGCGTACGCCTCGCCGCTCGCCGCTCAGGGGCATCAAACGCACTATCAGCAGGCACCGGGCGAAGCGGACGTCACGATACGTGTGCCCATCGAATTGTCGAACCTGGATGCTGCGGTAACACAAGCGCAGGCCTTTTGCGTTGCGACGTTCACCGGGGACGCAGCTCGCGTGGAAGCGAGGAATCAAGTCAACGTCGACATCGCCAAGGGCGCATACAAGGGCGCGGTCGATGTCAAGTTGGCGCTGTCCGTGGCGGCCTCAGGAGAAAAATGGGGCTACACGTGCAAGCTGTCGCTGTACAACGGCAATACAAAAGAATGGTCCTTCGTTGGTTCCTTTCCGTGGTCGCAGCCCAAAGCCGGCACGACGCCTTCCGGGAGCAGCAGCGGCACGATCACCGTGCAGTGACGAGCTAAACCCATCTCGCAATTCCGCTGTCCAACCTCTGACTCGACCGGCGATGCGACTCAGTGCCCTGCTGCCTTGCCATCTTGCTCGCGCTCCAAGCCCTGCAAACCGTGTCAGCACAGCCGCGCCACGCCACGGCCACGAGTGTCGAGGCCACGCTTGCCGCGACGCCTCCCGTCATCGACGGGCGCGACAATGATGCGGTATGGGCGTCGGCGCCCGTCATCGATCAGTTCCTGGAAGCCAAACCAACTGAGGGCGCCCCACCAAAGGAACGAACGGAGGCTCGCGTCGCTTACGACGCGCACAATCTGTACGTGTTCGTGCGCGCGTATGATCCACATCCCGACAGCATTGTGAGACTGCTGTCCCGTCGCGACGAACCCACCGCGTCGGACCACATTACCATTCTGGTCGACTCGTATCACGATCACCGCACCGGCTTCGAGTTCTCTGTGAATCCGGCGGGCGTGAAGACCGACTACGCGATCTACAATGATGGAACCGAAGACCCGGCTTGGGACGGAATCTGGGACGCGGCCACGCGCGTCGATTCCCTGGGCTGGACCGCCGAGTATCGGATACCGCTGTCGCAGCTCCACTACTCGCAGCGGAAAGGCGGTGTGTTCGGCATTCTCATCTGGCGCTGGATCCAGCGGTACACGGAAACGATCACGTGGCCTCTGTATCGAATGTCTCGATCGGGCCTCGTGTCGCAGTTCGGCGAAGCCACCGGCCTAACGGGACTCGCGCGACCCGGCGACCTCGAAGTCACGCCGTACCTCGTGACCAAGAACGTGCAGGGACCGCAGTCATCCGGGTACGATCGCCGGCAACAGGTGAGCGCGGGCGGCGATCTCAAGTATCAGCTGTCGTCCACCCTGCTGCTCAACGCGACCGCGAATCCGGACTTCGGTCAGGTGGATGCGGATCCGTCGCAGATCAACCTCAGTGCGTTCGAGACGTTCTTCGCCGAACAGCGGCCGTTCTTCGTCGAGGCCAAGGGGCTGTTCACGTTCAGCGTGAACTGTGTCGTGGTGCTGGACTGCAACACCGGTGAAGGGTTGTTCTATTCGCGGCGCATCGGGCGGGCGCCCGAGCTGGCGGACGTGTACGACGACTCCGCCGCCGAACAGGCCACGCGCATCGTGGGGGCCGCCAAGCTCACCGGGCGGTTCGCCAACGGGCTTTCGTTAGGCGTGTTGGACGCCGTGACCGATCGGGTGGGCGGCACGGACGGCGTCACGCTCGAGCCGCGCGCCAACTACGCTGTGGTGCGGGCGAACCAGGACTACGCCGGCGGCAACGGGAGCGTCGGCCTCATTTTCACCGGCGTCAACCGCAGCATGGATTCGTCGAGCAGTCCGTATCTGCACGCGAGCGCGTACGCCGGCGGCATCGATGCGCGGCGCCGGTTCTTGGGCGACTACGAGGTGTCCGGCTCGTTGGATGCGAGCCGCGTGGCCGGGAGTCCAGCGGCCATCGCGCTCACGCAGGAAGATCCGGTGCACCTGTACCAGCGACCCGACGGGCCGCTCACGTTCGATGCGACACGCACGTCGCTGTCCGGCACCAACGTCGAGCTGCGCGCGGCGAAGGTGGGCGGCAAGATGCTGCAGTGGGAAACGGCGTATCAGCGGCGGTCGCCCGGCTTCGAGATCAACGACATGGGGTTTTTGCTGCAGGCGGACCGGCAGGAATGGACCACCTGGGCCGCGCTGGCATTCCGTACGCCTAACGCAATATGGCAGCAGCTCCGTTGGAACGTCAACTATTGGCAATTCTGGAGCGACGCCGGCCTGCCGACCGAGCGCGCATTCAACACCAACGTGCACACCCAGTTCAACGACCGCTGGTGGCTGCACATGGGCGGTACGATCGGTCAGTTAGGCACGACGTTCTGCGACCGCTGCGCGCGCGGCGGTCCGGCCATCCGCCAGAATCCTTATATCGCGCCGTGGCTCAGCATCCAGGGCGATGATCGCGATGCGCTGCTGCCGTCGGTCTCGGTCAACTACTGGCGCGGCGACGGCGGCCGCTCGCATTCGCTCAGCGTATCGCCCGAGCTCGACATCAAAGTGTCGTCGCGCTTCGCGACGTCGGTCAGCGCCGGCTACACGCGAAACCGCAACGACACCCAGTACTTCGGCACGTTCACCGACTCCGCGTCGGTGCATCACTACACGTTCGCCCACCTCGAGCAGCGCACGCTGAGCCTCACCTGGCGCCTCGACTACACGTTCACGCCTAACGCCACGCTCCAGCTGTACGCGTCGCCCTTCGTGTCGAAAGGCACGTACACCGACGTGCGCGAGCTGGCCGACCCGCGCGCGGTGGCGTACGCGGCGCGTTACCGGCCGTACGGCGACACCACCGTCACCGACGACCCCGGCGGCTTCAACGCGCAGCAGTTCCGGTCCAACCTCGTGTTCCGGTGGGAATACCGTCCCGGCTCGACGCTGTTTCTCGTCTGGACGCAAGGCCGCGACGGCTCGTTCCCCGTCGCGGGCACGCAGTCGTTCGGCGGCGATCTGCGCGAGCTGTTCGCGCAGCGCTCGAACGACATCTTCCTGATCAAGTTCTCGTACTGGTTCGCGCGGTAGCCGGGCCACCAGCCGAGAACCAACGTCTGAGGACGCGGATTGACGGCAATCTCGAGTTAGGCTTCACGAATTTGAGAGCCGACACATCCGGACACGAACGGACACTGCAAGACTTTTGTTGAAAAGCAAAAGGCCTCACCAGTGTCGATGCATTCGTGCGCGAGGACGCGCGTGGACGGTTTCTTCGCTCTGGTTGTAAGGAAAAGGCGGAAACAACGGAAACTGCGGGTCGCTCGGCTGCTCGGCGCCTATATCACCGACACTGGTGAGGGTGCTTCTTTGCTTTTCAGGGTCTTCCGCGAATTTCGGGAGTCGGCGCGACAATCGGCGGGATCGCTCCGCGTGCGTGAGTAAAGGCGAGGGCCGGGTGACTACGCCATTGAACGCGGACAACGGCGAACACTGCCGGATCGAGTCGATCGCTCCGAGGCCTGGCACGCGCATCGGTCGTGACCATCTGGCCCGTTTCAAAAACAACAACGCTCACCTCGCCACGAGCAGCCGCGCGATCCTT
>DATEHK010000042.1:0-8825 GCA_035279625.1 Gemmatimonadaceae bacterium
TAACTGCTTGCCCACGAGCGCCGGCACCGACTTGGCCTCGTGCGGCAGCCGGCCCGACACGATGTAATATCCCACCACGCCCAACGCATACACATCCGAGCGACCGTCCACGTCGCCGCCCGACATCTGCTCGGGGCTCGCGAACGCCGCCGTGCCCATCGCGCGCTCGATGTCGTCCTCCGGCTCCGCCTGCCGCACCCGCGCGATGCCGAAGTCTGTGACTAACGCGCGCCCGCCGCCCTTCTCGATCAGAATGTTGTCCGGCTTCACGTCGCGGTGGATCACACCGCGCCCGTGCGCATAGGCGAGCGCCCACGCGACCTCGCGCAAGACGCGCGCGGCGTCGCCGGCGGCGAGCGGCCCCCGCGTGCGCACGCTATGCCCAAGCGTCTCGCCATCCACGTACGCCATGACGAAGAAAACAAAGCCGCCGGCCTCGCCCACCCGGTGAATGGGCACGATGTTCGGGTGCGATAGTTGGGCGGCGGTGCGCGCCTCGCGCAGAAACCGCTCTCGGAATCCCGGTCGCTCGGCGAGCGCTGCGGGGAGCACCTTGATGGCGACAAGGCGCTCGAGCTGGACCTCGCGCGCGAGATACACGACACCCATCCCCCCGCGCCCCAACTCGCGCTCGAGCGAGTACTCGCCGGCCAGCGCCTGCTGGAGGGCGAGGAACTCCTCATCCACCGGGTGTGCGTTGTCCATCGGGGCTCTCAGTGCGGGCGATTAGATACTACGGCCGTAACGCGCGGGAGTTCCGACTACCGGGAAGCGGGAAGCGCTCGCTGGGGGAAGCGCTGCGCTGGGGGAAGCAGCGCTTCCCCAAGCGAGCGCAGCGAGCGCTTCCCGCTTCCCCGTACTACCGCTTCGCCCCTTCAGCCTCCCCCAACCGCGCCAGCCGCCGCCTAACGTCCTCCACCTGGGGCTGCAGCTCCGGATCGGCGTTCTTCCACAACGCGACGAACGCGGCGTAGTGCGACGCGGCCTTCTGGCGGTCGCCCGTCGCCTCGTAGAGCTCGCCTAACCGCTTGTGGACGCCGGCCAGCACCAGCGCGTCGCCGAAGCTGATCTCCGTGCTCTCGCCGCCCGTGAGCTTGAGCCAGTACGGCGTCGCGATGTACGCTTCGTATTCCGCGATGGTCGAATCGGCCTGCCCCGCCGCGCCGAACGCGCGGCCCAGCGCGAAGTGGACGCACGGCGCACATTCGCGCGACGGCAGTCCGTCGTCGGCCACGTCGCTGCGGCGAAACTCGTCGATCGCCGTCTTCGCATCGCCGCGCACCAATGCAATGGTGCCGAGCGCGGCGTCGAGCGACGGCCGCCGCAGCCGGAAGCGGCTCGTGTCGGTCACATCCCGGCGATACTGGGCGACGATCGCAGCCGCCTTGTCCGGAGCACCGGCCACCGCGTACGCGGTGGCGGCGTCGAAGTACGGGCGATCGGCCAACGGAAGGCGCTCGAGCGGCGTGTCCGCCAGCGAAGCATCGAGCGCGTGCACGACGTTAGGCGAAGGTCCGTGGAACCACGCGTCCACCGTCGCCCGGAAGACGGCGTCCTGGAGGCGCTTGGCGTCCGTCGCCGGAAGAAGGGCCGACAGCTCGCGTCCCGCGCGCTCGGCGTCGGCGAGCCGGCCGTGCAGGAGCGCGAGCGCGGTCTGACCACCCAAGCCCCACTCGCGGAACGCCGGATCGCTGCTCCGCGCGAAACTGTCCACCACCTGCCGGAGGCCGGTCGTGTCGCCTAACGCATACCGCAGGAAGATCTCGTGAAACCCGGTGCCGTGCGCGTTGGGCGTGCGCTGTTCCCACGCCCGAAGCATCTTCGTGGCCGAATCGACGTGCCCCTGGTCCAACTCCATTTCCAACGCGTTGCCCACGGCGATACCGGTGTGCGGATCGGCGTGGATGGCGAGCATGTTCATCGATTCCGCGCGCGCATACTCGCGTTCGGTGCGCAGCACCTCGCCCGCGTTTACCGGTGCCACGGTCGAATCGCCGCGCGCGAGCAACGCCAGGTACGCAGCGAGCGCGCGCCCCCGATCCTGGTGCGGCCCCTGGAAAAAGTAGAACGCTTCCGTCTGGAGCCGCTCCATGTCCGGCAGGCGGTCGCGCAATCGATACGCGTGCTCGATGGCCGAATCCGCCTCGGCACGCGACCCGTTAGTGTTGGCCAGCACCGCCGCGAGCAGTCGCCACGCCGAGGCGAAGTTGGAGTCCGCCGCAACCGCCTGTCGCGCGTACTGCACCGCGGCCTGGGGGTTCTCTTCGATCGCGTTCGCACGTGCGGCTTCGCTGAACAAGCGGAGCGCCTCGAGCGATGCCGTCGTCGCCTGAACCAACGGCGGGCTTCCCTGCACGCTGCGCAGCGACTCGCCGATCTTCGCTCTCAGTTTGCGCGCCAGCTGGTCGGCGGCGTCGATCAGACCGCGCGGTCCATCGCCGGTTTCTCGAAACGACGCGAGCTCGACACCCGAATCGGCGCTGACTAACCGAAGGGTGAGGATGTACCCGGTGCCGACGCCCGTGACCTGGCCATCCACCACCGCTTTGACCCCGGCACGCTGCGCCATCTCTCGGGCCGTCGCCAGATCGAGCCGGGTATTGGCCGGACGCTCCATGCGCTTGAGCGCGGCCGCGATCTCCGGCGGCGGCACGAGCGAAATCACTTGCGACTGCGACAAGGCCGCCCGCACGGCATCGCTCACCACAGCGCCCAACGCGGTGTCGGTGTGCTGCACCGCGAAGTCGGCGATGATCACCGGCTCGCGGGCCGTGAACCGCCCGCGCGCCAGGAGCGACCCCGCGGGCCCGATGCCTAACGCACGCAACAGCATGAACGCGCCCACGAGCAGCACGAACGCGCCCACGGCGTACGCCCCGCCTAACGTTGTCCGCCGCCACGACAGATGCGGACTGGCTTTGAGCGCCAGATTCGCCATCGTTCCGTGCGTCGACACGCTCGGCGTCCCGCCCGGCGTGAACGTGGGCGACGTCGTTGCGGCGCGCCGCGCCACGAACTGCGCATAGCCGGTGAACAGAATCACCGGTAGCCCGAGCGCCATCACGACCAGCGAGCCGGGGAACACCCAATCGGGCAGCCCGATGCCGACGATCGCGGCTTTCGCGACCACGGCCACGATCACGAACGCGACGGCGTAGAACGCGAGCGCTCGGCGGATCATCGCCCGGCCGCCAATGAGAATCCCCGGCAGCGCGGGCTGCCGCGACGAGTCGCCGGTGGACATGGTGTCGAGCGTCGCCAGCAGCGCGTCGGCCGACTGCGGACGCGCGTCCGGTTCCTTCTCGAGACACTGCGCGATGAGGCGCGCCAACTCGGGCGGCGTGTCGGGACGCAGCTCGGTGACGGGCTTGGGCGTCTCGCTCATGTGCGCGGCGAGCAGGCGCTGCGGCGTTTTGGCTTCGAACGGCGGCCGACCCGTGAGCAGCTCGTACGCCATGCACCCGAACGCATAGAAGTCCGCTCGACGATCGGTGTTCGGATCGCCCGCCGCCTGCTCCGGCGCCATATAGGCCGGGGTGCCGAGTGCTGTGCCTAACTGAGTTAGCGTGGCGCCGCGGGCGCCGGTGGCCGATGCGGCGATGGCTTTGGCGATGCCGAAGTCGGTGACCATCGCCGCGCCGCGGCTCAAGAGCACGTTGTCGGGCTTGATGTCGCGGTGCACCACGCCGCGCTCGTGCGCGTACGCGAGCGCCCGCGCGACGTCGCGCAGAATCGACGTCGCTTCGGCGATGGACAACGGCCCGTGCGCCAGCCGCGCGCGCAGGCTCTGGCCTTCGACGAACGGCATCGTGAAGTACGGCGCGCCGGCACTGTCGCCGGCACTGAGCACGGGAACGATGTTCGCCTGCTGGAGCGACGCCGCCAGCAATATCTCGCGCTCGAATCGCTCGGCGCTCAAGCCCTGCATGAGCTCGGGCGCGAGTACTTTGACCACGACCTTGCGGTTGAGCCGCACCTCGTTGGCCACGAATACGCGCGACATGCCGCCGCCGCCGAGCTCGCGCTCGAGGGTGTACGTGGTGCCGAGTGTGTCCTGGAGTTGGTCCCGCAGGTCCATCGTCGATGGCAGCGCGCGCGGAGGGTCCAAGAAATTACGGCGGCGCGGCGTTGGTCGCCAGCGTTTCGGCGACGGCGATAGCGCTTACGTGCCTGCCGACGGCTTGAAGTATTCGACGTCGGGCAATCCGTCGAAGTCGTCATCCTGCGTCCAGACGACGCCGCCGACCGCTTGTGCCGTTGCGTACACGATGCTGTCGGCGAGCGGGAGCTTGTGCGCGACACCAACCGATGCGGCCGCTAAGGCGAGCGTCGCATCCAGATCGACCACTGTTCCTTGCTGCATGAGTGCGATGGCTTGCAGCGCGTCGCTCTCACCCCGCTGTCGCAACACGACCTTGAACACCTCGAGCAGACAGACCGCCGGCACGACCAGGTGGTCGACGGCTTCGATCGCGTTTGCAAAGTGCGCGGCACCGGCCGCGTCGGCGAAGTATGCGAGCCACGCCGACGAGTCGACGACGTTGGGCCGCACCCGCTTGGGCTTGGCGATCACACGCGATCGCGATCGCGCCGCACAGCGGTTTCGATGCCGCGCAGGAACCCGCGCATGCGCTTGAGCTCTCGCACGGGGATGAATTCGATCCGGTTCTCGTAGGCCAGCGCGCGGACCTGTTGGCCCGGCTCGAGGCCCAGGCGCTCCCGGATCGCGCGCGGAATCACAACCTGGAACTTGGGCGAAATGGTGACCGTGTCCACCAGAACCTCGATCGATGAGCATTTCGTATTACGACATGTCAATCTATTGACGCATTGACATACCGGCAAGGCACGGCCACGCGCGAGCACCGGCCGCGACGCCGGCGCCATCGCACAGCGCTACGGGCGAGTCGTCAGGCGCGACGCCTATTGCAGATAGTAGTCGATCGTCGACACGACACGCACCCGCTTCGCGATCTGGCTCGACTCGGAGATACCGGGCGCCTCGTCGCGCGGTAAAATCTCGAACACGCCCTGACTCGCCTCGCGGATGTCGCCCACTTCGCTGTGCGAGTCGTGCGCGAACTGGCTCGCCGCCTCGCGCGCACGCGCGGTCGCATCGGCGATCATACTCGGCTTGAGCGCGTTGAGTCCAGTAAACACGAAGGTCGGCCCGGTGTCGCCGCTGCCGTATCCGGCCCCGCCGGACACGACGACGCCGATCGCCGCGAGCTCGCTGATCTGCTGGCTCGCCTTCAGTACTGCGTCGGGATGCGTCGAGCGAACGAGAACCATCTCCTGAACAACGAACCGGTTGGCTGCTTTGCGGTCGGGGCCGTACTGGTTGGCCTCGGCGTCGGCCACGGAGAAGTCGGCGAGCTGGATCTGGCTCGTGTCGATGGCGTGACGGGCGAGGAACTGCCTAACGCCGGCGACGCTCGACGCGACTTTGGCGTTGGCGGCGGCGAGATCGTTGTCCGCGCCTACCACGTGGATCGGCCAGATCGCGAGGTCGGCCTTCACCTCCCGCTCGGCGACGCCTTTCACGGTCACGAATCGTTCGGCGGCCTTGGCGCGCACGAATCCGTGTCCGATGAACAATCCGCCGAGTGCGACGCCCACGGCGAGAATGGCTGCGCCGAGCAGCCCGCGGTCAGTGGTCACGATTCGAGCACCTCGTAGTGGGTTACGAAGGGCTCGCGCTCCAACAGGTATTCGTCGTCTTCCCCGTAGTATCGCGCGCGCTCGTAGTCAGGGCCCGCGAATGCGCGGATCGCGTCGAGCGAATCCCAGAACGTGAGCAACAGGAAGTGCGTCACCTGCCCTTCCGTGCGGCGCAGCACGTGGACGCCGCGGTTGCCCGGCGTCGACGCGTAGTCGGACAATCCGGTGCGCAGGAGGTAGTCGTAGTAGGTGTCGGCCTTTTCGGCCGGCACGCGGCCGTGCCAGGTGCGTGCGATCATGCTGCCCCCTGCCATTCAGTTAGGCGTGCAAATGCGTCGCGAGATGAACCGTGCCGCCGAGCAGCGCGCCGAACACCACGATCAAGAGCACGCCGCGCACCACGTTTCCGGCGGCCCACTGGCGCGCCGCGCGACGGAGCGCGGCGGCGTCACGCGTATCGCCCGACTTGAACATGATCGCGAGACGCGGATAGTGGAACGTGTAGGTGATGATGTCGGCCACGATCAGCACGACGAGGGCGACCAGGAATGCCCCGTCGCCCGGCCCGCCCCAGTCCAGCACGACCGTGAGGAGGGTGAGCAGTTGCGCGCACGGCGCGACGACGCGAAAGAAGCGCGCCGGCGTGGTGCGCGCCAGAAACTGCCGCGCCACGAGGATCGACGCCGGGATGTCGCGTTCATAGTTGGGCGCCATCACCACGGTCTCATACCATGTCGCGCCGAGGAGCAGCGCGACGGCGAGCAGCGCGAGGACGCCGAGAACGTGAGCTGTCATGGTGCGTTCCTTACGATTTTTCGCCGATCACCGTGCACCGCCGCACCGTGTCCCAGGTGCGCGTGGTCACATCGGGGCCGAAATGTTTTTCGATGAGCGACATGAATGTCGGGGTGCGCGACACGTCAGGCACGTAGGCGGTGAAGACTTCGCGGCCGGTGGCCGCCAGGATGCGCGCGCCATTGAGCTCGACGGGCAGTGCGAGCGTGCCGCGATGCGCCTGTCTGGCGAACGTGACGACGCGCTTGGCGTTAGGCGCGAGGCGAAACGCCGCGAACGGATCGCTGTCGAGCATCGCGCGCAGCGCCTCGACCGGGCGTACGATGGTGTAGAACGTGCGGCCGAGCGTCTTCGCCATGGCCGCTTCGGCTTTCTTCTCGAGGGCGGACTCCGTCGACGCGCGCGCGCTGAACACGACGTTGCCGCTGCCGATCACGGTGGCGACGTCGCCGAAGCCGGCGGCCTCGAAGCTGCGCTTGAGCGCCGGCATCTTGCAGTTCGTGGGCATGACACCGCGCAGGAAGGCGACGAAACGGGGCATCAACCGTCCTCAGCGTTGTCGCACGCTGGCAGCGGCTTTCGCCGAGTTGGCAACGACTATTCCAAACGCGATTGCCGACACGGGAATGGCCAGCAGTACCACGGCACCGACGTGAAGCAGCCAGTGATCCGTCAGACCTTGGCGGAGTCGTCGTGCTCCCAACACCAGAAGACACGTGGTCGCAACGGCGATAGCGCACAGCACCGCGCACCCGATGATGCCCGGCGTGCTGTGTTGGGCATACGCGAAGAATCCGCTCAGAACGAACGCGAGAAACGTGAGCACCGCGACGATCAACAAGAGGCGGTTGACAACGTACACCATCCGAGGGACGCCGCTAATCGGCGCCGCTGCCAATGTCACTGCGTTAGGCACCAACGCTGGAGTCGCCGCCGACGGGGCGCGCTCGCTTCGGCGGCGGCACACGAAGCCTCCCAGCGCACCAAGGACCGGGGCAAGAATGAAGAAGGCGATGTGTTCCCACCACGGAGCAGCTTTCGGATATCGGATCAGCGCATAGACACCGAGGCCGACGCAGGCGATCGCCGATGCCGCTCCGTTGAGGATCTCCGCACGGCGAGCAACGCGCGCCGCGATCCAGCCCGCGAGGATGCTCGCCACTGAGCCGAGGACCATCGCGAGCAGATACAGTGCCTTGTTGGTTGCGAGTGCGTCCGCGAACGCGCCGGCAGCTATCCTTGCGCCCGGCGCCGCCTGCGCGGCTCTGACGTCGGTGATGATTACAACAGGCAGCAGGAGCACGTTAGTCAGCACGAGGTCGGCCACGGCGCCGATCGCCACCGCCTTGGGTGACAGGTCCTTCAGCTGGATTCTCATCGTATTCGCGCGATGATGTGGGTGGGAGTTAGGCCAACTCGTACTGAAGCGCGAACGGTAGCTCGTTTCCATGCCCAACGGAAGAGGTTCCACTGCCCGACACGCCCGCCAGATCGCCGGTCCCGGAACCGGGAACGGTCGCGTACGACTCCTTGGCCTTGCCGCCCTCGAACACGCCGGTGCGCTGCAGCACGAACGAGCCGGACTTGCCGCCTAACGTGCCGGTGAAGCGCTCGAGGCCGACGAACGACGCCGTTCCGTCGCTCCGGTACATCATCACGTACTCGACGTGCCCTTCCCCGTCCAGGTCGCCCGTGAATTTCTTGGAGACGCTCGCCTTGGTGAGCTTGGGCAGCCCCGGGCCTTCGCTGTAGGGCTTCTCATCCCAGCTCGCGATGCTGAACTTGGCATTCGCAGTTTTCTTCACGGCCGCGTCTCCTGGTTCGAGTGATCGCGAACAGGCTACGGCCCTACAATACGGCGCCCCGGAGTCGGCGTCACGGACCGGCCGGATGGCGCTGCCGTTGCACCTCGTATACCGCGACCGCGACGCTGGTCGACAAGTTGAGCGACCGCACATGCGGCGACTCCATTGGGATTCGGACGAACCGGTCGCGATAGCGCTCGTGCAGCTCGCGCGGCAGCCCCGCCGTCTCTCGTCCGAACACGAGCACGACGTCGCGCGAGGCGCCGAGCGGCGCATCCCAATAGAGGCGCGTCGCCTTGGTCGAGAAGAAGTACGGTTCGCCGAGCGTCGGCAGCTCCTGTTCGAACGCCTCCCAACTCGGCCATCGGCGGAGGTCGACATATTCCCAATAGTCGAGCCCGGCACGCTTGACCTGTCGGTCGTCGAGGGAGAAGCCGAGCGGCTCGATGAGGTGCAGGGTACTGCCGGTGGCGAGGCAGGTGCGGCCGGCATTGCCGGTATTCCAGTGGATCTCGGGGTGTACGAGGACAACGTGGATGGCCACCGCGTAGGTACTCCTCGAGC
>DATEHK010000043.1:0-16424 GCA_035279625.1 Gemmatimonadaceae bacterium
GAAGCGGCGGCGACGCCTCAAGCGAGCGTCAGCGAGCGCTTCCCTATTCCCGAGAACTAGAACGATCGCAGCACCGTTAGGAACACCGTCCTCGGCGCCCCCGGCGTCCGCTCCATCACGTCCACGTACCGGTCCTGGAACAGATTCGACACCTTCGCCTGCACGAAGCTCCCGAACACCTTCGCCCCGGCGCGGAAATCCACCAGCGTGATCGACCCGCGCGGATCGGCAGGAAACAGCAACACCCGGTCCACCCGGCTCCGATAGCGAATGTCCAACCCGGTTAGGCCGCCCAGCACGGTCAGCGACGCCGTCACGTAGTGCTTCGACCGGTACGGCAGCGGACCCCTGAACCCGTCGTCGTACGTGTCCAGGAACGTGTAGTTCACCGTCAGATCGACTACGTTGGGCACCACCGTCGTCTTCGTGCCCACGTCCACACCCCGCACGCGCGCCCGCTGCACGTTCCGGAATTGGAACACCAGCCCGCTGTCCGGTATCACCCCCGGCCCGATGAGATCGTGATACTCGCTCTGGAACACCGCGCCATCCACCCAGAACCAGGGCGTCACGGTCGCCGTCGCACCCACCTCGCTCGACCACGCCGTTTCACCGTGCAAGTCTGGATTCGGATGCACCGGAATGCCGCTCTGTCGCGAATTCACGAACTGCTCGATCGCCGCCGCGGCCCGATACCCGCGCGCCACACTCGCCCTGAGGCTCAACGCCTGCGACACCCGGTATGCCACGCCTAACTTAGGACTCAGATTCGTCTCGCTCGATGAGCCGGTGGCCTGGTGCGCATCCAATCGCACGCCCACGGTCGCGGTCACGCGCGACGCCAACGCGGCTTCGTCCTGCGCGTACAACCCCTCGTCCTCCAGATGCGGCCGCCCCAGAATGTCCGACTGCACCTGCGTCTCGGCGGCCTCGCCGCCTAACGTGACCGTCTGCGCATCGCTCGGCGCCAGCGTCAGTTGGGCGGTGGTGCCGTATTTGGTGGCGTCGTGAAACGAGAAGTCGGTGTCGCTCGGGAAATGATTCTGCGTCCCGTCCTTCTCCACGTAGGGATCCGCCTGCAGCCGCACGCGGCCGCTCGCGATCGGCGTGACCGTGGCGCCCAGACTCAGCTTCGTGTCGTGCGCCCAGTCGTTGAGCGTGTTCTCGGGCGGTCGCGTCGGAAACGCCGATGAATCCCACATGAAAAAGTTGCCGGTGTTCTCCGTGGTGTAGAGCGCGTACGCCGACACGACCCGGTTGGCCCCCGACGGGACATCGACTTTCGCCCGCATGAACCATCGCGACGAGTGGTCGTCCTGCCGGAATCCGTCGGACGTCTCACCCTCGATCACCGCGCGTACGCCGACATCTCCCAACTCCCGCGAATGCTGCAGCATGAATCCGGCGAACGACGGATGGTCCGCGCCCGCAATCTTGTAGTTCGCGGGCTGGTCGTAGGCGCCATAGTGCAGATCGACGACCGTCTCCGGCGGCCCCTCGATGGGCGTGGTGATCACGTTCACCACGCCGCCTAACGCATTGCTGCCGTAGAGCGCCGAGTAGGCGCCCTTGACTACTTCGACGCGATCGAGGTCGAGGAGCGGGAGGCTGGTGAAGTCCACTGCCCCGCCGTCGGCGGTCAACACCGAATGGCCGTCGAGCAGCATGAGCACCCGGCTGCCCACGCCGCCGGCGGCGCCCGTCGACCCGCGGATGTCGATGTCGCCGGCGTTGAAGCTCACGCCGGACACGAACGGCAGCGCCTGATCCAGCGTTAGGACGTTGCGGTTGCGGAGCTCGTCGCTGGTCACCACGGACTGACTCGCCGGCACGTCGCCGGCGAGGCGCGCGCCGCGGCTCGCGGTCACCGTGACCTCATCGAGCTGGAGCGTCGAACGCTCGAGCGCGAAATCGACGCGCGCGGTATCGCCGGGACCAACCGACATCGTGCGCTCGATTTTGTGGTAGCCGATCCGGAGCGCCCGCAGCGTATGCGTCCCCGGCGCGACGCCGCGGAGCACGTACCGTCCGGCAGAATCGGCCACCGCGTTCGACAGCGAGCCCACGATCATGACGTGCGCGCTGGCGACGGCGCTGTCGGTGGCCTGGTCCGTCACTCGGCCGACGACAGTGCCGGCCGTCTGCGCGCACAACGGCGTAGCGCGCGCCGCGCCCAACGTCATGCCCAACGCCACGGCCGCGCCTAACGGAAGGCCGGCCTGCACCGCCCCACGATGCCGTCGCACCGTATCGCCCCGGCTACCGCTCCTTCACCCAGACGTTCGAGATCGACGTGCCCGCCGCGTTGAGGCTCACCGTGAGCGTGTCGTGCGACAGCGCCACCGTCCCCTGCTCCTGGATCGGCTGCACGCTCGACGTCTGCGTCCACGCCGCCCCGCTCACCGTCCACGTGCCGCTATCCGCCTCCGGGCCCGACGGCAAATTGAGCGTCACGTTGTACGTGCTCGTGTGGAGCACGAGCGTCCCTGTCGCCGTCGGCGGCGTAAGCGGATTCGAATTGCCCAACGTGAGCGACACGAGGTCGTACGTGCCGACTAGCTCGGCGGCCGTGAGACCGGGGTTCGTGCTGCCGCTGCTGCTGCACGCGCTGCCCGCGATCACCGCGGCCGCGGCCAGCCAAAGACGCGGGACCTTGAAACGCTGCGTCATCGGTGCCTCCGTGACTCGGTCGGGCGCGCACGACGTGCATTTCCGCGCCTAGAGAAACCGGAAGATACCGCCCCGGCACCATTTCTGCCGTGACGTACTCGACCGTAGCGCGCGGACCTCGCCGCGCACCCGGGTTCGGAGTCACGATATGCGACACAGTCGAGAGACGCCAGGCCGCCGTGGCTTGCCTGCACGGATGAAATGTCTTTGCGCGGCGAATTGCGCGCGGACCGAGTGTCACTCACCTTCAGCGTGACCACACACCGACCCTGGGCATGACGCACTACGGGCAGGAGCCGATCCGATGACTCACAAGAAGACGCCGGCGGCGCCGGAGAGCGAAACGCCCACCGGTGAGGTGGAACGACTCACGGGCCACCAGCTCCGCCACGCCGACGATGAATTGGTGCGCCACCCGCGACTGAGCGCGCTCGAGCGCGGGTTGTCCAGCACCCACACGCGCTCCTTCGAGCTTTCGATTCTCTGCGTGCTGGCGGTGTTCTACACACTTTACCTGGCGCGCGAAGTCATCGTGCCCGTCGTGTTCGCCGTGCTCCTCAAGCTGTTCTTCAGCCCGATCACGCGCGTGCTCCGTAAGGCACACATCCCGGATCCCGTGGGCGCGGCGCTCGTCATCCTCGTGTTGCTCTCGATCTTCGGCTTCGGCGGCTACGCCATCTCGGGACAGGCGCAGGGGTGGATCGCCAATGCACCCAAAGCGATGGCGACAGCGGGCGCGAAACTCAAGAAGCTGCGCCAACCGGTTGAACGCGTCACGCGGACCGCCGAGCAGATGGAGAGCGCCACGGGCGTCTCGGGCGAGCAAACGCCGACGCGGGAAGTGGTGGTTCGCGGCCCGTCGCTGCTCTCGCGGGTGTTCGGCACCACGACCAGCCTCGTGGCCGGGTTGCTCGAGGTGACGGTGCTGCTCTTCTTCCTCCTCGCCGGCGGCGAGCTGTTCCTGCAGAAGCTGGTCAAGGTGTTGCCTAACTTGCCGGACAAGAAGCGGGCGGTCACGATCGCGCGCGAAACGGAGACGTCGATTTCGACGTATCTGTCGACGATTCTCCTCATCAACGCCTGCGAGGGCACGCTCGTCGCCGTCGTCATGGCGCTCATCGGCATGCCTAACCCAATCCTGTGGGGCGCGCTCGCCGGCCTGCTCGAGTTCATCCCCTACCTCGGCGCGGCGACGATGGTCGTCATTCTCTCGGTGGCCGGCCTCACGACGTTCCCCGGCCTGGGCCACGCGCTCCTCGTCCCGGCGTGCTTTCTGTTCATCACGATCATCCAGGCCAACTTCGTGAGCCCGCCGCTGTTGGGCCGCCGCCTCACGCTCAATCCGGTCGCGATTTTCGTCGGGCTCGCGGTCTGGTTCTTCATCTGGGGTATCCCCGGCGCGTTCATGGCGGTCCCGCTCCTCGCCGCGACCAAAATCTTCTGCGACCACACCGAGGCGTTGGCCCCCATCGGCGAATTCCTCGGCAAATAGGTGGTGGCTAACGGGCTAACGCAAGGCGCGTGGATGGTGTGGGCCGGCATCCTGCTGTCCTCGCCGGCGCGCGCGCAGACCGCGGCCGACACGCTCACCATCCGGGTGCACAGGGCCGAAGGCCCCGCCGCCACGATCGATCCGCGCACCACGTTCGGCGCCGGCCTCGACGGACACCGGCCCGGCGACGTCGCGCGACTCTACACGCCAGACAACATTCGCGCACTCGCCGGCGCCGGCTTCGGCGTGGCCACATATCGCCTGCGCACCGAGCTGGCCAACGATGCCTGGCACTGGAACCCCGCGGGCCGCTGGAGCGACGGCGCGCACGCGCAGGGCTATTGGACATCGGACACTGCGTTAGGCGCGCCGATCGACACGTCGCAAGGCTTCAGCCTGCCCCGCCGCGGCAACACCGTGGACCAGGCCGACGATCGCGGCTATTCGCGCCTCGACGATGGCGACACCGCCACCTTCTGGAAGAGCGACCCCTATCTCGACACCTCCTTTACCCGCGAGCCCAACGCGCTCCACCCGCAATGGGTGATCGTCGACCTGGGCCGCGTCCAGCCCGTCGACGCGATCCGCATCCTGTGGGCGGCGCCCTACGCGACGCGCTACGACGTCCAATACTGGTCCGGCGAGCTCCCGGGCTCCGGGTTCGATGAGAACCCCGACGGCGCGTGGCACCTCTTTCCGTTAGGCAGAGTGACGGACGGCGCCGGCGGACGAGACCGGCGCCGGCTCGGCGCGACCGTCGTGCGCACGCGGTTCGTCCGCCTGTGGCTGCGCATGAGCTCGCGCACCTCCCCGGCCTCGAGCCGCGACCCGCGCGACGCCATGGGCTACGCCATCCGCGAGCTCGCCATCGGCACCCTCACGCCGAACGGTAGGCTCGCCGACCGCGTCCGCCACGCGGCGGCGCGCGGCCGGCAGAGCGTGATCGCCGTGTCGTCGACCGATCCATGGCACCGCGCGTCCGACCTGGATCCCAACCTCGAGCAGCCGGGCCTCGATCTGTTCTTTCGCAGCGGCCTCACGCGCGCTCGGCCGCCGCTCATCCCCGTAGCGGCGTTGTTCGGCACGCCAGACGACGCCGCCGCCGAGGTCACCTATCTCCGCAAGCGCGGCTATCCGCTCGATCGCGTCGAGATTGGCGAGGAACCCGACGGACAATACGTGGCGCCCGACGACTACGCCGCGCTCTACACGCAGTGGGCAACCGCGCTCCACGCGGCCGACCCCGATATTCGCACCGGCGGCCCATCGTGGCAGTCGACGTCGACGGATCTTATGATGGCGTGGCGCGAGGATCCGGACACGCGACCATGGCTCACGCGCTTTCTCGACCATCTGCGGCGCTACGGCAGCGAGGCGAGCCTCACCTTCTTCTCGTTCGAGTGGTACCCGTTCGACGACATTTGCGCACCGTCCGCCCCACAGCTCGCCCGCTCCACCGCCCTGCTCGACTCGGCGCTCGCCAAGCTGACCGACGAAGGGCTTCCGTTAGGCGTGCCGCGCATCATTGCCGAATACGGCTACTCGGCGTTTGCCGGGCACGCGGAGGTGGATCGGGCCGGCGCGCTGCTCGATGCCGATGCGGCCGCGAACTTCGCCACGCATGGCGGCGCGCAGGCTTTTCTCTACGGCTGGGAACCGTCGCCGCTCGATCGCAATGCCAGGTGCAATTCGTGGGGCAACAACACGATGTTCCTGTCCGACCCCGCGCGCCACATTCGGTACAAGACGGCGACGTACTTCGCCGCGCGCATGCTGACGAGCGAGTGGCTTGATTCCACGGGCACCGCGCGGCTCTATCGCGCCACGGCGAGCCGTCGCGGTGCACGCGGCGCCGCGCTCGTCACGGCATACGCGGCACGCCTGCCCAACGGAACCTGGTCGCTGCTGCTCATCAACATGGATCCGCGTCGCACCTGGGATGTCGGCGTGCGGTTCGATGACGACTCATCGATAGCAGCACCGATGACGCTCGCGCAGTTCGGCGCGTCGAGCTACGTCTGGCACGCGCGTGGAGCGCACGGCTATCCCCATCCCGATGGTCCGATCATGAAGCGCAACACGTCGGCCTCGCAACGCATCAGAGTGCCGCCATGGTCGATCACGGTTGCGCGTTGGGCCGGGTCCCCTCGCTCCTTTTGAGAGAGGTTCTTCCGGGAATGCCCCGGCGAGCACGACGCACCATTCCATGCATCGCTGTTCCTTTTTTCGGGTCTTCCGGGAATTGCGGGATTCGGCATGACAATCGGCGGGATCGCTCCGCGTGCGTGAGTAAAGGCGGGGGCCAGGTGACCACGACCTTGAACGCGGACAAGGGCGAACACTGCCGGATTGAATCGATCGACCCGAGGCCTGGCGTGCGCATCGGTAAGTGACCATCCGGCCGTTTTGTTTTTCAAAAACAGCAATGCGCATCTCGCCACGAGCAGCCGCGCGCGGTTCCGCGCGCCGAGCGATACTTCAGTTTCCTTTTCGTTATCCGTTGAACCAGAGCGAGGAAGCCCTCCACGCGCGCCATCGTGAGCCCTCAGGTCGCGCTTCCGCAGGAGTTCTGATTCGAGGCTGATCGCCGTCCCGCGTGGAGGGCTTCTTCGCTCTGTGGCAAGGATAACGAAAAGGAAACCGAATGATTGCTCGGCTGCGCAAAGCTGAGCGCGATCACTGTGGTGAGAGTGGTTTGTTGTTTTTTGGGTTCTTCCGGGAATTTCGGGAAAGCGGCGACGTCGCTCGAGTCGGCGTCATGCGCGCTCGACGAGCGCGTCGTGGGATGCGCCCCGCATCGTGAGGCAGGCATCGACACCGCTGGGCTGTTTTTCCAAAGAACAACAAGCTGCTCTCACCACAGTGATCGCCCTCAGCCTCGCGGCGCCGAGCGATCCCTCAGTTTCCTTTTCGTTATCCTTTGAACCAGAGCGAGGAAGCCCTCCACGCGCGCCATCGTGAGCCCTCATGTCGCGCTTCCGCAGGAGTTCTGATTCGAGCTGATCGCCGTCACGCGTGGACGAGCCACGTCGCCACGTCCCGAAATTCCCGGAAAAACCAAAAAAAGGGAAATCCTATGATCGCCGGCTTCCCGGAATGAGCGCGGCTGCTCGTGGCGAGGTGAGTGTTGTTATTCAACAACGGCTCTTCAGGAATTCCCAGGTAGGCGACTCGGCCTTTTCCAACAGAAGCGTTGGGCAGTGTCCGTTCGTATCCGGGTGTCCGCTATCGCCTCGTGGAACCTTGAGAAGCGTCGACGCGGAACGGCGCGATTAGGCCTTTGGCGAGGAGACCCGGCCAACCCGCAAAGGACTCTCGGCTGGAAACTCGACCACCGTCCGCTCCGGCTCTTCCGTTAGCACCGCGCTCTGCGCGGCGAGCAACCGTCGCGCCAGACGCACCTCGAGGGACTCGGGCTCGCTCGCCATGGCGTGCGTGATCTCGATGGCCACGCGGCCGTCGTCGCGCTCGCCCGCGGATACCGACACGTCGCCCGCTGCCGGCGTGGAGGCGATTGCGGTGCCCAGCACCGTGGTGAGCGCCTCCTGGGCGAGCATCGCGTCGGCCAACACGCGCGGCGCGCGGTCGGAAATGTCGAGGTGCAGTTGCACGCTCGCCGACACGGCGCGCGACTGCGCGATGGCTAACGCTGGACGCAGCAGCTCGCCGAGTCCGATCGGTTGGATCACCGGCATGAGGGCGCCTCGGTCGAGCTCGACTAACTTGCGCAGCCGCCGCAATTCGACGTCGGCGGAGTCCACTGCCGACTGCGCGGCGCTCAACATCTCTTCCTGGTTCTCGTTGAGCGCGCCGAACGGGCTCGACAAGAGAATGTGGAGCGGCAGCTGGGCTTCCTCGATGCGCGTGCCCATGCGGCCCGTGATGTCATCGATGAGCGTCGCGTATTCCCTGGCGCGCTCGCCCGCCATGCGCTCGCGGCGCGTGCCATCGTCGCGCGCCGCGGCAACGGCGGTCGCGAGACCTTGCATACGCGCTTCGATCACGTCGAGCTCGTCGGCGCGCAGCGCGCTGTCGCCGTCGTTGGGCGCGCTCGGTCCGCGCCGTTGCGACGCCAGCACCTCCGCCAGCCGCTCGATGCGCGACGCAACGTATCGTGTGCTCGCCCACGCGACGATCACCGTCGACAGCGCCGACGCGACGGCAATCCACAGAATCACCTCCGGCGCCGCGCGTGCACGGCCCGCCGAGGCGAGACCGGCGATGACGAGCAGGCCGAGGACCGCCGGGGCGATTGCCAGGACCAGCCGCTGGCCGACTTTCATGCGACCACCACGCCGCGTTGGGCCAGAGTCCGGTTACTCATCGTCGTTCCCCTCCGGGCGCGCTCCGTTAGGCACGACTTCGTCGAACGACACCACCAGCACGTCGAGCCCGTCGGCCGCCTGCACCAGCTTGTCGACCAACGACCCGTGGCGGACGCGGTACCACCACGACCGCGTACTCTTGCCGACGATGAGCAGCGACACGCGCCGCTCGCGCGCGAATCGCGAGATGGCCTCCACCACGTCGCCCCCCTCGAGCTTCACGACCTCCGCGCCCATCGCCTGCGCCATCTGGATGTTGTCCACGAGGCGCCGCTGCACGGTCGCGTCAATGCGGTCCGCGCGCTCGTCGGGAGTCTGGACGTAGACGCAATACCAGTCGGAGTTGAGGCGGCCCGCGATGCGGCTCGCCTTACGCAGCAGCGCCGCGGTGCGCGGCGGGTTGCTCGACATCGCGACCATGATCCGGTCAGCGGTCTTGGCGGGTCCGGCCGCGCCGCCTTCCTCGCGCCGCACGATGTCCTCGCGCACGCGGTCCACCGAGCTGGCGACCTCGCGTAAGGCGAGCTCGCGGAGCGTGGTCAGATTCTCTTCGGTGAAGAAGTTCTCGAGCGCCGAGGGAATTCGCTCGCGGCCGTAGATCTTGCCCTCGACCAACCGCTGCCTGAGATCTTCCGCCGAGAGATCGATGTTCACGACTTGATCGGCGCGCGCGACGACCCAATCGGGGACCGTCTCGCGCACCAGCACGCCTAACGTTCGCTGCACCACGTCGTTGAGCGACTCGAGATGTTGGACGTTGACCGCCGTGATCACGTTGATGCCCTGGTCGAGCAGCTCGAGCACGTCTTCCCAGCGCTTCCGATGCTTGGAGCCGGGGACATTGGTGTGCGCCAGCTCGTCGACGATCGCGACGTCGGGGTGGCGCGCGACCACGGCATCGACATCCATCTCCTCGAGCACTACGCCCCGATAGTCGTTCTTCCGGCGCGGCACCACCTCGAGATCGCCGATCAACGCCGCGGTGTCGACGCGACCGTGCGTTTCGACAAAGCCGACGACGACATCCACGCCGCGACGCCTCAAGTCGTGCGCTTCCTGCAACATGCGGTACGACTTCCCCACGCCGGCCGCCGACCCGATGTACACCTTGAGCCGCCCGCGCTTGCGCTGCCGCACCAACGTGAGGAACTCTGCGCCTAACGGATCGACGTTCGACGGGCCGGCGTGCGCGTCAGGCGCGGGCGCCGCGTCGGGCGGAGGCATCGCGGCCGCACCGGGCGCCGGATCGACCTGGCTGCGTTGGGCCACGTTCATCGGCGCGTGTGAGCGAGCGAGAGGACGACGAATCCATCACCACGACAATACTCCGCCGCTCGACGTGTCGGCCAGACGGCCGCTCCGGCACGAGGGCGTGTCACATCTTCACCAGCAGGGCGAAGTTGAGCCGCGTCTCGTGCTCGACGAGATCGGGCGTCCAGCCGTCGACCGTCGAGCCCGGTGCGCCGACATTGCCGCCGGGCGGTGTTACGCCGCCGGGTCCCGCGAAGTACGGCACGTTCGCGGCGCGATGATCGAGCTCGCCACGAAACGTGATGAACTGATTCGGCATGTAGTCCAGCGTCGCCGACGCATCCCATGCCTTGAAGGTTTGGCCGGGGTTCTCGGTGAAGTACGGCGTGCCGGAAAAGGCCGTGGCGCCGTTGATCGGCGGCAGCAGCACGAGATAGCGGCCCGGGTTGTTCATTCCGCCGCCGCCCAATGTTACCGCGAGCTTGTCGTGCGCGAACCACACGCGATTGTAGAACATCGCGCCGAGGAAATACTGCGCGGGCGCCAAGGGTGCATCGTGCGCGCAGCTCACGCCGCCGCCCGTCTCGCAACCCAGGTCGAAGGTGAACGAGAACGCCGCCCTGTCCAACGGAGAGTGCGGATCGTCGAAGTACTTGTACTGGATGCTATTGTCGGCGTGATAGCGCGTGCGGTTTGGGATCGCGAGCGCATCCTTGCCGAAGTAGCCGTTGGACACGAACGACCAATTCCCGTTCGGCCGCCACAAGACCTGCACGCCCACGCCCGGCGCTTCGTTGAACATGCCGTACGACTGCCATCCGTTGATCAACCAGTACTCGATCTTGAGACGCTCGGTGGGGAATGTCTGCACGCGGATGCCGTTGAAGAACCACGGCGTGGTGGACGACACGTACGACGGCTGATACGCCCAGTTGTCGTAGTTGTAGTAGCTGAAGAGCCCGATGTAGGACATGAAGATGCCGGCGTCGAGGTTCAGGCCGTGCATGGCGTCCCAATGGTAGCCGCCGGACGCCTCCGACAGATAGCGATACGCGTTCGACAGGTCCCATTGGCCGCGGCCCGGGCTCGCGTCGTTGCGCGGCGTCATGGTGGAGTACACGCCGAACTGCGTCATGAGGCGGCCGCGCACGTTGTCGTAGTGAAAGTCGCCGCCCACGCCTAACTGCTGGACCTGGATCTCGCTCGTGCGCCCGCTCTCGCTGCTGCCCACGAGCGTGTGGTCGGACGGATGGTTGAAGTCGCCGATGTAGCTCACGTCGGCGCGGAACTCGCCGGTGAACGCCTTGGTGGCGAGCACCGACTCCGCCTGCCGGCTGTTGCCGTTGAGCCACCCGAAGTCGGCGAAGCCAAACGGCGGCGCCTTGACCTTCTTCGCGTTTGCCGAAGCCGCGGCCTGCGTCGTGTCCGGTTGCTGCGCGGGCGTCGCGCCGCCTACCACCATGCCGAGCGCGACCATGGCGAACCACAATCTCTGCATCACGTGGAGCCTCTGTGTATGCCTAACGATGCGCGGCGCCGTTCGGCGCCTGCGCGGAATCGAGGGCGAGGTTGAGCCGGAGCACGTTCACCCGGCGCTCGCCTAACACGCCGAATTGCCGGCCCCGGGTGTATCGATCGACGATGCCCTGCACCGCGGCGGAATTCATCCCGCGCGCGCGCGCGACCCGACTTACCTGGAGCCGCGCGTTGTCGGGCGAGATGTCGGGATCGAGGCCGGAGCCCGATGCCGTCACCATGTCCGACGGAATCGCGCCGCGACGCGCGCCGTCATCGCGAACCACCGTGTCGACGGCGTCAGCGATCAACGTGTCGGCGAGCCTGGCGCTCGTCGGGCCCAGATTGCTGCCCGAGGAAAGCGTGTCGTCGTATCCCGACCCCGCCGCCGAGCGACGCGGATGAAAGTACGTGTCCCCCGCGAATCCCTGCCCGATGAGCGTGCTGCCGATCACGCGCCCGTTGCTGGTGACTAACGATCCCTCTGCCTGCCGCGGGAACAGCAGCCGCGCAAGGCCTGTGATGATGCCGGGATAAATGAGCCCCGTGATCACGCACAGGATGAGCGTCATGACGATCGCGGGGCGGAGCTGGTTGCGCAGCATGGTTAGGCCAGGTGCAGGAAGACGAGAGCCACGTCGATGACCTTGATCCCGATGAACGGCGCGATGAGCCCCCCCACGCCATACACCCACAGATTGCGGCGCAGAATCGTCGCCGCGGGCGCGGGCCGGTAGCGGACGCCTCTGAGGGCGAGCGGAATCAGCGCGACGATGATCAGTGCGTTGAAAATCACGCTCGCGAGAATCGCCGATTGCGGCGAGTGCAAGGCCATGATGTTGAGGCTCCGCAGCGCCGGATACGTGACAACGAACATCGCCGGAATGATCGCGAAATACTTGGCGACATCGTTGGCGATCGAGAACGTCGTCAGCGACCCGCGCGTCATGAGCAGCTGCTTCCCGATCTCGACCACCTCGATGAGCTTGGTCGGGTTCGAGTCCAGGTCGATCATGTTGCCGGCTTCCTTGGCCGCCTGCGTCCCCGAGTTCATCGCCACGCCCACATCCGCCTGCGCGAGCGCGGGCGCGTCGTTCGTCCCGTCGCCGGTCATCGCCACGAGCCGGCCGCCGGACTGCTCGCGCTTGATCAGCGCCATCTTGTCTTCCGGCGTCGCCTCGGCGAGAAAGTCGTCGACGCCCGCCTCGGATGCGATGGCCGCGGCGGTAAGCGGATTGTCGCCGGTGATCATGATCGTGCGAATGCCCATCGCGCGGATGCGGTCGAAGCGCTCCTTGATGCCGCCCTTCACCACGTCCTTCAAATAGATCACGCCCAACACGTGCGCTTTCCCGTTCGCGCTCTCGGCGACGACTAACGGAGTGCCGCCATCGCGCGCGATGCGTTCCACGGCGGGCTTGAGATCGCCGGGGATCTCGCCGCGATTCTCCTGCACCCACCGCGCGACCGCGTCGCCCGCGCCTTTGCGCACGTGCAGCATGCCCATGTTGACTCCGCTCATCCGCGTCGACGCCGAAAATGGAACGAACTCTGCCTCCGTGGATCCATCGCTGCCGCCTCCGTCGTTCGCGGCGACCAGCACGCGACGCCCGTCCGCGAGGGCGCGTCCACGCAGGCCGAACCGCTCCTTGGCGAGCACCACGATGCTGCGCCCCTCGGGCGTCTCATCGGGCAGCGATGCCAGCTGCGCTCGATCGGCCAGGTGCTCGAGCGTCACGCCGCCCATCGGGATGAATTCCACTGCCTGGCGATTGCCTAACGTAATCGTGCCGGTCTTGTCGAGCAGCAGGGTGTTCACGTCGCCCGCCGCCTCGACCGAGCGCCCGCTCATCGCGATCACGTTCTGCTGGATGAGCCGATCCATGCCGGCGATACCGATGGCGGAGAGCAGTCCGCCGATCGTGGTCGGAATGAGGCACACGAGCAACGCGACGAGCACCGGGATCGACACCGCGCCGCCACTGTAGATCGCGAACGGCTCGAGCGTGGCCACGGCGAACAGGAAAATGATCGTGAGGCCCGACAACAGAATCGTGAGCGCGATCTCGTTGGGCGTCTTCTGCCGTTGGGCGCCTTCGACGAGCGCGATCATGCGATCGAGAAATGTTTCGCCCGGATTGGCGGTGATCCGGATGATGAGAAAATCCGAGAGCACACGCGTGCCGCCGGTGACCGCTGACCGATCGCCACCCGATTCGCGGATGACGGGCGCCGACTCGCCGGTGATCGCGGATTCGTCGACCGACGCGACGCCATCCACCACTTCGCCGTCGCCGGGGATGATGTCGCCGGGCGTGCACAGCACGAAATCGCCGCGCCTGAGCCGCGTGGCCGGCACCGGCTCGGCGGACAGCTTGTTGGTGTGGTCCTCGAGTCGCTTGGCCGCGGTCGTGGTGCGCATCGCGCGCAAGCTGTCGGCCTGTGCCTTGCCCCGACCTTCCGCCATCGCTTCAGCGAAATTGGCGAAGACCACCGTGAACCAGAGCCACAACGTGATCTGCACGGTGAACCCGATGTGCCCGGTGCCCTGCACGACGTCGCGCGCCAGGATGATCGTCGTGAGGATGCTGCCTAACAGGACGACGAACATCACCGGGTTACGCACCATGTGGCGCGGATTCACGGTCTTGGCGAAGGCCTCGCGAATCGCGCGCCGGACGATCGGCGGATCGAAGAGCGGACGCTTGGTGACCGCCATGTTAGAACACCCGTCCCGTGTGCATCAGGAAGTGCTCGACCACTGGCCCCAGGGACAGCGCCGGGAAGAAGGTGAGCGCTCCGACGATGAGGATCACGCCGATGAGCAGCACGACGAAGAGCGGCGTCGTGACGGGGAACGTCCCCGATGATTCCGGCACGATGCGCTTCTCAGCCAGGAAGCCGGCCAGCGCCATCATCGGCACGTGCATCGCGAAGCGGCCGACGAGTGCGTTGAGGCCGAGCAGCGTGTTGTAGAAATAGGTCGCTCCCGTTAGGCCGGCGAACGCGCTGCCGTTGTTGGCCGCCGTCGAGCTGAACGCGTACAGGATCTCCGAGAGGCCGTGCGGGCCGGCGTTGTTCAGGCCCTTGAGCCCGGGCGGCGTGACTGCCGCGATCGCCGACATCACGAGAATCGAGCCGGCGAACACGAGCACGAACAACATCGCCATCTGGACTTCGCGCGCCTCGATCTTCTTGCCCAGATACTCCGGCGTCCTGCCCACCATGAGGCCGGCGATGAACACCGTGAGGATGATCATCACGATCATGCCGTAGAGCCCGGCACCGGTGCCGCCGAACACCACCTCGCCTAACTCGATGTTGACCATCGGCACCATGCCGCCCACGGGCGTGAACGAGTCGTGCATGCTGTTCACGGCGCCGCACGACGTGGCGGTGGTCACGGTGGCGAACAGCGCCGAGTTGGCGATGCCGAACCGGACCTCCTTGCCTTCCATGTTGCCGCCGGGATTCGTTCCGGTCGCGACGACATCGACGCCCTTCGCGGCGTGGATGGGGTTTCCGTTCGCCTCGGCGCGGTACGAAGTGGTGATGCCGGCCAGAAGCAGGACGTACATCGCGGCCCAGATCGCCCACCCATGACGCTGGTTGCGCGCCATCCGGCCATACGTGTAGGTGAGCGCCGCCGGGATGCACAGAATGGCGAGCATCTCGAGCAGGTCGGTGAGCGGCGTCGGGTTCTCGAACGGGTGCGCCGCGTTGGCGTTGAAGAATCCGCCGCCGTTGGTACCCAGGTTCTTGATCGCTTCCTGGCTCGCGACGGGCCCCATGGCCAGCACCTGCTTGGCGCCCTCGACGGTGGTGGCGGTCACGTAGTGCGACACGTTCTGGATCACGCCCTGCTGCGTCAGCACGAGGGCCAATACCACCGACAGCGGCAGGAGCACGTACAACGTCGCACGCACGAGGTCGACCCAGAAGTTGCCTAACGTCCCGGCCGACCGCCGGACGATGCCGCGCACCAGCGCCAGCGCGAGTGCGATGCCGGTCGCGGCCGAGGCGAAGTTGTGGAACGTCAGCTGCGTCATCTGCGACACGTACGACATCGTCGTTTCGCCCGCGTACGACTGCCAATTCGTGTTCGTGGTGAACGACGCCGCGGTTTCGAACGCCTGGCGGTTTGGCAGCGCGCCTAACCCTTGCGGGTTGAGTGGCAGCATGTGTTGCAGCCGGAGGACGGCGTACGTAAGCAACATCGACGCCGCGCTGAACGCGAGCATGGACACGGTGTACCGCGTCCAGTGCTGGTCTTCGCGGGGATCGACGCCGGCCATGCGGTAGATGAATCGCTCCACCGGCGCGAGCCAGGAGATGGACCCATCGAACACCCGCACCATGTAGACGCCGAGCGGTTTCGTGACGAGCAGCACAAGAGCCGAGAAGATGCCGATCTGCAGCCAGCCGTTGGCGGTCATCTCAGAACCGCTCCGGGCGCAGGAGCGTGTACAGAAGGTAGACCAACACGCCGATGGCGACGATGCCGGCGACGACCATTTCGGCCGTCATTGCGACCGCTCATCCGCGTCGTGCCGCGCGCCTAACGCCTCGCACGCGCGCACGTAGGCGATCATCAGGGCGAAGAACGCGATGGTTCCCGCCACGTACACGGCATCGAGCATCTGCGTCGAGTCCCGGTTGGTCCGTGCCGTTCACGTCGCGCGGCCACGGACGTTACCGCGCGAGAGAACACTAGGGGGCCGGGCGTCAACGCCGCGTCAAAATCGGCGGGCTAACGACCTAAAAAAAGTGTCAATGCTCGGCGTGTGCTTGGTGGGTTTCTTCGACAGAGGGTTCAATGAGACAATTACACAGGTGCCTGCGAGGCGGGTGAGGCAGGCGCGACGCATAGCTTCTACGCAAAGGGGGAAGGATCGAGGCGGAAACAATGGATCAGAGCGGATCACACAACTCTCTGCACCGAGACTTGCGTAGTTGTTTTTGTGAGAGGCGACAACAACTCAAACTGCGACGTCGCTTTCCATCGCGGGCAATCCGCCATTTCAATTTTTGGTTCGTCCGGGAATTTCGGGAAAGCGGCGAGGTCGCTCAAATCGGCGTCATACGCGCCAGGCGAGCGGGCCGTGGGATGCCACCCAAACCGTAAGGCAAGCATCGACACCGCTGTGCTGTTTTTCCAAACCACAAGTTGC
>DATEHK010000044.1:0-4555 GCA_035279625.1 Gemmatimonadaceae bacterium
CGAAGCGTTGCGGCTCGCAAAGCTGTTCGCCGACGCACCGTCGGCCGATGTGCTCCGGCACCTGTGGCGCGCGCTTGCAGCGGTCACGCGCCAGGGCGACTCGCTGCGCTTCGCGTTCGCGATTCCCGATTTCACCGTCGACACGCATCGCGCGCGGGCCGCGCTCCCCGATGTGCTGCCGCACGCCGACGCGCGAGCCGCCGCCGCGGCCGCGGCCGCCCTCGTGTTAGGCCTGCGCGCGGCAGACGCGGATCTGCTCGCCGCCGGACTCGACGGCGCACTGCACGTGCCGTTTCGGCGATCACTCATCCCGTGGTACGACGAGGTCGTGGCGGCGGCACGGTCGTCTGGCGCATTCGGCGCCACGCTCAGCGGCTCGGGATCATCGGTGGTGGCCGTGGCCGCCGCGGAGCGCGCCGATGAGGCGGCGGCCGCCATGGCCGCTGCCTGGTCGGCGCGCGGCGTCCACGCCGCTACGCTCGTGTCGGCCCCCTGCCCACTCGGCGCCACCGTCAGCGAGGTCGACCGGAACGCACCACCACTGCCCGGACGTTCATCAATCGTGGAGATTTCATCATGAGCATTACCGTGCACTTGCCCAGCATGCTCGCCCGTCTCGCCGGCGACGCCCGCTCGCTCGAGGCCCGCGGCGACACCGTGGGCGACGCCGTGGGCGACGTGATCGGACGATTCCCCGCTCTGGGCCCGCGCCTGCGCGACGAGGCGGGCAAGCCCTATGGGTTCGTCACGTTCTACCTGAACGACGAGGACATTCGCTTCCAGGGCGGATTCGCCGCGCCGGTCGCCGATGGCGACGAAGTGATCGTCGTCCCGACCGTGGCCGGCGGCTGACGCCCATGACCGCAACCGGAACGATACCCGTGGACCACGCCCAGCGCCTAACCGAACTCCCGGAGCTGTCCACCGAGGAGCTCCAGCGCTACAGCCGGCACCTGCTGCTGCCCGAGGTGGGCCTCGAGGGCCAGCGCCGCCTCAAGGCCGGCCGCGTGCTGCTGGTCGGTGCCGGCGGCCTGGGCTCTCCGTTAGGCTTGTACTTGGCCGCGGCCGGCGTGGGCCATTTGGGTCTCGTCGACTTCGACGTCGTGGACGTGACCAACCTGCAGCGCCAGGTGCTGCACGGCACGAAGGACATCGGCCGCCCCAAGCTGGATTCGGCCCGCGACCGGCTGCTCGACGTCAATCCGCACACGCACATCGAGACGTTCGAGACGCGGCTCACGTCGGAGAATGCGCTCGACATCATCGCCGACTACGATGTCGTCGTCGACGGCACGGACAATTTTCCGACGCGCTATCTCGTCAACGACGCGTGCGTCCTCGCGGCCAGGCCGAACGTGTACGGAAGCATCTTCCGCTTCGAGGGTCAGGCGAGCGTGTTCGCCACGCCCGATGGACCGTGCTACCGGTGCCTGTTCCGCGAGCCGCCGCCCCCGGGCCTCGTGCCGAGCTGCGCCGAAGGCGGAGTGTTAGGCGTACTCCCCGGACTCGTGGGGACGATCCAGGCCACCGAGGCGCTCAAGATTCTGTTAGGCATTGGCGACACCCTGGCCGGACGCTTGCTCCTCGTGGACGCGCTGCGCATGCAGTTCCGGACGCTCAAGCTCAAGCGCGACCCGGCGTGCCCGGCCTGCGGCACCCGCACGCTGCGGGAGCTCATCGACTACGAGGACTTTTGTGGATTGCGCGCCGTCCACACCGGCGCCGGTGTCGCCGAAGTGACGCCGGCCGAGCTGGTCGCGTGGCGCGCGCGCGGCGACGCGATCGACCTGGTGGACGTGCGCGAGCCCGGCGAATGGGCGTTGGGCCGCCTGCCGGGCGCGCGGCACGTTCCGTTAGGCACGGTGTCGTCGGCGCTCGACACGTTCGACGGCGCGCGGACCACCGTGCTCTACTGCAAGGGCGGCACGCGCAGCGCGCAGGCCGCGCGGATCCTCACCGAGGGCGGATTCACCAACGTGTGGAGCCTCGCCGGCGGCATTCTGCGCTGGCGCGCCGAGGTCGACCCCACCTTGCCGAACTATTGAGCGCGGCGGCGGGGCAGCCTAGTTGCCGAGGCGCTGGAGCCGCGCCGAGCGCGCCATCGCGTCCACGGTGGCGGCCACCGGTTTGGCCGCCGCCGTGTCGCCCGCCTGCTCGAGCGCTTGGAACACGATCGTGCCGATGATCGCATAGTGGTACGCGATGCCGACGGAGGCGCGGTCCACCCACCCGTTTTGTTTGATCAGCGCCTTGGGCGCGAGATACGAGCTGTCCCAGAGCGCGCGCGTCGTCTTCACGTCGAAGTAGCCGCCGGAAATGTTGATCGTGTCCGGCGACGGCGTGATCTCGTGCGGCATGAGCTTGGTCACGAGCCCCTGCGTCAACAAATAGGGCTCGAGGCCTAACGCGGTCGCGTAGTCTGGCGACGAGAAATAGATCGGGCGCTCGGGATACGAGTCGTGAATCATCTGCAGCACGACCAGCTGATCGCGCGTGAGGTATCCGGCCGGAATGCGCGCCGTGATGCCATCCGCCTTGAAGAGTTGCGGCTGGCGAAGCGGCAGGGCCGGCGGAATCGAATCGGCCTGGCCGAAGGACAGCTTGAGGGGCGGACCCGATGGCGCCGGCCACGTGCGGCCGCGGAACCGGGCCGGGCCCTTGGCGGCATCATATGGACGTATGGGACGCCGAATGATTTGACGGACGAACCAATCGGTGCCCAGATAGGTGGCCACGGCCACGATCACGTCCTGTCGCACGCCTTCGACTTCCTGCGCGTACCAGAGCGGGAACGTGTCGTTGTCTCCGTTCGTCACGATGATGGAATACGGCTCTACCGAGTTGAGCATGTCCACGGCCCAATCGCGCGTGAACATCTGCCCGGATCGCGGCGCGTCGCGCCAATTGCCGATGGCCGGGATGAGCGCGACCGCCAACACGGGACACGTCGCGAGCCACGCCCGTTTGGGGAGCATCGACGACGCCGCGGCCTTCGCGCCCGCCGCCATCGTCGCCAACGATTCCCAGAGATATGTGAGGCCGAGCGCCACCCACACGCTGTACGACGAGAAGCTCCACAGATAGAAGTAGTCGCGATCGCGCGGCTCGCGCGGCACGCTGTTGCCAAGCTCGGGCGCCTGCGAATAGCTGTACTTGAAGTTCATGTAGTACACGAGCGCGAGCGACACCGTGATCGCGAACACCGCGAAATACCAGAACGACTCGGGGTCGTGCTTCCAGTGGACCCACGCCCCGGCCAGGCCTAACACGAGGAACAGCGCCGCCAGACCGTTCTGCAAGCCGGGATGCTGGTCGTAGGCGTCGCGCAGCCATTGCCACTTGAAGTACAGCCAGTACATCCCGACTTGCGCCGTAAATGGCGCCTGCCGGTCGAGCACCGATGGCTTCTGGTATTGCTTGCGATTGATGTTGTCGGCCAACCGCTGCTCGGTGAGCGCGGTGAACGTGCAGGACCACTCGAAGTGCGTGGTGCACGCCGTGGGCTCGCCTTCGTTGATCGTCGGGAAATACGCCGCGCGGATGGGCTCGTACGCGAATGGCGTTAGGCCGAGCACCAGGGCCGCGATCGCCACCAAAATCAAACGCCACCTGAGCAGCGTTTGCGGGCGCCGCACGAGCACCGCGATCCCCACCGCGGGCAGCGGCAGAAAGCCGGCCGGGTGATTCGTGTAGCCCAACCCCATCAAGAATGCCACGAGCACCAACCACCGGTCGGCGCGCGGATCATCCGGCGCATCGCACCAACACACCATGAGCCACGAAATCACCGCCAATCCGATGAGCGAGATGGTATACACCTTCTCGTTCACCACCGACTGGTTCCACACCGTGAACGACGTCGCGCCGACCAACACCGCCGTGCCCGCGCCCGCGAGTCGCAGCCACTTCTGTGTCAACCATCGCGCGAGCACACGCTCGGTGATCAAGAACCAGAAGCCGGCCGACGCCGCGCTGGCGAGCGCCGCCATGATGTTGATGCGGGCCGCGTAGCTCACGGGAATCGGGAGCAGCCCGAAGAAATGGCCTAACAATACGAACAGCGGATTGCCGGGCGGGTGCGGAAGACCCAAAACTTTGGCCGACGCGATGTACTCGCTCGTGTCCCACATCGCGGTCGACGGCGCCAGCGTCGCCAGGTACAACACGAACGTGAGCAGGGCGGCAATCGTGGCGGCCAGGTACGACGGCTTGTAGTCGCTCTTCGCGGCGGTTCGGATCGGCATCGATCAGGGAGAGAGAGAAACCGGCAGCGCGCCGGTCAGGTGGAATCGCGATGAGACGACGCGGGGCGCACCGCGCGCTCCACGTCGGCCGGCCGCGCCGCGCGCGGCGCGCGCACCCATCGCGTGTCGTCCACCAGGAAGGCGTAGCGGCCGTCATCGCGGCGCATCGGCACCACGGCCGACCACCGCTCTGCGTTAGGCATCGGCTCGCGCGCCAACGGCGTCGCGGTCTGACTCCAGCCGTTGAAGTCGCCGGCCACCACGACGCGGGACGCGCCGCGCGTACGCAGCGCGAAGCGGACCAGGTCGAA
>DATEHK010000045.1:0-139646 GCA_035279625.1 Gemmatimonadaceae bacterium
GCCGCCCGATACGCCACTGACCGAACCGTGCGCATGATGAGCTCGGCGTTTCGCGTGCGAAAGAAATCGAGGCCCAGGAGCGCACGTTCGACATCGGCGAACAATCGTTCGTACTGTTCCGACGTTGCAACCGGCGCATCCTTTCGCGGCGGCGCCACGGTGCGCGTGGCATTCGCATCGGCGAGGTGCAACTCGTAGAGCGCCACCAACACCGCCTGCGCCAAGTTGAGCGACGCGTGCTCGGTGGTCGGGATCGTGACCGCCACGTGAGCCCGGTCGAGCGCATCGTTGGAGAGGCCTTTGTCTTCGCGACCGAACACGAATGCCACCAGTCCGTGCGACGCGTGGGTCAGCGCTTCGGTCGCCGCCTCGCGGGGCGTGGCCACGCGCCATTTCGCGCTGCGCCGGCGCGCCGTGAATCCGGCCACGAACACGCAGTCGCCTAACGCCTCGTCCAGGGACTCGTAGTGGGCGATTCGCTCGGCGACGTCGCGCGTGTCGTGCGCCACGCGCTCGATACGCGAGCGGTCGTATTCCGCCGGCCGCACCAGTCGCAACATGCCCACGCCCATGTTCTTCATCGCGCGCACGGTCGCCGCAATGTTCACCGGGTCCTGCGGCTCGTCGAGCACGAGCCGAACGCGATCCAGCAGCGAGTCGGTCACGGCCCCACGCGAAGTCGAAGCGCGCGCGCCGGCGACTCGCGGTCGCCACGAAGGTACACGTGCTCGCCTGCTCCGCCGCTCGTCACCAGTTGTCCGCGACGTCGTTCGCGTCCCGACGCCATGTCGTTCACGACGACCTGCATCGCGATCACGCCATCGCGCGCGGTCTCGAGCGCCGCGAGCGGAACGCGGAGCTCCATGGCATAACCGGCCGGCGTACGATGCCACGCCGCGGCGAGGGAGACATCGCGGCGCGCGCCATCCGGAATGTGCACGCGCACCGCGGATGATGGTTCTTCGGGCACGAGAAGCCAAGCCAAGGGCGTGCTTGTGGTGTCGGTCCAGACGTGCAGTTGCACGCCATCGCTGTGGATGTCGGGGTATTCGTTGTCGAGCCGAGGGTCACCGGCGCCAGCCGCGCGAAACACGACGGGTGTTTTGCACACATCGATCGCGACCACGAGATCGGTGTGCTCGGCGCGCACGCGAACGGTCGCGCGCGGCGAGCCGGCCTCGATCCACGTGTCCTCGGATCGGCGATACGCCTCCTGGCCTAACGCGAAAACCAGTGGAGCGTTTGGCGCCACGGGAACACGAACCGCCGCGGGCGGCTCGGCAGTCTCGGCCCGCGCAACGTCGCGCGGCGCTTGGGCAGACCGCCCGCCTAACGCAACGCTGCTGTGTGCGCCGCCCGCCTCGAACGCCACGTGCCATTCGTCGTTCTCGAGACGGTGCGTGTGGACGGAACCATCCTCGAGCGTGATCGCCAGCGCGCCGTCCTCGACGGACGCGTTCAACACGCGGCCGGACCAATTCCATACCACTGTGATCGCGCCGCTCGAGCCGCGCGCGCGAACCACGTACATCTGTTGGGTGCCCTGACCCGGTGCGCCCGGCGCGGACGCACGCCACAGTTCGGCCTCTTCTGCTGTCACGAGCAACCCGGCGCGGCGTCCAGTGCGCTCCAGCACCGTGACGCGTCCGCCTAACAAACGGGCCACGTGGGTGTCGCGGACGAACGCGAAGCCGTCGGCCGGCGCGTCCCCCCCCGACAACGAGCCCGGCCGAAACGTGATGTCGCGCGCTGTAGCACTCACGTGCAGCGGCAAATCCAGCTGCACCGCGTCGTCGCTCTCCCATGCCAGCCGGTCGATCGCGTAGTCGGGCAGTGCGACCAGCGACCGGCGGATGCTCACTCCCGTGTCCGGATTCTCGAACTCTGCGTCGACCCACCCCACGCCGCCCCGCTCGTCGTAGGCGCGCAGTGTGCCGTCGGCAGGCGTCTGCGATCGACCGTCGATGAGCGGCGCATTGTGCGCAAGCGTGCTTCGATACCAGTGCAACGATGGATCGACGTACGACCCGGTGCCCAGGTCATCCAGCCACCGGTCGTCACCACGCGCGAGGATCACGTTGAGGCGGTCCGGATGTCCGTGACCGCCGCCGGAATGACCGTAGTCCAACGCGAGATATGTGGCGCCGGCGTCGCGGCGAAACACGGCCAGCCCCTGCCCTGCCAACAGCGCCGACCTCGGCGGCGACGGGACTAAGGGCGGCAGCGTCTCGCGCGCCAGCAACAGCGACCGCCAGCCGAGATCCGCCCTGCCTAACGCAGTCGCCGGCTCGTTCCGCTCCGACTCGGCGGTCGAGCGCCAGCGGCCTGGATCGTGCCGCGGCACACCGCCGCTCTCGTACAGCGTCCACAACGCGCCGATCAGCCGCGGATCATCGCGCCGTGCCAGGCCGAGCTCGCACGACTCGGCGAAGCGCCACTGGCGCAGTGATACCGCGTATTGCGAATCGCGCCGGGACGGTAAGGTGAAATCCGGCAGCGCCGACACGAGCGGCGTCGCGAAGCCGTCGGCGAAGCGCGCGCCTAACGTAGCGGGGACCGGCACGCCGAGCCGCTCCATCATCGTGACGCCGTACCACAGGCCCCGGTGCGCGAACAGGTGATAATTCTCGCCCTCGTACCACGTCCCGTCTGCCAGCAGGCCGTTCGAAAGCTGCGCCAGCACCCCGGACGGGCTCGTAATCGCCCGCTGCACCGTGCGTGACTCACCCAGGAGCGTGCCTCCGGCGATCAGCGCGGCGTTATTCCACACCTGGCGGTTTGACCCACCCTCGTCGTACGACGCGATGAGCGCCGTGCTCGGCTCGATGATCCGCTCCCGGGCGCGCGAGCCCAACTCGCCCGCGCCTCCCGCCCCCTCGAGCAAATCCATGGCGATCGCCAGTTGGAGCAGCCAGATCGACTCGAGATACGTCGAGAAGAACGGCCGCGAGGGGCCGAGCACGTTGTCGCGATTGGGATATTCGAGGTACGCGTCACAGTATCCCTCCAGCACCTTCGCGGCGAACGACATCATGCTGCTGTCTACGCCTAACGCAGCGAGCGCCGCCGCGTGCACCGCGCGTTCGGCGAGCCAGAGGTGGTACCACATGAGCCACCACCGATCGTGTCGCTCGCCGCGCCATATCGCGCCGTCAACCGGACATCGATGCGCGTGCGGTGCGAACGGATCGAACGCCAACGGCACGCCGTGGTCCGGACACCGGCCGCCATCGCGCGACAACATGGCCTTTTCACGCGGAACCATGATCGTGCGGCCGGTGGCCGCACGCAGATCCACGAGCAGCGACGCGGCGAGCGGCGCCAGCGACGCACCACTCCGCCGCAAGACTTCCCGCCTCACGACGAGCGCATCCTCGCTGATGAGCACGCTCATCGCTGCTCGGCGCCTCCGTTAGGCGGCCCGACGGTCCAGTCGTGAACTGTCACCAGCTCTCCGCGCAGATCCATGCGAATGTCCCCCAGCCGGCGCGACACGCCTTGCACGCCGCGCGCGTCGTAGATCCACGCCGCCGGCGCGTTCACCGCCAGGTACGCCTGCACCGCCAACCACGCCACGCGGGCGCGCTGCGCGTCGGGCGCCTCGCGCGCCGCGCCAAGTAGCGAATCGAGCACTGCAGAATGGTAGCCGCCGTAGTCGAGCGCGCCACCGGCCTGGTGCGAGTCGTACATCGCCGAGAGATACGCGAGCGACAGGTCGCCGGGGATGCCGGCGATTAGCGCGTCGAACCGCGGCGGACGCGCGCGCGCCTCGACCAGAAACGACGCCAGATCGCGTTGCCTGATCTGCATGTGGATGCCGATGGCGGCCATGTCCGACTGCAGCAGTTGCTCCACCGCATTGTCGCCGCTGCCCACGGTGAGGAGCGTGAAGGCTAACGGAACGCCGTTGCGGGCGCGGGCGCCCGACGCCGTGCGGCGCCAGCCGGCCAAGTCGAGCAGCGCATCGGCCCGCGTCGTGTCGAGCACCGCCGTGTCCGGAGCCGCAAATGGATGCTCGGCCGGCACCGGACCCGCCGTGGGCGTGGCGAACCCATACAACGCCGCCGTCACGATACGCCGCCGGTCGATCGCCAGCCCAATCGCGCGCCGCACCCGGGCATCATCGAACGGTGCGCGCGACGCATTGAACACGATGCCGTAGGACATGAGAATCGGATACTCGATGACGCGCAGCGACGGATCGCGGCGCGCCAATCCGGCCATGGCCGGCGAGATCCCCGCCACGTCCAGCTCGCCGCTCACCAACCCCGCGAACTTCGTGGACGGCTCGTTCACGACCGCGATCACCACGCGCCGCACGTTAGGCGGGCCGCCGAGGGCCGCCGGGAAGGCGTCGTTGCGGGCGAACACCCACCGCTCGCCCGGCCGCCGCTCGGCGAAGCGGAACGGCCCGTTGCCCACCGGCATCGTGTCGAACGCCGCACGCCGCATGTCGACCCGTGGAACCGAGGCCAACAGGTGCGCGGGCACGATCGGCAGCTCGCACAGCACGAGCGGGAATTCGGGTTGTGGCCGGCCGAAGTGCAGCGTGACGATCGTGTCGTTAGGCGTTTCGATGCTCGAGATGTCCGTCAGGTCGGCGTAGCGCAAATAGCCGGTGCGCGGATCGCGCGCCGCATTTATGGTGAACGCCACGTCGCGAGACGTCGTGGGCTGCCCGTCTTGCCACGAGAGACCGGACACCAGCACGAACGTCAGCGCGCGCCGGTCGCCGGACCACATCCATCGGCGTGCGAAGTATGGCACCGGCTCGAGCGCGCTGTCGTATTTGGCCAGCGTCACGAACAACATGTAGCGCTGTACCTGGCGCGCGAGCGGATGAATCGTGACCAGCGGATTGCCGGACTCGAGGTCGGCACCCGAGGCATACACCACCGTTCCCGCGGGCGTCGCGGCCGCGGCGCACCCCATCGCACCGCCGAGTGCGAGTGCAAGAAGAGAACTCCGCACGGTTGACGCACGCGCGCAACGAGGCATCATCACTCGATGCGTCTCCTCGTCCGCCGGCTGCTCGATGCGGTCGTGCTCTTGTGGCTCGTCGTCACGCTCACGTTCGTGCTCCTTCGCGCCGCGCCTGGCGATCCGGCCGCGTTGCTCGTACCGCCCACCGCGACCGCGGCCGACGCCGCGCGCGCGCGGGCGCGTCTCGGTCTCGACCGTCCGCTGTGGGTACAATATGCGCGCTGGGCGGGGGGCCTTCTCAAGGGCGACCTCGGAGAGAGCTTCGCCCAACACCGGCCGGTGTCACAATTGCTCGAGCGTGCGCTGCCCGTGTCGCTCGGCCTCGGACTGTCGTCGTTGGCGCTGACGTTTCTTCTCGGGATCACCGTTGGTGCAGCGCAAGCGGCGCGACGTGGCACGTCCTCCGACACCATCCTGACCATCGTGACGACGTCAGTCTACGCGGCTCCCAGTTATTGGCTCGCGCTGGCGCTCGTCGCCTGCTTCACGTACGGCGCCGCGCGTTGGGGATTTCCACCGTCCCTGAGACTTCCCGCGTTCGGCGTTCGCGATCCGGCGTCGACAGCCACCGGATTTGCCGCGACCGCCGATGTGCTGCGCCATGCCATCCTTCCGGTCATCACGCTGACCGCGATCGGCGCCGCGGGCATCGCGCGCTACACGCGCACGATCGCGGCCGACTTGCTGCGCGCCGACTTCGTGCGGACCGCCCGCGCCAAGGGCTTGCGACCGGTGGCCGTGTATTCGCGCCACGTGCTGACCAACGCATTGCCGCCTCTCATCGTGCTGTTCGCACTGGCGCTGCCTGGCGTCCTGGCCGGATCTGTCTTCGTGGAGGTCGTATTCGCGTGGCCCGGCATGGGGCGCCTCATGGTGGACTCGATATTCGCGCGCGACTACCCAGTGGTGATGGGCGCGGCGACGCTCTATGCGGCGCTGGTGATCCTCGCCAACCTGGCCGGCGACCTCGCGCTTCCGTTAGTCGACCCGCGGCGTCGCACGTGACGATCTTCCGGGAGTCGGCGCGCTGGCGGGCGCGCGGCGCGCTGGTCGTGCTCATCGCGCTCGTCGCCGCGGCGATCGTCGTCCCGCCGCTCGCGCCGACCGATCCGCGCGCCATCGGCAACGTGCTCGCGCTGCGCTTCATCCCGCCCTTCACGAGCGATCCGTTAGGCCACTGGCACGTGTTGGGCACCGACGCCTTCGGGCGTGACCTGTTCACGCGCATGATGCTGGCGGCGCGCGTGTCGCTGGTGGTCGGCTTCGCCGGATCGTTGTTGGCGGGCATGGCAGGCATTGCCGTCGGCGCCGTTGCCGCGTGGGCGGGAGGCGTCGTCGACCGCGTAACGATGGCGGTGAGCGACGCCCTCCTCGCGATTCCGCGCCTGGTGCTCCTGCTGGTGGCCGCGGCGCTCTGGCCGCCGGGTGCGATCATGGTCGTGCTGATTCTCATGGCGACCGGATGGATGGGCGTCGCGCGCCTGGTTCGCGCCGAAGTGTTGGGAGTCCGCGCGCATGCCTACGTCGAGGCCGCGCAGGCGTTGGGCGCGCGGTCGCGCCGCGTGCTGTGGCGGCACGTTCTGCCTAACGCACTGGGGCCGGCGATCGTCGCGATCACGCTCGGCGTGGGGAGCGCGATTCTCCTCGAGAGCGGTCTGTCCTTTCTCGGACTCGGCATCCAGCCGCCCGACCCCAGCTGGGGCAACATGATCGCCGACGGCCGCGAGGCGATCGTGATGGCGCCGTGGGCCGCGCTCGCGCCGGGCCTGGCGCTCATCGCCACCGTGACCTGCTGTACGCTGTTAGGCGACTCGCTCGCCGACGCCGGCGCCTAACGCGACGACGGCCGGCCGCGCCGCGTGGCTAGCGGACGAGCAGCGTGACGATCTCGCGCGGCGCCGCCGCGACGGTCACGACGCCGCCCTGCACATTCGCGGCCGAGAGCGGCGTCTCGTCCAGACGCGCGCTCATGGCCTGGCGAAGCGGAAACCCGCACCGCAATGCACCGGTTACCGCCTGATCGAGCAGATTCACGCAGCGCAGCACCGTCCACGCGCCGTCGTGGCTCGGCTTGCAGGCCCGGAATGCCAGCCCGTCACCCTCGAGCTCGACGCCAGCCGTCTCGTGCGGGGGCCCGAGGGCGGTCCGCAGCGTTAGGCCTGTGAGCGGCAGGAGCGCGTCATCGCTGGTACGCTCGATCAGATCGATTGTCGCCGCGTCGCGCCCGCCGTGCATGAGCATCGCCAATCGCCCTTCGAACGGGCCGAGGCATTGCGCGTCGGGGGTCGGCGACGGCCAGCCCGCATGACCGGGCCGCTCGGGCAGATCGCTCCGCGAGAGCTCACCCACGGCGCGCACCAACGTCACGGCCACGTCGCCGTTGTCCACGCCCTCGTATTCGGCGAGGCCATCGGAGTACACCGTGATGCCGCGCGATCCCGCATCGCGCGTCACGTATCGCGCGAGTGGAGCCGTCGGCGGCGGAGTCTCGGTGCTGCCCGGCGGCGCCACGATCGGCCGGCGCACCTCCGGCCCGAAGGCCGCATCGGCGACGGTCGCCGCCCCGGCCAGTCCGGTGTGGAATACCACGCGTAACCGATGATCGCGACACGCATTGACGCCCTGGACCCGGACGCGTACGAACCGGTCGCCGGCGTCGAGCGTCAGCGCAACGTTCACCGACATCGTTTGCGTTTCGCTCGACCGCGCCTCGCGTCCAGGGGCGAGCTCCGCCGGTACGTCGACCGCGAACCGTCCCGCGAGCTCGGCTCGAAGCGGGCCGCCGTGCGTTAGGCGCACATCGTCGAGTCGTTGGGCCCGCACGGCGGCGCCTCTCGCCGACGGCGTGTAGAGATCTCCTCCATCGCCGACATCCTCGATCGAGAGAGCCGGCGCCAGCGTCATCCCCGTCGACGCCGAGGTAATCTCCACCGCACCGTTGCGGTCGATACTCACACGCAGCCACTCGTTCTCCATCCACCGCTCGCCAGCTCGCACGGCCGATGGCGCTTGCACGTTGCTCGCCTCGCCCCCGATTGCGAGCGCCGTCGTGCCGTAGCCGCCCACCGGTGAAAGCCACACCACCGCGCGCGCCGACTCGACCAACACTTCGTCCGGATAGTCGAGCGGCGAGTCGATTCGATCGTAGCGGATCGCACGATCGAGCACCTGCACGGGCACCGGCGTTCCCCTTTGTGAGAGTGAGAACGCGGGCGGCAACGCGTCGGGCTGAGCTTCGGGACCGCTGCCCGGGCCCACGCGAACGTGCGCCATGGGCCGAGCGACGTCGATTTCCGCCACACCGCTTCGCGCACGCGCCGCACGATTTCGCACGATCACATACTGCGCCCATTCACCGCGGCGCGCGCGCGCGCGAGCCGGATCGTGCCCAACGAGATCGCCGAGCGCATCGTCGCGCACACCCGCCGCTTGCGTGAGCGCATCCTCGAGTCGCGCATCCATGGCGCGCGCGACCTGATCGATGGAGCAGCCGCACAACGTGTCGTGCGGGTGACACGTGAGCAGGGTCTTCCACGCCGCTCGCAGCAGATTGCGCCGGTCCCGTGCGCCACGGCGGGCCGCGAGTGCCGCCCATGGCTCCGCATCGCGTACGAGTGTGCGCTCGACCGCCGCGTTCGCGCGCTTCTGGTATGCTCGCGTGCCGAAGGTGCCCTGGAGCGTCCACGTGTATCCGTACGACGCACGGAGCTCGCCCGTCACCACCGGCAGCGTCAGGCCGCGTGCGCGCTGCTCGAGCATCTGGGCGAAGCCGCCGAGCGATCCGGCGCGCACGAGGTAGGGCGCCGCTGCCGCCGCGAGCATGCCCAACGCGCGCGCGCGGTCGCGCTGGCGCGCGTGGTGGTCGGCTCCGTTAGGCAATAGGGCCACACCCACTGTGCTGCGCGCGCCTAACACGTCGCGCATCCGGCGCCACCGCTCGCGCGCTGCCTCGTCCGATGAGGGCAGCGATGCCCCGTATTCATACCCGTCCGGCGGCAGATGATAGAGGAGCGTCGTCGTACCATCGCTCGCGCGCCATTGCGCTGTGTCACCCGCAGGCCACGCGATACCACCGTAGCCGCGCCACAGGATGATCACGTCGCAACCAAACCCGTGCGCGATCGATGGAAGTGCTGCCGGATGGCCGAACGCGTCCGGCGAATAGAGCACGGCCGGCGCCGTCGCGCCGAGCGCGGCCAACACGTCCCGGCCCACGAGCAGGTTGCGCACCAGCGCTTCGCCCGACGGGATGAGCTCGTCCGCCAGCACGTACCACGGACCCGCTTCGATCACGCCGTCGTGCAGCAACGCGGCTAGCTCCCCGCGACGCTCAGGCCGAACGGCGAGATAGTCCTCGACCACCACCGCCTGACCATCCAGAAGAAAGCTGTCGCCGGCCGCCGGCGGATCGTCGAGCACGTCGTCGATCAGCGCCACCAGTCGCTGGCGAAAGCGCCCCGCGGGCTCATACCACTCGCGGTCCCAGTGTGTGTGCGAGACGACGTAGATGGTGAGATCGTGCTCCGCCATGAACGCTCGAGGTCGGGTTTCGACGTCGACGGTCGGTCGCGGGAACGATTCTCGCGACGCGAGCGTCAACCGCTGCCGGTTGTCTAAAGCTCCGTCTGCACCGGAGGATAGTGAGGGACGCCGTCCTTGACGATGGCGAACGACGTCAAGCGATGCGGCTCGGTTCGCGCATCGAGAATGTGGCGCACCTGGGCGCCGCGCGCGACCAGCGCGTCGGCAATCATTGATCGATGACAGCGCCACGGCACGGCTTCGGCACACATGATCGCGGTGCGTTCGCGCGCGGCGAGTGCCATGAGGTCGTCGAGGGCGGCCGCAAACTCGGGAGTCGACATGTAGTCGGCATATCCGCGAAAACTCTCGTTGCGCCAGCCTCCGTTGGGCGAATCGGGGAGAGCACGCCGGCGTCCGCCCAACGCCCGATGGTGCGAGTAGTGAATACCCCGCTCCGACAAGGATGCGGCTAACGCTTCGCGTCCGAATTGTGGATACCGGCGCGAGCCGGGAAAGCTGCGCACGTCGGCGACGTGTTCGATGTGTTCGCGCTCGAGCAGCGCGATGAAGTCATCCAGATCGCGCGTCGAATGCCCGATTGTGTAGACGACGCGGGTCTCCGGCGGTTGACCGGAACCGGGAAGGGGTGGAACTTGCGTCACCGTCGCGTCGCGCACTGTCACCGTGGAGTCCCATGCATCGGCTGCTCGAACTTTGGCATCAACTCTACAATCTCGAGGCGCTGATTCAATGGGGAGGATACGCCGTGCTCACGGCCGTGATCTTCACCGAGACGGGGTTGCTCGTCGGCTTCTTTCTGCCTGGCGACTCGTTGCTCGTCACGGCCGGCCTGCTGTCGTCGCAAGGCTTCCTCAACGTGTGGGTGATGGGCGTGATCCTGTCGATCGCCGCCATTGCAGGCGACAGCGTCGGCTATGCCATCGGGCGCGCGACCGGACCCCGCATTTTCACACGCGACGATTCGCTCTTCTTCAATAAGAAACATCTCTACCGGGCTCACGCGTTTTACGAGAAATATGGCGCCAAAACGATCGTCCTCGCGCGATTCATGCCGATCATTCGGACGTTCGCGCCGGTGGTCGCGGGCGTCGGCGAAATGCGGTATCGCACGTTCGTGTTGTACAACGCCATGGGCGGCATCGCGTGGGTCTGGACCATGCTGTTCATCGGGTACTTCCTGGGTCGTTCGGTCCCCGGCGTTCGGACGCACATCGACGTGTTGATTCTCGTGGTGATTTTTCTTTCTCTTTTGCCGGGCATCATCGCGTGGCTGCGCGAGCGTCGCGCTGCGTCGGTGCAGCCCGACAGCACCGCGCCGTGAGGCGCACGGCACTCTCGGAGGCACGACATGGCATTCGCACTTCCCCCGCTGCCTTATGACTACGCTGCGCTCGAGCCGCACATCGATGCGCGCACGATGGAAATCCATCACACCAAGCATCACCAGGCGTACGTCAACAACTTGAACGCGGCGCTGGAGAAGGCGCCCGAGTTCCAGCAGAAGAGTCTGGATGACATCGTCGCCAACATCTCGAAGGTGCCCGAGGCCGTGCGCACCGCCGTGCGGAACAACGCGGGCGGCCACTGGAATCACTCGATGTTCTGGCTGATCATGAGCCCGAAGGGCGGCGGCGACCCCAGCGGCAATCTGGCCGACGCCATCGCCAAATCATTCGGCGATGTGGCGAAGCTCAAGGAGCAGTTCAACGCCTCGGCCGCCTCGCGCTTCGGGTCCGGTTGGGCATGGCTCGTGGCCGACGCCTCGGGCGCGCTCAAGATCGAAAGCACGCCTAACCAGGACAATCCGGCGATGGACGGCCGCTATCCCATTCTCGGCCTGGATGTCTGGGAACACGCGTACTACTTGAAGTACCAGAACCGCCGTCCCGACTATGTGGCGGCATGGTGGAACGTCGTCAATTGGCCCGAAATCGCCAAGCGGTACGAGGGGCGTCCCAAGAAGTAAGGTGCCTAACCGGGGCGGCGATGCCGCCCCGGTCAGCCCTCGCCTTCTCCCTCGAGGTACGTGTAGCCCTCCAATCCGGCCACGTACTCGGCGATGAACATGTTCGCTTCCTGACGCGTGAGCGTCTTCGTCGCGCCGACCTTCCGCCGAAACGTCGCCAGGAGATCGGACGCACGGAATTGCACGTAGGCCAGCACTTCGGTCACCGTGTCGCCATGCACGAGATCCGACACCTCGTAGCCGCCGTTCGCCAACCGCACGTGCACCGCATTCGTGTCGCCGAACAGGTTGTGCAAGTCGCCCAGAATCTCCTGGTACGCGCCCGTGAGGAAGATGCCTAACACATAGCGCTCGCCCTCGCGGTACGGGTGCAGCTCGAGCCGCGCCTGGCCGTGCCGGCCGCCCGCGAACCGATCGATCTTCCCGTCCGAATCGCACGTCACGTCCTGCAGGGTCCCGCGCCGCGCCGGTTCCTCATCCAGACGGTGTACGGGCATGATCGGGAAAAGCTGGTCGATCGCCCAACTGTCCGGCAGCGACTGGAAGATGCTGAAGTTGCAGAAGTACCGGTCCACCAGCTGCGCCTCGAGATCATCGATGATGTCCGAGTATTCCTCGCGATCGCGCTGCGCGATGCGCGCCACGGCATTGAGTGTCGCCGTGTACAACTGCTCCGCCAACGCGCGCCCACGCAGCGTGAGCACGCCCGAGTTGAACAGAGCTTGTGCGCGCTCCTTCGCGAACGTCGCATCGTGGTAGACCTCGCGCACCGAGCGGTTGGAGACCGTCTCGTATCCTTCCTTGAGCTCGTGCAGAATCCCGTGATCGTCGTCGCCTAACTCGGGCACCTGCACCTCCTGCTGCGACTCGACGTCGATCACGTCCAGCAACAGCAGCGCGTGGTGCGCCGTGAGCGCGCGCCCGGACTCCGAGATCACGTGCGGCATGGGCAGGTTCGCCTCGCGGCACGCCTCGGCGAGCGTGTAGATTACGTCGTTCGCGTACTCCTGAACCGAGTAGTTCACGCTGGCCGCCACCGTCGACCCCGACCCATCGTAGTCCACGCCTAACCCACCGCCGACGTCCACGTGCGTGATGTCCACGCCGGCCGTGTGCATCTCGGCGTAGAAGCGCGCGACCTCCTGCAGCCCCGCCTTGATGTAGCGGATGTCGGTGATCTGCGACCCCAAGTGGAAGTGGATGAGCTTGAGCACATCCAGCCGACCCATCGTTTGCAGCTTGTCGATCACCTTTACCAGCTCGCTCGTATTGAGCCCGAACTTCGACTTCTCGCCGCCGCTCTCGGCCCAACGACCGTAGCCTTCCGATGCGAGCTTGATCCGGACTCCCGCCGTCGGCACCACGCCGATCTGATCCGCCACGCGCAGCAGCGTGTCGAGCTCGGCCATTTGCTCGATCACGACGTATACCTGGTGGCCTAACTTCTGGCCCATGAGGGCGAGGCGCATGAACTCCTCGTCCTTGTACCCGTTGCAGACGATCATGTGGTTGGTCGAGTCGGTGAGCGCGAGCACCGCCTGCAGCTCCGGCTTGCTGCCGCACTCGAGCCCAACGCCGTGCGACGCGCCGAACTGCACGATCTCTTCGACCACGTGCCGCTGCTGGTTCACCTTGATCGGGTAGACCAGTGTGTAACCGCCCTCATAGCCGAATTCGCGAATCGCGGTTTGAAATCGCCCGCTCAGCGTCTCGACGCGCGACCGAAGAATGTCGGAAAACCGCAGCAACAGCGGCAGCGTGACACCCTGCTCGGCCAGGTCGGTCGCCAACTCGTAGAGATCGAGCTCGCGATCCGGACGCGACTTGTCCGGACGCACCACCACGTGGCCGCGATCATTGATGTCGAAGAATCCGATGCCCCACCCTTCGACGTTGTAGAGGGTGCGGGAATCTTCGATCGTCCAAGGCGCGGACGGCTCCGCGCCGATCTGTTCAACGACTCGAGTAGCCATGGGGGCGAAGTTTAGATGGTGCGGCCGCTGAGGAATAGATCCAGTGGGCCCATCACGGAAAGAGACGACGCACACGCCAACCCGTGTCGTCGCGCTCGTAGAGTAAACGCTCATGCAAGCGGTGTGGCCGCCCGTGCCAGAATTCGATGCTGCGCGGCACGACGCGGAAGCCCGACCAGTTCGGCGGACGCGGCACATCGCCGCCGGCGAATCGCGCCTCGACATCGCGCACGCGCTCGGCGAGCTCGGCGTCGCTCTCGAGCGTGGCGCTCTGCCGCGACGCCCACGCACCGATGCGGCTCATGCGCGCGCGCGACGCGAAGTACGCATCCGCTTCCGCATCGCTCACGCGTTCGACCGGTCCTTCGACGCGCACCTGGCGCTCGAGCGGCTGCCAGTGAAAGCAGAGCGCGGCCCACGGGTGCGCGAGCAGCTCGCGGCCCTTCCGGCTCTCGTAGTTGGTGTAGAACACGAAGCCCCGCGCATCGACGTCCTTGAGCAACACGATACGCGCCGAGGGACGACCGGCATCGTTCACGCTCGCGACTGTCATCGCGGTTGGTTCGGCGAGTCGTGCGCGATCGACGCGGCGCGCGTCGTCGAGCCACGCCGTGAAGTGGACGATCGGGTCCGACGGTGCCGGCGGCGCGTTAGGCAGCGGCGGCTCGCTCACTGCGCGATGCCGCGCTGCTTCAGCTCTTTCTGTGCGTCGGCGTAGCCTTGCGCGGCCGCCTTACGGAACCAGGTCACGGCCTGCGCGTCGTCGCGCGCCACACCGCGTCCGTTGGCGAACATGAATCCGACGTTGAATTCCGCCTGCGGATCACCCTGATCGGCAGCCTGGCGAAAGTACCGCATGGCCTGCGAGTCGTCGCGCGTCACGCCCTTCCCCATTCCATAGAGCCATCCAAGTCTGTTTTGCGCCCACGCACTGCCCTCCTCCGCAGCCTTTCGATACCAGAAGATACCTTGATCCATGCTCGCGTCCACGCCGGTCCCGTTTTCGTACGCCATCCCCACCCTCACCTCGGCATCGACATCGCCGAGCAGCGCCGCCGTGTGATACCACGCTGTCGCCTGCGTCGCGTCGCGCGGGACGCCGCGCCCGGCCTCGTACATCAGCGCCAACTGATACGCCGCGTCGCGATTCCCGGCGTCCGCGGACTTCTTGAACCATGTGAAGGCTTGGTTCGGGTCGCGCGACACGCCGTTCCCTTGCAGGTACATCGCGCCGAGGCTGCGCTCGGCGTTGATGTCGCCGGCCTGCGCTTCGCGAGTGCAGGCGCCGAGCGCCGACGACCAATCTTTGGCGCCGAATGACTGCGCGCACGTCGCGGTGGGTGCCGACGCCGCAGCGGTGACCGTCGCCGGTTGCGCGACCGCCGACGCCGACTTTTTCGCCGCCGCACGCGTCGTTTCCGTGCGCGTCGGCGGCCGGCTCGCCGCCGCGCTGCGCGCGGGCTTCCCTCGCGTACCACTCAATGCGACTAACGACGGCGACCATAGCAGCGTTTGCCCCGGCTTGAGGGCGACGGTCTCGTTCACCGACGCATAGCCCGCCAGGTCGGCGCCTAACGTGTACGTGCCCGCGGGCAACGCGATCATCGGCGGCTGCCACACGATCCCGTTCACGGTCAGTCGTGTCCCTGCCGGAACGCGGTCGCTCACCTGGACGTGCGCCGTGTCGATGGGCGGGAGGGCCAACGCCGCCTGGCCCTGCGCCTGCGTCGACACGCTGTCCATCCGCGTCGCATCGGGCGCGGTGAGGCGCGCGTGCACGAACACGACCGCCGCCAGCACGGCGACAAACCCAACGACGCCGGTGGCGATCATCCACGGCGGGATCGGCCGTCTGGGAAGTGCAGGGAGAGTTTCGTCCACCGGCACCTGGCCGGCGGGAATCAGGACTTCCTGCGGCGTGAGGCGCGGAGAGCTGGCCCGCCTGGGCTCCGGAGCCGGCATCGGGACCGGCATCGGGGCGAGCGTCGGCGCACCCCGCGCCGGCGCCGGGGTGCCCGCCGTCTTGCCTAACGACGACACAAGCGGATGCAAGATCTTCGTCTCGCCTAACGAATACGACTCCGAGGTGGCGCTGGTATCCTGCTCCTTGCGCAGCCTGAGCGTCACGATCTTCCCGGATGCCAGGTCTCGCGCGAAGTACACCGCGCCGCCCCCTTCGGCATGATCCATCTCACCCAGGATTTCGAACTCGCCCTGCGCGGCCGCTTGCACGGCGGCGTGCAACTCCGCCCGCGACCGATTCTCGACGGACGCCTGTGCGACGTCGGCACCGCACTGCGGACAAAACTTGCCCCACCCGACTCGCGGTGCTCCGCACTTGGCGCACGCAGCGCCCATCGATGCGCCGACACCGCCGTCCAACGTGCGCGCCACATCCAGCACATACTCGCCTTGCTCGCCGTCCAACCGAAGCGCTACCAGCGCCTGCGACTTGAGGTCGCGCGCCAAATAGATGACGCGACCCTTCGCGTCTCGGCCCAAGTCGCCGAGTACTTCGTGACTGCCAGCCGCCGCGTCCTGAACGGCGCGAAACAACTCGTCGTTCCGGTCGCCGTTGCCTACGGGCACGGCGGTCACACGGCCAGGTCCAACATTCTGCAGCATGAACGTCTCCGGCGACTCTCTCGCGGGTGCGATTTCAACGTTACGTATCTAGCAACGCAATGAAAAGGTTGCGACACCCCGGATGCGCGCGTGCCCGCAACACGAATGTCGCGGGCACGAGCGGCCGTCGAGCGCGTTGGGAGGCGTCGCGAACGGCCTTACGGCTGAGGGGGCTTGGACTTGTCGAACGTCGGCGGCTTCACGGTAATGCGACCTACGGAGTCCACACGCTGCTTGGCTTTCTCGGCAACGCTGTTCGTCACCGCGTTTACATCGATAGTTGGAAGGCCGGACATCGATGGCGCGCTGTCAGAAGCGGCTTGACGGGCCGCACGCGCGTCGGAGTGCTCCTTCGACGCTGACGGCTTTACATCTGCGGACTTGTTCTCAACCGGCTTGTTCTCGGCCGGCTTGGATTCCGCTGTCGACTTCTCGGGCGCTGGGTGCGACTCGGCTGCCTGATCCGCCGGATGCGGCGGTTCGACCGGCGTCGTCGGGGCTGGCGAGGCGGCGACGGGCGCCGGTTGCGCAGCTGGATGCTGTGCGGGCTTCGAGCGCAGTGCCACGCTTCCGGCAGTCGCCGAAACCGTGCTTGCGTCCCGGCCACCGCCCGGATGATCCATGAACAGCGCCCAACTACCCGCGCCCACGACGACTACCGCCGCTGCCGCTGCGAACACCTTGACCCAGTTGCGACGCGGGGCAGGCGTCCACTCCGCGACCTCCGACTCATCGGCTGTGTGGTCGGCGTTGTGGTCGTGTGATTCGGGACGCGCGTGCGGTGCGGCCCAGGCGCTCTCCTCAGCGCGCACCGGTGCCGGGGTGGATTCGATGCGCGTCGGCGCCGGGGGCGTGAACCGGGTGACCTCGGGCACAGCCGGCGTCGTCACCGCGGCAAAGGCGGGCGCCGACGGCATCGGTTGCTCGATCGGCGGCGGTGCCGGTCGCCGTAAGGCTGGCGACGTGGGCGGCTCGATCCACGGTAGCGTGGTCGACTTCGTGGAATCGCGCACCGGGCCGGTGCGCGGCTCGGTCCGTTCAGCGGCGCGCGGCGCGCTGCCGGACTTCCGAGGCGCAGGCGGCGCGGCGGCGGGCGCCGGGGAGGTCGGCGCCGTCACTTCGGCCGGGGTCGAACCGTTAGGCACGCGAGCGCGCACCGTCGTGTCGGCCGTGACCGGCTTGAGCTCCACCGTCAGGGACTGCGCCGCCGTCGGCGTTGCGTTAGGCGACTGTCCGCGGAGACGCGCGGCGCGCTCGCGCAGCTGGCGCTCCTCGTCGGGCATGCCGCGAGCGGCCAGGACGTCGGCGAGGGCCTCGAGACTCGGCGCCAGCGACGGGTCATCCGCTTTCGCCGTGGATTCTCTGGATGCGAGCGCGCGCCGAGCGAGTTGCTCGGCCGCATTGAGATCGCCTTCGGCCGCGCGCACTTTCGCCAGGCTGGCGACGATCGCCGCGACTTCGGGATGATCGGGACCCAGCGCGTGTTCCTTGATCGAGAGGAGGCGGAGGAGGAGCGGCGCCGCGGAGGTGAAGTCGTTCTTGCGGAAGCACAGGCGCGCGAGGTTGCTCAGCGTGACGGCGACGTCGGGATGCCCTTCGCCTAACGTCTTTTCGCTGATGTCGAGCGCACGGCGAAACAGCGGCTCGGCCTGCGCCAATTCACCGCGCGTGTAGTGCAGCGCGGCGAGATTGTTGATGTTCTGCACGAGGCCTACGTGATCGCCGCCCAACACGCGCTCGCGAATCGCGAGCGACCGGCGGAACAGCGCTTCGGCTTGCGCGAGATCTTTCTGGCGGTACTTGAGTTGAGCGAGGTTGCTGAGGCTCGTCGCGAGGCGCGCGTTGTCGGCGCCAAGCAGCGTGGCTTCGCGAATCGCAGCGATGAACGACTGCTCCGCTTGCGCGTAGTCGCCCTGCGCGAACGCGCGGCGACCGTTCTCGTTGTGACCTTCCCAGCGCGTTTCTACGGTTTCGGTCATCCGAACTCCTCCCGTGTACAGACGCGGAGAAGGTCGGGGCTGTAACTGCTTGGCGCTTCACCTTTGCGCAGCCATCCGCGCGCTCAGCGAACCCTCATGGACTCGCGTTCGCGCACTGGAACGTTTCGACCGTCGAATCGACACGTTTCGAGCCAGAGTGACGAAGGCCGCGGAGCGCGCGCGCCGCGCGTTCTAGAGCCCGAAGTGCTTACCGCGCGCGGCCGCCAACAGAATCCGCCCGTATACGACGTGGCTCAACACGAGCGCCAGGAACAGTAAGCCAACGCTGATCATCGCGATGGCTGACTCCGTGCGGTCGATACCGTACGGAAGGCTCAAGAAGACGAAGAACGCGAAGATCGCGACGAGTCCGCCGGCCGCGCCAAGTGCGCCGAGTCCCGCCAGCAGACGCATGCGTGAAAGCGAAATCACTGTGCTCACCCCTCGAAAAAGTTGACGCGCACATGGCTCGATCCTGCATGCGGCGTGCGCGAACCCCGAATCATGGTCGATAGACCCAGCTGAGGTAAAACGTCGTGTGGTGACGAATCGGGTCGTCGAGCGAGTATCCCGCTCCCGCTACCACACGCATGTCGGGAACGTGGATCGCCGTGACACCTGTCTCTTCGATAGCTGTCTCGATGCCGACGATGCGGTGCCACGCGTGCAGCGACTCGCCCGCGCTGCCCGACCAGAAATAGGGACTGAACGCGCCGATTGGAAGGTCGACGCGATACGTCGCGACTCGTCGGCCTGTGGCGATCCCGAGTGGCGCCGCCGGCATGCCGACCCGTTCGGACGCGATGGGTTGATCGTAGAGCATGGGGTCCGTTCCGCCGAGGGCGAAACCTTCGTATGCGGGAGCGCCGCGCGAGACCTGACCGAACATCGCGTGGGCGACGACGCCTAACCCGTCGAGCGCCACGCGCGCACCGGCCGTAACCCTGGCGCGCGCCCATGCCGAGTCTGCCGTGTGTCCCGCCGCCGCATTCACCGTCAGCTGCTCCTCCAGGCGCCACTGCTCTGGCGTCTGTCGGAATGCGCCGACATACTGGGCGAAGGCGAGCGCCCGCGTCTGTCGGCGGTAGACCGCGCCGTCGAGGCGGCCCGCTGCGCTACCCAATTGCACGGCGTGCGCGGATCCCGTATAGTCGTGTTCGAACGAGAGCGCGGCGTCGCCTCCGATGTACTGCGCATCCAAGTATGCCGGCGCCGAAAGACCGTGCTGTTCGGACGGACGCTCGTCCGCGAAGAACCCCTCGGCGGCGATCGCCACGGGCCAGCCACGCCATGCGCCGCCGAGCGACGCGCCGCGCCACGTCCCGCGATCACCGTACAGGCCGGTCGCGGCCCACGTTAGGCGACCGACCGGGTCGGTCCCGGCGACGATCACGCCGAGTGACTTCCCTTCCGCGGCGAGGCTGAGTGTCGGCAGCACAATGACGTTGCGTGGACCTGCGCCGTAGGCATGTGGTGGTTGAAGCATCGCGGTCGCGAACGAATCGCCTGGTGCCGCCGCAGGCACCGTAGCTGGTTCCAACTCCGGCGACGTCAAGAGCGTCGGCGCCGACGCGGTATCACTCACCGACGCCAGATCGAGTCCGTCGGCGTGCAGTCGGAGAAAGAACACCGTCGGCGACCGGCGGTCGGGTTCGGGCGCCGACGCCGCGCCGGTGACTGCGGTGAGCGCGTGCTCCGCTCCGGACGCGAGCTGCATCACCGCGATGTTCGGAATGCCGCCCGAATCGCAGGTGAAGACCACCGACGTGTCGCCGGGAAGGAACGCGCCCTCGTACCGGTCGACGCCGTCACGCCTGCCGATTACGTTAGGCGTGGGCGCAGCGGCGCGCAGGTCGATCAACTCGAGATCCCAGCGGCCGTCTCGCTGCGCGCTGACGATGATCCGGCTGCCGTCGACCGAGTACCGCGGACGGTAGTACACGAGTCGTGGCGCGCCCGCGGCGAGCGTCTGAATGGCCCCGGTTTGCAAATCGACGAGCACGACGTCGCAGATGCCGTCGACGCAGCGGTCCGCGACGGCGTGGCGGCCGTCGGGTGCAGGATCGGCGCTTCGGATTCCGGCATCGTGCGTGACGCGATGCACGGTTCCGCGCAATGGGTCCCAGAGGAACACGTCGTCCCGCAGCAAACCGTCGCCACGGGTGGACCGGCGCACCAGCATAACGCGGCGTCCGTTAGGCATGAAGCGCGGCTCGGCGTACGCGAAACCGGCGTGCGGAAAAAGCGTCGCCAACGGCGCCTTGGGCGCGGGTCGCCATTGCACGGCCGGGACGTCTTCCGGATCCAGCGCGAGCAAGCGGGCGCGCCGGCGGACCATGGCTGTATCGGATGCGTCGGGCGCCGTGTTCCAGATCACGACGCGACCCGGCGCGTTGCGCCGAGCGAGCGCGATCGCCAGGAGTCTGCCGTTAGGCGAGACGGCCGGCGCGCCGGTGCCCCAGGCGAGCGCTTGCACCGTGGTGCCGCGTCCCGAGTCCGCGCGCGATGCTACGGCGGCGTCGAGCGCGCGCTCGACATCCAATGCGCGTCCCGTCAGCTCCGCCGTGAAGCGGCCGTAGAGATCGGCCGGGTATCCGCCGAACACGCCGGCGAACGATTCGTCGAAGGTGCGATCCTCGCGCGCGCTCATGCGACGCCACAGATGGACGAGGCTCGTATCGCCTCCGCCCTGTCGTTGGACCAGCCATTCGAGAAACGCAGAGCCAGCGAGGTAAGCCATGTCCCCGCCTAAAAACCGATTGTCGACGTCGAGTTGGGCGTACGTGGGCAGCTTTCCCTCGAGCGCCCATTCGCGCAGCACAGCAGCACGCCACGGACTGTGCGGCCTCCCCGATCCCGTCAACTTCCCTTCCACGTACGTGGCATACCCTTCGTCGATCCATCGCGGCGACTTGACGGCGATCGGTCCGACGCGCAGCGGTGAGAGGCGAGTCAGCAACAGGGCCCACGGATTGCGCGTTGGTCGCGTCAGGTGCGCAATGTGGGTGTACTCGTGCACCGACAAGATCTCGCCCCAGCCGCGGCTGTCGCCGATGCCGCTGGTCGGATCGGGAGGCATCGGCCAGAAATAGATGAGCGGATCCTCGAGCATCGGGATCGCATACCCATTCGATTGATTGCTGGGATCCTCGACGATGATCGTCACGCGATGCGTCGGCGCATTGCCTACCACTTGCCCAACGGCGTCGTGAACGGCGTCGATGCGTCGGGCCACGTCGAGCGTCCACGCCTGGGCGGATCGCGGATAGTGGATGACGAAGTACTTGGTTTCGATCGTGCGCCAGTCGAGCGATGGAACGGCGCGGGTTTGCGCGGGCAAGCCGCGGCCGCTCGCGACAATCGACGCGGCACAAGCGAAGAGGAACGTCCGGAGGCGCATGAGTCGATAATGATGGTCCGTTGTACTCGACCAAACAACGCGCGCCCCTCCACCCGCGCCGATTTTGGTGCCATCTTGTGGAGCGGCGAACCGGAGAGGCCGGAGTGAGCGACACGTTGGAATCCGTTCTGGCAGCAATTCCGTATGGCACCTGTCCCGCACCGGGGATCGGCGCCGCGGGACAGCCTGGCCCGGGCGCCTGGGACGCGCTGGCCAAGTCAGGCGCGCGCACCGTCGTCGATCTGCGCGCGGCGAACGAGCCGCGTGGATATGATGAGCCGGCCGCGGCGCGTACCGCCGGCCTCGAATATGTCGCGCTTCCGGTCACGCAACCGACGTTGACCGACACGCAGTTCGACACGCTGCGCGAGATTCTGCGCGACCCGGCGCGCCGACCGGTTCTCGTGCACTGCGCGTCGTCGAATCGGGTGGGCGCGTTGCTGTTGCCGTATTTTGCGTTGGACGAAAAGCAACCACTCGACAAAGCGATCGAGCTAGCGATCGCGGCCGGATTGCGAAGCCAGGACCTCGCCGCGATGGCGGTCGATTACGTGCGACGCCACAGCGCCTCGCCCTAACGGAGAAAGACGACGTGTTTTTGCGGCGCTTCTACGAGGAGCATCTCGCGCAAGCGAGTTATTTGATCGGGTGTCAGCAAAGTGGAGAAGCACTCGTCGTGGACGCCAACCGCGACGCCGAGCAGTACATCGCGGGTGCGGCGGCCGAAGGGCTACGCATCACGCACGTCACGGAAACGCACATCCATGCCGACTACGTGTCCGGCAGCCGCGAGCTTGCCGAGCGTGCCGGCGCGAACCTTCTGCTCTCGAGCGCGGGCGGACCGGAATGGCACTATGCATTCGCGGCCGGCGCAGGTGCGCAGCTGCTCGCGGACGGCTCGCGATTCAGCGTCGGCAACGTGCGCGTCGACGTGATGCACACACCGGGACATACACCCGAGCACCTCACGTTTCTCGTCACCGATACCGCGGTGGCCGATCGGCCGCTGGCGGCGATCACCGGCGACTTCGTCTTTGTGGGAGATGTGGGACGGCCGGACCTGCTCGAGCGCGCGGCGCACGTGGCTGGAACGATGACGTCGAGCGCGCGCGACTTGTTCCGCTCGCTGCAGCGCTTCAAACAGCTGCCGGACTATCTGCAGCTTTGGCCCGGTCACGGCGCCGGATCGGCGTGCGGCAAGGCGTTAGGCGCAATGCCCCAGTCCACGCTCGGCTACGAACGGCTGTTCAATTGGGCGTTGACCGAGGCGGATGCGCAACGCTTCGTGAACACCGTCCTCGACGGACAGCCGGAGCCGCCGCGCTACTTCGCCGCGATGAAGCGGATCAACCGGGAAGGCCCGGCCGTGTTAGGCGGCCTGCCGCACCCCGAGCGCCTGGGCGCGGCGCGCCTGCGCGCCGCCCTCGACGCGGGCGCCTTGGTAATCGACACGCGGCACGCCGCGGACTTCGCAGCCGGGCACGTGCCGGGCACGATCAATATTCCGCTCAATCGCTCCTTCGCCACCTGGGCCGGCTCGCTGCTTCCGTTAGACCACGCTGTCCACTTGCTCGTGGACGAGGACGACGCCCCGATGCTCGCTGCGCGGGCGGCGCGCACGTTGTCGCTCATCGGATTCGATCGCATGGGCGGATACTTCGGCGCGGAGGCGATCGACGAATGGCGCGCGGCCGGGGGCGCCACCGAAACCGTCCCCACGCTCACCGCGGCCGAACTCCGGTCGCGCATGGCGGCCGGGAGCGTGACCGTGATCGACGTGCGCAACGATTCCGAGTGGACAGCTGGCCATCTCGAGGGCGCGACGTGGATCCCGCTCGCGACGCTTACCGACCACCTTGGCGCAGTGGAATCGAACGAGCCTGTGGTACTGCACTGCCAGGGCGGCACCCGCTCGGCGATCGCCACGAGCTTGCTGCTGGCCGCCGGACGAAAGAACGTATCGAACCTGGCCGGCGGTTTTGTAGAGTGGAGCGCCGCCGGATTTCCCATCGAGCATTAGCCCAGAGCGCGCCGCTCGAAACTCCGGATGCCTAACGTCCAAAAAAGGGCTGTGAGCACCACGAGCGCGACGGCGACCGCCACGAGGCTCATGTGCGGCAGCGCAGGCGTGAGCGCGCCGCGCATGCCTTCAGCCACGTAGACTAACGGATTCACGAGCACGGCGTACTTCATCACCGGAACGGCCTGCAATCCTTGCCACGGATAGTAGGCGCAACCGAAAAAGATCATCGGCGCCACCACGACGCTGAACATGAGTCCGATCTGCTGTGGGTTGATCGCCGTCCCCATGAGCAAACCGAGATTCGAGAACGCGGCGGCGCCGAGGATGGTGATCACCAATACCGGCAACGCGTGCGCGCCGGTGAGTGCGTCGATTGGCCCCATGATGAGGCGCGCCATCGGCAACACGACCGCGGCGGCGATGAGACCTTGCAGCACACCCATCACGATTTTCTCGAATGCGATGAGTCGCATCGGCACGGGCGCCAGCAAGCGGTCCTCGATCTCGCGCGTGAACCCAAAGTCCTGCACCATCGGCAGCGCGACGGATTGGACGCTCGACAGCGTTAAGCTCACGGCAATGATGCCCGGCAGCAGCGCCGCGCCGTAGCCGCGTCCCACGAAGCCCATGCGAGGCAGCAAGTAGCCGAACACCACGATGAACAGCAGCGGCTGCAACGTGGTCCGCACCAGAAAGTACGGCAGCTCGCGCCGCGTGACGTGCAAATCGCGCCGCAAGAGCGCGCCGAAAATGCGCAGCGTGTTCGGCGGAGTGAACGAGGTCGATGGCATCAGTCGAGCTTCCTTCCCGTGAGGGAGATGAACAACGTCTCGAGACTCGGCGGCGAGAGGTGGATGTCCCGCACATCGCGGCCTTCGACGGCTGCCGTTCGTATCAGCGCGGGAATCAACTCGCCGCCGCGGTCCGCGTACACGCGCAGCACCGATCCCTGCGGCTCCGCGCTCGAGACGCCTGCCAGTTGGCGGGCGCGCGTGGCGGCGGCCGTCGCATCGCCGTCGAGGACGAGCTCGACCAGCGTGCCGCCCGGTGCGCGCGTCTTGAGCTGCTGGGGTGTGTCGAGCGCGAGCAGCCGGCCTTGATCCATGATCGCGACACGTTCGCAGAGGCGATCGGCCTCTTCCATATAGTGCGTGGTCATGATGATCGTGCGACCCTGCGCGTGCAGCTCGCGCAGGATGTCCCACAGCGCGTGACGGGCCTGCGGATCGAGTCCGACCGTGGGTTCGTCGAGAAAAATCACGCGCGGTTCGTGGATGAGCGCGCGCGCGATCATGAGACGCTGCTGTTGGCCGCCCGAGAGTTGGTCGACCTTGGCATCTCCCCTGTCGCCAATGCCTAACTGATCGAGCAGCGCGGCGGCGCGCCGGGCGGCCACCACGCGTGCGACGCCGAAGTAGGCGGCGTGAAACACCAGATTGTCTCGCACGTTCAGACTGCGGTCCGGATTCGGACGCTGCGGCACGACGCCGATGCGCTGTCGGACCGCCACTTCGTTGGTGATGACGTCGGCGCCGGCCACCCACGCCGCACCGGATGTCGGCTTCACGCGCGTGGTGAGAATGCCGATGGTGGTAGTCTTCCCCGCTCCGTTAGGCCCGAGCAGGCCGAAGAATTCGCCGTCGCCCACCGTGAGATCGAGACCGACGAGCGCCACGATGTCGGGGCGCGACTCAGCGCCACGTCGGGCGCCGGGCGCTGGGTATACTTTCCGCAGCGCTGCGGTGCGGATGGCGTCAGGAGTCTCGGACATGTCGGCTCTGCGCGGCAGTGGAGGTGCGCCACACGATCGCCGCGTCGCGTGACGACGGCCGAGTAAGCTACACGCGCGCCGTCACGCGACAAAGGAGCCGAACGCGAGCAACCAGCGGCTACGGCTGGGGCAGATTATCGATGAACCCGAACATGAACGTCTGCTCGGTGAGCTGCTTGACCTTCGTACCCTGCACGCTGGCCGGCTCGTATCGGAGCGAACTCAAGACGGCACGCACCGAATTGGTGAACGAATCACCGGACGTCTGCAGGACTTGCATGGAGGCCGAATCGGGCAGGCCCCTTTCGTCCACCATGAATTGCACTCGCACGAAACCGCGCACCTGCTCTTGCTTCATGTCGGCAGGATACTCGGGCTGCGGGTTCTTTGGGGATGGCCACGCCGGACATGTAGTCCGCTTTTCCAAGTACGGTTTGGCCGTACCGTTCGCGTGGCGACCCGCGAAAGCTGTCACGACGAGCGTGTCTGCCGTGATCGACGCCGGGAAGGCCGGGAACGTTTTCGTTTTACCGGCGGATCCGATCGCGATGGTCACGGCGCTGTCGAAATCCGCGATACCCGACGGCGTAGTCAAGTGTGTGCCCGACACGCTCCCATCGCGGTGCAACGTGAACTCCGCGACGGCGAACCGCGGCGTGCGCCACGCTACGGGACTGAAATAGAAAAACACTCCGGAGTCGACACGACGGAGGAAGTCCGCCGGCACTGCGTCCGACGTGGTCGCACCGGTCATCAGTTGGGCATCGATCATCTCGGTTTTCTGGCTGTCGCACGAACGTGCGACGGTAATCGCATGCGAGGTGCCGTTTTCGCCGGCGAAATTCTCCTGCGCAGGCGCGGCGCCGGCGCACATCACCGTGCATGCGGCGAAACAAAAGATGACGCGCATCGGTTGGCTCCTTCACTGGAATTGACCGGCGCTCCGGTCGGCGACGTGGCGCTGGTGCGAGCCGCGTCGTCGCGTCGGCCCTGCACTACAGTGACGTGCCTCTGCTTTTCTCGCAAGTGGAGGCGCGCCCGTTGCCCAACGCAAGGACGTTCGTCGCTGGACAATGCTGCCCGTCCATCTTGTCTCGCTCGCCTTCGCGCTGTCCGGCGGCTGCCCCGCGAATCCACATTGCGTGCTGAGGAACGTTCCACCGGATTCGGTCGGGATGTCGGCCGAGCGCCTCGCGTCGATCGACCACGTGGCCGAGCGCGGGCTGGCGGCGGATGGCTATCCAGGACTCGCGGTGGTCATCGGCCGGCACGGTGGTCTCGTCTGGGAGCGCGGCTATGGCTCGTTCGATTGGAGCCAGTCGACACCGACTGTCGATCCGGCGCGGACGATGTTCGACCTCGCGTCACTCACCAAAGTGATCGCCACGACGAGCGCAGTGATGGTGCTCTACGACCAGCACCGTATCCGCCTCGATGACCCTGTGTCGAAGTATCTGCGCGCGTACCGGCATGGCACGAAGCGGCAGGTGACCATCCGCATGCTGCTCGAGCACCGCGCGGGGCTGCCGCCGGGGAGAAACGTGTACCGCCGCGGTCGCTCGCCGGCCGTGGCGCGGCAGCTCATCCTGGCCACGCCGCTCGAGTATCGACCCGACGAGCGCGAGGTGTATTCGGACGTCGGCGCCGATGTGTTAGGCTTTGTCGTGGAAGCGGTGAGCGGGGAGCGGCTCGACACCTTCGTGCAGGAGCACGTCTTTCGTCCGTTGGGCATGCGCTCGACCATGTTTCGACCGCCGCGCGCGCTCCGCAGCCGGATTGCTCCCACGGAGATCGCATCGAGCCGCGGCCATCCGCTGCGCGGTGAGGTTCACGACGAGACCGCCGACGCGTTAGGCGGCGTGGCGGGCAACGCCGGCCTGTTCTCGACGGCCGCCGACCTGGCGGTGTTCGCGCAGATGATGCTCGACGGCGGCACGTACCACGGCGTCCGCATCGTCCATGACTCCACCGTGGCGCTCTTCTCGCGCCGCGCGATGGGCTGGCGCGCCCTGGGCTGGGAGACCTGCTCCGGCGGCGCGAGCTGTGGCCGCTACATGAGCGATCTCGCCTACGGCCACACGGGATTCACGGGGACATCGATCTGGATCGACCCAGAAAAGGACCTCTTCGTGATCGTGCTGGCGAATCGCATGCACGAGCTGCCCAACGGTCTGGCGCCGGAGACGGCTGTGCTGGCGGACGTACGCGCCGACATCGCGGACCTGGCCGAGCTTTCGGTGGCGGACGACAGCGTTCGCCGCGACATGCCCGACGCGCTGCGCGCCGACCTCGCGATCGGCTGGATCCACTGACCTTCCGTTAGGCGGAATCGGCGGCGGCGAGCGTGCGAGCCAGGTGGGTGGCCCGTTTGACCGCGCGCAACAGCAAGCCCAGCTCGCGTGAGGTCACGTCCAACGGGAAGCCCGTGTTGCCGCCGTTGGCGAAGAAGAGGCGGTACGTGCTCGCGCCCTTGGTCACGTGGCGCGCGAACTCCACGCCGGCGCCGGTCGCCGGATCCGTGGCCACCGCGCGATAGACGCGCGTCGCACGCGCGCCCACTCGACGCGCCGTAATCCGCGTGATCGAGTCGGCCAACTCCTGGGCCACGTCCGCCGACAGATTGACGGTTGCGTTGCCCGCGCCCGTCGACGCACCGATCAACACGTGCCCATTGCTCAGCGCATCGATGCCGACGACGCCGTGCTGCAGCGGGAGCGTCGCCACCGTGCGGTGCACGGCGGCCTGCGCACGCACCGCCGGAGCGAGAGGGCACACGAGCATGACGGCGGCGATGAGCGCCGCCTGCCACGCGCCTAACTCAACGCGACGGGGCCGCAGTCGCGAGCAGGTCCGCTTGGGTTTGCCCCTTGCGAATGATGTCGATCGCACGCTCGAGCTGGATGTCATCGTCGAGCTCGCGACGCTTGGCCGCCGCGTCGCCGAACGCCAACCGCGCCACGCGGTCGCCCAACAGGCGGTCCACTTCGCTGGACGCGCGATCGTAGAGGCCGCGATCCACCGTGACGCCCGCCGCGGACAGCCGCCGGTAGAATTCGTCCCGCCACGCCGGACTAACGGTGAAGTCCGGCTTGACGCTGCCCTTGAGCCCGAACGCGTAGTTGTAGAGCGTGACATAGAACTCCTGCGACTTCGGCGTCACGGCCTTCACGAAGTCCTGCTCGACGCTGTCGAGCGTGTCGGGACGCACCAGGATGTCCGGCGTGATACCGCCGCCGCCATAGACCACGCGTCCCGCGTCGCTCTTGAACGTCGGCCGCGCCCGGCGCGCCGAGTCGCTCTCGGTCGAGTCGGGTTCGTCGATCAAGCGTCCATCAATGAACTTCCGCTCCTTCTGAATCGAGCGGCCACTCGGCGTGTACCACTTGGCCGTCGTCATCTTGAGCGCCCAGCCGCCGTCGAGCGGAAACAACGACTGCACGAGCCCCTTGCCGAACGACGTCGTGCCTAACAGAAGGGCGCGATCGTGATCCTGCAGCGCGCCGGCCACGATCTCGCTGGCCGATGCCGTGTAGCCGTCCGTCAGCACCACCAGCGGAAGCGTCGGCGCGATGGGATCGCCCTTGGCGACGTACACCTGCGTGTCGCCGGCACGCGCGCGCACGCTCGCGATCTGCTGTCCAGTCTTCAGGAACAGATTGCTGATGGCGATGGCCTGGTCCACGATGCCGCCGCCGTTGCCGCGGAGATCGATCACCAGTCCGCGCGCTCCGTCGTGCGTTAGGCGGCGCACCGCGTCTTCGACTTCGTCGGCCGACGTCTCGTTGAATTGCTGCAGCGGGATGTACCCCACTTTGCCGTCGAACATCGTGGAGAACGGCACCGCCGGAATGTGGATCACGGCACGCGTGAGCGTGAGGTCGAGCGGCGAGTCCGCGCCCGGCCGCGAAAACGACACCTTCACCGAAGTCCCGGGCGTGCCCTTGAGCATGTCCGTCACCTGCACCAGCTTGAGCCCGCGCGTCGACTGCTGGTCAACCCCTACGATGTGATCGCCCTCGCGCACGCCCGCGACCTCAGCCGGCGTGTGCGGATATACCTTGCTCACGACGACGGCGCCCTCCTGATCCTCCACCAACATCCCGAGTCCGCCGTATCGGCCGCCGGTCGTGCGCGTGAAATCCTGAAGCTCCTTCGGCGAATAAAGCGCGGCGTAGGGATCCTGCAGCTCACGCACCAAGCCTCGTGCTGCCTTCTCATAGAGCGCCTGGCTGCTCACCGTGTCCACGAAGCGGTCCGACACTAACGACAGCACTTCGTCGAACAAATGCGGGCCGGTTCGCTGGCGCGAAGACTCCACGATGAAGGCGCTCGCGGCCAACGGCAGCAGCGCGACGCCGACGATGGCGGCCCGACGGAATGGGTGCGTCATGTGCCAAATTCCATGCGTGAGGAGGGTGGGACGTGCACGGGCTCGATAAAGTGTAGCCGAACGCGCGTCGTTCTTGCAATCGGCGCCCGACTCAGAGAGGAAGACCACCAGCCCCTGCTGCACGTTTCGCGCTAGTTTCCAAGACCTCGGAACCGACATCGCGCTAATCCCATGCAAGACGTTGACGAAGCTCTGATACTGCGGTGTTCCAAGTGCTCGACGGCGGTCCAGCCCGATTCGAATCAAGCCCAGTGCGCGATCTGCGGTGCGCTGCTCGAGCTCGTAGCGCCGCCGCCCAGGGTACGAGGTCATGCGCTCCGCCGGATCTTCGCCGAGCGTCATGGAACGCGTGGCGGCCGTGACACATCAGGCGTGTGGCGGTACCGCGAGTTGTTGGCCGTGCGCGGCGACGACGCGATCACGTTTCCCGAGGGAAACACGCCCTTGATACACGCCGGCCGCGCGGCGCATTGGGCCGGCTGCCCAACGCTGCGCGTGAAACACGAAGGACTCAATCCGACGGGCTCCTTCAAGGACCGCGGGATGACAGTCGGTATCACACAGGCCAAGCGCGTGGGCGCGCGCGCTGTGGCGTGCGCATCGACGGGGAACACGGCGGCCTCCATGGCCGCCTATGCGGCACGCGCCGGCATTCCGGCGTTGGTGTTCATCCCGCTCGGCAAAGTGGCGATGGGAAAGTTGGCGCAGGCGCTCGCATACGGAGCGCGCACCATCGTGGTGCGCGGCGACTTCGACGCGTGTCTTACTCTCGCACGCGAGGCGTCGCGCGAGTTGGGCATCTATCTCCTCAATTCGGTGAATCCGTATCGACTCGAGGGACAAAAAACCATCGTGTTCGAGATGCTCGAGCAGTGTGGATGGGATGCACCTGATTGGATCGCGCTGCCGGCGGGAAATCTCGGGAATACCGCGGCCTTCGGAATGGCGTTGGCGGCCGCACGAGACTTGGGACTGATCAGGCATGTGCCGCGACTGCTTGCCGTGCAAGCCGAGGGCGCCGCGCCATTCGCGCACGCATTCGACGATGGGTTCGCGTCGCTGCACCGCGTCACGCCTAACACAGTGGCCACGGCCATCAACATCGGCGATCCCGCGTCGTACGACCGCGCCGTGCGGTCGATCCGCGAGACCAACGGAATCGTCACCACCGTGAGCGACGACGAACTGCTCGAGGCGAAGGCAGCGGTCGACGCTGCCGGCATCGGGTGCGAGCCGGCGAGCGCGGCAGCGGTTGCGGGCGTGCGCCGCATGATCCGCGAGCGCGTGATTGAGGATGACGCCGACGTCGTGTCGGTTCTCACCGGGCATCTTCTCAAGGATCCCGAGGCGACTGTGCGGTACCATGGGCAATCTCTGCCGGGTCATGCATCGTCCAACCCGCCAGTGGAAATCGACTCAACAATCGACGACCTCAAGCGTACTCTAGATCGGACGTAAGGGACCGCACTTGCATGGGCTGGCGGACTCGTGAGGTGGTGCGGCCAAACTCGCCTGCGGCAAGGGGTAGGCAGGCGCGCAAAAAAGACTTAATATCGTCCTCGCTCGCTAGCGTACCGATCGGCAATCCGTCACCTTTCGCCTGTTGTAAGGTGAGGAGACAGGCCCGCGGGTGCGGATAATCGCACCCCGTGTTTGCCGCGTCGCCCCTCACCCGCTTTGCGTGCCGCCAATCTGCCCGCCCGCTGCTCCCTTTCACCCTCCTCGGAAGGTATTTGTGACGGAAATAGCATCACCCGCGTGGCTTGCCGGTGAGAAATCCAGGGAAATCTTCGACGCGGAGCAGGAGTTCCTTGCGCCTGGTGCGCAGAGCTTCGCGTTGTTCAGCAAGATTTGCATTGACCGGGGCGAAGGTGCGCTGCTCTACGACGTAGACGGCAACCACTACATCGACCTCATGGCCGGCATCGGCGTGGCAAGCTTGGGCTACGCTCACCCGCGCTACGTTGCCGCGCTCCAGAAGCAAGTCTCGCGTATTCACGTGGGCAGTTTCACGTCCGAAAACCGCTCCGTGCTCGTGCGCATGCTCGCGGAGCTCGCGCCGGGCGATGTCAATCGCACCCAGTTCTATTCGAGCGGCGCAGAAGCGGTCGAGTCCGCGCTCCGTCTCGCCAAGTCCTATACGGGCAAAGACGAATTCGTTGGATTCTGGGGCGGATTCCACGGCAAAACGGCGGGCGTGCTTCCACTGTTGGGCAGCACGTTCAAGCACGGACTGGGACCTCTCATGCCGGGCCGGTATTCGTCGCCGTATGCGTCCTGCTCGCGCTGTCCCTTCGAGAAGAACTTCCCTGCCTGCGACTGGGCGTGTGTCGACTTCCTGCGCAAGAAGATCGAGCTCGAAACTGCCGGCAACATTGCCGCGATCATCGTCGAGCCGATTCAGGGAACCGCGGGCAACATCGTTCCGCCCATTGGATTTCTGAAAGCGCTGCGCGAACTGGCCGATGAGTTAGGCGCGTTGCTGATCGCCGACGAGATGATCACCGGCTTCGGTCGCACCGGCAAGATGTGGGGCATCGAGCACGAGGGTATCGTCCCCGACATCATGAGCGTCGGCAAAGGCTTCGGGGGCGGCTTCCCGATGAGCGGACTTCTCATTCGCGACGAAGTGGCATTTGCCAAGCCGTGGGCGAATCCGAGCGGCAGCTCGTCGAGCTACGGCGGCAACCCGATGGCCGCGGCGGCAGCGCGAGTCACGTTGGAGACGATTCTCGAGGAGAACCTCGTCGCTCACAGCCGCGACCTCGGCGAGAAGATGATGACCGAGATGCAGCGCTGGGAAAGCGAGGTCCCCATCGTGAGCGATGTGCGCGGCAGAGGTCTCATGATCGGCATGGACTTGGTCGTGCCGGGCACGCGGACGCTGCTCGACAAGAAGATCACGCGCTGGATTTTCGACACGCTGCTGTCGCGTGGCGTGTTGGCGATGATCTACAATCCGGAAGTGCGCATCAATCCGCCGTTAGTCATTCCGGAGGAGTTGGCGATGGATGCGCTGGCGACGATGAAGGACGTGTTGGTCGAGGCCTCCGAAATGGCGGTGCGCAGTTGAGACCCACGCCAACATCCACCGCGCACATTGGCGAGCTGACTCCCCGTACGTCGGCGCCGGGACATGTCCCGGCGCCGCGCGTCTATCGGGGCGCGGTGATCGGGTTGGGCGGCATCGCCCGCAACGCGCACTTGCCGGGCTTCGCGCGCGATCCGTTAGTCAGCACGCGATTTCGCATCGTGGCCACGATGGACGGCGGCCCCGGCGTGGCGCCGGTATCCGGCATTCCCCATTTCGCGCGTCTCCAGGACGTGCGCGATGCGGGCCCGATCGATTTCGTCGACATCTGCACGCCGACGGCGTCGCACCTCGAGCTCACGCTGTGGGCGCTCGAGCAAGGCTACCACGTGATGTGCGAGAAGCCGGTGGCGCTCAATCGTGTCGAGGCTGCGCGCATTGCCGACGCGTCGCGGAGCGCCGGACGCGTCGTGATGCCGTGTCACCAGTACCGCTACAACCCGGTGTGGCTCAAGGTGCGCGATTGGTTGCACCATGGCGCGATCGGCGACTGGCACCTGGCCGAATTTCAGGTGCATCGCCTCATGGCGGATCGTGGAACCAGCGCCGCGACGTCTACACCGTGGCGCGGGTTGGCCGAGCATAGCCGGGGCGGCGTGCTGTTGGACCACGGGACGCACCTCATCTATCAGATGCTCGATGCCGCCGGCATTCCGGAGGGCGTGCGCGCGTGGACCGGCCAGCTGCGGCACACGGACTACGACGTCGAGGACAGCGCGCAGCTCCTGTTCGAGTATCCGGAGCGGTTAGGCGTGATGTTTCTCACGTGGGCCGCGCGGCATCGCGAGAATCGTGTCCGCTTCGTCGGCGAACGCGGCTCCATCGAATGGGTGGGCGGTATCCTCCGCCACGAACACGACGGCGAAGTCTCGTCCTACGACTACTCGGCCGAGCTCGACAAGTCGTCGTATCCCGGGTGGTTCGCCGGATTGTTCGGGGCCTTCGCGGACGCTATGGACAATGGCGACGCGGAGCCGCACCTGCGCGACATTCGCGACGTGGCGGCCGTGCTCGAAGCCGCGTATGCCTCAGCCGCCTCGGGCTGCCGCGTCACCGACCTGTAGGTCGTTGGCCTAACGGAAGACGAGGAACACGTCGTAGAGGGCGTGCGTCCACGCGTCGATCCCGAAGCCGCGCCAGAGATAGAGGGCGCTGAAGAATACGCCGCTGATCGCTCGAAACACGAACGACTCGAGGGCGAAGCGGTCGCCGAACGCGCCAACGTAGTGCGCCGCCGAGAAGACGAGCGCCCCGACGATCGTCGCGAATGCTCCCGCGGCGCCAGGGCGCCAGCGGAACGCGCGCCGCGCCAGCAGCGCCAGCGCCGACACGAGAATCACGCGAAACAACAACTCCTCGTAGAGACCGGCGCCTAACGACACCATGAGGCGCGTCGGCCGGTCGAGCGTTTGCACGGGCGCCAGGCTCAGCGCACCGAAGAAACCGAGGAGCCGCGCGACGATCGTCCCCACGATCACGCCGAACGCGAGCGCGAGCACCACCGATTCGATGCTCATGCCGAGAAAGACGCGTCCGCGCATCGCCGAGAGCCCGCCGTGCGATGCGAGATCCCGTCGCACGAGCCACAGACACACGGCGATCAGAAGGACCTCGAAGACGAGCGGACCATACCGGCCGGCGACTAACGAAAACAACGACTTGAGAAGAACGTCGGCGCCGTTACGGACGCCCCGGGTCTCACCCACCGGGAGCAATGCGGCCATCCCCTCATAGAGCAGGAGCAGCGGCAGCGCGAAGATCAGGCTGTATCGATGTTCTCTCGTCGCACGCCAGTAACTGGACAGGCCGCGCGACGGAGCTACGGTTGCGGGCATGGGGAACGAAGAGGAAAATCGACCGCCGCTAGGACCGTGGCGGTGCGGGGCCCGCTTGCTGCAGCTCGCGAGCTAACGCGCCGGGTGCTCGAGCTCCGGGGCCTCGTACACCGTCACGCCGTGGCGCGAATCGGCAACCTGTTTGCCCTTCATCACGGCGCCGCCCACGAGCAGCACGCCGACGATGAACAACACCACGCCGGGTGCGAACTTCCGCAAGCCCACAGCGACCGCAAACGCAAACACGATCACACACGCACCAAGCGCGAACACGGCGACCAAGGGCCAGAGCACAGCGCCTCCGAATAGTTCAGACAGGTCGGGTCGATAGTGGCGGAACACTCCGCGCGAACCCGCTTGGGAAATTGTGCAAGCGATGTCGGAAATGAAAGGGGTGGACCGCTGTCTGACGCCCTGCGAACCCTACACGATCTTGTGCGCCACCGCATAGCGCATGAGCGCGGCGTTGCTGCTCAAGCCGAGTGCCTTTTTTATTCTCGCCTTGTGGAACTCGACGGCTTTCTCACTGACGCCCATCTCGTGCGCCACCTCGAGCGTCGTGAGTCCCCGCCCCACCAAGTGCAGCACCTCGAGCTGGCGCGCCGTGAGCGGGGGCCCGTCGGTCGCCAAGGACGCACCCGCCTCATTCTGCCCCGATGCACTCCCCGCCGACGCGAGCAGCGGCGTGATGTACGTGCGACCGGCCAGCACTTCGGACACGGCGAATCGGAGCTCGGATCCCGACGCCAGCTTGAGTACGTACGCGCGAGCTCCGGCACGGAGCGCCTCGTCGGCATACAGTCGCTCGGCGTGCATGGTGAGGATCATGATCCGCTGCTCCGGGCGCCGTTCGCGCAGCTCGCGCGCCAGCGTTAGGCCGTCCTTGCCGGGGAGCGAGATGTCGAGGAGCACCAAATCGGGCTCGAGACGCTCCACCTCGGCCACGACCTCGCGGCCGTCGTGCACGATGCCGATGACTTCGTTGTCGGGTTCGAGCAGGCCGCGCAACCCCTCGCACAGGAGCGAGTGGTCATCGGCGAGCATGAGACGCGGGCGCATGGTCACGCGGGCTCCTTGCCTAACGGAATCCAGGCCACCACGCGCGTCCCTGCCCCCGGCCGCGACTGAATGGCGACACGCCCGCCGAACTGTCGCGCGCGCTCGGTGATACTCGTGAGCCCGATGCCTGAGCCGGAATCGCCGGCCGTATTGCGTGGCGCCCCCGTATCGAAGCCGGATCCGTTGTCTTCCACCACCAACTGCACACCGCCGTCGGAACGTTCCAACCGGACGACAGCGGTCGACGCCGCGGCATGCTTCACCACGTTGCGCAACGATTCTTGCGCGATGCGATACAGTCCGGCCGCCACGGCCGGCGGCATCTCGACGGGGCTGCGATCCAGATCCAACCCCACGCGCAAGCGCGACGTCGACCACATCTCACCCGCCAACGTCGAGAGCGCCGCAGGCAACCCGAGATGATCGAGCACGGGCGGATGCATGCGGTGCGCGAGCGCCCGAATCTCATCCGCGAAATCGACCAGCTCGGCGCGCAACCCGCGCACGCGACGCTCGAATTGGCGATCTCCGTTGTGCGCAAAGGTCGCCAGCTCATCGAGCGATTGCCCAAGCAACGCGACGCGCTGAATCACATCGTCGTGAAGCTCGCGCGCGATGCGCGCACGCTCCTCCTCCTGCGCCGCGAGCAACTTGCCGCTCAACGACCTCGTCGCCATGAGATATCGCCGCTGCTGCACGACGATCGAGGTCACGATGGCGGCGGTCAGGATTCCAGCTGCCAGGGCGGCAGCGACGAAGACCCACCAGAGCTCGGGTGACGCCGTTCGCAAAGAATTCCCCACGTCGTCAGCGAATAAGACAGAATACCCACGGCGCCGAACGCCTGGAAGATCGCAGCGCCTCGCTGGTGCGTCGCAATCAAAATATTGGTGATCGGATTCAGCGCGACCTGACTCCCCATGAGGATGATCATGCCGGCCGAAACCCAGAACCACGGCTGCCGCCAGCCAGGCGACACGGCGCGCGCCGACTTGGACACGAGCGTGAACGCAGCTATAGCCAAGACGAGGAGATAACTCATCGGCCCCGCGTACTGGCTCAAGCGGTCCAGCGATTCGACGAAGACCTGCAACACCAGCCATACGACGACATAGATCGGGATGGACAGGAGAATCGCCCGACGCGCCACCGGCCGATCCTGCCAGAGCGAAAACGCCCACAACAGCAGCGCTGCTTCGACAGGCATTGTCAAATGCTGGACCCAATTATTGGTGCGATGCAGGTGGATGAGAACCTGCTGCACTATGTCTTCGCAGAACCACAACACGAAGAGGAGCGCGACCAAACGCGATGGTCGCGACAGCTGCCGCCCAACGGCGAGCGCCGCGAGCACCGGTAAGAGCTCGGCCGCGACCGCCAGCTTGTCCACCGGTCGGTCCGTGGTCAGCCGCCGAAGCCTAACTGTGAGCCGCCGCAATCGGGCGGACACGGATGGTGGTTTTCGATAACCGGCCCATCCAGCATGTCGACCTTCTCCGCATTCACGCCGACAAACACGAGCGTCGCCTTCCCGCTCGCATCGCGACCGTGATAGAATCGAATGCCCGAGCATCCGGGCTGCGCCAGAATCTCATCGAATGCCGCACGATCGAAGTATCCGCAGCGCTCACCGCCCGCAATTGCCTCGCGCTGATGTTTGTTGATGAGCTGCTTCGCGTACTCGAGTGTAATGCGATGCTTCGACACGGAATCGCTGGGACGCGGAACCATAACTCCTCCGGCAAAGGATGTCGGCCCAAGCGCTCGCCATCCAGCGCTCGACCGAGGCAAGGTCGCTGCAACAGAACTCCTAACGACAGGTCGCTCATTGAGCAACTAGGGTTTTCCCTAGTTCTTCGCGCTAGGCAATTTGGCAGCTTGCGCGCCTTTCGCCGTCATTGCTTCTTGTGACCGCGAAAGGACGGTGTGCGACGACGCAGGCGAATCGGGAGATGTCAACGATGAGCACCCTAGCGGAGCGGTTCCAGTTTTCCGGCGTGTACGCCGAGCATCGCGAATCAGTCGGTCCCGCGATCGGCCGCCGGAGTCTGATCCCCACGACAACCATGTGGCCAGAACAACACCGCGAGCCGGAGCGCCCGTCGCTCACGCTCGAGTCCGGAAACGTCGGCGGTGAGCAGCTCACACGCTTCGACGCCGAACTTCGCGAGTTGAGCGATGCTCAGCGGCGCGTGCTGCGTTTGATGCTCACCGGGGCACGCATCGCCCTCGTGTCGGGCGCGGCGGGCGAACAGCGTCGCCTCGTAGCCCGCTGGTTAGGCGCGGAGCGCGTCTTCCTCGCGGCACTGCAAGCCGTGCAGCGCGATCTCGACGCGCCTTCGCGGGCGCGACTGCACAGCTACGTCACACGCGAGCTGATGTGGGAAAACGACGAAGCGCTGGAAGCCGAGGCGTGGGCAACACTGGCCGTGATCCGCGCCTTGGGCCGCTTGGACGCGGAAACCAATCTGCTCGAGCACTCCGTGCTGCGGGCTACGTTCTGGAGCACGGCTAAACCGTAAGACAAACACACCGGCCGGGGCCCCAGCCACTTCGGGCGGGGGCCGCGGGGTGTGCGTAGGACCCACGGGGCATGTGGTTCTCGCCGAGGAGAGCCCATGTCCCGTGGTTTTTTATCCCCTCCGTTCCGTTAGGCGAATGCCCCGTCGCCATCAATGATGCTTCATGCAGATATCGGCATTCAGCACGTCGATGCGGCCGAACCCGTATAGCGGATCGATGAACCGGCCCGTCGGATGATCGCTCGTCAGCGTGATGCACGCCGTCACCTTGTGGACCTTGGGATCATGCTTGAAGTCGGAGCCGATGACCGCCGCTTCGCCCGCCACGTGCGGCGACGCGAAGCTGGTGCCGGCGCCGAACACATACGAGTTCTCGCCCGCACACTGCGGCACGGCACTGCCCGCGCACGCCGACAAGATGAGGTCCGGCACCACCCCGCCGGCCACGAGATCGCCGCCCGGCGCAAACACGAGCACGCCGGGGAACCCGACGTTCGAATACGACGCGATCTGATCGAAGTTTTGTTGATTGGTCGGCGCCGTCGCGCCAACATCGATCACGCCCAAAAGCTGTGCGGGGATCGAGAGATTGCGAGGATCGTCCGTTGCGAGATTGACGGCGTTGTTTCCGGCCGCTGCGACCGGAACCACGCCATGATGAATCGCGAAATTGATCGCGCGCTGCAGCGCCACCACGAGCTGCACGTCGGCCTTCGTCTGAATCGTGATGTACGCACCGAGGCTCATGTTGATCACGTCGGCCTTCTGATGGGCCGCGTACATGATGCCGGCGATGAGGTCGGAGAAGTTACCCTGCCCGTTCGCATCCAGCACCTTGATCATGCACAGCTCCGCATCGGGCGCGACGGATGCCATGCCTAACCCGTTAGACGAGATCAGGGACGATACGAACGTGCCGTGGAAATTGTGATCGATGATGTCCGGCTCGGCCGCCACGAACGAGGTGCTGATGCCGAGATCGACTTTGCCCTGCAGGTCGATGTGGTTGGGATCGATGCCCGTGTCGAGGATGCACACCAGCTCGCCCTTGCCTTGATTCGTCACCAGCCACGCCTTGTCGGCCTTGACCTGCCGCATGTTCCACTGGAACGTCGGGAAGAAGAAGGCGCCGCTTTGATCCGTCTGCGCCGTGATCGGCTGTCCGATCATTCGCTCGCGCGGCGGGAGCATGCGGACCGCGCTGTCCTGCTGGACGCCATCGACGTCGCTCCGATTGGCGATCACGGCGGCCGCCGCATCGCTCAGGCCGGTCACCGTGACCACGCTGATGTCGGGCTGCGTCCGCACGATCTGACCGCCTAACGCTTGGACCTGCGCGGTGAGCGCGGCCATGGTGGTCGCGCCATCCTTCATGATGATCACGTTGCGGTGGGCATTGCCCGAGGTCAGGTCCGCGGTGATCCGCGATCCCATAACCGGCGCGGTCGGAGAGTCACTACACGCCACCGCGCCGGCGGCGGCAATCACGACGGTAACGAGACGCACGTGACGGGGAACCATTCGCATAACGGACCTCCCGCTGCAGTGAAGTGGGGACCTGGCTCGCGCTCGACCGAGCATTCGCCCGCCATCGCGCGCGTATGCTGATATGCGCTTTCCGGAAGGCCTGTCAAGTCGACGCGCGCACGGCAACGCATCGACCTCACGCTGCTCGGGGAGCACTCCTAACGATGCCGGTTGGGCACGATCCGTCGACGCGGGTGCGCGGCGCGATAAATCACTCGCTTCGCCGCGCGCTCGGCGACGTTCGCCACGTCTGGCCCATCGCGAAAGTCCACACCACGCATTGTGACGCGGCGGTAGCGCGCCTCAGCCGGATACCCGGCTGGCAGACTCAACCGTATGCCAAGTGAGCCCGCTCGACTATTGCGCTGGTGTGCGGCCGTGGGCGGCGAAGGCAGCGTCACAGCGCTATGTTAGGTGCGCTGCACCCGGCGCCAGCGCACTGCATCTCGGCTGCCCGCCTTACTCTCGGCACTTTCCCACGCCGTCAACCGAGGAGACACAACATGATCGCGTATCTCACGGAGTGCATCGGCACATTCTTTCTCGTGCTCACGGTTTGCCTGAGCGTGTTGAACGGCACGGCGGCCGCTCCTCTGGCGATCGGGTCGTCACTCATGATCATGGTGTACATGGGTGGACACATCTCCGGCGGCCACTACAATCCTGCCGTGACGCTCGCTGTGTGGATGCGCGGGAAACTCAGTGGTTCGCAGGTGATTCCGTACTGGATCGCGCAGCTCGTCGGCGCAATCATCGCCGGACTGGTGTCCTATCTTGTCATGGGGAAGTCGTTCGTCGTCGCGCCGGCGCCGACAGCAAGTGTGATGCAGGTGCTCGTCTGTGAATTCCTGTTTGCGTTCGCACTGTGCCTCGTCGTGCTGCAGACCGCGACGAACCCCAAGACGTCGGGCAACTCGTACTATGGATTGGCGATCGGATTTACCGTCACGGTCGGCGCGTTTGCCGCGGGCGGCGTGTCGGGCGGCGCGTTCAACCCGGCGGTGGGCACCGGACCGGCGATCGCGAGCATGCTCACGGGCGGCGGCACGATGTCCCACGTTTGGCTCTACATCGTAGGCGATTTGTTGGGCGGCGGCGCGGCCGCGGCGGTCTACAAGGTGCAGAGTCCGGAGTCGTGATCGCCAAGCGGCTGGTCTCCTGACCATCGTGCATTTTCGTCCGACGTATCAATAGAGGTATCGATGGTGTTGCAACGGGTCGTGGTGGGTGTGGATTTCAGCGCGCCGTCGGAAGCGGCCGTACGCTGGACGGCGCGCGAGCTTGCGCCGAATGCCGAGCTGGTGCTGGTGCATGCTGTCGACGTGCCGGAGCCGCCGAGTTTTTTGCGTGGCCGGTTTCCGCCCCGCGAGACCCTCACCGGGACAGCGCGCACCGGCGCCGATCGATCGCTGCGCGAGCTCAGCGCAACGCTCGGCGTCCAGCGGATCTGGCTCGAGGTGCGCGAGGGGCGCGCCGATGAAGTGATCGCCGCCGTGGCCGGCGAGTATCGCGCCGACCTCGTGGTGACGGGCGCGCACGGCGAGCGCGGCGGCGTGTTCAAGCAGTTAGGCAGCACGGCCGAGCGCGTGGCGCGCGCCGCGCCGGCTCCGGTATTGCTGGCGCGCGAGCCGCTGCCGGCAAGCCGGGCGACGGTGCTCGTGGCAATGGATGATGACGGCCTGACGCCGGCCCTCCAGCAGTGGACGACGTTCCTCGCGGCGCAGTTCGACGCCGCCGTCACCGGACTTCACGTCGTGAGCGAAACTATGTTAGGCAGACTGGTGTCGTTGGCGGCGGTCGTGGTCGGCACGCCGGAACCCCCCGCGTTAGGCGTCGGCGTCGTCGAGGACGCCAACGTGTGGATGCGCGAGCTGGTGGCCAAGGGACTCGACAGCACACGCACCCGGGGCGAAGTGGCCTACGGCGATCCAGCGCGTGAGATCCTCGCTGCCGCCGAGCGGATCTCGGCCAACCTCATTGTCCTCGGCCGCCACCGCGCGAGCGGCGTCCGCCGCCAGCTGCTCGGCAGCGTGGCCGACCGCGTCGTGCGCGGAACGTCGTGCTCCGTGTTGGTCGTCACCGAAGCCGCGAGCGATGCGGCGTCGGCGGGCGAGGAGCGGCCCGCCGCATGACGACCGGAGCGACCCCACGCCGCGCGGCCTTCGACCTGCAGGCAGCCGCGCGGCGAGACATGCACGACAACGGCTTCACGCCGGACCTACCGGCCGATGCCGCCCAGCAGCTCGACGGCATCGTCGCGCAGCCGGTGCCTAACGACGACGCCGGCGTGCGCGACATGCGCGCGATGCTCTGGTCCTCCATCGACAACGACGATACCCGCGATCTCGACCAGATCGAATTCGCCGAGCCGCTCGCCGGTGATGTGGTGCGCTTGCGCGTCGCGATCGCAGACGTCGATGCGCGTGTGCCCAAGGACTCGCCGCTCGATCGAGCCGCGCAAGCGAACGCGACGTCCGTATATACGGGCGTGCGCACCTTCACGATGCTCCCCGAGCAGCTGTCGTACGATCTCACGTCGCTGCGCGCCGATGCGGATCGCCGCGCCATCGTCATCGAGGTCGACATCGCCGCCGACGGCAACATCGCGCGCGGCGACGCCTACCCGGCGCTCGTGCGCAACCACGCTCAACTGGCCTATCCGAGCGCCGGCGATTGGCTCGAGGGACATGGCGCCGCGCCGCCCGCCGTCGCCGCGAACCGCGCCCTGGCCGACCAGCTGCAGCTGCAGCACACGCTCGCGCAACGGCTGCGCGCGCATCGCGAGCTCCACGGCGCGCTCGAGCTCGAAACGATCGAGGCGACGCCGGTGATGTCCAACGGCACCGTGACGGACCTCAGGGTCGTTCGCATCAACGCGGCGCGGTTGCTCATCGAGGACTTCATGATCGCCGCGAACATGGCGATGGGTCGCTACCTCGCCGCGCGCAACCGGTCGGCGCTGCTGCGTGTGGTACGGTCGCCCGAGCGCTGGTCTCGCATCGTGCAGGTGGCGCACGACGCCGGCGACTCCTTGCCCGATACGCCCGACAGTGCCGCGCTCGCGGGATTCCTCGCGCGGCGTCGCACCGCCGATCCCGACCACTTCCCCGACCTCTCCCTCACCATCGTCAAACTGCTCGGCCCCGGCATTTACATCGTCACACCGCCGGGCGATGCGACCACGGGCCACTTTGGGCTCGCCGTCACCGACTACACCCATTCCACCGCGCCTAACCGACGGTACGCCGATCTCATCATGCAGCGCCTGATCAAGGCCGCCGTGGCCGGCGCGCCGCCGCCGTACGACGACGCGGTGCTCGACACCCTCGCCCAACACTGCACCGAGCGCGAGGACGCGGCCCGCAAAGTCGAGCGCCTCGCGCGCAAGCAGGCCGCCGCCGTCATGTTAGGCGGCCGCATTGGTGAGACGTTCGACGCGATCGTCACCGGCGCATCGCAGAAGGGTACGTTCGTGCGCCTGATCACTCCGCCCGCCGAAGGCATGGTGGTGAATCCGCCGCCGAATATCGATGTCGGCGATCGCGTGCGCGCACAACTCATCTCGACGCGCCCCGATCCGGGCTTCGTGGACTTTCGCCTCGCGAAACACTGAGCCTCACTGCGGGCCATCGCACCGTCCTACACATGGGACATCGCGCGTACCCCACGGACGACGACTCGTGTTAGGCGAAGGGCCGCGGAGCAAAAAACGCCGCGCGGCCAAGTGCTTGCCCACACGCAAGATGGCGCGCTGGCACGCGTCGTTCGGCACCGTAGGCGCAATCCGGAATGCTCGTTGCCCGACTCCCTCCGTGGTAGTGGTCTTTGCCACGCCGCACGAGAACAACCGGAGATACCTATGCGTCACCTTGCGTCGACGTTCGGCGCGCTCGCTTTGGCCTTCACGGCCGCGGTCCCGATTCAGGCGGACCCGCCGGAGCGCGTAGCACGTGTCAGCTACATCGAAGGCTCCGTGTCACTCCGCCCCTCCACGGCGAATGACTGGACTCAAGCCTCGATCAATTATCCCATGACGTCCGGCGACAACATCTGGACGGACCAGAGCTCGCGCACCGAGCTGCACGTCGGCTCGACCGCCTTGCAACTCGGTCCGCAGACTGCGCTCGGCGTCACCGCATTGGACAACGCACACTTCCAGGTGCGGCTCGACCAGGGCGAAGTCGAAGTGCGCGTCCGCACATCCGACGCGGACGATGCCGTCGAAGTCGACACGCCTAACGGAACGGTCACGCTGGCGCAGGCCGGCCAGTATCGGGTCGACGTCTCCGCCGACGGCCACACGAGCATCGTGACCGTGCGCGATGGCCAGGCCGACATCGCCACGGCGACGCAGTCGTTCGCGCTCCAAGCCGGACAGAGTGCGTCGATCGACGGCACCGACAACGCCACATATGATGTCGCCGCGGCGCCGGCGTACGATGATCTCGACACCTGGAGTCAGGCGCGCGACGCCCGCGAGGACGCCGCCGTCTCGCGCCAGTACGTGTCGACCGAAATGACCGGCTACGAAGATCTCGACTCGTACGGCACGTGGCATTCCACGCCGGTCTATGGCGAAGTGTGGATTCCGGCCGGCGTACGTCCAGGTTGGGCGCCGTATCGCTATGGACACTGGGCCTTCGTGCAGCCGTGGGGCTGGACGTGGATCGACGACGCACCGTGGGGCTTCGCACCGTTCCACTATGGCCGTTGGGCGTACTACAGTGGCCAGTGGGTGTGGGTGCCGGGCGCGGTCGTCGCACGCCCGGTGTACGCCCCCGCGCTCGTCGCCTTCGTGGGCGGTCCGCGCTTCTCGGTGTCATTGCGTTTCGGCGGTGACGGCGGCGTTGCGTGGTTCCCCCTCGCACCGGGCGAAGCGTACGTGCCGGCATACCGCGTCAGCGATCGCTACGTTCGGAACGTGAACATCACCAACGTACGCGTGACGAACATCAACGTGCGCAACATCAACGTCACGAACATTCAGTACGCGAACGAACGCGTGGTGGGCGGCGTGACCGCCGTACCGCGCCGGAGCTTCGAGAATTCGCAGGCGATCGGCCGCGTGGCAACCATCGTATCGCCGCGCGACGCGCTCACCGGCACGGTGGTCGGCCACACCGCGCTCATCGCGCCGACGCCGGCCAGTCGGTTAGGCCGGGCGCCCGATGGAACGCACCTCACGGTGCATCCGCCCGCGCAAGTGTTCGCGCGCCACGTGGTGACGCGGACGGCGGATTCCCACGCGATCACGCGTGCACCCGTAACGACGGTTCGCGCGGAGCCCGCACGGATTCCCGTGACGGTCGCACGCCCGGCGACTCCGCCTAACGAGTCGCACAGCGTCCGCTCGGCGCCGGTCATCATGAAGCCGTCGGGCCGTCGGGCCGACCCGGTGGTCGCTCGCCCGGTACAAACGCAACCGATGGTTCGCACGCGGCCCGCGGTGCACGCTGAACCAGTGGTACGCTCCGAACCCGCAGTCCGCGCTGAACCGACAGTTCGTCCTGAACCAACGGTTCGCGTTGAGCCAATAGTGCGCGGACAACCGACGCAGCGCGCTGAACCCATGATGCGCGCAACTCCGGTGGCACGTCCATCACCCAGAACGCAGCCCGCACCGATGCTCCATTCGCAACCCGCGGCGCCGCGTCCTGGAATCGTGGAAGCACCGCAACGCCGAACCGAAATCGATGGGCGAGTGCGCGCCGAGTCGGCGCCGGTCGCACGGCCGGTTACGTCAAATCGCGTCGGGCACGAAATGCAACCGCCTGAGCGCATCAGCACGCCAAAGGTCGATCGCTCGAAGGACACGCGTCGCCAGGTAAACCACCCATGACCCCGACTCCGAGCGCGGCCTGATCGCGGGCTCCGAGACTGGAATTGCAGTGGAGGCTTCGGTATGATGCCACGTGCATCTGCCGAAGCCTCGCCGCATCACCGCTGGTCCGTCACCGCCGTGACGGAGACCGCTCCCACACAGGCAACGTTCGGGGCCAACGGCCGGCCGCTCACGGTGCTCTTCGTCGATCTGAATACCGTGTGGCGCGGCGGGCAACGCCAGATCTTCTGGCTGGCCGAAGGACTCAAGCGCCGCGGCGGACGTCCGCTCCTCGCGTTGCGTCCTCATGCAGTGCTCGCCCAACGGGCGCGCGCGGCTGGTCTCGAGGTGTTCCCCGTTGACCCGCTCATTGCCGAATGGGGTCCGATGACGGTGCTCCGTCTGCGACGGATCGTCGCGCGCGAGGGCGTCGACATTCTGCATCCGCAGTGCGGACACAGCATGGCGTTGTGCGCGCTCGCTGCGCTCGGCACGAACACGCGCGTCATCTTCGCGCGTCGCGTCACGTCGCCGCTTCGGCGCGGTTCGGCCACGCGAATCAAGTATGGACGCGCCGACCGCTTCATCGCCGTGTGCCGCGCGGCGGTCCCCGCCCTGCTCGACGCCGGCATCGACGCCGATCGCGTGGATGTCGTGTACAGCGGGGTCGACCTCACACGCCGCGTCGAACCGGCCGCGGCAGAGACGCTCGCAGCGTTAGGCGTGCCGAACGACAGCGGGCCGTTGGTAGTGATGGTCGGCGCGCTCACGCAGATGAAGGACCCGCTCACCTTCGTGCGCGCGATCGACGTCGCCCGGCGCTCCGTGCCATCCCTGCAAGCGCTTCTCGTGGGCGACGGTCCGCTGCGTGCGCCGGTCGAAGACCTGATGTGCCGGCTCGGGCTCGAGGGCACTCTGCACCTCGCCGGATTTCGGCCGGACGCCGATTCGCTCATGTGCGCGGGCCAGGTGGTAGTACTCAGCTCCGATGGCAGCGCGGAAGGCATCGGCGGCGTCGTCATCGACGCGATCTCGTTCGGGCGGCCAGTCGCGGCTACGGCGGCCGGCGGCGTTCCGGAGGTGATCGAGCACGAGCGCACCGGCCTCCTCGTTCCCTTAGGCGATGCCACGGCACTCGGCCATTCTATAGTTCGACTGCTCACCGATGACGCGCTCACGGCCCGTCTCGTCGCCGCAGGCCTCGCGCGGTCACGCGACTTCGCCATCGAGAACACGGTGGACGGGACAATCGCCGTCTACCAGAAAGTCCTGGCGCCGGCAACAACGTGACCGCCGCGCCTCCGCCCCGCCTCCTAACGGTACTCGAGCTCGATACCGAACGCGGATGGCGCGGCGGCGAGCGCCAGCTCCTGTGGCACGCCCAGGTGTTGACACGCTTGGGCCACCGTGCACTCGTCGCCGCACGCCCCAGCGAGCCGTTGGCGCAGCGCGCGGCGGCGCTCGGCATTCCGGTTGTCGCCATCGCGCCGGTCATGGAGTTCGATCCGCGAGCGGCCATCACGCTCCGTCGAGTCATTCGCCGCGAACGCGTCGACATCGTGCACTCGCACACCGCGCACGGCGTGTCACTCGGCGCCATGGCCTGCCTGGGGACCAACGCCAAGCTCGTCATCACGCGCCACTCTGATTTCCGCCCGCGCTCGAACATCGGCACGCGATGGAAGTACGGACGCGTGAACGGCCTCATCGCTATTTCGAGCGCGTCCAAGAATGCGATGGTCGCAAGCGGGCTCCCGGCGGAATCGATCACGATCGTTCGCGGCGGCTCGGACCAATCGGCGCCAATGACGCCAGCGAGCCGGGTGACCCTCGAGTCGCTGGGCGTCCCGGCTGGATCGCCGCTGGTGGTGCAGGTGTCTCAGCTCGTCCAGCACAAGGACCCGCTCACCTTCGTCGCCGCGATCGACGCGGCTCGCGCGCTCGTGCCGATGCTGCGAGCGGTGTTGGTCGGCGATGGCCCGCTCCGCGCCGTGGTCGAGCGCTCCGTCGCCGACCGAAGGTTGGGCGGCCACCTCGTAGTAGCCGGCTATCGCACTGACGCCGACTCGCTCCTTGCCGCCGCCGACGTCGTGTCGCTCAGCTCGGAAGAAGACGCATTGCCGAGCGTCCTATTCGACGCGTTGTTTTGTGGAAAACCCATCTGTGCGACAGCCGCGGGTGGCGTACCCGAGATCATTGAGGACAGCGTGTCCGGACTCCTCTCGCCCGTGCACGACGGCCCTGCTTTGGGCTCGGCCATCGCGCGCGTGCTCACGAATCCGACGCTCCTCGCCACTCTTTCTGCCGGCGCGCGCCGACGGGCGACGGAGTTTTCAATCGAACGAAGCGTGGGTCGGACGATCGCTGTGTTCGAACGCGTTCTCGGCGCACAATTCGTCGGCGCTATACCTGATAGCTAACGTTACATAGAACTATGCAAGTTGCGTATTAACTGTACTTTAGAAAGTTGTCAACAATCGTTGCGGTGCTAGGCTCTTTCCCGCCAAAGGGTGACACGGGTGTCGCGCGTGTCGTCCTCCAACGAGGGGTTGCCCGTGCGATATTCGTACGGAATCGTCGCCCCGGTTCGGGTCGCAAGTGAGCCGTCGAGCGTGCCATGCACCGCTTTTCTGGTAGAAAGTTTCTCGCCCGTCTTGGAGTGCGGCCGAGGGCCGTGATGTGGGCCGTTGTCCCCGCTTGGATGATGAGTGGGTTGCCTGCCGCAGGGCAGTCGGGCAACCTCGAGGTGGGGACGGTGCTGGCTGCAGGCAAGGTGATCTGGGTCCGCGCCACCAAGTCCGGTGCGGTCGAGTTCTTCATGTCCCCGGGCTATCGCGACGCCTTGGCGAGGCCCACGTTGGTCGACGCCAATCGACTCACCCAGTGGACCGATAGCGCGAACTCACTTCAGGCACCCGCATCAGGAGTAGCCGAGGCGAGGAGCCCGGCAGACACCGGTCTCGCGTTCGACCGTTGGGTCGGTAGAGACAGCAGCGGCCTCGAGATCAGACTCGATGGCTCCACGGTATTGCGCGTATCGGACACCCCGGCGCGTGAGTTGGTCGACCTCTTGGCGCGTGGCGCCCAATTGACTCAGCGGCTTTCGGAGCCAGCACGGCCGGTGGTCGCAGTCGCGACGGACACGGCGACTCACTCCGCGCCGGAGCCCGCGCCGGCGCCGGCCGCTACGATCACGATGCAGCAGGTTGCCGTGGCGGATCCGGTAACGAAGCCCATGGGGGCAGCTGCGCCCGTAAGCGTCGCCGCACCTGCCTCGCCGCCAGCGAGTGCGCCCGAGGCTTCACCGACCACGCCGAGCGCGCCGAGCACGGCGGCGCCGGACAGCGCACCGGCCACGCCAATGCTGGAGCCCAACATCCGGCCGTCGATCGACGCCGCCATTCCACGCGACGAATCGATGAACGAAAAGAATCTCGAGTGGCGCCGTGCGCCGCTGGCGATCGCCGAAGTCAAGGCGGACTCACTCGCGCCAGGGGCCCTGCTCGACAAGCACATTCAGACGCCGCTCGGCCCGTTCGTCGTGCCGGGCGCCAAGCTCCTCGATCACGACACCGCGATTCGGTACTGCTACACCGAGTTAGGCCTGCGCTACGATCGCCACCTGACGGGCGACGTGACGGTGCGCGTGAGCGTGAGCAATGCAGGCGCGGCGGACACCGTCGAAGTGACCAAGCGCACCTGGGACGGGGTGGCAGCCGCGGAAGTCGAGTCGTGCATGCGCGCGATGATCGAAGACTGGTCCTTCGAGGATCGCCAGCCGTCGGGCTCGAAGACGGTCGAGCTGCACTTCACTCTCACGCCCGCCACGCGGACGGCGGCGACCGACGCCGCCACCGTCCGGCCCTCGTCGCAGCCCCGCTGACCGCTACGGCTTGGCCGCTGCGTTAGGCGCGCCGGGCGCCGTCCACACGTTGTTCGAGCGGTTGTCGTCGACCAGCAGGTGGTCAGGATCGAGCTCGATTTTGGCCACCGTTTTGCCGACAAAGTCGTAGCGCCGCACGTACAGACTGGAGTTCATGCTCCAAACGTCGGCCGGATAGTGGTAGTTCATCGTCGATCCATCCGACATCGTGAAGCGGACCCGAAGCGGCAGCACGCCGCGCGACCGGTTACCGTAGCCCACCAGGACGACCGTCGTGTCGCCGCGCGCTCGCGTTAGGACGGTGTCCACCGCCTGATCGAAGTGGTCATCCTCGACGAACCACTCGCGCCAGAACCAATCGAGTCGCTGCCCGGACACATCATCCATCGTGCGATAGAAGTCGGTTGGCGTCGGGTGCTTGTACGCCCAACGGCGAATGTACTCCTTGAAGGCGGCGTCGAATGCGTCCGGTCCCAATATTTCCTGGCGCAGTAGCTGAAGACCCACGGAAGTCTTGTCGTACTCCGTGAAGCCGAGCTTGTCGGGATCCATACGATCGGCAGGCATCTCGATGGGCACGTCGATGTTGCGCTCCTGCGTCTCTTCGATCTCGCTCCGTTGGTCGGCGGCGCGCTGCATCTGATCGCCCTTCTCTGGATAGCGGCGTGCTTCGGAGAACGTATTGATGAAGGTGTTGAAGCCTTCATCCTGCCAGAAGTGGATGCGTTCGTTGCTGCCCACGAGCATCGGGAACCAGTCGTGGCCGATCTCGTGGGTGATCACGTTGTAGAGGTCGTACTTGTCGCTGCTCTTGGCCTCCATGGCGACCATGGGATACTCCATTCCGCTCACGGGTCCCTCGATCACGGTGATCTGCGGCCACGGATACGGATACCAGCGTTCCGAGTACTCCATGATCGACATGCGGGCCTGATCGGCGGCGTCGCTCCACGGATCGATGGCGCTGGGCCGGTAGTACGCGTGCGCCATGATGCCCTTCCAGCTCGACGCGTCCCACATGAATTGGGGCGACGCACCCCAGGCCACATCGCGAACGTTCTTGGCGCTGAACTTCCACGTAAGCGTGCCCGATGTGCGCGGCCGCGCCGAGCCGTTCTGCAATTCTTCCTGCGTTACGATATGAACCGGCGTGGCCGACTTGGCGGCCTGCGCGAGGCGCGTGAGCTCCGTTTGCGTTAGGACGTCGCGCGGATTGTCGAGCAGGCCGGTTCCGGCCACGATGTAACCGGACGGCACGGTGACGGTGTACGTGAAGTCGCCGTACTCGAGATAGAACTCGCCCTGCCCTTCGTATGGATCGGTATTCCAACCGCGCACGTCGTCGAATACCGCGACGCGCGGATACCATTGTGCGATCTCGTACAACGAACCGTCGCGGCCCATGCGATCGGCGCCGTGTTCGGGCACGCGGAAGTGCCACGCCACATCGAACGTCGCAGCCTTCCCCGGCGCGAGCGGTCCGGCGAGCTCGACGTACAACATCGTGTCCCACGTGCGCGTCGAGAGTTTCACGCGGCGCGGGGTCTTCGCGTTGCGGTCGGTGACGAGCTGCTCGAATCGATCGATGCGGTCGCCGCCCTCGAAGCCGCGCGCGCCGAAGCGCGACTGCTGCGGGAACACGTAGGCGTTGAGCGAGCTGTCGGTGAACGCATCCTGCTCCACTTGCAGCCAGATGTGATCGAGCGCAACCGGCGAGTTGTTCGTATAGTGCAGCGTCAGCTCGCCCGTCAGCGTTTGCGTCGTCGTGTCGAGCGTCGCCTTGATGTCGTAGTCGGCGCGATTCTGCCAGTAGCGCGGCCCCGGCTCGCCATCGGCCAGCCGGAACTCGTTAGGCGAGGGCAGCCGCAGAGCCGCGAAAATCGACGTATCCGGCGGCCCGGGGCGGTCCACCGAATCGGCTTGTTGCGCGGAGGCAACCGGCACCAAAACGGTGCAAAGCGTGAGAAGAGTAGTGAGAGCGCGCACGGTGCGCGCGCCGCTCGGCGGTCGAAGGCGTGTCGGCGTGTGCATGACCCTGGTGTTCGCAGTGGTTAGGGACGGCAATCGATTCGAACGTTAATGCGCGGGGCAGCCTGGTGGTACACGGCCACAACGTAGGCGGCCACCGAGGCCGTGCACACATAGGCCCTGCACAGGTTGACTCCGGGCAAACCGTTGGGATAGCGTGTAGCGCAGGTCATGAACCGGTAAAGTGTTCCTTCTCCCGGAGTGCGTTCTCGTGCCCGATATCGGCAGCTTTCATCCGCAGGTGGTGCATTTCGTCGTCGCGCTGCTCATCGTCGGCGTGGCGGCGCGGATCGCGTCGCTCATTCCGCTGGGGGCGCGATGGGCGTTCACCAGCGGGATGGCAGCGACGCTGCTCCTGTTAGGCACGGCGGCGAGTGTGGTGGCCGTGCAAAGCGGACTCGACGCCCACGAAAAAGTCGAATCGATCCCCGGCGTGCGTCAGGCGGTGAACGTGCACGAGACGTACGGCAAAGACACGCGCGACATCTTCCTCGTAGTGGCGCTCCTCGAGATTGCGCTGCTCGTCGTGGCGGCGCGAAAGCCCGGCGTCACCAAGGGACTGCGTGCGGCGTCTGCCCTGGTCGGCGTGGTCGGCTGCGTATACCTGTTTGAAGCGGGCGACCACGGCGGCGACCTCGTCTACTCGTATGGGGGCGGCGTCGGCGTGCGCAGCGGGGACACCGCGGACGTGCGGCGTCTGCTGGTCGCGAGTTTGTACAACAAGGCCCAGGCAGATCGCCATTCGGGGCAGCGCGACGCGGCGGCGCAGCTGACCGATCAATTGCAGTCGCTCATGCCGGGCGACACGTCGGCGCTTCTCCTGCGCATCACGTCGATGGTGCGAGACAAACGCGACGCCCGCGGCGCGCTCGCGGCACTGGACTCGATCACCGTCACGCCCGACAATCGCCGACTCCGGTTTCAAAAGGCCTTGCTCCAGGCCGAAGCACTCGACTCGGCCGGGATGCGCGATTCGGCGCGCGCCGTGCTCACCGCGCTCGAGACGTCGATGCCGCAGGCCGCGGAACGTGTCGACCAGATGCTCAAGCAGCTACACTGAAGCCTGCGCCTAACGGAACAGCGGCAGCGCGCCGATCCGTTAGGCCGAGGCTCATGTGTCGAGGGCGTGCGCGAACTGCTCCTTGAGTACGGGGCGCGCGCGCCATAGATACCAGCACATGCCGACGGTGGCGATCACGTTGCCGATCAAGACCTGGTACCACGCCAGCGCGCCCAAGGGCGTGGAGTGCTGGAGAATGGCGACGAACGCATAGAAGCCGATCTCGAACGCCACGAAAATCAGCACCGCGAACAGCACCAACGACGGTTCCTCGCCCGCCCAATCGATCACGCTCGCCGCCATGATTCCGGCGACGATGAAGGCGGCGTAGTGAAAGACGGTGTACGCCGCGATGAATGCGCCGCGCTCGTGCATCGGCACGGGGCCCGTCACGCTGAAGAGCGCGTGGCCGAGCGTGTCGGGCGTGAACAGCGGATGTCCGGCGATCAGGTCGACAATGAAGAACCACACGGCGACGGTCGTCGCACCGATCACGCCGGCGATCACGCCGTCGTGCAGCACGGCATGTGGCTGCTCGAAGTACCCAGCCATCGTGTTGATGAGATCCGGACTGCGCAGCCAAACCACGCAGTAGAGCAACACGAACACGATAACGGGAATCCAGAACCCGCCCTGCCCGCTCATGTGTTGCGTCGCCGCGGCCGGGAACATGAGGATGGCGAGAGTGACGGCGCCGAACACAGCCGCACGGGGGACCAACAGCACGATCGCGCCACCGATCTCGACGAGCCCAACGACCACGCGGATCCACGCTGGGAATCCGCTCATTGTCGCGGCCTTGAGATAGAAGGTGGATGCTCCGGTGAGCTTGGCGAATCCCGTTGCCAAGAACACGATCGCGAGCACGATGCTCAGGATCCACGCGACGGAACGTGCCGGCCGTCCTCGCTCCATGATGCACCTCCGCAGGCTCGAGCAGCCTCTCCCGTGCAGTCTAGGGACGGCGCACCGCACGTCAAGCGACGGCGTGAGAGTCTGCGTACGTTCGAGTGACCGAGTCTCGCTTGCCGCGCTGCGCCGTAGCGATCGATATTGTCACGGTCAACACCTTCCGGCGCTGCCGTGCAACGCTGTTCTTACCGCACGCATCGCGCCACGCATATCCCGGAGCGGCCCTCGTGACCGACACGTTCGACTACGATCTGGTGTGCATCGGGAGCGGTCCCGCGGGCCAGCGCGCCGCGGTGCAGGCCGCAAAAATCGGCCGCCGTGCCGCAGTGATCGAACGCCGCGGTGCGTTGGGCGGCGTGTGTCTCGACACCGGCACCATTCCGAGCAAGACCTTCCGTGAGGCGGTGCTGTGGACGGTGAGCACCGTCGCGCACGCCGACCCCTCGCTCGACAGCAGCGCCAGGTCGCGCCCAACGGCCGAAGCGCTTCTCGCGCGCGTGCAGGACGTGGTGTCGCGCGAAGCGGCGGTGATCGCGAATCAGCTGCGTCGCAACGGCGTCGACGTGCTGCGCGGCGACGCGTCGTTTCGCGACCCGCATCGCCTCCTCGTGCACAATGGCGACACGCAGCGCGAGATCACGGCGGCCAACGTCCTCATTGCCGTCGGGACGGTAGCCGCCGCGGCGCCTGGCGCAGCGGTCGACGGGACCACCATCCTCACGAGCGATGACATCTGCCGGCTCACGCGCATCCCGCGTTCGATCGCGGTCGTCGGCGCGGGCGTGATCGGCATGGAGTACGCCTCGATGTTCGCAGCGTTGGGCGTCGACGTGACCGTCGTGGACAAGCGCGAGCGACCACTCGAGTTCCTCGACAGCGAGATCGTCGACGAGCTGATCCATCAGATGCGCAAGCGCAACGTGTACTTTCGCGGCGGCGAGGCGGTGGCCCGGTTGGGCACCACCGACGGGCCGCCAGCGCGCGCGGTGCTCGAATTGGAATCGGGCAAGCGCATCGTGAGCGACATGGTGCTGTTTTCCGTTGGGCGCCAGGGCGCCACCGCCTCGTTGGGCTTGGAACAGGCCGGTCTGTGTGCCGACGAGCGCGGACGCATCGTGGTGGACGCGGAGTTCCGTACGTCGGTACCGCACATCTTCGCCGCCGGCGACGTGATCGGCTATCCGAGCCTGGCCGCCACGTCGAGCGAGCAGGGGCGCTTGGCCGCGTGCTACGCGTTAGGCGTGCCGGCGCGGACGATGGGGCCGCACTTTCCAATCGGCATCTACGCCATCCCCGAAGTGTCGATGGTCGGCGCGGCGGAGCACGAGCTTACCAAGGCCAAGGTCCCATACGAGGTGGGCATCGCACGGTATCGCGAGATCGCGCGCGGCCAGATTCTGGGCGACGACAGCGGCTTCTTCAAGATGCTGTTCCACCGCGAAAACCGCCGATTGTTGGGCGTGCACATCATCGGAACCGGCGCCACAGAGCTGGTCCACATTGGACAGGCGGTGTTGGGCCTGGGCGGCGGTCTGGACTACTTTCTCGAAACCGTGTTCAACTACCCGACGCTCGCCGAGTGTTACAAGGTGGCGGCGCTCAACGCCGCCAACAAGCTGTCCACGTAGCCGCGCCTAACGAACGTCATTCGGCCGGTGCGAGCCACGGGCGGAGTGCGATGCCCCAGCGGATGCCGGCCAGCACGGCCACGACGTTAGGCGCGGCGGTCGTCCGAAACCGTTCGCCGAGTCCGGCCGAGAGCCAGAGGGCTTCCGCGGCGCGCAGCTCGAGGCCCGCCGACCACGCGGTCGCCGTCGCCGGCAGGCCTAACGGAACGCCGGACCGCGCCTGGCCGAGGAATTCGACGAAGGCGTTCGCCGATTCGCTGCCCACGTTGAAGCGCGAGCCGTAAGTCAGAGCATCGAACACGAACGGCGCGCCGGCGCCGCGATCGTGGGTCCAGTCCGCGTACACCAGCGTCTGCGCGAACGCGCCGACGCGCATGGCGCCCGTGGCCCAGACGCGATCGCCGGCGTGCCGCCGCCGCGAGAACGAGCCCCCGCGCAGTCGCTCGCCGCCGGCATACGCCAGAAACAGCGTGGACGCGTTCCAGTGCGCCCGCGCGTAGCGCCGGGCGAGCTTGCGCGTGTGCGAGTCCATGCACCGCACGCCACGGTCGTGGCGCTCGGCCAGGAGGTCGCGCAACAGCGGATCGAGCGCCGTGGGCCGGTCGGCGCGCGGAATCCCCGGGATCGGCGTGCGCGGCCGGCACCGCGCGATCGAGTCGCCTAACGCGGTCAGGAACGCCGTGTCGCGCATCGGATCCCCGCGATCGAACAGTGTGACACGCACGCCGTACGCGAGCACCGTGGGCGACGAATCGCCGGCGGCGCGGGCCGCGCCGAACGACACGAGCAGGTTGGCCAGGAGATATCGTGGATTCACGCCCGGTGCGCGATACTGCTCGAGCGAGACGCCGAAACCGGGCACGATGGCCGATGGCGACGCCTCGAGCGCGAATCCTTGCCGCGCCTGTCCGTGCTCGTCCACGCCGCTCGCCAACCCGATGAGGAAATCGCGCGTGCTCGCGGGTCGTGTGATCGCTGCCGGCGTCGTGCCGAGGAACGCCGCGGCCGGCATGTCGGGCACGGCATAGCTCGACACCACAGTCGCTGCCGCCCGCCCAACGAACGCTACCGAGTCGCGTTCGGCGTCGTCGGTGCCGGTGGCGTCATCGTCGGCCTGCGTGGTGTCCGCGTCTTGCGCGGCCAGCGGCAGGGCGGCGGCGGCCATCAGGAACATCGCCAGCACTGTGAGCGCTGCGCGCCCGCGCGCCGTTAGACGAAGTCGAGCCATTGTTCCACCGAGTCGTTCCCCGCTGCGTCCGTGGTGCCGCGCAGCTCGATCGAGCCGTGCGGCACCGGGGCGTCGCGTTGGGTAAGGGTGAGGCGCGCATGGTAGGCGGCGTGCGGACGCGCGGGACTCGACACGCCTACCCAGTAGTAGATCTGCGAATGGGGGCCGGTTTCGATGGAGGCGGCGTGCTGATCCGCGCCATCGCCAGTGCGGCCCTCGGCGAACTGCTTCCAATCATCGGTGCCGGGCGGGCGGTGCCAGAGCGCGAATGCGAGCGCATGTCCGGAGTCGCACGACACGACGATGCGGACGGGCACCGTCGGATCGATCGGGCCAACGTGTGGAATCATCGTGTCTCCTCAGATGGCCTGGTGCGCGCCGGCCGGCCGGCGCGCGACTGCGTTTCGCCTAACTTCCGGATCGCACCTGCAACCGATAGCTGCCGGGATTCGGGGCCGGCGCGCCGCTCCATTTGAGCGCGATGGTGTACGCGCCGGGTTGCAGCGTCGCCGTGATCTTGGAGCAGTACGTGCCGGGGAACGTCATCCCGCTGGTGCCGAAGTACGAGCTGTTGTCGTTGCTCGACACTTGGGCGCCGCTGTTGTCCGACAGCGTGAGCGCGGTGTTGAGCTCGAGCGCCAACCCGCATGCGCCGAGCACGCCGGAGGTCTCGATGGTGTAGGTGCCGGCAGCCGGGATCAGCACCCGATAGTAGTCGGTGGTCGACGAGGCGCCGATCGATCCGGCGATCCAGCTGTCGACGAAAATCTGCTGGGCGTGCGTGCGGTCTCCGTTAGGCGACTGCTCCACCGGCGCGCCGATGGCGATGGCCGCGGTGCCCACGTGCGCGTCGTCAATCGTGATCGCGGCGGGTTGCGTGCCGCCCGCCCAGCCCATGCGGCGGCCCGGGAAGCCGATCACACCATCGCCGTTCTCGTCCTGTCCCGCGACAACGTAGTACGAGCCGGCCGGCAGTCGGACGAGCACGAACGACCCGTCTGCATCCACGGGAGCGGTACCGGCCACCACACCGGTGTTCGCATCGATCGCACGCGCCGTGGTCGTTGCTGTCGGCTGGTGTCCGGTCACCGCGGCGTACGCATCGACGACCCCGGCGCCGTAGCGCTCGTCCGGTCCAACGGGACCTACATCCATCGCGCTGGCGAGCAGACGCGCACGGAGCGCGGCGCCGGACATCCCGGGATTCGCGGCGAGAACGAGCGCCGCGACGCCCGACACGTGCGGCGCCGCCATCGACGTCCCGGTGTAAAACGTGTAGCTCGGCGCACCGGTGGAAAAATTCCACGTGGTCGAGAGAATTCCGCCGGTCCCGCCCGTGTAGGGATTGGTGAGATCGTCGAAACGAAAATCGCCGCCGGGCGCCACGAGCGACACATCGGGGCCGCTCGAGCTGTAGCTCGCCAGATGCGCGTCCGGACCGAGCGCGGCCACCGCGATCACGCCGGGAAACGCCGCCGGATACGAGGGCTGCGAGCTGGGCGTGTTGCCCGAGGCCGCGACGACGATCGAACCGGCGCTGATCGCGGCGGCCACGGCGCGCGCCAGGCCCGAATCGGCGGACGGTCCGCCCAAGCTCATGTTGATGATCGGCGCTCGGTTAGGCGCCTGGACCAGCGCGCCGTTCGCGCCGGCCGCGGGCAGACCTGCGGCATAGAGCACCGCCTGCGCGATGTCGAAAAAGTAGCCGCTGCCGTCGATGCCCAACGCGCGCACGGGGCGAATCGTCACCGTCCAGTCGACGCCGCTCACGATGCCCAACGGATTGCCCCCGGCGCCGATGATGCCAGCGACGTGGAGTCCGTGATTCGCCCCGTTGTCCACTCGCCAACATCCGGTTTCGTTGTCCAGCGTCACTGAGAGCGGCATCGTCGGGTCGAGATCCGGACCGGCATCGCCGTCGTTGTCAAAATTCGAGAACGTGCCGCCGGCGCACAGCGGCTGCGGTCCGACGTTTGCCGAATCGTTCTGGACGAAATCGTAGCCGCCCGCCATATCGAGGTTCGCCACGATGTCCGGATGCTGATTGATGCCGTCGTCGATGACGGCCACGACAACCGAGTGGCTCCCGGTGCTCACGTTCCAAGCGCGCGGCGCGTCGATGAGACTGTAGGTCCACAGTTGGGCATCGCTGGCCTGCGCGCTGGGGAAATCCATGTCTTCGCCGCCGGGCGTCCCGGATGCGCGCGGGCCGTGCCCAACGGTGCGCATCTCGGGCGAGAACGCGGCGGTCGCGATCGGCCCGCGGCTCAAGAGTCCGTCCACGCTCACCGACGCCACGGCCGGATCGCCGCGCAACGCGCGAACCACCGAGTCTCGATCCGACGCGCTATGCACCCGCACGCGCGCCACCGCAATCGCCGGCGACACCGCCATGACGTCGAACCGCTGCGCCACGGGTTGCGCTGCAAGGTCGGCGCGAATCGAGGCTGCGATCACGCGCGCCCGATCCAAGCCGAGTGTGGTGAACGTGCCCGCACGTTGCGCGCCGATCGCCGAGGCGCGATATGCGATGTCGAGTTGCAATTCCTTGATCGGTCGTGAGGCCGGCGCTTGGAGCACCAGCGGCGAGCGCAGGGGTCCGTGCCCCAGCGCCGGCAGCCGCACGTTCCCCGCGCCCAAAACCACGTGCCCAACGATCGTCGGTCCGGTGCTCACGGTGAAGACCGCGGCCGCGCCGGCCACCGCGCCGCTCGTCGCACTCACAATCGTGACGCCCGGCGTCTGCCCCAGGGTGAATCCCACCGAAGCGTTGCCCGATGCGTCCGTGCTAACGGAAGCCGCGGCGAGCGTTCCGTCGCCCGACGTCACGGAAAAGGCCACCGGCACGTTGGGCGCGGGCGCGCCGGCACTGGTCGTGACGCGCGCCACCAGCGGCTGTGGCAGCGGTTGTCCCAGGTCGACGGTCTGGCCGCCACCCGACGCGGCGACGATCTTAACGGGAGTGTTCGACGAGCTCGGCGCGTTCGTGCCGCCGCACGCCCATACGACGAGAAGCACGAGAGCGTGCGCTCCGCTGCGGAGAGACCGATGCATCGACATGTGCAACACCAGATGCGGGAATCAGAGCCGCGCGCGTTGGGCGAGAGATGGTGCGCGGTCCCTGTCGGGCCCTACATTGGGGCCGACCCGGCTCCGGAGGCAAGGGTTTGACCCCGCACGTGTGGGGATTTCTCGCGGGCCTGCTGCACGTCGGGCTCGCGTTGGCCGTGTCGGCGCACATCGTCCTCTACAAAACCGACGTCCGATCGGCCATCGGGTGGATCGGACTCGTGTGGCTCACGCCGATCGTCGGCTCAGGTCTCTACGTCCTGTTCGGCATCAACCGAATCCGCCGGCGCGCCGGACGCGTGCGCGGCCGGCGGTCCACGTTTACTGAAGAGCTTCGTGCCGACGCTCCCGAACCGGTGACGCCGCCGCCGGACCTGCCCCAATCGTTAGGCTCGCTCGCCCGGCTGGTGCGTCGGGTCACGCGGTGGCCGCTCACGGCCGGCAACTCGATCGAGCCCCTATGCAACGGCGACGAGGGCTATCCGGCTATGCTGCAGGCCATCGACCACGCCACCCGGAGCGTGGCTCTCGCGACATACATCTTCGACCGCGGCCGCGCCGGCGCCGAGTTCGTCACGGCACTGGAGCGCGCCGTGGCGCGCGGATGCCAGGTGCGCGTGTTGATCGACGGCGTTGGCGCGCGGTACAGTCATCCACCAATCGTCGACGAGCTGCGGAACCGACGCGTGCCCGTCGCTCGCTTCGTGCCGTCACGCGTGCCGTTTCCACACCCGTACATGAATCTGCGCAACCATCGCAAGCTGTTGATCACCGATGGTGAAATCGGCTTTTGCGGAGGACTGAATATCCGGGACGCGTGCGTGCTCGCATACGGCCTGCCCGACGCGACCCGCGATGTGCACTTTCGGCTGCGCGGACCCGTGGTGCAGCAGTTGACTGCGGCGTTCGCATTCGATTGGGAGTTCACCACACGCGAGCGGTTGGGCGGCGACACGTGGTATCCGCCGGTACAGAACGGAGCTGGCGACTTCGCGGCCCGCGGCGTGCCCGATGGTCCCGACGAGGATTTCGAGGCGTTGTTGATGACCATCCTCGGCGCGATTGCGCAGGCGTCGTATTCGGTGCGCGTGGTGACGCCGTATTTTCTTCCCGATCCGCCGCTGGTGGATGCGCTGCGCGTCGCGGCGATGCGCGGCGTCACGGTAGATATTGTGTTGCCGCAACGCGGGAACCTTCGCCTCGTGCAGTGGGCCGCGACCGCCAAGCTCGGCGCGCTCATCGAAGGAGGGTGTCGGCTGCATTTGTCGAAGCCACCGTTCGATCACAGCAAATTGCTCGTGGTCGACGACGCGTGGTCCCTCATCGGATCGGCAAACTGGGATCCGCGGAGTTTGCGACTCAACTTCGAGTACAATGTGGAGTGCTATTCGCGCGCATTCGCCGCGCGGGTCAACGCGCTGATCGATGAGAAGGTGGCGTCGAGCACGCTGCTGACGCCGGAGGGTTTGCGGGGACGACCACTCGCCGCCCAACTGCGGGATGGTGTAGCTTGGCTGGCGCAGCCGTATCTTTGAGATTGGTCGTTTTGTCCGCGCGTCCGGGTCGCCTGTTTTGGCCGTTTTGACGGGCGGCGCGCACGAGTTCTGCACCAAGCGGTGGCCGGTTTTCGCAGCGCATCTTCCCACCCGAGAGGAGGAGTCGATGTTCGCACGACACATGGCTGTGGTGACAGCGCTCGGCGCGCTTGTCGCGGCGGGCACAGTGGTTACTCATCGTGGCGTCGGGGCAAGTGCGCTCGCACCTCGCGTGACCAAGGCCGCCGCCGACAGCGGTTGGACGGCCACGCTGAGCGCGCCGTCGTCTTACGCGGGCGACGAGCACGTTTTCGGCAGTGCGACAGTGGCGCCCAACGTCACCGGCAGCGGGTTCACCGCGACGGTGCACATCGCGGGCGCGACTCCGAAGTCGACGCATCCTTGGCACGTGCACAAGGGCACATGCGGCTACGATCAAGGTGTGGTAGGCAGCGGCAGTTCGTACACGCCGATCACAGTCGGCGATGATGGGAAGGGCGCGTCGACCGCGAAGGTCATGGCGTCGCTCGATCCAAAAGGATCGTACATGGTGAACATCCATGCGTCGGCGACGGACATGAAGACGATCGTGGCCTGCGGGCCGCTGACGAAACAGTAACGCTCCGCGCGGCCCGCGCGCCTCGCGCAGGACCGACCGCCTCGACATCTTGCAGGCCTGCCCTGCGCCCGGCCCGTTCGGCGGCGCGGGCGGGCCGCGTTATGTCCGGGCTGTCCATGGCGGCGTCTCGCGATTGCCTAACTCCAACCACAGGACTGGTCATGCACGGACGTGGCTTGTCGCACGCGTGTGTCGCACTCTGCTGTTGCGGCGCACTGGCCGCGGCGCATCCCGGCGGCGCGATCGCTCAAGAAAAAGCGAGGATGGCGTCGTTCACCGACGCATTGCGAGCGGGGCGGGCGCTGCGCGGTGAATCGGGACCCGAGGACGTGAACTGGATCGACGGCGGAACCCGGTACTCGTACATCGTGCACGATCCGCAATCGGGCCAGGAGACGATTCACGCCACGGATCCGATTACGGGACGCGATACCGTGCTGTTCAGCGCGCAGGGGATGACGTTCCCCGGCGGCAACGAACCCTTCTCGTACGACTCCTTCCAGTGGGCCAAGGATTCGCGCCACTTGGTGTTCCAAACGCATTTCAAACCGATCTATCGCAATTCGGGCACGGCCGATTTCTACGTGTACACGTTGGCGGACCGGTCGCTCCAGCTCGCCGCCAGCGGCGCGCGGACGGCCGAGCTCTCGCCTAACGGGCTGTTGTTGGGCTACGAGCGCGACGGCGACATGTACGTGGAGGATCTGGCGCGCAAGCAGCAAAGGCGCCTGACGTCGGATGCCACGGCGCACGTCTACAACGGCCACTTCGACTGGGTGTACGAGGAAGAGTTCGGCCTCGTGCAGGCGTGGAATTGGTCGCCCGACAATCGGTATATCGCCTACTGGCAGGTGGATGAAAGCAAAGAGCCCACCATCCAGTTGAGCGACTACGCCGGCCGTCACCAGGTATGGGACACGATTCGCATTCCGCAGCCCGGCGATCCGAATCCCACGGTGAAGGTCGGCGTCGTGAACGTAGGCACGGGATCGAAAATCTGGCTGGATCCGGGACTCACCGGCGACTACTACATCCCGCGCATCTACTGGACGAGCCGGCGCGACACGCTCGCGATGATCACGCTCGACCGGCGCCAGCAGGTGATGACGCTTTTCTTCTTCGATGTCAAGGACGGGGGGAAGCGCATGGTGATGCGCGATTCGTCGAAGACGTGGATCGATGTCTCGGATTTCTATGCCGGCGTGCAGAACTTGATGTCGTTCCCCGAAGGGCTAACCGAATTCTTCTGGCTATCCGATCGGGATGGGTATCAGCACATCTATCGCTACGACTACTCGGGCAAGCTCCTGACCCAGGTGACGCGTGGCAAATGGATGGTCACGCGGATCTGCGGCGTCGACGCCAGGCAGCACACCATCTACTACTCGAGCACCGAGGCGTCACCGCTCCAGCGGCAGTTGTACGCCATCGATTTCGACGGGAAGCACGAACGCCGCCTCACCGCGGGCGGCGGCGTGCACGACATCGACATGTCGCCTAACGAGAAATACTATATCGAAAACTACAGCTCGATTGCGAGCCCGGGGAGCATCGACGTCTGGACGACCGCCGGCAAGAAGCTCCACACGCTCGTGGACCGGCACGAGGTGCGCGAGTGGCTTACCACACACGCGTACTCCGCGCCCGAAGTGTTCTCCTTTACGACGTCTGACGGCGTGCGCCTGGATGCGTCGATCGTGAAGCCGGTGCCGTTCGATTCCACGCGCAAGTATCCGGTGGTGTTCGCGATCTACGGCGGCCCTGGGTCGCAGGATGTGTTCGACTCGTTCGACTCGAATCCGATCACGCAGTGGTTGGCCCAACAGGGATTCATCGTGGCCGATGTGAACAATCGCGCGAACAACAACTACGGCAGCGCGTTCATGAAGGTCGTCTACGGCGACCTGGGCAAGTGGGAGAGTCACGACTTCGCCGAGACGGCCAGGTATCTCGACAAGTTGCCGTACGTCGACGCGAAGCATGTCGGCATCATCGGCACCAGCTACGGCGGCTATTCGACGGTGTTCACCATGGAGTCGTACCCGGATCTGTTCACGGTGGGCGTCGCCAATTCTGCCGTCACCGACTGGCGGTTGTACGACTCGATCTATACCGAGCGGTACATGGGTCTGTTAGGCGAGAACCAAGCCGGATACGACTCGAGCTCGGCCGTGCTGCACGCATCGAAGCTGACGGGGCACCTGTTGCTGATCCACTCGATGATGGACGACAACGTGCACCCGCAAAACACGATGCAGTTGCTCACGGCGTTGACGGCGGCCGGCAAGGATGTGCCGCTGCGTATGTATCCGCCCGGGCGCCACGGCGCAGCGTACGACCTCCAGAGCTTCACGCTGATCGAACAGGCCACCGAAAACTGGCTGGCGCGCTGGCTCAAGGGCGACGCCACGACGGCGGCCAAAGCGCAGTAGGACCGCAAGTGCGTTAGGACGCTCAGCGGCGGGGAATGGGGAAGCGCTCGCTGTCGCTCGCTTGGGGCAGCGCTGCGCTTGGGGAGCGGCGGCGACGCCGCCTAAGGGAGCGGAACAACATCAGTGGCCTGCGCGACGGGAGCGCCATGCGCCAGCCCACGCGCCTCGGCACGCACAACCCAGAACATTGATGTCCTCCGCGCGCCAAGGTGGCGTCGCCGCCGCTCCCCAAGCGCAGCGCTGCCCCAAGCGAGCGACAGCGAGCGCTTCCCCATTCCCCGCTAGTTAGGCACCGGGACGTTCTTGCGCAAACTCGCCAAGAACGGCTGCACGAGCGACGGCGCCTTGCCGCCGTCCGTGTTCAGCTCCTGCCCCACACTCGCGCTCGAGCCGCCGTCCAACGCATCGCCGGCCGACGCAAACGCTTTCTTGTTCGCCGAGTAGTCAATCTCCCACTTCGTCCCCGCAATCTTGATCCCGGCAAACAGCCCCTTGCTCTTGGAATACGAATAAATCTCGGCTTGCGCTTTGTAGTCCGTAGCGGCTGAGAGGTCTCGCCCCATCGGACCGGCGGCCACCGACACTTCCCCGCCAAGGTCGAACGACGAGCCCGCGATCGTCTTGGGCGCGTTCCGATTCATGAAAATGAGGACGACGTCCGCCGACTGCGCGCCGATCTGCAAGCCGAAGCTGCCGCCTTTGAGCCCGACGAAGGTGGGCCAGCTCCAGTCGCCGCCGCTGCGACAGCTCGCCAAGCCGTATCCGGCGCGTCCACCAACGCCGAATCCCGCTTGCACCACACCCGGCACGACCGCCACGCACACGGCCTCGCGCATGAGGGCCTTGGGCGGCGACCGGTCGGGCACCGAGACGAGCTCCGACAACACTTCGCCCGCGCGCTTGGCACGATCAGCCAACTCGTCCTGCGCGTGCAGCGCGGATGCGGCAACGACACGTCCAGCGCCAACGATCAACGAGACCGCAATTGCGCGCGAGAGCCAACCCGACATTCTGGTCATCGTAATCCTTGTTCAATTGGATCGTGCCAGCCTTCCCCGAACATCACATGGCGCAAAGCCGATGCCAACAGCGAAGACAAGAACCGTCATCACGACGGCGCCTCGCTCACACTCCGCGTTCGCCAGAGCGGCGCCAACTCCGGCCGCGATGGACGCGGCACGCGCCATCCCCACAACTCGGCTTGCATCACGAGCCATGCGACCACACAGGGCAGCGCTTTGAGACGATAGTGCATCACGACGCCGACGCGCACCGCGTTCGGCACCGCGCTCGATGCGCCGAGCGACACGACGACGAACGCCAGGGCCATCACCGAAATCGTGAGCGCGTCGGGCACCGACGCCGCGTACCATATCGCGATTCCCACGATGGCGATCACGAACGACGGCGATTCCGACCGATGATTGAAGATCACGAAAAAGACCAGTAGCGAGCAGAGGAATCGCAACCGGAAATCTGGATCGCTCCACTGCTTCCACCGCGCGAGCAGCGGCAACACGACCAGCACCCCACCGGCGACCCCGATGACGAGCGGCGTCGAGCTTACGCCGAACCAGAGATGGGCGAGCTCGGGCACGCCGCCCGTGTGCATGCCGCGCCCGGCGATGGTATCCGCCACGGCATCGCGCGGGAGCAGGGTCATCCATGATACGTACTGCGCGCGCACCTCGTGCGGCGTCACGGCGAGAAGCGGCAACGCGAGCACAGCCGCGAGCACCGCGCCTAACGAAAGCGCGAAGCGCATCCGGCCACGGTGCGGCAGGGCCATCGCCGCTCCGGCGATCGGAAAGATCTTGACGGCCGTGCCGATCGCCAGCGCGATCGCGGCGCGGACCGGTCGCTCCGCTTCGAGCGCCAGAAAGGCCAGGATGACCAACGCGGCCAGCAGACTGTTCGACTGCGAATGCTGCATCTGACCGAACATCTCGAGAAACGTGAGAGCCAACACCACGTCACCGCGCCGATCCGGCAGCAGCCGCACGATGGCCAGGGCGAGGAGCATCGTGTTCATCGCATCCCAGAGCACGATGCCGAGCGTGTCCGGCAGCACCGAAATCGGGGCGAAGAGCACCGCAAAGGCCGGGCTGTACTTGAACAGGTCGATGTACAGATCCGGGTGCGGCGCGTACAGATCCCGTCCGGCGCGAAGGTTCCAGAACGACGCGTCGAAGATCAAGAAATTGTTGTCCGAGTGGTGCAGCCCCTTGGGAATCGCGATCACGAGCACGCTCAGGGCATATGCGCCGAGCAGCCAGGGTCGCCAATTCACGCGCCGCACCCAATCCCACGCGCGATAAGGCATGGGCAATTCTCTGCCCTCGGCGGGCGCGAGGCAAGGACAGCCAGGCCCTCGCATTCGAGCGCGGCAGCGGTGGGCGGTCGTGACGCCTGGTGTCAACCGGACGTCCTCCTTTCGCCACCTGTTGCGCGCCTTCGCGCGGGGTGCGCGAGGATCCCGTGCCGGCACCAGCCCAGATCAAGACATCTCCCGAGGGGCCGACTACCGCGGCGCTGCTCGCCGCCGAGCGCGCCAACGCCGAACGCCACCTGAATGGCGTGCGCGCGGTGGTGCTCATGTTGTTAGGCGTGAGTGCCGTGGTGTATGCGCCGCGCCTGTCGCGCACGCTGACGCTCCTCAACGCGTCCGTGCTGCTGCCGATGCTCCTCTGGACGCTGTGGCAGCAGGTGCGCATCCACCGGCATCGGTTGGAGCGGCCGTGGCTCTCGGCTGTCAACGCGATCGCCGACGCGACAGCGGTCACGTGTCTGCTCGCCGAGTACGGGTTGGCGGTCGCGCCGAGTCTCGTGATCAAGTCGCCCATTTGGCTCGCGTACTTCGTAATCCTCGCGGCGCGTCCGTTCACGAGCTCGGCCCGTCGCGCGGCCGTCGTGTCGTCGCTGGTCGTGCTCGAGTACGTTGCGTTAGTCACGTGCTTTTTCACATTCGGGCACATCCCGCTGCAACACGATCCGGTGGTCGCGCTCACCTCGGGGGGCGCCTCGCTGCTCGATGAGGCGGCCAAGGTGCTCCTGTTAGGCATGGCGGCGTGGGTCGCGGTGTACGCCACGTCCTGGAACGAGCGGACGCTCCGGCGCGCGCAGACCGCGCTCCGCGCGAGCGAAGCCGAGCTCCATGCGTTGGTCGGCGCGATGTCCGACGTGATCGTGGCCCTCGACCGCAACGGGCGTTACATCAAGATCGCCGCGAGCGCGGCCGATGCGCGGCATCGTGCGCCGGTCGAATGGTTGGGTCGCACGGTGAGCGATGTGTTGCCGCCGGGACCCGCCGAGACGGTGCAAGCGTGCGTCGCGCGCGCACTCGAGACGCGCCGACCCGTAGACGTCGAGTACAGTCTCGACATCGACGGTACCACCGCCTGGTTCGCCGGCACGGTGTCGCCGATGGACGGGAGCTCCGTCGTCTGGGTGGCGCGGGACATCACTACGCGGAAGCAGCTCGAGTCGCAGCTGGCCTACCAGGCGTTGCATGACCCCCTCACCGGCCTCGCCAATCGCGCGCTATTTCACGATCGCGTCGACCACGCGCTCAAGGGTATGGAGCGCGCGGGTGGCCGGCTCGCGGTGCTGTTCCTCGATCTCGATGACTTCAAGACGGTGAACGACAGCCTGGGCCACACCGAAGGCGACCGCCTGCTGGCCGCCGTCGCGGCGCGCTTCCTGAACGCGACGCGCGGGTGCGACACGGTGGCCCGGTTAGGCGGCGACGAGTTCGCGGTGCTCCTCGAGAGCGTGCACTCGGATTCCGACGTCATCACGGTGGCCGACCGCATCGCGACGAGCCTCCGCGCGCCCATTCTGCTCGATGACAAGCCGGTGCCGGTGAGCGCGAGCATGGGCATCGCGCGCGCCGGAGACGCCGACGGAGCCGACGAGCTGCTCCGCAACGCCGACGTCGCCATGTATACGGCCAAGAGCGCGGGCAAGGGACGCTACGCGATTTTCGCGCCCGAGATGCACAAGTCGCTCGTGGACCGGATGGCGCTCGAGGCGGATCTGCGCGAGGGTATCCCGCGCGGCGAGCTGCGGCTCATGTTTCAGCCGATCGTCGACTTGTCCACGGGACGCCTCGCCGCCGCCGAGGCGCTGGTGCGCTGGCAGCATCCCACGCGCGGACTGCTGGCGCCGAATACGTTCATCCCGATGGCCGAGGAAACGGGCCTCATCGTACCGTTAGGCAGGTGGGTGCTGCGCGAAGCCTGCCGGCATGCGGCCGCCTGGCGCGCTCCTAACGCGCTCGATGAACGGCCAACCGTCACGGTCAACCTCTCGGGACGGCAGTTCCAACACGCGGAGCTCGTGCGCGACGTGGCGGCCGCACTCGCCGAATCGGCGCTCGACCCAAACCATCTCGTCCTCGAGATCACCGAGACGGTGATCATGCGCGACGTCGAGGCCACCATGGCGCGCCTCCTCGAGCTCAAGGCGTTGGGCGTCCGCCTCGCCATCGACGACTTCGGCACCGGCTACTCGTCGCTCGGCAGCCTGCGTCGATTCCCGATCGACGTGCTGAAAATCGACAAGGCCTTCGTCGACGGCATTACGCTAGGCGGCAACGACGCGGCGCTCGCGCGCACGATCATCGCGCTGGGCGACATGTTGTCCCTCCGCACGGTGGCCGAAGGGATCGAGGACTCCCAGCAATTCCGAGCGCTGCGCGAGCTGGGGTGCGAGCTGGGCCAGGGCTACCTGTTCGCCAAGCCGCAGCCTCCCGACGCGTTCACGGCGCTCCTCGCATCGTCGCAAGCCGGCGTGCCGGCCGCCAGCCCCGCAGCCGCGCACTAGCGCGCCACATCCGCATTTCTGATTCGCCGCAACGAGGGAAGTTGGAAGCGCTCGCCGACGTTCGCTGGGGGAAGCGATGCGCTGGGGGAAGCGGCGGCGAGTGCTTCCCACTTCCCTCCAGCTCGACGCACTACACCAGCCCTCGGCCGCTCCTCTTGCGTTCCGACAGGAGAAGCGCCATCTTCTGTCGGAATCCGACAGAACGGGGCCATGCCGTCTTTGCCATCCGCCGACGTCCTCCGCGGGACGCTCGACCTCCTCGTCCTCAAGACGCTGGCGCTCGAGCCCATGCACGGATGGGGCCTGAGCCAACGCATCCAGCAAGTGTCCAGGGGCGTCCTCGAGGTCAATCAAGGATCGCTCTACCCTGCCCTGCAGCGACTCGAGCAGAAGGGTTGGGTCGGGAGCGACTGGCGCACCACCACGAATAATCGGCGGGCGAAATACTACCGCCTAACGGCGCACGGGCGCCGAGCGTTAGGAGAAGAGACGGCGAACTGGCGGCGGTATGTGTCGACCGTCGAGCTCATCCTCGGTCCGGCGTGACCACCCGGCGCCGGCCGGCGCCACGAGCGACCCATGATGCCCTTCGACCGAATCATCCTCCGCATCCGCGCCGCCCTTCGCGGCCGCGCCGCCGACCGCGAGCTCGATGACGAGATCCGCTTCCATCTCGAGCGCGAGCAGGAAAAGAACGTGCGCGCGGGTATGACGGACTCCGACGCATGGCGGCGCGCGTTCGTCGCCTTTGGCGGCGTGCAGCAGGTGCGCGAAGCGCACCGCGAGGTCCGGGCGGTGCCGTGGTTGTCCGATGTCGGCGGCGATGTGCGCTTCGCGCTGCGCACGCTGGCGCGGAGGCCGGCGCTCGCCGGGGCGGCCGTGATCACGCTCGCGTTAGGCATTGGCGCCAACACCGCCATCTTTTCCGCGGTCGATGCGGCGATTTTGAGGCCGCTGCCCTTCCCCGCGCCGGATCGTCTCGTGATGCTGGGGGAGAACAATCCGGAGAAGAACTGGCACATGGAGACGGTCGCCGGTGCCAATTACCTCGACTGGAAGGAACAGGTCCACGCGTTCCACGACATCGCCGCGTACTTCGACGGCGGGCACGCCACGCTCACCGGTGTCGGCGAGCCGCAGCTGCTCACGCTGACCGGCGTCACGGGCAACTTCTTCACTCTGTTAGGCGGGCGTCCGGAGCTGGGCCGAGGCTTCGCCGACGACGCGACCTGGGACACCACGCACTCGAGCGTCGTGCTCAGCGACCGTGCCTGGCGCACCCACCTGGGCGCCGACCCGCGCATCGTCGGGCGCACCATTCGCATCAACGGACGCCTCGCGCAGGTGATCGGCGTGATGGCGCCGGACTTCACCTATCCGTCCTCGTCGGTCGACGCGTGGGTGCCGGCGGGGTGGGATCGCGCATCGCGCACCAAGGTGTGGTTCCGCCGCGCGCACTGGCTGCGAGCAATCGCCCGGTTGCGTCCAGACGTCAGCCTGGACGACGCAAACGCGCAGTTCCAGGTTGTGGTGCGGCGTCTCCAGCTGCAGTATCCGGTCACCAATCGCATCATGGGCGCCGGCATGGTGCCGCTCCACACGTACCTGGTTGGCGACACCCGCACCGCGCTGCTCGTGCTGCTCGCCGCATCCAGCCTGCTGCTGCTCATCGCCTGCGCCAACGTCGGCAATCTGATGCTGGTGCACGCCAACGGCCGCGCTCCGGAGGTGGCCCTGCGCCTTGCGTTAGGCGCCGGTCCGTGGCGGCTGACGCGCCAGGTGCTCACGGAAAGCCTGGTGCTGTCGTCGTTAGGCGGCGCGGCCGGCCTCGCGCTCGCGTGGCTGGGAACGCGGACCTTTCCACTCCTCGCGCCCGCCGGCACGCTACCCGACACCGGCGTCCATCTCGATTGGAGCGTGTTGCTCTACACGCTCGCCATCACGACGGCATGCGGCATCGTGTTCGGTATGGCGCCCGCGCTCTGGAGCGCGCGCCGTGCACCGGGCGATGCACTCAAGGAAGGCGGCCGCGGCCCGCACGAAGGACGTCGCATGCGCCGCTGGGGCGAAGTGCTCGCGGTCGCCGAGATCGCCTTGGCACTCATGCTCACGTCAGGCGCGGGACTCCTCGTGCGCAGCCTCTGGAGACTGCAGCACGTCCCGCCCGGCTTCGACGCGCGCGGCGTTCTCGCCGTGGGGCTCGAGCTGCCTCAGGTCCGCTACGACACGACTCCCAAGATCAACGCCTTCGACGACGCGATGACCACGCGCCTGCGCGCGCTGAGCGGCGTGACCGATGTCGCGATCGTCTCGCACCTTCCGCTCACCGGCACCGAGTGGACGAGCGACTTCAGCATCGCCGGCCGGCGCCCCGACGAATTCGGCGCCGAGGTCGCGCACCGCGAGGTGGGACCCGCGTACTTCGCGGCGATGCACGAGCCGCTGCGCGCAGGACGTACGTTCACGGCCGCCGATCGCGACGGATCGGCGCGCAACGTCGTGATCAACGATGTGCTCGCACAACGGTTCTTTCCCGGGCAAAATCCGATCGGCGAGCGCCTAACGTTCGACCGGGTCCCCGACTCGGCGTCCACCTGGCGCACGATCATCGGCGTCGTCGGCAGCGAGCATCAGGTGTCGCTCTCCACCGAGCCCAAGATCGAAATCTTCACACCGCAAGCGCAGGAACCCTCGGGCAACATCTTCCTGATCGTCCGCGCGACAAACGATCCGGCGGCGCTGATCCCGCAAATCCGCGCCGCGTTGCACGACGTCGATCCCGAGCAAGCCATCGTCTCGACACAAACCCTGGACGACGTCGTCGGTACATCGATGGCGCGCGCGCGATTCCTCACCATGCTGCTGCTCGTGTTCGCCGGGGTGGGCCTGACGCTCGCCGTCGTGGGCGTGTACGGCGTGATGGCGCAGCTCGCCCAACGCCGCACGCGCGAGATGGGCATCCGCCTCGCGCTCGGCGCGACCACGACGGCCGTGCGCTGGCTCATCGTGCGCCACGCGCTGTCGATCGTCGTACCCGGGCTCGTTGTGGGTCTCGCCGGCGCGCTCCTGGCGACGCAAGCGCTCCGCTCGGTGCTCTACGACGTGGCGCCGTCGGATCCGCTCACGTTCGTAGCCGTTCCGTTAGCACTGGCGCTCAGCGCGATCGTCGCCTCGTGGCTGCCGGCGGCGCAAGCCAGCCGCGCCGATCCGGCGCAGGCGCTGCACGTCGAGTAGCGAGCGCGGTTCCGTTAGAACGTCCACTGGACGCCGAACGTCGGAATCCGCGGCAGTTGCAGTTTGGACCGCTGGCTCACGATGACTTGGGCGGCGTTCCAATCGGCCACCGTGTACCCGAGTCCGCGTGGATTGTCGCGCCCGTACACGTTGAACACGTCCAGATACACGGACAGCTTGCCCGGCCCGAGACGGCGATCGTTGGACACCCGAACATCCAAGCGATGGTACGCGCCGATCCGGGTCGAATTGAAGATGCCGTACTGGGCGCGCACGTGATGCGAGCCGTCGACGAGCGTATCGACGCCGAACGTAATCGGTGTGGCCGGCCATCCCGAATGGAATTCCCACGCGGCGCTCACACGCCATCCCGGATGCGGCGAGGTGCTCGCATCGACGTGGATCGAATGCCGCTGATCGTACGGCGACGCCACCCACTGGCCGTCCACGAAATCGCGCGCCGACGCGAGCGAATAGCTCGCCAGCCATCGCGCGGGACCGCTGTTGGACGACGCCGAGAGCTCCACGCCCCTCGCATACCCGGTAGCCGGAACGATGAGCACCCGGTCGTTGCTCGCCTCGGGGAACACGTCGTACGAGCTCTCGAGGTTGACGTACTGCGGATCCAACCGGTCCAGTTTCCGATCGTACGCTTCGACGTCCACCTTCACACGATTGAAATGGTGCTCGATGCCCAGCACGCGCTGCTCCGCGCGCTGAGCGCGCGAGGGGCGCGTCACGCCGTCCTCCACCTGCAGCTCGTAGAGCGCCTGCGGTTGCGCGTAGAGTCCCCAGGCGGCGTGCACGGTGGTGTTCATGCCTAACGCGTACGACGCGGCGATGCGCGGGCTCGTCATGTGCTCGCCGGTGTAGCTCTGCCGGTCGTACCGGAGTCCCGCTTCCACGCCTAACGCCTTGGTGAGCTGCGCGAACTGCGTCGCATAGAGCCCCGTCGTCGCGCCGGTAACCCCGAACTGCGTGCCGAGGTCGTTGGACGCCGATACCCACTCGCCAGATTCGACCACCGGCTGCACCTGCACCCGCGAGTAATCGTAGTGGGCGCCGAGCGAGCGGTACTGCGCGCCGAGCTCCGTGCGCCAGTGCGGCGATTCATCCACAGTAGCCGTCTCCTCGATACTCCGCGCTTCGAAGGCGCGCCGATCGTCAACCTGGAGCTCCCTATCGGTGGTGGTTTGTTCCCCGCCGGTCCTGTTCCACTTCAGGTTGGCGTCCGAAACCAGCGCGCGCGTCGTGAGCCACGACACCGGCGTGCTGGTCCACGACGCCCACACGTACGCACTCCCGTATTCGCTGGCGAGCGACGGCGCGTTCGCCGCGTAGACGAAAAGTCCGTCGTTCGCGCGCAGCGCGCTCACCGTGATGTCGTTATTTGCGTTAGGCCGCGCGCGCACGCGCACGTAGCTGTCGTCGTACCGCGGTGCGAGCGTCCCGCCGTCGCCGGCCACGTCGAGCGCCGTCGCAAGCAGCCCCTTGCGCGACGACACCGTGACGTCGGCGTGCGACCCATCCACCGGCGCCGACACCTCGGCACCGAGTCCGCTCAAGCTCGCATTGAGACTGCCGTGGACCGACGTGATTTCGTCATCGCGCGATCGAAGGGCGAACACGCCGGTCAGGTGATCGCCGTACCGCGCGCCGAAACCGCCGGTGCTGATGCTCGCGTCGCCGACGATGTCGGGATCGATGATCGAGATCGCACCGTCCAGATCCTTGAGATGGAACGGCTCGTAGAGCTCCATCCCGTCGAGCGACAGCAGCACTTCACGGTTCGCACCGCCGCGTACGCGAAATCCCGCCGACAAGTCGCTCGCCGAAACACCCGGCACGCGCGTCACCGCGCGGAATGCGTCGTCGGCAATTTGCGGCGTGCGCGCGATGTCGTCGCGCGAGAGATGGATGGACGGCAGCGCGCCGGTCACGGCCATTTTCTCCGACACGGAGCGCACGGCCACCGTGTCCAGCTTGGTCGTCAACCGAACGAGCTCCGCCTCGACGGACGTCGTGGACGCCGACGAGACAACTACGTTCTCGAGCGTGTCGGGACGAAAGCCGATGCGGCGCACGATGACTTCGTGCGGCCCGGCGGAAACTGCGCCAAGGATGAAACGTCCGTCGCGCGTCGACCGGGCCGTCGCCAACAAACCCGACACGCTGACTATGGCATCCGGTAGCGCCGCGCTCGTACCTGCGGCGCGAACTACACCGTTGATGCTCCCTTGGGACCAACTCGGAGCAGAAACCGATACGAACAGTGCGACCGAAAACCGCACCGCCGAGCGTGGCGGTGACCATCTTGCGTGGCGACATCGCCACATGAGGCGCCTCCCCTGCCTGTACTTCTCGCGCCCCAAATGTAAGCGCGTCGTGCTCTGCGCACACCTCCCTACTGAAACGCGATGACGCGCCCACTCGGTGCGTGCTCACTCGGCACGGAGTGCAATCATCGGATCGACTCGAGCGGCGCGACGCGCAGGGAGGTAACACGCAGCGAGTGCCACGACACCAAGACCAAGGGTCACCGCCGCGAGGGTCAGCGGATCTGTGGCCGAGACGCCAAACAGCTGGCTGCGGATGAGGCGCCCAGCGCCCAATGCACCCACCAATCCAAGTCCGATGGCCACGACAACCACTCGGCCCCCCTGAACCAGGACCATTCGTGTGACATCCTTTCGACGCGCGCCGAGCGCCATGCGCACACCAACTTCGTGCGTACGCTGCGCCACGGTAAACGACATGACGCCGTAAACGCCCACGACGGCGAGCGACAACGCGAGCAGCGCGAACGCTGCCGTGAGCACCACCGCGAATCGCGGTCCGGCCATGTCGCGCTGCACGAGCGACTCGAGAGACCGCACTTTCCACACCGGTTGCTCGGGATCCACCGCCCATATCGCCGACCGCAGCGCAGCGGCGAGAAGCATTGGATCGCCAGCAGTTCGGGCCACCACGCTGTTGAAAATTCCGGGCTGCTGGGAGATCGGCGCATAAATTTGCGCGCTCGCCGTCTCTCCCACGGTGAATTGCTTCACGTTCTTGACCACGCCGATCACGGTTGCCGTCTCGACCGGCGCAAACCGAACGACGATGCGTTTGCCGATGGCGGATTCGCGCGGCCAAGCTCGGCGTGCGAGCTCCTCGTCTACGATCACGACGGGAGCAGCGTCGGCCCGGTCGCGCGAGTCGAAGTCGCGTCCTGCGATGAGCGGGATGCGCAACGTCCGGAAGAATTGATCGGTGACCCCATTCGTCTGCGCAGACGGTTCGCGCGCTGGATCGACCGGCGGCGAACCCTCCGCCACGTACGTGCTGACGCCGAAGTTCCCGCTCAGCGGCACAGCGTTGACGAGGGCGGCCGACTGCACACCTGGGATCTCGCGGATCGAGGCGACCGCGCGGTTCATGAACGCGGTGATGGCCGTGTCGGACCGGTATTTGACAGCCGGCAGACGGAATTCGGCAGTGAGCACATGGCGCGCATCGAAGCCCACGTTCACATCGCGCAAGGCGAGCAAACTCCGGTTAAGCAGGCCGGCGGCGGCGAGCAACACGATGCACAGCGCGAGTTGAACGGCGGCGAACACTTGACGCGTGTCGACGCGGTGCGGCCGGCCGGCGTCGCCGGATCGGACGCCCAGCACGTCCGTTAGGCGCGTGCGCGTGGCGTGGATGGCCGGCGCGAGGCCGAACAGGATGCCGGCGCCCACCGTGAGCGCCGCCGAGAACGCGAGAACGGCACCGTCGATGCCTACGTGTCCGAAGGCCGGCACGCCGCCCGGCACCGCGTCGACGAGGGCGCCGATCGCGACGCGCGCGAACACCACACCGGCGGCGCCGCCGAGGAGCGACAGCACCAGGTTTTCGGTGAGCAGTTGCCTAACGAGACGCGAGCGGCCGGCGCCCAGCGCGGCGCGCAGCGACATCTCGCGGCGGCGGCCCGTCGCGCGGGCGAGCTGCAGATTGGCGACGTTGGCGCACGCGATGAGCAACACGATGCCGACGAAGGCCAATACGATCAGGAGCGTCGGACGCACCGTGCCCACGATGAAGTCGCGGATCGGCACGACGACCGCACCGGCGCCGGCATTCGTGGCCGGGTACTCGGCGGCGAGCTGCGCGGCAACGGCCGAGAGGTCGCGCTGCGCATCGGCCATCGTCGCGCCGCGGTGTACCCGGCCCACGGCCCACACCGAGGGCGTGCCGCGCTCGAACCAGCTTGCGTTAGGCGCGGACGTGATCGGCAGCCACACCTCGGCGCCACCGAACGGATCAGTGAACGCCTGCGCCGTGACGCCGATGACGACGTGTGGCCGTCCATTCAGCACGAGCGTCCGGCCCACAAGGCTGCTGTCGCCGCCGAATCGGGATTGCCACGCGTCATAGGAAATGACCGCCACCTGCTGTCCGGTGCCCCGCTGCGTTTCGGCCGGCGTAAACGTTCGGCCCAGCGCCATGTGGACGCCGAGCAGCGCGAGCGTGTTGGCCGACACGAACGATCCGACGAGGCGATCGGGCGTCCCGGTGCCCGTGAGGTTCACGCTCTGCGTGCGAGCGACGCCGATGTCGTCGAACGTGTGCGTGCGCGTGCGCCAATCGGCCACGTCGTCGATGGACGTCAGCAGCTGCTTGTTGCTGCCGTTGGTGGCCCAGAGAACCGCGAGTCGGTCGGCGTTCGGGAACGGCAGCGGTCGGAGCAACACCGCGCTTACGACGCTGAAGATCGCGGTGTTGGCGCCGATGCCGAGCGTGAGAGTGAGCGCGGCGACCGCGGTGAACGCCGGCCGCTTGGCCATCGCGCGGCATGCCAGCCGCGCATCCTGCCGCAGCGTCTCGATGCGCCGCTCGCGATGTCCAACCATGCCTAACGGAGTGCGGACCGGCCCGCGCACCGCGACGCGCGCGGCGAGCACGTCGGCCGCCAGGTGCGCGAGCAGGCGCGCGCGCCCCGCGAAGCCGGCGCGGTATCGTGCTTCGCCGCGACACTCGTCGATGAACCTTGCGATCTCGTCGTCCAACGATGCGCGGAGCGACGCGGGGTAGAAGAGCGCAATCAGTCGTGCCGTGCGGCTTGGCCGCTCAGCCCGTTGCTCACCGCTCATACAGCCTCCGGTCGTGGGTGGTCCAGCAGACGGCGCCGGCGCGCGGCAGCGAGCAAGCCGGCAAGCCGGTCGAGCTCACGTTTGAGGGTCGACCGGCCGCGGGCAGTGAGACGATAGTAACGCCGCCGTTGGTCGTCCCCGTTCCTGTGCTGCGCGGCCGACGGCTCGACGAGTTCAGCGGCCACCAATCGCTGCAATGTTCCGTAGAGCGTGCCCGGTCCCATGCGGACCGAACCTTTGCTCATGGTCTCGATCTCTCGCGCGATGGCGTAGCCATGCCGGTCGCCCTCAGCCAGCGCGAGCATGATGTGGAGCGCCGCGGACGTGAGCGGCACGGCGGGGGACGCGATGCGGGGCATGGCACGAGCAGGGCGATGGGTGATAGATCCGCAGCAGATATATCCGTCGCGGACATAATAGGTCATCGGGCCGCCCGCGCAAGCACCATCCAGAGTCAAAGATTGGTCAGAACCGGGAAGCGGGGCTGTCGTGATCGCGGGCCCGCGCGTTGCGTGCGGAGAGTGCTGCCGCTCGTGGCGGGCGGCAGGACCACGTGGAGGATCGAGACATGGCTAACGCAATGCGCGCCGCTCTGGCGTGTGTGGTGATGGTCTGTGCCGCCGGACGTCTCGCTGCGCAGGACGCCGGCGGTAAAGCCGACAGCGCCGCGGTGGTCGCACTCGAGCACCACTGGTTGAGCGTGGACGACAGTGCGGCTCTGGAGCAGATCCTGGCGCCCGACTTCCTGCACCCTGTTTCCACGGGCGACATCATCGACAAGGCGCAGCACATCGGGTTCGTGGCGAGCCACCCGAGGCCGGCGTCGGTGCACCCGCACTTCGAGCGCCTCGATGTGCGCGTCTACGGCAGGTCGGCAATCGCGACGGGCATCGTCGCTGCCGTGCAGGATGGGAAGCCGGGCGTACGTCGGACAATGTTCACCGACGTGTTCGTGAAGCGTGCCGGGCGCTGGCAAGCCGTGAGCGCGCAGGAAACCGACGTCGTACCGCGGTGATGGTGCCTAACGCGAGCGGGCCCGCCGCCGGCAGCTTCGCCGGGGCGGGCCCGCTCTCCACCGTGGTGCGTGAAGCGCGTTAGAACGTCACACCGAGGAGAATCGAGTAGAAGCGATTCTTCGCATCGGTGTTCTGGAACGCGTCGCTGAAGCCGTAGTTGTAGCGGGCGCCGAGCGACATCTGCGTGGCGCCGAAGTTGAAGCCCAGGCCCGCGCCGGCCACGCCGAGCACGTCGAAGGACTTCTTGTTGAAGCTGCCGCCCGACTGCTGGCTCAGCTGGTCGCAGGTGACGCTCTGGCCGCCGCCCGACGCATCGCAGCCAATCTGGAACGCCGCGGCCGGGCCGGCGACGAAGAACGGATGCACCGGGGTGTGGCTGGCCACGTCCCAGCGCAGCAGCACCGGAACCTGGATGTAGTTCATCTTGAGCGTGGTACCCTGCGGCGTCGCGCCCTGTTGCGTGTACAACGCTTCGGGCTCGATGGACCACGCGCTGTTCATGTGGAGCGTGAGGTAGAGACCCGCCTGGAGGCCAGTGCGGTTGCCCGCACCCGTCGCGTCGCGCCCACCCAACGTGGCAAGATTGAGTCCGCCTAACACACCGAGGGTTGGCTTGGGGGTCGGCATCTGGGCCGACACGGTCTGCCCAGCTGCGACCAAAGCAAGGGCGGCCGCGGAAACCATGACGAATCGCTTGTGCATGAGGATCTCCGAAGGTGTCCAGTGACCGGTCAGAGAGGCGGGGCGACCTGCAGGAGGAACCGGGTCTGCCACCGCTGACGCGCCGGAACCAGCAAGCCTGCCCATGGGCGCGTGACCTGGTAAAAGACTGGCAACCGGTCGAAACGTGACAATCCAGTGGCGGAGAGCCGCGAATTCGGGGCGGAAACATCCGTAAGCACACCACCTGGCTCAATTCGACTGCTTTTCGCCCACGTTAGTCGTACGACCCGTCAGTATGCCCGTCCTGATCTGACGCGCCTTCGCGGTGGCGTTGGGCAGCTCCTCGAGCCGTACGACGACCCGGGTGCTCCGCCGAACCGGCAGCGCTGCCGAGAGCGTGTCGGTTGCCCGACGGTAGGCGACGGGCAACGTGGTGCTGGTGGTGCCGTCGTAACGGGCCAGCACCTTGGGCCAATCGGCCATCGTCGCGACGGACACGCCGCCGACCTTCATCAGGCAGTCTTCCGCGCGGAGTCCCGCGGCGTGCGCCGGGCTGGCAGCGTCCACGCTGATGAGGCGCAGACATCCGTCGCCGGGCAGGACCTGCGCGCCTAACCGGAGATGCCGAACGGTGTCGCGCGACACGTGCCACGCGGCGAGCGCGAGCACCGAGTCGATCGGCATGGTCTCGCGTCCCGTGATGTAGCGGCGATCGAAATCGGCGAAGGAGCGTCCGCCTGCGGCGCGGCTCACCGCGCCCCACCACTCGGCGGACGTGAAGCCGCGCCATCGCGCACGGTACGTCTCGTCGTATAGACCGCGCATCACGTCGTCGAGCGAACGCGCGCCGTTGCTCGCGTCCCGAATGAGGATGTCGAGCAGGAGGCCGGCGGTCGCGCCTTTGGGATAGTAGATGCCGCGGGTTCCGTCGGCCGCGCCGATCCACGCCGAGAGCGACGCGTCGCCTAACGCAACAGGCACCGACGCCTCCACCGACGCGATGTCGCCCGCCATCTCCTCCTCGAAGGACGTGTCGCTGACGATGCCGCTGCGAACCAGCGCCACCGGACCATAGTAGTCGGTGATGCCCTCGCTCACCCAAAGCCATGGCGTGGGATCGGTGTCATCGTACCGGTACGGCACCATCTCCGCCGGGCGCAGCCGTTTGACATTCCATGCGTGAAACAGCTCGTGCGCGTAGAGGAATGGTTCGGCCTGTGAGTCGTCGCCATTCATCGGCACGCCATCGAGCTGCGAATCGTGGTGCTCGAGGCCGCCGCCGTCGACGATGGTATCCGCAAGTTGGAGCACCGTGTATTGCGTGAACGGAATGTCGTGGAACACCGCGCCTTCCGTCGGCACGAGGCGCGCGAACCATTGCAGCGTCCGCTGCCGCCGCTCCGTGCCGGCGCCGCCCGAGGGGAAACTCGCCAGGCGAACCCACACGGCCCCTGTGCGGACGCTGTCGAAGTCGAACTTGCCGACGAGGAACGGGGCGTCGACGAGATCGTGATAGTTGGTAGCCGTGAACGAGTTGGCGCCGCTGCCTACCGTTAGGCCGGTGGCGACGCGCCAGTCGGCCGGCGCGTGGATCTGCACCGTGGCCGGCCATGAGAAGCCCTGCCCAACGGGATACAAGAAGACGTTGGTGCCGTTGAAGAACGCGAGGTCGCGCGTCGTGTAGGCCACCGCGCGGTCGTGCGCGTCGGCGCGATAGCGAAACGCGACCGACACCGTGGACGCGGCCTCGGGCGTAATCTCCCAGGTTTGAAAATCGAGCTTGCGCCACGGGAGCGGCATGCCGTCCGCGGTTGGCCTGAAGTCGAGAACGCGCGAGGCGAACCACAGCAGTGTGTAGTGTCCCGGACTCCACGCGGGGAGCGCCAGCACAACAGGCTTCGTTCCGTCGACGTGAAAGCGCATCGTGACGACGAGGTCCCGCGTCACAGCCGTGGTCGAGTCGACTGTGACATCGTAGCGAACACCGGATATCGGAGCTGAAACCGGTAGGGGCGTGTGCGCCGGGGCCTGCGCACCGGAAGTGTGCCAGCCGGTCATGGCAAGGGCGACGACTCCCAAGACGATGGCGTGATGGCGGAGCATGTCGAGATGTGGGTGCGTGGATGAACGCCGACGATTCATGGAGCGTGGACAGTACGTCCCCGGTCGATGATTGAACAGGATGGACGCGCACCAGCTTGCGCGGGCACGGTCGTCGACCGAAGTTCTGTGGCCATGCCCCAGGGGAAACGGGCCGCGCGAGCGCGACGCACGCCGTGGGAGCGGTTGCCGCGGTCGGAGCTCATGCGTGTCCGGCTGCGGGACCTGGGCGTCTCGATCGAAGGATCCTGGCTCGAGCCTCAGATCGACCAACTGCGACGCGAGCTCCTCGATCGGGCCCTGGTGTTCCAACCAACCATCTGGCTTTCCGAGGAATGGTTCTCTCCGTTGGGCATCCCCGGATTCGCCGCACCGTTCTATCTCGCGCATCCGCGCCTGATGCGGCTGGAGCGCTCACAGATGTTGGACGTGGAGGGCGGCGTGCACGGCGAGTGCATGCGCATACTGCGTCATGAAACGGGACACGCCATCCAGCACGCCTATCGCCTGCACCACCGCCGCCGCTGGCGCTACCTGTTCGGCAGCTCGGCGCAACCCTACCCCGATCAGTACCGGCCTAACCCGGCGAGCAAACAGCATGTCCAGCACCTGCGACTCTGGTACGCACAGAGCCACCCCGATGAAGACTTCGCCGAGACGTTCGCCGTGTGGATGCGGCCGCGGCGCCGGTGGCGGAAGCGCTACGCGGCATGGCCGATCGCGCTCCGCAAGCTCGAATATGTGGACGAGCTGATGGCCGACGTGGGCGGGGAGCTTCCGTTAGTCACATCCCGCGCGGTCGTAGAGCCCCTGCACCGCATCTCGACCACGCTCGGCGCGCACTACGAAGCGCGCCGCCGGCGCTACGTGGTGGAAGTGCCCAACACGTACGATCGCGATCTGGAGCGACTCTTCTCCCGCGATCCGGCCCACCGCGCGCACGAATCCGCGGCCGCCTTTCTGCGACGCCACCGCACGACCATCCGCCAGCTCGTCGCCCGATGGAGCGGCGAGTACCAAATCACGCTCGACGCCGTGCTCACCGACATGATCGTCCGCTGCCGCGAGCTCAAGCTGCGCGCCGTGGGTGCGGAGCGTCCGCTCGTGACCAACTTCGCCGTGCTGCTCGCCGTCACCATCGCCCGCGTGCTCTATAGCCGCCGGCGCGAATGGATCGTGCTATGAAGCGCCTCCGCGTGCTGGCGCTGGTGTACCCGGATCACGTCCCGCCCGATTCGCTCGACGGCCTTGAGGACAAGGACATCCTGCCGTGGCGCGCCGAGTACGACGTCATCACATGCCTCAAGAAGGCGAAGCACGACGTGATGGCGTTGGGCGTCCAGGAAGAGCTGCAGCCCATTCGCGACGCGGTCGAGACGATGAAGCCGCACGTCGTGTTCAATCTGCTCGAGGAGTTCCATCACAACGCGCTCTACGACCACAACATCGTGAGCTTCCTCGAGCTGATCCGCGTCCCCTACACCGGATGCAACCCGCGCGGGCTGGTGATCTCGCGCGACAAGGCGTTGGGCAAGAAGCTCCTGGCGTACCACCGCATCCGCACGCCGGCCTTCGCCGTCTTTCCGTTAGGACGGCGCACGCGGCGGCCGGCCAAGCTCGGCTTCCCGCTCATCGTCAAGAGCCTCACCGAACATGCGTCGCTCGGCATTGCCAAGGCAAGTCTGGTGCGCGACGACGCCGAGCTCGAGGAGCGTGTCCGGTTCATCCACGACACCCTCGACACGGACGCCATCGCCGAACAGTTCATCGAGGGACGCGAGCTGTACGTGAGCGTGTTGGGCAACGGCCGCGCGAAATCGCTGCCGGCGTGGGAGCTGGTCATCGAGCACAGCGCGCCTAACGAACCGCTCATCGCGACGGCCAAGGTCAAGCACGACCTGGAATATCAGGAGCGGCGCGGCGTCCAGCTCCAGGCCGCGGACCTCGGCGAGCCGCTGGCGACGACCCTCGGCCGGTTGAGCCGGCGCATCTATCGCATCCTCGAGATGTCGGGGTACGCGCGCATCGACTATCGCCTCGATGAGCACGGCGTCGTGTGGTTCCTCGACGCGAACCCGAATCCCGACATCAGCGCGAACGAGGAGCTGGCGTCGGCGGCAAAGCGCGCCGGCATGACCTACACCAAGCTCCTCACCCGTATCATGGCACTCGGACGCTCGGCGCACGGGCATCGCCCCTAAACACGCAGCGCGCGTGGGACGCCTCTTCCGGACGAGGCCGGATCAGCACTAATTGGTGCCGAGCCGCACACACCCCCGCCTTCGGAGCTCCCTATGAACGCGCTGGTCTCCCTTGGGCATTTGTGGCTGCCCATCCTGCTGTCCGCCGTCATCGTCTTCGTCGCGAGTTCGGTGTTGCACATGGTGCTCAAGTACCACCAGTCCGACTACAGAGGATTGTCCAACGAAGATGCGGTGCGAGCGGCGATCAACGCCGGACGCGCCGCGCCGGGCCAGTACATGATTCCCTACTGCGCGAGCCCCAAGGAGCTGGCAACGCCGGAGATGACGCAGAAGCTGAACGAGGGACCGGTGGCTGTGTTCGCGATCCACCCGAGCGGTCAGGTGCGCATGGGACCGATGCTCGGCGCCTGGTTCGTCTTTCTGCTGGTGGTCTCGTTCTTCACCGCCTATGTGCTGTCTCGTACCATGCCGTTAGGCACGCCCTACTTGATCGTGTTTCGCACCGCCGGCACGGTGGCGTGGATGGCGTACGCGGGCGCCGAGATCACGAACTCGATTTGGCGCTATCAGCCGTGGACTGTGACGTGGAAGAACGTCTTCGACGGATTGATCTACGGATTGCTCACGGCGGGCGTCTTCGGCTGGCTCTGGCCTCGCTGAGTCGCGCGGCATACGACGCGAGGTGCCGCGGCAAATGGCATCTCGCGTTGCGCCGCGGACGGACAGAATTCCCGCACGTTCGGTGATGTCGTAACGGAGTTCGCCTGCGCGGCGAGCGCAGTGTCGCGGTTCGCATATCGGGCGTGACCGTCATCGCCGAGGCCGAGTCAAGCAGACGTATGGCCTCCTCGCAGCGACTCGCGTCCGCCGCTTCGGCGCGCGGCCAATGGTTTTCCCACTGGTGGCGCATGATCGCGGCGATCGCGTCCACCGGCGCGGCCGTGGTGTCCCTCGTGTCCGCGCTCTACACGTACGGCGTGATCGGGCGCGCGGACTCCCACCAAACGATCGGCAACTTCGGCGCGGCATGGGTCGGCGTCAGGCCGGCGGCGGACACCGCGCTCTCCATCGGCGACACGCTGCACCTGGCCGCCACGATCACGGATCGCAGCGGCAGCGTCCTGGTGGGTGCACATCCATCGTGGTCCAGCGACGACCCGCGCGTCGCCACGGTGTTAGGCGACGGCTCGGTCGTCGCGCGCGGCCCGGGCGCGACGAGCGTCGCCGTGATCGTGAACGGCCTGGCGGCGCACGCGCGGGTCGTGGTGGCCCAGCGCGTCGCGGCCGTGTCGGTGGAAGCGACGCCGTTCGACAGTGCGGTGACGGTGGCCGAGGATGCGCGGCTGGTTCTGCACGCCGTGGCGCGTGATGCACGCGGATACGTCGTGGCCGGTGTCGCACCGCGCTGGCGGATCGACGATACCATCGTGGCCTCGATCGACACATTCGGCACGGTGGCAGGTCACGCGCAAGGCCGATCGATCGTCACGGCGACCGTCGGCGCGGTGGATGGACACGTGGCGGTCACGGTCGTCGCGACGCCGTCGGCGATCGCCGTCGTGTCCGGCACGCAGCAGCGCGCGCTCGCCGGACGGCCACTGGCGCAGGCGGTCGTGGTGCGCGTCACGAATCGCCACGGGCGGCCCGTCCAGAATCAGCTTGTGACGTTCGCGAGTGCCGGCGGTCAAGGCACGCCGCAGCCGGACACGTCGCGCACCGACGCCGACGGCCGCGCGCGCACCACCTGGACGTTAGGCGCGCTGCCGGGGCGGCAGACGCTGCTCGCCTCGGTGGACCACCTGGACACGGCCGCGCGCGTCGACGCCGAGGCCGATCCGTCGGCGCGCGCCACGCGCGTGGCGCCGTTGGTCACTCGGTTAGGCGCGGACGCCGGCGCATCGTTCGGTGACTCGGTGGGCATCCGCGTGACCGACAGCACCGGGCGGGCGCTGGCCGGCGTGCCGGTGACGTGGGTGGCGCTCGACGGTTCTGTCAAGCCGCTCGATGCGCGCACCGACTCGTTAGGCCAGGCACGCGTGCGCTGGACGTTGGGCGCGTCGCCCGGCCCGCAGCGGCTGCGCGCGCAAGTGGGAGCCGCCGAGAGCGCCGAGGCGGTCGCGCCATTCATGATCACCGCCGTGGCTCGAGCCGGGCCGCCCGCCTCCATCGTAATCGTGTCCGGCGACGATCAGCACGCGGTGGTGAGTGCCGCGCTGCCCAAGGCGATCACGGTGATGGTGACCGATGCGCACGGCAACCGCGTGAGCGGCGTGCCGGTGGTGTTGTCCCCGTCGGGCGGTGCCGTGCCCGACACCGCGCTTCGCAGCGATTCGGCGGGCATCGTCCGCACGCGATGGACCATGAGCCGCGCCGCCGGACGCCTAACGCTAGCGCTGCACGTGGATGGCATTACCACGCTGATCGCCGTGCGCGCGCGCGCGCTGCCGGCGTCGCCGGCAAATCTCACGTTCGATGATGCGCCGCCCGCGCACGGCGGCCGCAGCGTCCGCCGGTTGGCTGCGCTGGTGACGGACGCGTACGGCAATCCGGTGCCCGATGTGCCGCTGCACTTCACGACGCATACGGGCTCGGTCAGTCCGGCGCGCGGCGTGACGGACGCGCACGGACGCGTCTCGCTCGCGTGGACGATCGCGCAGCACACCGGCGAGCTGACGCTCACGGGCGCGGCCGTCGGACACGATGTCACGGCGAAATACACCGTGCACGCCACGGCGCCGCACACCGGAGCGCACGCGCAGCGATAATCTGAACGTGCCGCGGTCGCCGGGCTTGCTACGTTCCGGCCCGCGCAGTAGCGTCGTGCGCCGTCGGTCCCGCCGTCACCACTCCTTCCACGAACATCGGCACGCGCATGTTCAGACTATCCGGTGTATTCGCCGCGGGCGCGCTCGCCCTCGCCTTCGCGTCGCTCGGCACCGTGGCCGCGCAATCGACCTCCACGCCACTTGGCTACTACAGGTTTCCGGCCGTGCACGACACGACCATCGTGTTCACCGCCGAAGGCGATCTGTGGACGGTCGGCTTGAGCGGCGGCGTGGCGCGGCGATTGACGAGCGGACGCGGCGAAGAGGCGAACGCAGCCATCTCGCCCGACGGGTCGACAATCGCGTTCACAGGCGAATACGAAGGACCGGGGGAGGTGTACACGATGCCCATCTCGGGCGGATTGCCCGTGCGACGCACGTGGGACGGCGGTTCGGATGTCGTCGTCGGCTGGACACCCGACGGACACGTGCTGTACACGACGCGGACCTATTCCACCCTGCCCATTTTGCAACTGGTGTCGCTCGATACGGCGAGCGGCGTGCGCGCACGCATTCCGTTGGAACAGGCATCGGATGGCGCATACGACGGCACGACGCTGTTCTTCACGCGATTCGGATTCCAGGGCAGTCACACGCGGCGGTACAAGGGCGGGACAGCGCAGCAACTCTGGAAGTGGAACAGCACGATGCCGGAAGCCGTGCCGCTCACGAGTGACTACGCGGGGACTAGCAAACGACCCATGCCGTGGAATGGCCGCCTGTACTTTGCGAGCGATCGCGACGGCACGATGAACATCTGGTCGGTAGACGAAGACGGCCACGATCCGAAGCAGCTCACGCACCATACGGACTACGATCTCCAGTCACCGTCGTTGTCCGACGGGCGCATCGTGTATCAGTTAGGCGCGGACCTGTGGGCGCTGGACCTCAAGACGGGTCAGGATCGCGTGATTCCGATCCGCTTGGCGTCGGACTTCGATCAGATGCGCGAGGAGTGGGTGGACACGGCGATGAAGTGGGTGAGCAGCATCCACGTGTCGCCGAGCGGTGATCGGGTAGTGCTCACCGCGCGCGGTCAGTTGTTCGTGGCACCGGTCAAAGCGGGTCAGGGTCGACTCGTGGAAGCGGCGCGGCATCCGGGTGTGCGGTATCGCGACGGCCGCTTCATGGCCGACGGCGACACGCTGCTCACGCTGTCCGACGAGAGCGGCGAGGTCGAGCTCTGGACGATGCCCGCCGACGGCGTCGGCGCCCCGCGCCAGCTGACGCGCGATGGGGCAGTGCTCCGGTGGCAGGCGGTGCCATCGCCTAACGGGAAGCTCATCGCCCACACCGACAAGGACCAACGCTTGTGGGTCTATGACGCGGCGAGCGGCAGCTCCAAGCGCATCGGCACGTCCGACTACGGTGACTTTACCGACCTCGCATGGTCGCCCGACTCGCGGTGGCTGGCCTATCAAGTGAATTCGCCTAACGGTTTGGGCCGGATCTACGTGTACGACGCGCGATCGGGCAGCATCACGCCGGTCACGAGCGATCGATACGACTCGTACGCGCCAGCGTGGAGTCCCGACGGCGCGTGGCTCTGGTTTTTATCGGATCGGCGGTTCCGCTCGAGCGTCGGTTCTCCATGGGGGCCGCGTGCGCCGGAACCGTTCTTCGACCGGCAGAGCGAAATTTTTGCGCTCGCGCTGCACAAGAGCGAGCGATTCCCGTTCGCGCATGCGGACGAGCTGCATCCGGACACCAGCGACGCACCCAAGAAACCGGCCGCGCGAGCCGCTGCAGTGAAAACGGCGGCGGCGTCGGACTCGAGCAGCGCCGTGACCATCGACACAGCCGGAATCATGGACCGTTTGTACGAGGTTCCTGTTCCCGCCGGCAACTACAGCGCGCTCAATACCGATGGCTCCCGACTCTATTTCTTGTCGGCAGATCGTGGGGCTGGACCGCGCCGCGCCACGCTGAACGTGCTCGCCATCACGCGAATCGACCCGAAGATCAGCACGCTGCTCGAGAACATCACGGGCTACGAGCTGTCGGCCAATCGGAAAAAGATCCTGGTCCGCCGCGGCGACGATCTGTTCGTGATCGACGCCGGAACGCACGCACCGGAGAAGCTGACCGATGCGCAGGTCGACCTCTCGGGTTGGAAGCTGCACGTCCAGCCGCGCGAGGAGTGGGCGCAGATGTATCGCGAAGCGTGGCGGCTGGAGCGGGACTATTTCTACGATCGCAACATGAACGGCATCGACTGGCCGGCCATGCGCAAGAAGTACGAGCCGCTCGCCGATCGCGTGACGGATCGGCAAGAGTTGTCGGACGTGTTCGGACAGATGATCGGCGAGCTGTCGGCGCTGCACATGTTCGTTTACGGCGGCGACGAGCCCGCGACGACGGCACAGATCGAAACCGGCTCGTTAGGCGCGGAGTTCGCGCGCGATGCAAGGGAAGGCGGCTACCGCGTCGTCCACGTCTACCGGAACGACCCCGACGATCCCGAGACGCTTTCGCCATTGGCGCGTGCGGGCGTGGACGTGCGCGACGGCGACGTGATCGTCGACGTGAACGGTATGCCGACGCTCACCGGGCCATCGCTCGGCGCGCTGTTGCGGAACACCGCCGGCACGCAGGTTCGGCTCAGAATCAAGACCGGCGCCGCGGGCGCGACACGCGACGTAATCGTCGAACCAATTTCGGCGAGCGCCGCGTTCAACCTGCGCTACGACGAATGGGAGTACACTCGGCGCCTGCTGGTGGACAGCCTGAGCCACGGACGCATCGGATATATGCACCTGCGCGCGATGGGCCCCAACGACATCGCGCAATTCGAGCGCGACTTCTATCCGGTCTACAACCGCGATGCCTTGATCGTCGACGTGCGGAACAACGGCGGCGGCAACATCGACTCGTGGATTCTGGAAAAGCTCACGCGCCGCTCGTGGATGTTCTGGCAGCCGCGCATCGGGGCGCCGTACTGGAACATGCAGGAAGCGTTTCGGGGACCGATGTCGGTGCTCGTGAACGAGCACACGGCGTCCGATGGCGAGGCGTTCGCCTACGGCTTCCGTTCCCTCGGGTTAGGCAAGGTGATCGGCACGCGGACGTGGGGCGGCGAGATCTGGCTGTCGTCGTCCAACGTGCTGGTCGATCGTGGTATCGCGACGGCAGCCGAGATGGGAGTGTATGGGCCGAACAGCGAGTGGTTGATCGAAGGGCACGGTGTGGATCCCGACGTCGTCGTGGACGACACGCCGCACCAAACATTCCTCGGCCACGACGAGCAGCTCATCACGGCGGTGAAAGCGCTGATGGATCAACTAGCCAAACAACCGCCGAGCGTTCCGAAGCCGCCCAAGTATCCGCACAAGGGACCCTGATCCCGGGGCGAAGCGGGCGGACCTGTGGGTCCGCCCGCTTCACGGCGGCGTCAGTAGTCGTCGTTGCCGTCGTCCTCATCCTCGGCGCCCGGCAGGCCTCGCGGGTCTGGCTTGACCGTGAACGGCTGGGTGTAGGTCTTGCCGTTCACCGTTAGGCGCGCGGTGAAGGCACCGAGGAGCGGGATGCGGCGCCGGCCGAACCCGCCGCCGCCCGGCCCGCCGCGCGGCGTCTCCTTCACCGGAATCCAGACGATGCGGTGCATTCCGGCCGCCGTATCGAACGGCACGGGCGCCGGACGCCACAACGCCGTCGTATTCGGAATGCCGGACCGGCGGCTGCCACCAGCCGCAGCGGCCTCGGCGGGCGCGCCGCTCGAAAACGTATGCACCACCTTTCCTTCCGCATCCAAAATCTCGAGCGTCACGGCCCCCGACGCCGCCGATTTGAAATAGTAGTCGATGGCCGCTCCGTTAGGCGGATTGTCCGCCTGCGGCTCGTCCTTCTGGAGCGGCGTGCCGTTGTCGCCGCCTTGCTGGTAGTAGATCGCATCCGATGGCTTGAACAACACCACGTCCGACGCCAACTGCGTGCCGTCGAGCTGGCGCAGCGGCGTGATGTCGTCGATCACCCAGAAGCCGCGGCCATGCGTCGCGACGACGAGGTCGTTCTCGTACACCTCGAAGTCGCGGACCGACGTCGGCGGCAGATTGAGCTGCAGCGGCAGCCACGAGTCGCCGTCATCGAATGACACGTAGGCGCCGCGCTCGGTGCCGGCGAAGAGAAGTCCGCGCCGCATCGTGTCTTCCTTGATCGTGTGCACGTACACGCCGGCGGGGAGACCCTTCGTGATGCGCTGCCACGTTTTTCCCGAATCGCGCGTGCGATAGATGTACGGCTCGAAGTCCTGCAGCTGGTGGCGATCGACGCTCGCGTACGCGGTGTTCAAGTCGAAGTGCGATGCCTCGAGCATCGTCACGCGGCTCCATGCGGTCATCGCCGGTGGCGTCACGTTTTGCCAGTGACCGCCGTTGTCCATGGTCACTTGGATGGCGCCGTCATCGGTGCCGATCCACACCATGGGAACGAGAATCGGAGACGGCGCAATGGTGTAGATCACGCCGCGCTGTCCGTTAGCCCCGGTGTCCGCGGCGGCTGCGGCGTCCAGTCCCTGCGGCGCGCCGGGCTGCGGCCGCGTGAGATCGGGGCTCACCTTCGTCCACGTCTGCGCGCAGTCGGTCGAGCGGAAGAGATATTGATTGCCGTAGTACAGCGCGCGTGGATCGGCGCGGGACACCACGAGCGGCTGCGTCCAGTCGGCGCGCGCAGTCTCGCCCTTCGGAACCTGCGGAGCGGTCGTGCCCGCTACGGCAACGTTGAGCGCCAGGTCGAAGCGCTGTCCGGTACCGCCGAACACGATGCCGGGATGCAGCGGATCGCCTGCGGTGTATCCGCTTTCGCCACCCGCACCGATCGGCTCCCAATCGCGCATCGAGATCTCGCCGAACTTGCCGCGCGAGCGCACCGCAACGGCGCCGCTGTCTTGCTGCGCACCGGTCACCCAATACGGAAACCGATAGTCGACGGACACGTGATAGATCTGCGCCGTCGGCTGATTGAGCCACGAGCTCCACGTCACATCGCGCGGATCGTCGGCCTTCGCGTTGTGCGTGATCACGGTGCCCTGATCGCTGGCGACGATCATCGTATTCGGATCGTCGGGCGACACCCACGGCTGATGATAGTCGTCGCCGCCGGGTGAGCCGCGCAGTGGCACCCATGTGTGACCGCCATCCATCGACCGCGACACGGATACGTTGGCCACGTACACGATGTCGGCATTCTTCGGGTCGACGGCGACGTGCTCGAAGTACCATCCCCTTCCCCAGAGAGCCGAGTCGTTAGACAAACGGGTCCAGGTCGCGCCGGCGTCATCGGAGCGGAAGAAACCGCCTAACCCGGGCACGCCCACGCCAAACTGTCGCCCGGCAACGGCGGCCGCCGACGTGTCGACCGGAATGCTCGGATCGGGCACGAGATCGTCGATCACGGCGTACACGCGCTGCGGATTGCCGGGGCACACCGCGATGCCGGTCTTGCCGATGCCTTCCTTCGGCAGACCGTTCGTGAGCTCGGTCCACGTATCGCCGCCGTTGGTCGACTTGTAGATGCCGCCGCCGGGACCATTGGTGGGCGCGTATACGAACCAGGGTGGGCGTCGCGTATTCCACAGGCCGGCGTAGATCACGTTCGGATTGGTCGGATCGATCACGACTTCGACGGCGCCGACGTTCTCGTTCTTGAACAGGACCTTCTTCCAACTGTGGCCGCCGTCGGCCGAGCGAAAGATGCCGCGATCGGCATTCGGTCCGTAGAAGTTTCCGATCGCCGCGACGAACACGACATTCGGATCGTGCGGGTGGACTGCGACCTTGCCGATGTGCTGCGTGCCGTCGAGCCCCATGTGCGTCCACGTTTTGCCGGCATCGGTGGACTTGTACATGCCGTTGCCGAAGCCGGTGGAATCGCGCAGCGTGCACTCGCCGCTGCCCACATAGACGGTGTCGGGCGCAGACGGTGCAACCGCGACGGCGCCGACCGATGCGACGGGATTGGCGTCGAAGACGGGCTCCCACACGCGGCCGGCATCGGTGGTCTTCCAGAGGCCGCCGTTCACCGACCCGGAGTAGAATTCGTTAGGCCGGCTCGGGACGCCGCATACGGCGTCGGTGCGTCCGCCGCGGAACGGACCCAGGAGTCGCCACTCCAATCCGGAATAGAGGGGTGCCAGATCGTCGCCGGGCGCAGCGAGCGGTGACACCGCACCGGGCGCTGCACGCGCGGTTCGGCGCACGACGTTGCGCAGGATGGCCGGGCTGCCGGGAAGGAGCGTGAGCGCGCCGCCGAGCAATCCGGTGCGCACGAGAAAGTCGCGCCGGGTGACGTCGCTTTGCGGGTCGTCACGTTCCGGGCGCGGAAGGTCGTCGCGTGTCTCCACAGTCGGGTCTCGTTGGGTGCAGGGGCCGTGCGTGCGAGTTAATGCGTGCGTCGCACGTGTGGCGAGTCAAATAGGACGCGGTACAGCGCGTGTCAAGGAACGCTCCGAAGGGGGCTCAGCGGGGCGGCGCGGCGTAGGGGATGGGGTCGCGCACGCCGGCCGCTTCGAAGCCGCGGAGGCGGAGGAGGCAGGCGTCGCAATGTCCGCACGCCTCGCCGGCCGGCAGCGGGTCGTAACAGCTGCAGGTGTCGCCGTAGTCCACGCCTAACGAAAGGCCTAACGCAATGATCTCGGCCTTGGAGCGATGGAGGAGCGGCGCATGGATGGCGAACCGGCTCGCGCCATCGACACCGGCTTTCGTGGCGAGGTTGGCGAGGCGCTCGAACGCTTCGATGAACGCCGGGCGGCAATCCGGATAGCCAGAGTAGTCGAGGGCGTTCACGCCGATGAAAATGTCCGCCGCGCCCAACGTCTCGGCGAACGCCAACGCGAGCGAGAGAAACACGGTGTTGCGCGCGGGGACGTACGTGACCGGGATGCCGGCTCCGATCGCATCATCGCCGCGGTCTTTCGGCACGGGAATGGCGGCGGTGAGCGCGGAACCGCCGAAGGCGCGCAGGTCGAGGTCGACGATCTCGTGTCGCGAAACGCCCATCCGTTGGGCAATGCGCGCCGCCGCATCGAGCTCGGCCGCGTGGCGCTGACCGTAGCGCACCGAGAGCGCGGCGACGTCGAACCCATCGCGGCGCGCGACGGCGAGCACGGTGGTGGAGTCGAGTCCGCCGCTGAGCAAGACCACAGCGCGCGGGCGAAGTGACGCGTCGCTCATGTTCAGGAAGCTACTTGGGCGTGGCGCGGAGCGTGAGTTCTTGAGCGACACCTGTGGCGCGGATATGTTGGGATGTGACCCAAACGCTCAACGCTGCCGATACCGCTGCACGCTGGCCCGACCTTCCGCTCGCGCGTTGGCAGGACACGTACGCCACGCTGCACATGTGGACGCAGATCGTGGGGAAGACGCGTCTCGCTCACGCGCCGATGGTCAATCACTGGTGGCAGGTTGCGCTGTATGTCACGCCGCGCGGGCTCACGACCTCGTCGATGCCCGCGGGCGATGGCGTGCGGTCGTTCTCGGTCGATTTCGATTTCATCGCGCATGAGCTCGACGTGCGGTCGAGTGACGGTCGCACCACCACACTCCCGCTCGTGCCGCAGTCGGTGGCGGCGTTCTACGCGGCGTACCTCGAGGCGCTGCGGTCGCTCGATCTATCGGCGGACATGCACCCCGTTCCCGTCGAGGTCGAGCTCGCGATTCCGTTCGCCGAAGACACCACGCACAAGTCGTACGACGCCGAATCGGCGCATACCTGGTGGGTGATTGTGCGGGAAACCCACCGCGTGTTGGAACGATTTCGCGGGCGGTTCTTCGGCAAGAGCAGCCCGACGCACTTTTTCTGGGGCAGCTTCGATCTCGCGCAGACGCGATTCTCGGGACGCCGTGCGCCGCGGCATCCCGGCGGTGCGCCTCACTGTCCCGATTGGGTGATGGTGGAAGCGTACTCCCACGAGTGCTGCAGCGTCGGCCTCTGGCCCGGGAGCCCGGGCATGGCGGGCCCCGCCTTCTACGCGTACGCATACCCGGAACCCCCCGGCTATGCCGCGCGTGCCGTGCGTCCCACGGGCGCAGGGTACGACGGGACAATGCACGAGTTCCTGATGCCGTACGACGTGGTGCGCCGCGCGACATCGCCCGACGACGCGATTCTGGATTTCGCGCACGCGGCGTACGAGGCCGCGGCAGAGTTAGGCAAGTGGGATCGCGCGGCGTTGGACCGGCCGGTGTCCGAATGGCCGTGAGGCGGCGCGATCGGCGCGTTGGTCAGGGAATGCCCAAGAGCTTGTGTGTTTGCAGCGACAATCGCCAGCGCGGATGCGCAAGGCAGTAGGCGAGCGCGCGCTGTGTATTCTCGGCGCGCTGATCGCCGTCCAGTGGCTGTAGAAAGAAATACCGGAACTGCAGTGACTCGAATCGCTCCGGCTGCGCCTCCGGTTGCACTTGCGGATAGACGAGCTTGAGCTCGTCGCCCTGTACGAGGCGGAGCGGCGCACCGGCCTTGGGACTCACACAAATCCAATCGAGACCGGGCGGCGCGGGTTTCGTGCCGTTGGTTTCGATCGCCACTTCGAACCCCTCGGCGTGAAACGCATCTATGAGCGGGACGTCGAGCTGCAGGAGGGGCTCGCCGCCCGTGCACACGACGAGCGGGTTTCCCGTTCGCGCCCGGTCGTCGTTCCAGGTGCGCGCCGCCGCATGCGCAAGATTTGCCGGCATCGCGAATTTTCCGCCGCCCGGGCCATCCGTGCCGACGAAGTCCGTGTCGCAAAACGTGCAGACGGCGCCGGCGCGGTCGCGCTCGAGGCCCGTCCACAGATTGCAGCCGGCGAAGCGGCAGAACACCGCCGCGCGGCCGGTCTGCGCGCCCTCGCCTTGCAACGTGTAGTACAGTTCTTTGACTGCATACGTCCGAGACACGATGGCCCGCTCTCTCCGTTAGGCATGCATGGACGCGGGAAACTCGCGGCCACGCGCACTCACGAAATCTCGGTGTGTCGCGTCATCGGCGCCAGCGGCGCCGGCAGCCCGGCAGCGACTGCGAGTGCGGTTCGCGCGGCCGCGATACGCGCGAGCCATTCCGGGGCCGCCGTTGGCGCGAGAGCATCGCGGCGGTCGCCGGCCGCCTTGGCCGATTGCGCCACCAGGTGGCGCACCGCGTATGCCAGCTCGACCGCCGGGCGAACCGATTCCATGTATGGCGGCGCACGCAACGGCGCGTTGATCTCCCACGCCGGGCTCGTTGCCTGCCGGAGGCGTTGTACGGCGCGATCCACATCCCGTGCCCAACGCAAGCGTGCGCGGAGCGGCAGCGACGCCGCATCGGACGCCGTGAGGGCGGCCACCGCTCGATCGGCCGCAGCCAGAAGATCGATCGCGCGGCGCTCAATTGATGCGCGCGCCGGCGCCGGCAGCACGACGCTCGCGACGACGGCGCCGATCCCGGCCCCGATCACGGTCTCCTCGAGCCTCAACTGGAGCAGCGCCGACGAATAATTGCCCATGGTGTCGTACAGCAGCGCGAGCGCCGTCGTGAAAAACACCATCATCCAGGCATACGAAAGGCCGCTGAAATAGAACGCGCCGAACACGCTGGCGAACAACAGGATGACGGCTGCAGTCCGATTGCCCCCGACCACTTGCGCGACGACAACGCCTAACGCCACGCCTCCCATCGTGCCCAGCACGCGCTGCCACGCGCGGGACAGACTCTCCGCGCGATTGGTCGCGCGCATGAACACGACAAATGCGCCGACCACCGCCCAGTACCACCGCGCCGACGAGACGGGATGGCCCGCGATCGTCGCGATCGCCGCCGCGATCGCGGCTTGCAGCGACAGGCGAAGCGTCGGCTCGATCGCAGTGCGCGGCGCCGCCGTCGCGTCCGGGTTGGGACCGAGCGGCGTGATCCCGCCCGACGCGGTGAGCGCTTCGCCGAGTACCGCATCGGCGGGGCCGGGCGCGTGCCTTTGCCCGTCGCGCACCCTCATGCCTAACGCTGCGATCCGGGTGGCGACGCGGGCGCGCTCGCGCGCCGGAGCGCCGGTGCGCCGGAGCGCATCCACCTCGTGCGCCAGCGTTTCGACCGCCAGCTCCGTCCTGAAGACGTCCATGGCCCAGCGATCGGCCGCAGCGCCTCGATGGCGGCGCGCTTCGGCTTCGTCCTCCAGGGCAAGCGCCGCATCGTGGAGACGGGCGAGCGTCACGCGCAAGCGATGTCGCTGCCACCGGAGTTGCCCGCGGGCGAATGTCAGGGACGCGAGCGAGTCCAGCACGCTTGCCGCGCGGGCGCGAAAGGCGGCGCGCAAGCGGTCGAGCAGCCGGCCGGGCCTCTCGCGCACGAGGCCGAAGGTCACGATGTAGGCGATCGCCACGCTCGACACGATCGAGAGCGATGTCAGCGCAAGGTCGTTCGCGCCGGCTGGCGCGAACAGCGAAAAGAAGTAGCTCATGAAGGCGATCAGGCCTAACGTGCTGCCGCGCGGGCCATATCGGCGAGCGAACGTGCCGCCGAACACCACTACGCACAACAGCAGTTGGACGAGCCACGGTCGCGAGGCGGCCATCGACCCCACGCCCACGGTGGCGAGGCCGACGGGAATGGCCAGGACCATCGTCACGCGCCGCGCCCCGAGCGAATCCTCATAGGTCCGCGCGGCAGCCATGACGCCGACGACGATACCGGCCAACACGAGCGCGGCCGGCTCGCGACGCCAGTGCGCCAGGGGTACCAGCGCAAGGGATGCGGCGGCGGCGGTGAGCGTGGCCCGCGCCGCAGAGCGCGTGCGCGTTAGGCCGGGATCCGACGCGATGAGCACGTCGAGCATGTGGCGAACCACACCCGCTCGCCTGTCGCGCGCGCGGGTCTCGTCACCGTCGCGCGCGTCGAGCCATGCGCGCCGCGAACGCTTCACGGACGCGATAGGTGCATAGAATACGCCACACGCCGGTTGACGGCCCAGTCGTTGGCGAACATCGTTCGGGCGCAGCCGATGTGCCGCACCGGGCTCGTCGGCACGGCGATCGACGCCGGTGCACCGATTCCCTCGCACGTTAGGCAACATGCCCCAGACGATTCAGGGCGCACGCACCGCATTGGAGCGACTCGGCGCGCTCTCCATGCTACCCATCGTGACAGCGCCGACGCCCATTCACGAGATGCCGCGCCTGCGCGCGGCGCTCGGCGGCGGCCCCAAGCTGCTCATCAAACGCGATGATGTCATTCCGTTCGGCTTCGGCGGCAACAAAGTGCGCAAGCTGGCCTACGTGGGCGCCGAAGCCCTCGCATCGGGCGCCGACACGTTGATCACGACCGGCGGTATACAATCGAATCACGCGCGCGTAACCGCCGCGGTGGCCGCGATGCTCGGCATGCGCTGCGTGCTGATCGCGAACGGCACACGCCAGGAGCGGCCGACGGCGAACGCACTGCTCGACACGTTGCTCGGCGCGCACGTCCAGTACGTCTCGTCGCGCGACGAGCGCAACGCGGCGGTCGCCGCTGCCGCCGACCAGGCGCGCCGGGATGGACACGTGCCCGCCACTATTCCCTTGGGTGCGTCGACTCCGTTAGGCGCGATGGGCTACGTGCGCGCCGTGGGCGAGATGCTGGCACAGGGCGCGCCGCCCGACATCATCGTCCACGCCGGCTCATCCGGCGGTACGCAGGCCGGCCTGGTGGCCGGCTGCGTTCTCAACGGTGTTGCGACCCGCGTGATGGGCGTGAGCCCGGACGATCCCGCGGCGTCCATCACCAACCGAATCCGTGACATCATCGCCGGGTTGGGATCGCAGCTGGGCGTGGATGGCGCTGTGCTCGCCGCCGCGCGCCCGATCGAGGTGAACGACGCGTTCATCGGCGACGGCTACGGCGTGCCGAGCGACGCCTCGCGCGAGGCGCAGCAACTCGCCGCGCGCCACGAAGGCGTGTTCGTGGACAACACGTACACGGCGAAGGCGCTGGCGGCGCTCATCGCCGCGGTGCGGGCCAACCGGATTTCCGCCGATGCAACCGTGTTGTTCTGGCACACCGGCGGCCAGGTCGGGATCTTCGCCTAACGGCGACCGGCCGCACCCGGGCGCCGGCGCCGGACCGGTTCGTCAGCTCTTGCGACGTGCCCGCGTGCGTGTCGACTTCCGCGCGGCCGAGCCACCGCCTGCCTTCCTGGTGCGACCGGCTTTCTTGGCCGACCCCGAGCGCTTCGATGCACCGCGCGCGCGCTTTTGGCCCTTGGCGAGATCCTGTTTCGCTTTCTTTTTCGTCTTGGCCGACGAGCCCTTGCGTGGCAAGAGCTTCACGCCGGCGCGCCGCGCCTTCGACAGCCCGATCGCGATGGCCTGCTTGGCGGACTTGACGCCCTCTTCCTTCCCTTCCCGTACACGCTCGATCACTTCTCGCACGAACTCGCCCGCCTGGGTCGATGCCGACTTCCCCTCTCGCGCGTCTTCGCGCGCACGTTCGATCGCGTCCTGTTCCGACATCCCGGCCTCCTCGCCATAGGTCAGCGCTTCATGCCGCCCCGATCGCGCACATCGCCAGGGCGACGACCCTCCGTTCCACCCGCGTTCGGCGCACGGGCCTTCGCCTAACCGCCAACGTGCCCGTCGACGCGGACGCCCGCCACGACCTGCGATGGAAACGCGAAGGTTCCCGGCATGTCGGTGTTCCCCGACGCGGACAGCGTGACGCTCTCGAGCTTGCACGTGAGACCGTTCGGCACGCTCACATCGGGCGGCAAGTGGTCCAGGTACGACGTGCAGGAATCGTGTGGCGCCTGAGCCTGCACGGCGCCGTTGGCCTGGCCGATGCTGCCAACGTGCGTGGTGCCATAGGTGATCTCGAACGTGCTCACCTGCTCGAAGACCGCCACTTGCGACAGCGTATCGGCTGCATCTCCGCGCCACGCCATCAGCGTGTACGCGGAATCCGTCGGATTGCCCTCGACGTCATCGCTGACGATGAATCCGCCGACGCCCGAGTACGACTGCGTCGTGCCGTTTACGGTAATGTGCACGTTCTGCACGGGCGCACCGAAGGCCAGTAGCGTGATGGCCTTGGAGTAGAGCTCGCGCCGGCGCGCTTGCGTGTCGGGATCCAGCGTGCCGAGCACCGAATCGAACCGCGCCATGAGCGCGACATTCTGGCTCGTGGTCGGCGGCGCCGTCACCAAATCGCTCGAGCAGCCGGCGATCGCGATGCCCAACACGATACCCGAGACGAGCGTCTGCCTAACGCAGAAGGCGCGCCCACGGGTAGCGCCGCGAAGACCATTCTCTAGAAAACGCATGACGTCCTGGTTGGGAGTTACGCCTACATACCCGCGTTCTCCCCGCGCAGTTCCCTTGAGCGTTACGACGGAACGCCGCCCTGGAGAATGGTCACGAGCTTCGAGAGGTCGATGCTCCCGCCCGATACGACGCAGACGACGTTGTCGCCGGGCGCCTTGCCGGCCATTGCGGCGGCCACCGCGGCGGCCCCTGCCCCTTCGGCGATCACGTGCGCCCGCTCGGCCATGAACCGCACCGCGCCGGCAACTTCATCGATCGAGCTCACGAGGCTTCCGCCTAACAATGTGCTCGCGAGCGGCCACATCTCCTCGAGCAGGCTGCCGATTCCGATGCCGTCGACAAAACTCGGCGTCCGCTCTACCGTGGATGGTTTGCCCGCGCGCAGCGACGCGGCGAGTGGCGCGGCCGTCTCGACCTCGCAGGCGAAGACGCGTGCCTTGGACCCGCGCGCGCGAAGGCCCAGCGCCGCCCCGCACGAGAGTCCGCCGCCACCGAACGGTATCAGCACCGTGTCGGTTTCCGGGGCGTCCTCGAGAATCTCGGCGGCGATCGTCGCGTTGCCGGCGATCACGTCCGGATCGGACACCGGATGCACGAACAACCCATCCATGCCGGGATAGCTGCGCTCGACCATCACCTGCCACCACCGGGCGAGCGGCACGCGCACGACGGTGGCGCCTAACCGTTCGACTGCCGAGATCTTGGCGGCCGGCGCGTGCTCGGGGACGATCACCGTGCACGGCACGCCCACCGCGCGGGCACACCACGCGACACCCTGGGCCATGTTGCCCGCGCTCGCGGTGTACACGCCGTGCGCCAACCGATCGCGCGGCGCGGCCGTGATGGCCGATCCCGCGCCGCGGATCTTGAAGGATCCCACCGGCTGCAGCGTCTCGAGCTTGAGCCAGATCGGCCGCGTGCGACCCGGTATCTCGAGCGGCACGAGCGGCGTGCGTACCGCGATGCCGCGCAGCCGGCCGCGCGCCGACTCGATGGCCTCCGGAGATGCGGCGAGCTCCATCAGTGCGTCGCGTCCGGCGCGATCTGGCCTAACCCGATCACTTCGCCGCTCGCCAGGACGTGACCCTTCATCGCGCCCGTGAGCGCGTCGTAGTTGGTGGTCGCGTCCGACGGAATCGTCGTGTCCAACGCAAAAACCTGGAAGTGATAGCGGTGCTTGGGGCCCGCGGGCGTGTGCGGTCCCATGTACGCCTGGTTCGCGCCCCGAATGTTGGGCCCGTACGATGCACCGGCCGGCGGCGCGCTCATCTTCGCTTCGAGCTTGGTGATCGATGCCGGGATGTTGATCATGCTCCAATGGAAAATCGGCGCGCCGTTGCGCATCGCATCGCCGTCCTGGAGGATGATGACGTACGACTTGGTGCCCGATGGCCCGGCGCTCCACTCGAGCCCCGGAAAAATGTTGCCGCGATACTGCGTGTTCTCGAACGGGATGTCGCCGCCGGCCGTGAATGCCGGCGTGCTCACCGTCAACTTCGCGCCGTCCTTGGCCGGCAGATTGACTAACGCAAGCATGGACGCCCCGGGCTCGGTGGCCGTCGGCGCGCCCTGGGCGGCGGCCGAAACGGCGGAAGCAGCGGCGAACACGGTGGCGAGCACGAGTGCGGTGGGTCGCGCGATCATGAGTCTCATCCTGTATTGGAGGTCGCGTGTCATACCTAACGATCTACCTGGGAGCGTACCCGTGGCGTGCCAGCTCGGCGCTGGTCATCGTCACGACGTCGATGTGCAGCGGAATGGGGGTGAGCGGCTTGTTGGTCGAGTCCTTCGGCTGCGACACGATCGACTCGACCACGTCCATACCCTTGAAGACCTGGCCGTACACCGTGTAATGGTCGTCGAGCCGCGGCAGACCCGCCTTGTTGGCCACGATGTAAAACTGGCAGCCGGCCGAGAGCTGCTGGGGATTGTTGTCGCGCCCGGCGCCGACGGCGCCATAGACGTGCCGTAGCTCAGGCCTGAATTCAGGCGCGAGGAGATACGGCGACTTGGAGAATCCCTCGGGCGTGTCCGGGCACCCGCCCTGCGCCACGAAGTTCTGGATCACACGATTGAACGTCAGCGTGTCCCAGTAGTGCTCGCCCGCCAATTTGATGAAGCTCGCCGTGTGGTGCGGCGTCTGGTCGTCGAGCACGAACAGGATTTCGCCCAATCGGGTCTCGATGCGCCCAACCTGGTACGACTTGTCGGCGTGCGGCGCACCGGAGATGAGCGGCACGGCCAGCAGCAGGGCAAAGAATGATCGTCGCATGGTGCCAAAGTTGGCACGCACGCGCTGCCGGCACCATGGGTCTGCGGGCGGAGTACTGGCTCAATTTGCGGTGTTCGAGGCGCGGCCCATCCGCGCAACGTGCGCGCATCGACGACCAGGGTATCGCTGGACTGAAACGGCGGGGCCCAGTCCCTAACGAGCGTCGTTCCGGAATCCGCGGCTACGCCGGTGACACATATGTGCGAGACCAATTGCGCCGCGGTGTCACCGGTCGCCCGCTGGAGATACACCGGGACCTCCGCCGCGGGATCGTCGAGCGGCGGAATCATGAGCGTCGGCTCGCCAGGAGTGAGCACGCCTGCCACCGATGAGTTGGCAGGTTGCGCGGTGGCGCATGCTGCCGGCAACGTGACGCATGCGATCGTCGCGACGCGACGTGCGCCGCGCGCTTCGAGGGCGTACGAGGGCTGTGTCATCGAGTGAATGAGTACGGTTTGCGTCGTGATCGGTTTCGCGAGCCCGCGCGTCACGCATGACATCGCTTTGACACTCAGTCGGCGGCGCGGCAATATGGTGTTCACGGAACAAAATCACACACACCTCGGACATTCGACATGCGATTCGGCGTGATCTGCCCCGTCCTCTTCCTCGCGTTGGGCGCCACCGCGCTCAGTGCACAGGAACCCTCCACCACCGAGCCGTACCGCGTGATCAAGACGTCGCGTGTGGGCGGGGAAGGCGGGTACGACTATGTGTACGCCGACGTGGCGGGCCGGCGTCTCTACATCCCGCGCGGCGGACAGCGCGCCCAACCGGCCACCGACTCCACCCCGGCCAAGGCCGAGGTGCCCGGGCGCATTACGGTGTTCGACCTCGAGACGCTCGCTCCGTTAGGCGAGATCCCCAACAGCGGCGGCCAGGGCGTGGCGGTGGACCCCAAATCCGGACACGGATTCTCGAGCAGCCCGGCCGTGACGATGTTCGACACCAAGACGCTGACCATCATCAAGCAAATCCCCGTGGCGCCCGCGCGGCCCGATGGGATTCTCTTCGACCCGTTCAACCGCCGGGTCTACATCTTCAGCCACCCGACGCGCAACGCCACCGTCATCGACGCCACCGACGGCACGGTGCTCGGCACCATCGACCTGGGTGGCGTGCCCGAGGAGGCGGTGTCCGACGGCCGCGGCACGATGTACGTCGTAATGCAGGACTCGTTGGGCAGCGTGACCGTGGTCGACACCAAAGCCATGCGCGCCACCGGCCACTATTCGTTAGGCGACCGCGGCCGGTGCAACGGGCTCGCGCTCGACGCCAAGCGTCGCGTGCTGTTCGCCGCCTGTGCGCAATCGGGCAACCCGCCGGCCGATCCGCCGCAACCGATGATGGTCGTGTTGAGCGCGACCAACGGAACGATCCTCGACAGCCTGCCGCTCGCCGGCCGCTCCGACGGCGCGGTGTTCAATCCGGCGACCGACGAGGCGTTCAGCACCGGCGCCAACGGCACGCTCACCGTGGTCAAGGAGCAGAGCCCGACGCGCTTCGCGCTCGAGGAAGATCTCAAGACGATGGACGGCGCGCGCACGATCACGCTCGACACGAAAACGAATCACATCTTTACCATCAGTTTGGAGCGGAACCCGCCGCCGGCCGGCGCGATGCCCGGCACGCGTGCGGCGTTCGGGACACCGGTGCCCGGTTCGTTCACGATCCTCATGATCGGCCGTTAGGCGTCTGGTGACCGAGCCCGCGGCGCAGAGCCCGGCGCGCTCGCGGTACGCCGCCCTGGCGGCGTCCGCGTTCGCGTTCGTGGTGGTGATGGGCATCGTCAACCTGTTCGCCGACATCACGTACGAGGGCGGCGGCAGCATCAACGGTCCGTTCATGGCGTCGTTAGGCGCCGGCGCGGCAGCCATCAGCATCGTCGCCGGACTCGGCGAATTCCTTGGCTACAGCCTGCGGGCCGTGTCGGGGTGGGCCGCCGACAAGAGCGGCAAATACTGGGCGCTCACGTTCGTCGGCTACATCATCAATCTGTTTGCCGTGCCCTTGATGGCGTTCGCCGGCAACTGGTACGTTGCCGGCGCGCTCATCCTCACGGAACGGATCGGCCGGGCGATCCGCAAGCCGACGGTCGGCGCGATGCTCTCGTACTCCACCGGCGCGCTCGGCCGCGGCTGGGTGTACGGGCTCAACTCGGCGCTCGACGAGACGGGCGCGACGTTAGGCCCGATCATTCTGGCGATCGCCCTCTCGCGCGGGCTGGGCTACCGCACCGGATACACGCTGCTCTTCGCGTCGGCTGCGCTGGCGATCGTGGCGCTCGTGGTGGCGCGCGTCATTTTTCCCGTGCCGTCGCGATTGGAAAAAGAGAGCGACCGGCGCGCGCTGCCCGCCGGTTTCACGCCGGCCTTCTGGCTCTTCATGCTCGCGGCGTCGTGCTTTGGCGCGGGCCTCATGAGCTTCGAGTTCATCTCGTTCCATCTGGCGAGCACGCACGTCGTGTCGCTCACCTGGATCCCGCTGTTGCTCGCCATTTCGACCGGCGTGGGCGTATTCGTCAACCTTGCGTTAGGCAGGCTGTACGATCGCGCGGGGCTCAAGGTGGTGCTCGTAGCCGTGTTCGTGAGCTCGCTCTTCGCGCCGTTCGTGTTCCTCGGCGGATTCGGCGCCGCGCTCGTCGGTCTCGTGCTATGGGGCGTGGGCTACGCCACGCAGGACACGCTGCTCAAGGCCGTGCTCGCGGGCATGTTGCCCGAGGGCAAACGCAATCTCGCCTTCGGGGTCTTCTACACCGGCTACGGCACCGGTTGGCTCGTGGGCAGCATCGCCACGGGTCTCCTGTACCGCGCGTCCATTCCGGCAGTGATCGCCTTCGCGATGATCGTGCAGTTGGGCTCGATCCCGATTTTCATCCTCGCCCATCTGAAGCATGCGGCCGAGTAGTTTCTTGCTTTCAACAAGAGTCCTGCAGTGTCCGTTCGTGTCCGGACGGGCCCGCTATCGATTCGTCGAAGCTTGACTGGAGTCGCAGCGGAACGGTGATATAGCGCCCGGTTGATTCATCCCACGGCTTGCGTGCGCATCGGTCGGTGACCAGCTGGCCGTTTTCAAAAACAACAACAACTTATCTCGCCACGAACAGCCGCGCGCGGTTCCGCGCCGCCGAACGATCCCTCAGTTTCCTTTTCGTTATCCCTGTGACAGAGCGAGGAAGCCCTCCACGCGCGCCATCGTGAGCCCTCATGTCGCGCTTCGAGCGGAGTTCTGATTCGAGGCTGATCGCCCTCCCGAGTGGAGGGCTTTCTCGCTCTGGCTCGAAGGATAACGAACATCTATCCCCCGCGGAGCACATCCATCGGTTCGAACATCGCCGCGCGCCGCGCGGGCACATAGCTCGCCAACAGCGCCACCCCGCACAAGACCACGAGCACGAACGCGAACGAAATCGGATCCGTGGTGCTCACTTGATAGAGCAGTTGCTTGAGCAGTCGTGTGGCCGCCAGCGCCCCGACGCCGCCCACCACCGCTCCCACCACCGCCAGAATGATGCCCTGTTTGAGCACGAGCCCAACGATCTCTGACGCCGACGCGCCCAACGCTACGCGAATGCTGATCTCGCGTCCGCGTTGCGCGACCAGGTACGAAATCACGCTGTACACGCCGAGCGTCGCGAGGAGCAGCGCGACCGTGCCGAACACGCCGACGAGCAGGAGCATGAACCGTTGGCTCTCCACCGACCGGCCGATGATGTCCTCTACCGTAAGGAAACGCATCGGGATGTCGGCGCGGACCTGCGTGAACGACCGCCGCGCCGCCGCAATCGCGGACGCCTCCTGCGACGCGGCCATGATGACGTACATGTCCTGGCTGTTGCCGGTGCGCTGGTCGAAGTCGACGTAGATCGCCGGCTGCGGATCGGCGGCGAGATCCTCCTCGCGCGTATCGCCCACCACGCCGACGACGGTCATCGGCGTGACGTCGCCGTCGATGTTGCCGAACTCGACCACCTTGCCGATCGCGCTCTCGTTAGGCCACTGCTTGTGCGCCAGCGCGGCGTTGATCACCGCGGCCTGCGGACCGCCGGCGCGATCCTGATCATCGAACACCCGGCCGGCGATCACGGGAATCCCCATCGCCTTGAAGTAGCCGGAGCTCGCCGTACGATACGTGGCCTCGCCGGTGCGCGACTTGTCGCGGGCCAGCGCATCGAAATCGCTCATCGCGAACTTCTCGCCGGCGTTGTCGAGTACGAGGAAGGTGCCGTTGCTGCTTCCGTTCGAGAACGGCGGCGCATCCGAGATGCCGACGCTCGTGACACCCGGAATCGCGCGCGCCCGCTCGGCGAGCTGCTGGTAGTAGAGCGTCCGCTTGGTCAGGTAGTCGGCTCCCCGCGGATCGTCGTATGCGGTAGCCGCCACGATCATGCCGTGCGTGCGGAATCCGGGGTCGATGTTCATGAGCCGCACGAAGCTGCGGCCGAGCAGTCCGGCGCCGATCAGCAACACCACCGTCATCGCCAACTGCAGCACCACCAGCGAGCCGCGTACGCGATAGCTCGCGCCGCCCCCGCCCTGGGTGCGCTGCGACTGCGACAGCGCAGCACGCAGATCGCCGCGCGTCCCGCGCCACGCGGCCAGCAGGCCTAACGCAATCGCGGTCGCCGCCGCGACGAAAATCGCGAACACCATCACACGCCAGTCGAGCGACAGCTCGCCCACGCGTGGAATGAGCGCCGGCCGCAACACGAGCAGCGCCCGCGTGCCGCCCGCGGCGATCAGGATGCCGCCCAGGCAGCCCACGGCCGCGAGCAGCGACGTCTCGATCAGCAGTTGCTGCGCCAATCGCGCGCGGCCGGCACCGATCGCCACGCGCACCGCGATCTCGCTCTGCCTAACGGCCAGGCGCGCGATGATGAGATTGGCCACGTTCGCGCACGCGATCAGCAGCAGCACGCCGGACGCGCCCAGAATGAGGAGCAGCAGCACCTTCACGCGGCCGACGATCTGGTCGCGCAGCGGAATCGCCGTTCCGTCGAACGTCCACGTCGCTTCGCCGACGGCGGCGTGCAGACGGCGCAGCACCATCGAGACATCGCGCGTCGCCGCGTCCGTCGTCAGGCCGTCTTTCACCCGCGCGATCACGTTCCAATTGTGCGCCGTATAGCTCGTGTTCTCGCCGAACGGCTCGCGCGGGTACCAGGCATCGTTGCCGGCAGGATACTCGGTGCCGGCCGGCAGCACGCCGATAATCGTGAGCGATGTCTGCCCGCTTTTCACCGTGGTGCCGACGACGCCCGGCGACCCGCCGAAGAGCCGCATCCAGAGCCCGTGGCTGATCACCGCCACCATCGGCGCGCCCTTCTGCTGGTCCTCGGGCGCGAATAACCTGCCGATCTCCGGCCTAACGTCGAGCACCTGGAAAAACTGTTTCGAGACGCCGGACGCGGTCACGCGCGCCACGGTGCCGTTCGCCGAGAGCGACAGGTCGCTGCTGTTGTATTCGGCGAGCGAGCTCAGCGTGTGGTTCTCCGCCGCCAGATGATCGAACGTCGGATCGGCAAAGTGGAGGTGCTTCCCGTTCGCGTCGATGCCCCACAGCTGGACGAGTTGCCCCGGCCGGCTGAACGGCAGCGGCCTGAGCACCACGCCGTTCACCACGCTGAAGATCGCCGTCGTGGCGCCGATCCCGAGGGCAAGCGTCACGCTCGCGATGATCGCGAAGCCGGGCGACCGCCGGAATTGGCGCACCGCGAACCGCAGGTCCTGCACGATCGAGTACATCCGCTCGCGAAATTGGGCCCGTTGCATGTGTGGCACCTCGAGGGCGACGCAGTAGTCTCGCAGATCCTGGACGTCGCCGAACCGCCGGCGCGCCTGGTCATGTGCTTCGTCTTCCGTTAGGCCGGTGCGCGACAGCGCCTGCGCGCGCATGGCCAGGTGAAAATCCACTTCCTCCTCCAGGTCGCGCGCGATCTGCCCCTTCGACACGGGCAGGTGGAACGCGCGGCGCACACCGGAGGGAACGCGCACGGTCAGCTCGACTCGATGATCCGCCCAACGGCGAGCGCGTACCGCTTCCATGTCTCGGCCTCGGTGCGCAGCCGCGAGCGGCCGCGGGACGTGAGCGAGTAGTACTTGGCTCGCCGATTGTTGTCGGACAATCCCCACTCCGACGCCACTGCGCCGCCTTCCTCGAGCCGGTGCAGCGCCTTGTACAGCGCGGCGTCGACGATCACGAGCTCACCGCCGCCGCGGCGCTCGATCCATTCGGCGATCGCGTAGCCGTGCATGGCGCCCCAGGAGAGCGTCTTGAGCACCAGCACGTCGAGCGTGCCGTGGAGGAGATCGCTGGCATCACGAGGCATCGTAGGTCCACTAACGAGGTTGGGGCAAGCATAGTTTCGCCCGATCGCGATCGCAAGTCGGCGTGGCGGCGAGACACCAGCCATGCCGTGGTGATCCAGGCGCACCTACTATTGATGGGCCTGCTTCGGAAGCACGCGACGCGGGTCCACTCGTCGAGTCGGGTCATCGGCACGTGCGCGATGTCTCGACACATAGAGATCCGGTTCGCGCACTCGCGACGTATGCCGCGTGCGCGGCGGCGTTCAGTTTGGCGCACCATCACGGCCGCGACGACATCCCGTCACTCGAAGGAGCGGCCCATGACGACGTCCGACCTCACGACCCGCGATCCCGATACCGGTCTCACCAGTGACCGGCGCATCTTCATCGCCAAACTCGGCCTGTTCGGACTTGGGGCCGCCTCGGCCACCGGGTTCCTCGCCGCGTGCGGGAGCTCGACGGCACCCAGCTCGACCGGCCTCGACCAGCAGATCATCAATGCGGCCGCGACCGCCGAGGCACTGGCCAGCGTGATGTACGACAACATCATCAAGAGCTCGCCCGCCTATGCTGCGTTAGGCGGCGACCACGCCGACGATCAGAGGTATCTCGCCGCCGGCCGGGAGCAGGAAGCGATCCACTACATGACGCTGGTCGGCGCGGGCGCCAAGGCGGCCACGACGGATTTCTATTTTCCCACCGGCATGTTCACCGACACCGGTTATGCGACCACAGTGAACACGCTGGTGACGCTCGAGGATGCGTTCATCGCCGCGTACCTCATCGGCGTGCGCGATCTTTCGACGGACGCACTCAAGCAGCTCGCGGCGCAGATCCTCGGCATCGAGTGCGAGCATCGCGCGCTGGCGCGCATCATTGCCGCGGATCTCAACTTGCCGGGCACGAAGGGGCTGTCTGGCGTATCGGAACCATCAACCGGGGCCGGCCGGGCACCGAACAATCTGGCGTTCGAGCGTACCTTCTCGAGCTCGTTCAAAACAATCGATGACATCGTCACAGCGCTCGGACCTTTCATCGCGCCGGGCACGAGCGGCTTCGACACCACGAAGTTCTCGTTCGACCCGACGTCGAACTTCTACGTGACCGAAGCGCCGACGGTGACGCTGGACGACACGACACCGTAGGGAATCGGGAAGCGCTCGCTACGCTCGCTGGGGGAAGCGCTGCGCCGGGTGAAGCGGCGCCGATTCCCCCAGCGCAGCGTAGCGAGCGCTTCCTCTTCCCTCTTCCCTCCCCCTTCGCCGCACGCCGCCCCTGTCCACGCCAGGCTCTCGCGATAAGTTGCGAAAGCGGTCGTCACTTCGCGGCCGCACACCGTGCTCCTTCACACCGATCCTTCTATGCTGCCCACCCGTTCGTTAGGCACGCAGGGCCTTGCCGTCTCCGCCATGGGGTTGGGCCTCATGGGGATGAGCTACGCGTACGGCACGCGCGACGATCGCGACGAGCGCGAGTCGATCGCCACCATTCACCGCGCGATCGAGCTCGGCGTCACGCTGCTCGATACGGCCGAGGCGTACGGCCCGTACGCGAACGAAGCGCTGCTCGGCCGCGCGCTGGCCCAGTTAGGCGCCGGCGCGCGCGACCGCGTGGTCATCGCCACCAAGTTCGGCTTCACGTTCGAGAAGAGCGCCATTTCCGGATTGGACAGCCGCCCGGCGCACATTCGCGACGTGGTCGACGCGTCGCTCCGGCGCCTCGAGACCGACCGGATCGACCTGCTCTATCAGCACCGCGTCGACCCGGCGGTGCCCATCGAGGACGTCGTCGGCACGATGGCCGATCTCGTGCGCGAGGGGAAAGTGCGATTCCTCGGACTGTCCGAGGCGGGCGAACGGACGATTCGGCGCGCCCACGCCGTGCACGCGATCACCGCCGTGCAGAGCGAATATTCGCTGTGGGAACGCAATCTCGAGCCGACGATCATCCCCGTGCTGCGCGAGCTCGGCATCGGGCTGGTGGCGTTCTCTCCGTTAGGCCGCGGGTTCCTCACCGGGCGCGTACAGCGCGCCGAGGACTATCCGCAGGGCGACTACCGCCGCGGCGACCCGCGCTACCAGGGCGCCAACTTCGACGCGAACATGCACGCGGCCGGCGTGGTGCGCGACATCGCGGCGCGCAAGGGCGCGAAGCCGGGACAGATCGCGCTGGCGTGGCTCCTCGCCAAGGGACCGGACATCGTGCCCATTCCGGGCACCAAGCGCCGCTCGTATCTCGAGGAAAACGTGGCCGCCGCCGACATCCGCCTAACGAGAGACGATCTCGCCCAGCTCGACGCGGCGCTCGCTCCCGGCAAGGTCGCCGGCCCGCGCTACGGCCCGTCGCAAATGGCGCAGGTGGACCGGTAATAACTGGTATTGGCATGCGTGATTTAGCATGTGATCACATATGTTGGTCGCGGCCGCGGTTGGCAGGTCCAACTGTGGCAACAGCACCCGCTCGTCAGCCTCGAGCGCAGGAGAGCGCGTTGTCTCCGCGTGGATCGAAAGCCCAACCGCAGTCGGCAACGACCGGTTCACGGATCCGATTGTCGCGACGGGCATGTCGGACACGCCTCTGCCGCTCGCCATCCAGGAAGCCTGGCGGCGCCGGGCGAACATGATTCAATCGGCGCGGCACGTGATCATTGACCTGCGCTTCTTGGAGCGGGCAGGTCTCGATCGCTTGAGCCACGCCGAGCGCGCTCGACTCGAAACGATCGTCCTGCTGCGAGGTCCATCGCCACTGGACATTCTGCGCGCCACGGAAGCGCGAGCCGAGGAGCAGAAGGCGTCGCGATCAACGAAGCATCTCACCAAGCGTGTGACGGGCCGTTCGCCGCACGCACATAGCGTGCACGACATTCTCGTCGCTGATCGTTTATTCACCACGCGTGTCAGGCATGTCAAGATTTCGTATCCCGACTTGCCTTCCCGCCCGGAACTCGCGAGGATGCGGATTCACGGTCTCGCAGGAGGGCACATGGCCAAAGCAAAGCATCCCGTTCCCGAAGGACATCGCACCGTCACGCCACACCTCGTCCTGGCGAATGCCGCCTCGACCATCGAGTGGTACCAGAAAGCCCTCGGCGCCGAGGTCGTGACGCGGGCCGATGGACCGGACGGCAAAGTGATGCACGCCGAGATTCGCATCGGCGATTCGCTCATCATGGTGAACGACGACATGCTGGGCGGAAACACGGTCCAGGAACGTGGCGGCTCGCCGGTCTCGATGTGGCTCTACGTCCCCGATTGCGACGCGTTGTTCAATCGCGCGTTGAAGGCGGGCGCCAAAGTCGCGCCGGGTGGCATGGGTGAAATGCAGGATCAGTTCTGGGGAGACCGGTGCGGCATGATCGTCGACCCCGAGGGTTATTGGTGGACGATCGCGACGCACACGGAAGATCTGACGCCCGATGAGATGAAGACGCGCACGGAGGAGTTCATGCGGCAGTTCGCGACGGCGCACTAACGCAGAACATGGGACGTCGCTAATCGGCGCCTTGACGAGAAGGCCACTGTCGAACCTGGCAGTGGCCTTCTGCATTCGGGGATGCAAGTCCGGATCGGAGCGAACCTCGAGTGCGAATCACGAGCCCTGTGTGCATTCCCTGGCGCGCTGCTGCAACTCGAGCGGTGCGAGCGTAGGCAGCGGGACTGGGCGCCATCGCTCCACACCTTGTGTCGCGCCGATCACGGCGCCGACGAATCCCGACGTCAGCCCAATAGCGACGACCGCCCGTCCAGCGGTACGCGTGTGCACCGCGCTCGCCAGCGCCGTGCCGTTACTCGAGAGGAGTCGCATCAGGCCTCCTAACGCGAAGCCGACGACCAGTCCGACGCCGCCGCCGCGCACGACGCTCGCCGCACGGGAATAGTGGCCATCGAGTCGCTCGAGGTGTGTGACGCAGAGGAGTGGCACCGAGACCTGCTTCAACGTGTCGTTGCGCGCGGTCCGCAGCAGCAACGTATCCGGCGGCCTAACCAACAAGAGCTCGCGGCCCGCGGCTCATGACACGAACAGCGATGCCCGGCAGACGATGGGAGGCACGAGCGTGCAGCATCGGCTGTCGCTCTGGGAACGGGGTCAGCCGCTGCCGCGCGCGACGCTCGAGCAGCACGACGGCTACCTGCGCTTGAGACGACAGGCCGGCGCGCGCATCGCCGCGTGGCTCGATGAGGGCAAGCGCCAAGGGAGCGTCGTGCGCAGCGTGCCGACCCCGCTCCTCGTTAGGCTCATCATGCAATGGGGTTCCGCCGGCCTGCACGGGATCGCGCGCGCGAGCGGCGTGCGCGAGGCCGACGTCGCCGACGCCGTCGTGCGCGTCACGCTCGGCGGCGTACGCGGCGATTGAGGCCGGGCCTCACCGGCTCTCGCTCACCACCCGGCCATTGAGCGGCATCGGATGCCGTGCGTCGTTGGGGTACAGCTTCGCGAACGCGGCGATTTGTGCCGCGGACATCTCGACGGGTGTCTTCACCACGTACCATACGACGCCTTCGGTGCACGGCGGCGCCGTGACCGACCCCAGGTATCGATAGTAGGCTGTGTTAGGCGGCAGCATCTCGCCCGGGTTCACCTCCAAACCCGCGATGTTCTCCTCCTTGCCGACGACGAGCGGCATGTGGTCCCAAAGCGTCTGCACCGTCGCTTCTGTCCTTCCCGCCTCGAGGAACACGGCGACGCCGGCCACTTCGCCATCCGCCGCCGCGTACATGTAGTGAAGCTCCATCGGATAGCGCTTACCGTTGATCAGCTCTTCCGCCGGATGGTGGAAGTGGAATTGGGTGAGCTGATATCGCTTCTCGCCGACGATGAGGAAGTCTCCGCTCCCCGGCGCCGCGTAATTTACGCGGACCGTATGTCCGTTGTTGACGAGGTGGTCGAGCGGCGCACTATGGTTCTCGAAGCTGAGCGCCGGCAGATCCGCGCGCTCGGCGCCGACGATATCGATTGGCGACTGCTGCTTGCCGGTGTTGCAGATCGCGTACGCCGGATCGAGCGCGCTCCACTGATCTGCGCCCCTCGGCCCAGTGTAATCCCACGGCGTTTTCCATTGGGCGCGCAGCGTCTTCGGCGCCGCCGCTGATCCGGCCAGCAGCAGCAGGACCGCAATCCTCTTTCCTCGCATAGGCAACCTCAGGAAGTGATCAACTGCGCGCGCGTTGACATCTCCGAGCCTAACCGGCAACCGAGTCGCCGAGCGTCCTCGACGCAGGCCGTCGAGACACGCACGGAGGAGCGCGCCACTCGCGTCCTCGGTAGTCGGAATCTGCAGGTTGGAACGATTGCACGCTTTGACTACTGTCAAACTATGGATGACAATCACCCGCCGCACACCACAGCGCCGGATCTCCGCTACCCGATCGGCAAGTACGCGCCGCGCGCGTCGTACACGACAGAGTCCCGCGCCGCCACGATCGCGTCCATCGCACAGAGGCCGGCGCGCACATGATCCTCTACACGCGCCTCAAGATCGCGCTCACGGAAGACAATCCGCCGGTCAAGACGTGGTGCGAACGGCCGTGGTCGGAACTGCCCGACGCGACGCAGATGCCTGTCGACGGCTCGCTGGCTATTCTTGATGCGGTGCACGCGCGCCTGGTGCTCGTCCTCGAGGCGCTGACACCGGACCAATGGAGCCGTACCATGCAGCATCCGGAATGGGGCGTCGTGTCGATCGACTGGCTGTTCAATCTCTGCGTGTGGCATGGCGAGCATCACACCGCACATGCGCTGGAGCTTCGCAAACGGAGCGGCTGGTGAGGGCGGCGCGCAGTCGCTTCGCGTTAGGCGAGCCCGGCATCCCCGCCCTGGCTCAGGTCGAGACGCGCCGGAAGATGGTGCCGTACCGCAGCAGCCAGTCGCGCCGCGAGCGATCGAACGGCTCCGGGCCCCAGTAGGTCATCGGCCAGCGCGCGAGCGCTTTGGCATCTCCCTTGTACAGTTCTTCGACGCGGTCCGACGTCGGGGTCAATCCCAGCGACGCGATGAGCGGGACTTTCACGTCGGGGTTCACGCCGGTGAGGAACAGGTAGCCGCCGGTATCGACGAGACCGGCGATGTTCTCGAGCGCCTGTTCCGCCTGCGCGTCCTGGAAATGACAGAGCACATTGTTGACGAACACGATGTCCTGGGGGCCGAGTCGTTCGCCTAACGCTGGGTCGAAGACGCTGGCCAGGTCCCAGCGCGCGCATTCCTTGTACCACCCGGGCACCGTCACCGATGCGCCTTCGTCGATGAACAGGCCGCCGGCGATGAGGTCGTCCACCTGCCCTTCCGTTAGGCGCTCGAGTTCGCGGCCCGCGCGGCTGTACCGTGCGGCGTGGGCCGCCGCGAGCGACGTCTCCGAGATGTCGAGCCCCGACCCCACGAGTTCCAGGTCCGGCCGCGTCACGTGCGCCGACCAGAGCGCTGAGTACAACTCGGCGCCGGTGCTGCAGCCGATGGAGGCGATGCGGAGACGCGGACCGCGCGGCCAGTTTCGCACCAGGTCGCGCAGCACTTCGAACTGCACGCGATTGCGGAGAAAGAACGTGTGCTCCGAGTCGGGGCGTCGCGGCTGCCGCGCGCGATTGCGGCCTTGCACGTACCGGCCGTACCCGGTGACGAGGTGGCCGTGCGCGCCGCGCGCCGTGAGCCATCCCCACGCGAGCTTGTGCACCTTGTCCACGTAGCGCGGCGCCGTCTCGGACCACGTGACGACGTTCCAGATGATGCGCAGCAGCTTGCGACCGCCGAATGCGGTCGACCGGGTCGGTGCGTGTGCGTGACGCATGGTGCTCGCCCCCGTGCGCGAGACCGGCCTGTCAGTCGACAGAGTCCGGGGCGCCCATCCAGAACATACACCCAAACAAAAGTTCAGCCCAATTACACCGAGGTCAGCAGTAGCCGTGCCGGTCCTAACGAGGTATCGTTGCGAGCTCTGCAGCAGCCAGACCATTTCCTCCGCGAGACGCACAGCAAGCACGTCCATGGGAGTTAGTCAGGAAGGTGAACGTGCGCCACTCGGGCTGCCGCAATGTTTTCTTGACAGCCGTTCGCCTTGCGCTCGCCCTCGTTCGCCGCTTGGCCGGTTCTCGGACACCGAGCGCGCGCGAGGTCGCCCGGCCATGATCGTGGGTGATCCAAGGCCGCGCCCGGGTGGCAGCGCGTCCCCCTACCGCGATGCGGCAGCGTTGTTCGATAACTCGGATCGCTGGGCTGAAAGGCGCACGCGAGATTAAATAACCAGCGTCTATCTCGCCGTTCCGCTGCGACTCTCCCTCAGGGTTCCACGAGGCCATAGCGGACACAGCCTGACACGAACCGACACTGCAAAGACTTTTTGGATAACGACACGATCGGCCTCACCAACATCGATGATCTCGGTGCCGAGCAGCCGTGCGATCCGATTCTTCCGTGCGGTGTCAGATTTGATCCGTTCGACAGAGCGAGGAAGCCCTCCACGCGGGGCCACGCGCCACTCACATCACAGCGAGCGCTTCCCTTCTAGTCCGTCCGCATGGCGCGCAACGGGTCCACACCGAGCGCTCGCCGTGCCGGGATGTAGAGCGCCGCGAGCGCGATGGCCGCGATGACGCCGCTCGCGAGCGCGTAGCTCGTCGGATCGGTAGCCGCGACGTCGTACAGCAGCGAGCCCAAGGTCCGCGACAACACGACGCCTAACGCGAGGCCGATCGCCAGGCCCGTCGCCGCCAGCCGAGCGCCCTGGCCGTAGACCAACGAGAGCACATCGGATCGCTGCGCACCGAGCGCCACGCGCAGCCCGATCTCGCGCGTGCGCTGCACTACACTGTACGACACCAGACCGTAGAGCCCAACCGCGGCGAGCATTAGCGCCAACGCGGCGAACACACCCAGCACCCTGCTCTGCAGTCGTTGGCGCCACAGCGACTGATTCACCGCGTCGTCCATCGACTTCACATCATACAACGCAAGCTCGGGGTCCACGTCGTGCAACACGGCGCGCACCGCGGGCACCACGGCGTACGGGTCCGTTCGGCCCGTGCGGATGACGAGCGTCTGCGAGCGGGACGGTTGCAGCGCGTAGGCCGTATAGAGCGCCGGCCCCATCGGCTGCGGCAGCCGGTAGTGGCGGAAATCTCGAACGACACCGACGATCGTGAACCACGGCTGCGGGTCATCGGGCGGAGCGAACTTGACCCGCTTCCCGATGGGATCCTCGTTCGGGTACGCCTGCCGCGCGAAGGTCTCGTTCACGACGGCCACCGGCGCCAAGGTGTCGCGATCGGTGAGCAGGAGCGCGCGCCCCCGGACTAACGGAATGCCCATCGCCGCGAAGAAGTCCGGGAACACCGTCTGGTAGTGCGACACGAACTCCTCGTTAGGCGGCGCGGGCGGCCGGCCGGCGAACGAGACCCCGGCCTGGACGTCCCACCCGCTGAACGGAATGCCCTGCGCCGAGCCCACCATCGTCACGCCCGGGATGGCGCGCACGCGCGACTCGAGATCCGTGAACCGCGCGACGCGCCGGGCGCTCGCGTCGTATCCCTGATCCGGCAGTGTCACGCGCGCGGTGAGAATGCCGGCGCGCTCGAATCCGAAATCGGTGTGCGTGTAGGCCCGATAGCTGCGCACGAGCAGCGCGCCGCCGATCATCAACACCGTCGAGATCGCGAGCTCCGCCACCACCAGCGCGGACCGCCCGCTCACGTGCGCGTTGCCGCCGGTCGCCGACCGCTCGTCGCGCAGGGCGCGATTCACGTCGAGCGTGGTCACTTGCAACGCCGGCACCACGCCGCACAACACCGCGGTGATGACGATGACGAGCGCCGATGCGACGAGTGCGCGCGCGTCGACCGCGAAATCGAAGTAGTACGGGACGCCGCCCGGGAACGCGAACCGCGCCAGACGCACAGCCCAGATGCCGGCCAGCGCGCCGGCGACGCCGCCGGCCAACGCAATGAGCATGCTCTCGGTGAACAGTTGCCTAACGAGGTCGCCCCGCGCGGCGCCGAGCGCGGACCGCACCGCAATCTCGCGCCGGCGGCCCATGCCGCGCACCAGCGTGAGGTTCGCCACGTTGGCGCAGGCGATGAGCAGCACGAACGCCACGGCGCCCAGAAACACGAGCATCGGCCGTCGGAAATCGCCGGTGAGGTCGTCGCGCAGCGTCATCAACTCGGCGGCCCAGCCGGTGTTCTGGTCCGGAAAGTCGTGTTGGAGCTGCGCCGACACGCGCGCGAGATCGGCCTTGGCCTGCTCGAAGGTCACGCCCGGGCGGAGTCGGCCGATCGCGCCTGCATAGCCGCGATCGTCGTGCGTTTCACGCGACGGCCCGTCGATCGCGAACGGCATCCAGAACTCGCCGCGATCCGGAAAGTTGAAGCCTGGTGGCATGACGCCGGCCACGAGATGCGGCCGGCCATCCATGGATATGGTATGCCCAACGATGCTGCTGTCGCCGCCGAATCGGCGCCGCCACAGCCCGTAGCTGAGCAGCACGACATCGGACGCCGCGAGCCGTTCCTCTTCCGGCCTGAAGCCTCTGCCTAACAATGGCCGCACGCCCATGAGCGGGAACAGGTTCGCCGACACCGACGCGCCGGCCACGCGCTCGCTCTCGCCATCGGTGATCGTTTTCGTGACCCACGTCCAGATGCCGAGCGCCGAGAGCGTCCGGTTGCCGTCGCGCCAGGAGACGTAGTCCTCGTACGAGATGTTGGTCCCGTGATATCCGCGCGGCACGTTCTGCGCGTACACCGACACCAGCTGTTGAGCGTTAGGAAACGGCATAGGCCGCACGAGAATCGTGTCGACCGCCGAGAGAATCATCGTCGCGACGCCGACGCCCAACGCGATGCAGAGCGTGGCCGTGATGGCGAAGCCCGGGCTCTTGCGAATCGCGCGCAAGGCCACGCGCGCATCGCGTACCATGGCGCCCATGAGATCTCCCGCTCGCTGGCGTCTCGCGAACGCGCGCTCCACGCGCACCGCCTCATCGCGCACCACCGGCACGTGGCCGAAGCGGTGCATCGCGCGTTCGCGCGCCGCGGCCGGATCCATCCCCTGCGCGACGTACTCGGCCACGCGGCGCTCCAGATGAAACGCTATTTCGTCATCGATGTCGCGCTCCGGGCCACGCGACATCAGGCGAGCGCGCAGTCCGCGTTTAGGCGATCGGTCATCACGTCGCATGGTCGCCTCCTCACGCCGGGTTGGCGGGCGCCGCGAGCGCGGCGAACACCGCGGTCGCGTACCGCGTCCAGTTTGCGCGTTCGACGCGCAACTGCGCGCGTCCCGCCGCCGTCAACTCGTAGTAGCATGCGCGGCGGCCGTTCTCGGACACGCCCCACGAGCTGCGGACCCAGGCTTTGCTTCGCAGCCGGTGCAGCGCAGGATAGAGCGTCCCTTCGCCGACGTTCAACACGTCGGCCGTGGCCTGCTCGATCCATTTGGCGACGTCATAGCCGTGGCTCGGGCCCCAGGAGAGCGCTTTGAGGACGAGGACGTCGAGGGTGCCGCGGAGGATGTCGATCGAGGCGGGCAACGGGCGCGCTCCCATTTGGTTTCGATGGGTACAATGCAGCGCTTGGCATCGAAACGCAAGGGGCAGCACGATGCGCCCGGCCTAACGGCACCGGGCGCGGCGAGACCCCGGATGACGGGCGACACGTCACGTCGTGCCGCTGACTTGCAGCGTGAACTTCCGGGACCTTCCGACGCCTAACCCGGTTTGCGTCCAGGTGCCGCGAAGATCGGCGGCGATGGTGTTGGAGCTGGTGATGTCGCTGCTCGAGCACGCCGCGACCGCGATCAGGCCCACGGCCAGCATCAGACGACGCGTGCGCATAACGGCCGCGCCGTCAGAGCATAAGGCGACTACTAGCCTCGGATCCCTTCCAAGGTGATGCGCACCACCGACTCGGTCGTGTCTGCCTTGTAACGAGCCGTTTCAGCGCCCACGAGCTTTCCGCCCACGAGGCGCGTGACGCCGTGAATGGTGACCGTCGCGCCCTTGCGCGCCGTACTGGCGTACGGGCCCGCATCCATCACGACGCTGTCCGCATCGACTTTCACGTGCAGCGCGATCGGCTTGTGGTGGGTCGGATACATGATCGACCAACCCGTGGTGTCGGCGGTAGCCGTCATCTCGTAGGTGACGAGGGTCGAGTCGTTCGCTGCATTCACCGCGGTCATCTTCCACTTTCCGGCAAGATCGGCAAGGCGAAGTGGAACCGACTCGGACGTTGGAGCTGCCGCGACTGGCGTGTCCGCAGCCGTGGCCGTGTCGGCAGCACGGCCATGGTTCCGGCAGGCGGCCACAACGACGAATGCGCACAGCGTGAGACGTGACCAGTGCATGACAGGCGTCCGGAAAGCGAGGGCAGACTATGCTAACGTCGATCGCGCCCATTGACGAGCCCAGCACGGGAGATCCGAACCCAAGGCCCGGATGAGGCTGCTAACCAAGGAGCGCATAAAGCGCGAGGGCTGAGCAGGCTTGCGCTCGTTCCTCCTCGTATCTACCCTTAGATACGAGGAGGAAGCAATGACGATGCTCCGAGGCACGCTCGACCCCCTGGTGCTCAAGACGCTCTCCTGGACGCCGATGCACGCGTTCGAGATTGCGACCTGGATCGAAGAGAAGTCCCACGGCCGCGTCGAGACCGATGACGCCGCGCTGCTCCAGGCGCTGCACCGCCTTGAGGAGCGCCGCCTCATCGCCGCCGAGTGGGGCGTGACGAAGAACGGCCGCCGCGCGCGATACTACAAGATCACGACGGCGGGCCGCGCGCACCTGCGCGCCGAGTCCGCCCGGCTCGTCGATCAGTTAGGCGCGGTCGTCGCGATCCTCGGCGCCAAGACGGCCAAGTAGCGAGCATCGCGCGATGCGACTCGACCTTCGGCCCGGCGTGCGGCGGCTCTTCCGAATTCCGCGATGGACGCGCGCGGCGGCGAGGCGCGAGATGGACGAAGAGCTCGAGTCGCTCATCGCGAGCCGCGTCGAGTATTTCGTTGCACGCGGCATGTCGACCGACGACGCGCGCGCCCGTGCCCTGCTCCGCTTCGGCCCGTCGCTCGACCACGCCCGCCTGACGCTCCACGCCTCGGCCATCCATCGGGAGCGCCGCATGCGGCTCGGCGACTTCGCCGACGGCATGATGCAGGACGCTTTGTACGCGTGGCGCGGATTGGTGCGCCGTCCGGGGTTCACCGCGCTCGCTGTCCTAACGCTGGCGATCGGCGTCGGTGCGACGACGGCGATCTTCAGTGCCGTCAACGTCCTCTTGTTGCGCCCGCTGCCGTACGCGCACCCGGACGAGCTGATGCAGGTGGCACTCTTTGTCCCCGCGCAGGGCACCTACGCGAAAACCGACATGGGCTGGTCCTATCCCATGTTCACGATGTTCCGCGACGCACAGCGGAGTTTCAGCGGCCTGGCGGCGTACCGCCCCATGCCGCACACGCTCACGACCGGCGACCCCCAACGCGTCGCGGGAGAGTACGTCAGCGCGACATATCTCCGCGTGCTCGGACGGTCGCCTTCGGCGGGTCGCGATTTCGATCGCGCGCTCGACGCGCACGGTGGGGCGCCGCACGAAGTGATCATATCATATGACCTGTGGCAGCGCCGATTCAACGCCGACCCGTCGATCATCGGTTCCGCCCTCGGTATCGACGGCGAGCCGTGGACGATCATCGGCGTGGGACCGCGCGACTTTCGCGGCCTAACGGGCGACGCCGACGTGCTCCTTCCGGCCACGACCCAGCCGGCCGCCGAGTTGGGAGCGCAATACTACAATCACTGGATCGTGGCTCGACGCAGATCCGGGGTCAGCGAGGCGCAGGCTACTCGCGCCACAGCCGCCCTCGGCGCCGGCGTCGCTCGAGCGTATCCGAATCCGATGGGCAAGCTCGATTGGGAGGTGACGGCGTCGCCGCTCAATGGCGAGCGGCTCGAGCCGGCCATCGAACGCTCCTTGCTCGTGTTGTTCGGCGCCGTCGGCCTCGTGCTATTGATCGCGTGCGTGAACGTCGCCAACCTCCTCTTGGGGCGCGCCACCGCGCGGGCGCGCGAAATCGCGGTGCGCGTGGCGTTAGGCGCCGGCCGCGGCCGCCTCGTGAGGCTGTTGCTCACAGAAGGCCTCTTGCTCGCGCTCGTGGGTGCCGTCGCCAGCGTCGCCGTCGCGTGGCTCGCCGTGCGCCTGTTCGCCACGCTCGACCCGTCCACGATTCTGCGCTCGGGCCAGAATGGCGCGCTGCGCGCGGTGGCCTTCACGGCGATCGCTCTCGATTGGCGCGCCCTCGGTTTCGCGCTGGCGGTGTCGCTCGTGGTCGGTGTGCTGTTCGGGCTCGCGCCGGCGTTCGCCGCGTCAGGCGAGGCGCTTCTCGGCGCCCTGCGGAGCACCCGTGGATCCGGCGGACGGGCCGTTCGCGCCGGGCGCCGCACTCTCGTGGTCGCCGAAGTGGCGTTGGCGCTCGTGTTGCTGGCCGGCTCGGGTCTCATGATTCGCAGCCTGGCCAACCTGCTCGCGGCCGATGACGGATTCAATGCTGCGAATGTGCTCACGTTCCAGATCACGCCGGCGCCTGGGTCGGTCGCAACCGACTCGATGTCCGGGCTGTATTCGGAGATTCTCGATCGCGTTCGTGCCGTGCCGGGCGTGCGCGACGCGGCGCTCGGCAGCAGCGCGCCGATGAGCGGTCATGAGAGTCAGGCCTTCTTCAGTCTCGCCGGGTCCGGCCGAGCGGACATGAGCTCGCTGATCGACGTGGACTGGGTCACGCCTAACTGGTTCGCCGTGATGCACGTCCCGCTCCGGCGCGGCCGGCCGTTCACGCGTGCGGATCGCGCCCCGGCGCCGGACGTGGTGCTGTTGAACGAGCGTGCCGCCAAGCGGTTCTTCGGGAACGAAGACGCGATCGGGAAGCGCATTTCGCTCGGCGGCATGGGCGGCATCACGGACGCCGAGGTAATCGGAGTCGTGGGCGACGTGCGCCAGCGTCCGGACTCGGCCGCGAGCGCTGTCGCCTACGTGTCGCACGCGCAATCGCCGCGTCCCGACATGATGGTGTTTGTGCGCGCGTCTACGGACGCCGGGCCGCTGGGCAACGCGATTCGCCGCGCCGTGCACAGCGTCGCGCCCACGCTTCCGGTATACGACATGCGAACGATGACGCAGCGCAGCGCAGCGGCCACCGCGCAGGCCCGATTCCGCGCCGTGCTACTGGCGCTGTTTGCGTTCACGGCCCTGTTGTTGGCCGTGACCGGGATTTACGGCGTGATGTCGTTCGCCGTCACCGCGCGGACACGCGAGATGGGCGTGCGGATTGCGTTAGGCGCGGAGCGCGGGCGGGTGCAGCGCCTCGTGATTGGCGAGGGCGTCGCACTGGTGGCGGTGGGAACGGTCATCGGCCTCGCCGGGGCAGTCGCCGCGACGCGGGTGTTGCGGTCGTTCCTGTTCGATCTCGCGCCAACGGATCCGGCCACCTTTGTCGGCGTGGTCGTCGTGTTAGGCGTGGCGGCGGTGGTGGCCAGTTGGCTTCCGGCGCGCAGAGCATCACGCGTGGATCCGGTGGTCGCGCTACGGGCCGAATGAAGTGATGACAGTCCAGGCTGACGGCGATGACTCCAACCGCCGTTCCCTGAGAGGGCGCGACCGCTTCGGCGCCAAGTAGCTTCAAGTCGAACGCTCCGCCCAAGAATACCTGTTCTGGCGCCGCAGGTTCATGGAGAAGTCGGAGCCGGCCGGCGCTTCTCGGCACTGAGCCGAATCTTCAAGAAATCGTCGCACCGGGATAGTCTCCAGTGAATGATGACCCCGCCCGGCCGCGAACAACACCGAATACTACCGACGATTGCGCTGGCAACGGCCGGTTGCATCTGGGGCACCGGGTTTCTGTTCGGCAAGGTCGCTTTAAGCGAGATGCCCGTTGGCGACATGGTGTTGTTCCGATTTTTGTTCGCCTGTGCCGCGTTGTTGCCGTGCCTCTTCTTTTTCCGGCCGGGCTTCGACCGGGGCGAATGGGTGTGGGTGATCGCCGCCGCGGTGGTGGGCGTACCCATTCAATATCTTGTGCAGTTCGAGGGGCTCGCGCTCACCACCGTATCGCACGCGTCGCTCATGGTCGGCTCGCTGCCCATGCTGCTTGCCGTCGCCGCCGCGATATTCTCGGGCGAGCGACTACGGCCAACCGGGTGGGTTGCGTTAGTCGCGTCGAGTGTCGGCGCCGCGCTCATCGCGCTCTCGAGCAAGGACGCGTCGGGCGCGACGCACGCCAGCGCGTTAGGCGACGGGTTGGTGGTGTTGTCGATGTTCGCCGCGATCGCGTGGATCCTGATCTCGAAGCGGCTCATGCGGCATCACGCCGCGGTGATGGTTACCGTGTTCGTATACTTGATTGGCACCGCGATCCTGGCGGCGCTGGTCGTACTCGCGCACGGCGTCCCTTCGCTGCACTATTCGAGTCGCGTGTGGCTGGCCGTGGCCGAGCAGGGGTTGTTGGCGACTGCGGTGACGACGCTGCTGTGGAATTGGGGGCTCAAGCGGGTGCCGGCATCGCGGGCGGGGATCTTCGTGAATCTGGAGCCGCTCGTGGGCGCTGTGTTAGGCGTGGTGGTGTTGCACGACGTGTTGGGGAGTATGGCGCTCGTGGGCGGCGCGCTGATCATTGGCGGCGCCACGTACTTCAGTGTGACGTGAACGTTGCGGAGACCTTGAACCACCGGGGGCGCTTGTCGTATGGCGAAATTCGTATATGGGCTGCAGCAGTCTTTGGACGGCTATGTCGACCACATGGTATTGGGATCACCTGGTCCTTTGCTCTCTCGTCATTTCGACGAGCTGGTGCGTGGCCTGACCGGCACTGTGTACGGTCGCCGCATGTACGAGGTCATGCGGTACTGGGACGAAGACCAGTCTGACTGGGACGCGCAGGAGCATAACTTCGCGGACGTGTGGCGGAGCAAGCCCAAATGGGTGGTATCGCGGTCGCTCGAGTCGGTCGGGCCTAACGCGACGCTGATTGGGGACAACTTCGAGGCGGAGATTCGGGAGCTCAAGTCCCGGCTCAATGGGGAGATCGACGTTGGCGGGTCGCAGCTGGCGCGAAGCCTGACGGACTGGGGGCTGATCGATGAGTATCGGCTTTACTTCCGGCCGGTCGTGGTTGGTGGCGGCACGCCGTTCTTCGCCGGGCCGAGGACGCCGCTCAAGCTTGTGTCCAACGATTTGATCGGGGAGGACGCGGTTCGGTTGGTATACGTTCCGGCGTGAGCACGAGTCGCGCTGTTCTGTTAGCAGGCCGTTCTGAGTAACACTCGATTGTTGAATGGGGGACCAAGTGACAAAGAACCGAGTGGCATGCGCGTGTGGGGGCGAGTCGGGACGGCGGGATTTGACCGGACTGTCGCGAGCCGCAGGCGAAGCGACGACGGAAAAAAGACCGCCGGCACGACAAAGCCCCCGGCCGCTTAGGCCGGGGGCGAGTCGGGACGGCGGGATTTGAACCCGCGACCCCCTGAACCCCATTCAGGTGCGCTACCGGGCTGCGCCACGTCCCGTCAGATCGCGTTTAAAAGCGATCGACTGGGGACAATCTACCGGACCACTCCCCCACGTTCAACCGCATACATAGGCCTCTACACTCGCCGAAGTTCGCTTCTCACCGACAATTGCGTCGCTTCCCCGCCCCCGCGCGCCGCGATAAACTTCCCCCGTCCGCGCTGGACCCGCCTTTATCCGTCCACCACCGGACACAGTCCCCAGTCACCGGCGGTGCCCGCATGAAAATCGGTGTCCCTCGAGAAACCGTCCCCGGCGAAAAACGTGTCGCCGTCACGCCTGAGGTCGCCTCGAAACTCGTCAAATCGGGCTTCGATCTCGCGGTCGAATCGGGCGCCGGCGACGCAGCGGGATTCTCCGACGGCGACTACCGCGCGGCCGGCGCCACCAGTGCCCCCACCGCGGCCGCGGCACTCGGCGACGCGGACGCGGTCCTCAAAGTCCGCCGGCCCATCATGAACCCGGCGCTCGGCAAACACGAAGTCGAGCTGCTCAAGCCTAACGCACTGCTCATTGGACTCCTGGATCCGCGCGGCGATCAGGACGGCCTCCGCACAATTGCCCAACGCGGCGTGACCGCGGCCTCCATGGAGCTGGTCCCGCGCATCACCCGCGCCCAGATGATGGACGCGCTCTCCTCCCAGAGCACGGTCGCGGGCTACTTGTCGGCGATCCTCGCGGCGAACGCCATCCAACGCTTCTTCCCCATGCTCATGACGGCGGCGGGCACCATCCGCCCGGCGCGCGTCCTCGTCATCGGCGCGGGCGTCGCAGGACTCCAGGCGATCGCCACGGCCCGCCGGTTAGGCGCAGTGGTGGAAGCCTTCGACACCCGCCCGGTGGTCAAGGAACAGGTCCAATCGTTAGGCGCACAGTTCGTCGAGCTCGACGTGAACGAACACGACGCCCAGGACTCGGGCGGCTACGCCAAAGAGCTCGCGGCCGAGCACATCGCGCGCGAGAAGCAGCTCATCCACGACCACGCATCCAAGTCCGACGCGGTCATCACGACGGCGTTGGTCCCGGGCCGCCGCGCGCCAATCCTCATTTCGGCCGACACGGTCCGCGCCATGCGCGCGGGCTCGGCCATCGTCGACCTGGCCGCCGAGCAGGGAGGCAACTGCGAGCTCACCCAGCCGGGCAAGACGGTGGTCGAAGACGGCGTCACCATCCTCGCTCCGTTAGACCTGGCGAGCCAGTTGGCCTACGACGCGAGCTCGATGTACGCCCGCAACGTGGCCGCGCTGCTCATGCACTTCGCGCCCAAGGGAACCATCACGCTGGACTTCAACGACGAAATCACCAAAGCGGTGGTGATCGCCGCCCAGGGCGAAATGCGCCTGGCGCCGCCGCCGGGCGCGGCCGGTCCGCCGCCCAACGCGCTTCCTAACCGGACGACGGGAGTCACAGTATGAGCCGCGAGCTGGTCCTCTCCGTCTACGTGGTGATCCTGGCCATCTTCACCGGCTACGAAGTCATTTCCCGGGTGCCGTCGATTCTCCACACGCCGCTCATGTCGGCCACCAACGCCATCCACGGCATCGTGCTGTTAGGCGCGATGCTCGTGTTGGGCGCGGCCGATACGCCAGTCCTCCACGCCCTGGGCTTCATCGCCGTGGTGCTCGGCGCGGCCAACGTCTTCGGTGGATTCGTCGTCACCGACCGCATGCTCGAGATGTTCAAGAAGAAACCGGAGGAACGGAAGTGATTCTCGACACGCGAGCGAGCATCATCGCCGTCGCCTACATCCTCGCTGCCGTCCTCCTCATCTTCGGTCTCCGAAAACTCAGCTCACCCGCAACCGCGCGCAGCGGAAACCTGCTCGCGGCCGCCGGCGTGTTCCTCGCCCTCGCGGTCACCCTGCTCGACCAGAGCATCGTGTCCTACTGGGAGCTGGCGTTGGGCATCGTCGTCGGCGGCACCATCGGTGTGGTCGCGGCGCGCAAAGTCCAGATGACGGCCATGCCGCAAATGGTCGGCTTGCTCAATGGGTTAGGCGGCGGCACAGCGGCACTCGTCTCGCTCTCCGAATACCTGCGCCTCTCGGCCGTGGCGCCGGTGCGCGGCGGCGAAGCGGTGAGCGTCGTGCTGGGCACGGCGATCGGCTCGGTCTCGTTCACCGGCAGCGTCATCGCCTTCGCCAAGCTCCAGGAGCTGCTCTCGAGCAAGCCGTTCCAGTTCCCGCTCCAGCGCGTCGTCAACGCTCTGCTCCTTCTCGCGATCCTCGCGCTCGGCGCCACGATGGTGGTGGGCGGCGACACCGCATCCACGCCGTGGATCGTGTTTGCCGTGGCGCTCGCGTTGGGCGCGATGCTCGTGCTGCCCATCGGCGGCGGCGACATGCCGGTGGTGATCGCGACCTTGAACGCCCTCACCGGCATCGCGGCGGCGTTCACAGGCATGGTGCTGCACAACCAGATTCTCGTCGTCGCCGGCATTTTGGTGGGCGCGTCGGGCACCCTGCTCACGCTGCTCATGGGCAAGGCGATGAACCGGTCGCTAGGCAACGTGTTCTTCGGCGCCTTCGGCGCCGGCACTGCGGTGGCCACCGCCGGCGGCACGGCGGGCGGCGTGGCCAAGACGGTTAGGCAGACGAGCGCAGAGGATACCGCCATTGCGCTCGCGTACGCGCGCAAGGTGGTGATCGTGCCCGGCTACGGTCTCGCGGTGGCCGAAGGACAGCACGCCGTGCGCGAGCTGGCGCAGGAGCTCGAGAAGCGCGGCGTGGATGTGAAGTTCGCGATCCACCCCGTGGCCGGGCGCATGCCGGGCCACATGAACGTCTTGCTCGCCGAAGCGAACATCCCATACGACGAGCTGGTCGAGATGGACCAGATCAACGGCGACTTCGACAGCACCGATGTCGTGCTCGTGGTGGGCGCGAACGACGTGGTAAATCCCGCGGCGCGCGAGGACACCACGAGCCCCATTTATGGGATGCCGATTCTCGACGTGGACAAAGCGCGCAACGTGATCGTGCTCAAACGCAGCATGGGCACCGGCTTCGCCGGCATCGACAACGCGCTCTTCTACAACGATCGCACGCGGATGCTGTTCGGCGACGCGAAGAAGTCGCTCACGGCGTTGGTCGAGGCGCTCAAGGCCGTCTAACCGCCGTCGCTCCACAGTAACCGCGCCTCCGCCGCGATGACGTCGGGCTGCTCGCCCGGAATGAGCAGCTTCGCACCCCGGACGAGCCGCGCGCGCCAAGCTGCCGGATGGACCAGCGTTGGGCAAGTGCGGTTCCCCGTGACTTTCCCATACGACTAACAGAATCGACCGGACAAAGACGCGGGGCCGGCGTTGCCTAACGCCGACCCCGGTCGGGCCTGCTCCGCCACCTGGCGCTCAGGCGGCGGGCGTGTCGAACACCAACCGGATGCCGGTGACCGCCTGCGCCGGCATGTCGACAGTGATGGCGGGCGCGGTCCCGAACGCACTCGCGAACGCCACGTGCGAGCGTTGCGTGGTACACGATGTCGGTGTCGCCAGCGGCAAGTCGCTCGGCGCCTCGGACGCGAAGGAGGTGCACGACCCGCCGCCAGACGCGACGGCGATGCTTGCCGTCCCGCCAGTCCCGGCAACCGACCCCTCGTGCGCAGACACGACCGACGAGACGATGCTGCCTTGCAGTATCAGCACGATGACGCTGTCCGGTGCATTGCCCTCCCACGCCGCCACGGTGAACGACGAGTCGGCGGGCACGCCGGCAATCGAATTCACTTGCAGCGCCGAGATCATTGTCCACCGACCCGCCGTTCCGTTCACGCTGATCGCGCCGGTCGACACCGGCGCGCCTTGCGCCAGAAGCTGCGCGATATGTTGCAACGCCTGCCCGCGCAATCCGTCGGGAGTTTGATTGGCCAGCGTGTCGAACCGCGCGAGAATGTGCACGTTCTGCGACGTGCCGGGCGCGGTGGCGGAATCACTGGAGCACGCCATTACGGCAAGGGCGGCAAGGGCGGCGAGGAACGCGGTCGAGCGCGGGAGCGAACGAACGATACGCATGGGGGGACCCTCCGGCGATGGTTGGACGCGTGCCTAACGCACGCGTGTTGGCGGCTACGCGTGCGGTCCCCCGCCTCGACGCGCGTGCCGGCGCCTCCACCATATGTCCCGGGGCGAGCCCCGTGCTAGTACATCAACGAAAGCAAATCGGACTCTGACACACCGCTCACAAAGGCGCCACCGTCTGCCTGCGCGCGCTCGAGGGCGCGGGCGAGGTCGTCGCGGCGGTAGCGGGCTCCCGTTAGGCAGTGCTCGAGGTCGGCGATTTCGCGGCTGGAAAAGAAGTCGCCGAATATCCGGGCAGACTTGACGATGCCGTCTTCGACGAACAACCGGATGTCGACCTCGCCGCTCGGGAACCGGTGCGTGCGTTGCAGGTTGAACGGCGGCGACTCGCCGTAGTTCCAGTCCCACGTCCGGTACTTGGCGTCGGCGAGCGCTTGGACTTGGCGGCGGTCTTCGTCGGAGAACTCGTGCGCCGGCACCGGTCCGCCGCCGGGGAAGAGGTGCGCGAGCAGCGCCGCGCGAAAGTCGTCCATGGGAAGCGGCGCGAGAAGAAACTCGCTGATGTTCGCGACGCGGCTCCGCACCGACTGAATGCCCTTGGACTCCACCTTGCCTGGCTTCGGTTTGAGCGCGCGCGTGACGTCGTCGAGATTCGATGACAGGAGCAGCGTGCCGTGGCTGAACATGCGCTCGCCGTGCACCACCTGCGCGTTCCCCGACACTTTGCGCCCTTCGACGACGATGTCGTTGCGGCCCGTGCGCTCCGCCGGCACGCCTAACTCACGCAGCGCCTCCACGACCGGTCCCGTGAATTCGGCGTAGTTGTTGAAGCGCTGCGGCGTGTAGCGGGTGATGAAGCTGAAGCTGAGGTTGCCCAGGTCGTGATAGACCGCGCCGCCGCCCGAGATGCGGCGCACGACCGTGATGTCGTGCTCGTGGACGAAATCGGCGTCGATTTCTTCGATCGTGTTCTGGTGCTTGCCGATGATGATCGATGGCCGGTTGACGTAGAACAGCACATAGCTGTCGGCGAGGTCGAGCGTGAGGAGCGCGTGCTCCTCGAGCGCCAGGTTGAGCGTCGGGTCGGTGGTGCCGCCGTTGTCGAGGAACAGCATCGGATCGTTAGGCAGGCCACTCGCCGTCGGCCGCGAAGCGGCCCACGAAGAACTCCCCAAAGTCCGCGTAGCGGGCCGACACTTCGTCGAAGCGCATATCGGTGACGAGCTTCTTGAAGTCGAGCGGATCGCGCGCGAAGAGCGTGACGCCCCACTCCCAGGCGTCGAGCCCGATGGCGCCGGTGATCACCTGGACCACGCGGCCCGCGTACCGGCGGCCAGTCGTGCCGTGCGCGGTCATGAGGCGGCTGCGTTCCTCGAGCGAGAGCTCGTACCAGTTCTGTCCCGGCGCGCGGCGCTTGGACATGGGATAGAAGCACACGTACGGCATGTCGGGCACGCGTTGCGGATACAATCGGCGCTGCACGTGCGCGCTGGCGAGCTCGGCCGCCGAGCGTTGGGCGAGCGACTCGCGATAGGCATCGTCGCCCACGGCGCCGCCCCGCTGTTCGGCCTCCTTCGCCAAGCGGGCCGAGAGATGGTAGAGTCCGGCTTCGGTGACGCTGAGGAACGAGTAGATGAGCGTCGACCGTTCGATGAGCGGCTCGCCGCCTAACCGGCGCTGGGCCTCGCCAATCGCGTCGAGCGTCGGTCGGAAATGCATGACCATGACATCGCCGCGCGAGCCCACGAGTGGCGCGACCGCCGACCACCCGCCTTGGGCGGGACACGCGAGCTCGGCGGCCGCGCGCGCCGCACCGGCGCGCGCTGTTTCGTCGGCGACGACCGTGGGCGGCGTGCGAAAAATCTGGTGGAGGGCGTACCAGCCCTCGAGCGTTTCGGGCGCGTAGTTCACGGTCTCAAATCTATGCGATTGAGCGCGACGGCGGCGGCCTCGAGCGCCGGGATGGCGATGGCGGGAACGGATGCCTGCCGGCTGCGGCGAATCGCGGCGACGAGTTCCGGCAGCCGCAGCACAAGCGTTCGCACACCACCCAGGTCGAGCAGGTCCGACGAATCAGCTAACGCCGTGAATTCATTCTGATCGAGGCGCCGCAGAACGACGGCCCCGAACCGCGTTTCGAGCGCAAGAATCGGAGATGCGGCGACGGTTTGGTCGTCGGCGATGAACGGAGCGTCCGGCGGGGCGCCGAGCGGGAGCGGGTCCCAGGTCGCAATGATTGAGGCGAGCGCGGACGGTGGCGAGTCTGCGGGATAGCTCACCTCGAGACGTGGTTGCGCGTGTGGCTTACCGCGGGCGACCGCCGCGACATCGCCGGTCACGACGTACCGCGTGCACTGGCGCGACAGGTCGCGGAGCACGGCGTGGAGACGATCGCCTAACGGAGCGAGACGCTGGGCCGGCGTGTGCGACGCAAGTCCGTATAGGCGGCTCACGTCGACGCCGCATGCCGACGCCGCCGTCAGGATGGATGGTCGTGTGCGAGCTCTGGACGGGCGCCGAGGTGCTGGGCCGCGGTGTTTTGGTCCATCGAGTAGGGCCGCGGCCAGGGTCACGGCGAATTGGGAGTGAAGGCGCTGGATATCGAGCGCGACGCGCACCGAGCTATCGGGTTTCGCGACGATGGTGATTGGCGACGATTGTGGTTCGAACTGGAGCGCGCAGGTCGCGAGGACTGCAGCGCGACCGAGGCTTGTGTCGAGCGCCTCCGAGATCTGTCGGACGAAGAACAGCCAGCGCGCTTCGGTCTCGTTGCGGGTAAAGGATCGGCCGAGGGAGCGGGCGGCGTTGTCGACCCATTTTTCTTGGGCGACGGCGGCGGACGCGAACTGTCTCTTGGTGAGTATCACAGAGTTTTTGCCTCTTTTTGAGGCGACAACTATGTGATGCTCCCAGAAGAGACCTCGTACCGTTTTACGGCTCGCGTCGCAACGTATTCCCGCCTGTGCTTGGCCCGCGCGCCCCGATTCCGATCGTCGCCAATGCTTCGCGCGCCTGCGCCGCCCGCAAATTCCACTCGTACCAGTGTGAGTCGCCGAGCGAGTGCCGCCCGGTGTAGGTAGCCGCGAGCATCGTCGCCAGTTTCGACGACTCCGCCTCGGGCAGCCTCGGAAGCGCGCGGATGATTGTGGGCACCGCGTTCGGCGACAGGCGGTGCACCAAGTAGGCTTCGTCGATCCGTCCCGTGGTGGTGAAGCGATCGATGTTGCGCTGCGCGATCCACGCCTCGTGGTTCCAGCACGACAGCGCGATCACCGATCCGACGCCGAGGAGCGATACGCGACGCACCAGGCGCCGCACATCGATTTGCGACCAGATCTCGATGCCGAGCGCCGCGAGCGCGAGCGACACGCCAATCATGTAGACCCGCGCGTACAGACGAGCGGCCGTGTATCCGTACGCCGCTTCGTAGAGTGAAACGCGGCGATACGCCGAATCCAGCAACAGCTGCACGAGGAAAATCAGCACAAGGCCGGCCACACGCGTCCGGGGCTCGCCCTGTCCCCTTTCGGCATGGTGATCGAGCCACACGACGAGCATCGTCGCGACCGTCGCCGCCACCGACAGCTCGCCGAAGCCGCGGTGCGCATACTCCGCGTACGTGAGTCCGCTGCCGGCGATCGCCGGCGCGTTGCCGAAGAAGTAGGACAGCTGGAGGCCGAGAAAGAGCGCGAAGAGACCACCCACCGATGCGAGCACCACGAAGCGCTCGGTTTCGCCTAACACAAGGCGCCCCTCGGGCGTGGCCGTCGCCGGGTCCGGCGTGCCGCGAACGGCGATCCCGTAGGCGCCTACCGTGAGCGTTCCGAGCATCCCGAAGAAGATCGCGCGCTGCACGGGAAACGTGATGCCGCCCAACGCCAGCACGTCGTCGCGCAGATGCGCGAGCACCGGATCGGCGGCGGACAGCAGGAGCGCCAACACGCACACGACCGGCAGCGCCAACACGACGCCGCGCGCAACCGGCGACAGGTTGCGGCCGGCACGTGCGAGCCTCGCGAGCTCGCCCGACCGACGGACAGCTTCGCGAATCGTCCGCAGTGCGCCCACGACCGGCGTCGCGACGATCGACACGGCACCGACACTCGCGGGCGCCGTCCCTTCGGCGAGCGTCATGCCGAGTGCGAGGAGCACCGCCACGCCGAGCAGGACGATCGGGGCGAACGCGCCATCGGCCGTGATCGCCATGCACGCCGCGAGCGCGCACGCGGCCGCGAGCACCACGCCTAACGGCAAGCCCACGCGGCCGCGCGTGCGGCGCACCACCCACGCCAGCCCCAGCGCCGCGGCCACCGTCCAGAGCGCCCAGTTGAGCCCGGGCGACGCGTCGAAGCAGAGCCAGGTGCCTAACCCAGCGACCACCACGGCGGGCGGCCAGATCGTGGCGGCGTGGCGCGCGAGCGCCGCGACGCCCAACGGACCCGGCGACTCGCCGGGAATCGGTGACACGGCGGCGGCGGGCGCCGCGGAAGCTGGCATCGTCATGGTCAAACCGCCCGCGCCGCGGGCTGTGTGGGAATCGGGACGAGACCGCCGAACCGGCGCTCGCGGCCGTGAAAATCGGACACGGCAGCGGCCAGATCGGCGGCGGTGAACGCAGGCCACATGATGTCGCTGAACCAGAGCTCGGCGTACGCGCACTCCCAGAGCAGGAAGTCGCTCAAGCGGCGCTCGCCGCCGGTGCGTATGAGGAGGTCGACGTCGCCTACGTCGGCGTCGGGCCCCACGCCCATGCCTAACGCTTGGGCCAGCGACGCCCGGGTGACCGGCTCCGCCGTCTCGCGCAGGGCTGCGGCCGCGCGCGCCAGCGCGTCGCGCGACGAATAGTCGATCGCCAACCGCAGGTGCACGGTTCGGCCGTGCGCGGTGACGGCCTCCGCTTCGTCGATCGCCGCGCGGAGCGACGCGGACAGCCGGTCGCGCCGGCCGATCACCGAGAGGCGCACGCCGTTCGACGCGAGGCGGGCGGCCTCGCCGCGGAGATACATCCGGAAGAGCCGCATGAGCGCGCCCACTTCGCGCGGCGGCCGCTGCCAGTTGTCGGCGCTGAAGGCGTAGAGCGTGAGCGCCCTTATGCCTAACGACGGCGCGGCCTCGACGATCGTGCGGACGGTCTCGGCGCCGCGCCGGTGGCCGGCGGGTCGCGGGAGACCGTGGGCGGCGGCCCACCGTCCGTTGCCGTCCATGATGATGGCGACGTGGAGGCCGTTGGGCGGACGTGTGATCAAAGTGCTTGGTCTCATAAAGTGAGCAGAGAAAAAAATTTAGCGTTGGAGCGTGTCTCGCGTCGCCCGAATGAGCGCTTCCATGTGGTCGAGATACCGTTGCAATGCCTTCCGCCCCGACGTGGTGAGGCGATACTCCGTGCGCGGCCGGCGGCCCTCGAAGCGCTTGGTCACCACCACGTACTGCGCTTCCTCGAGCTTGCGCGCGTGGACGCTCAGGTTGCCGTCGGTCGTGCGCAGCAGCGCCTTGAGCTCGTTGAACGTGAGCGACTCTTCGGCGGCCAGCGCGCTCACGATGCCCAACCGCATGCGGTGATGGATGAGCGCGTCGAGCGCGCGCGACTCTTCCTGCGCCGCGGCGGCGCCGGCCACCGCCCGCACCGAGCCTAACGGACGCCCCTGCGCGGGCTCGGCGCCCGCATCGGTGCGCCGGCGGCGCGCGGTATTCGAATCAGCCACCGTACCTCCTGGCGATGATCACGCCGAACACAATGTGCAACACGCCGAATCCGGCGATGAGAAGCCACGCACTCCACGCAACGGGCGCGAACAACGCCACCACGCCCAACAGCATGAACGACGCACCCATCACCGGCACGGCCCGCACCGAAAACGTTCCCCCCGTCATCACGCCGGCGCCGTACAGCAAGAGCCACAACCCGGGCAGCGCCGTCATGAGACCCAGCCGAGACGCGCCCATCGTGATGACCGCGCCGGCCACGATCGGCGGCGCGAACCCGAACACGAACTTGCGGAGCGGCGGCGACACCACCGGCTGCCGCGCTGCCCTGGCCTTCCACGCCGACGTCACGAGGCCGATCACGATCGACAGCCCCGCCTCGCCGATCCAGATGCCTAACCAGCCGCCCGGCGTGGGCTGCCGTTGGGCCGCGAGCCCGGCCGCGATGGCCGTCACCCCGATCGCCACCTCGCCCCACCCCGACACGGCGGTGAACGACGTCGCGCTCTCCATGGTCTCGCGGATGAACCGCAGGTCATCGATAGCGCGATCGTGCAGAGCAAAGGGCATGGCTCGAATGTACCGAATCAAAGACTAATGTCAAGTACTTTGCGCAACAAAGCGCACAATGCCGGCGACCGCGTCCTGTGGCCGCCGGCATCTGTTCCAATCTATAGTATAGGCCCTCTAGAGCTTCACCCCCGGTACCCCCGCCTTCTCCGCCACCGCGTTGAACGTCGGCACATCCGTCTTGAGCAGCGCGTCGTACTTCCCCTTGTACGTCGCCAGCAACGACTTCACCGCCGCCAACTCCTCCTTCACCGGATCGCTCGGCGCCTGATCGAACACGAACTGCACGCCGAATCCCGTGCCGACGAGCCGGTCGTAGAAGCTCTGCAGATAGTGGATGTCGTCCTCGGGCGCTTCCCGCTGCAGGTTCGGATTCCACAGCGTGTCCAACAGCGCCTTCGCCTTCTCATCGAGCTGATGCGCCGCGTGCATCACCGTCGTGTCGCCGGGGATTCCGTTAGGCGCCATCGCGATCGCCGTCGAGTCCACGTCGGCCAGCTGCCGGCGGAGATTGTGCAGCCCGTTCAAAATGCCGTTGGCCTCCGAGATCTGGTCGCGCATCGCCAACGCGGTGCTCAACTGCTCGCGCGCCGCCGCGAGGTCGAACGCGAGGTGCGGATCGCTGCGCACCTCGACCGTGCGCCTAACCGTCAGCGTGTCGGCCGTCACAACCGCCGTGTACGTGCCGGGCAGTACATCGGGACCGGGGCCGCCTTCGTCGGTGTCGCTCGGCCCCTGACCCCGCGGCGCGATCACGAGCTTCGTCGGACCGCGGTAGCCGAGTCGCCACTCGAATGCGTTCATGCCCGGCTTGTTGGGACCGTTCGCCGCGTACACCGTGTCTTCCTTGCTGTCCAGGATCACGATGCGCACCGGACCTTCGTGGCGCGCCTTCTGTGCCGCCGACGCCTCGGCTTTGCGGTGCAGCCAATACCGGATCACCGCCGCGCGGTCCACGCTCGGCGCGTGGTACGCCGATGCGGGCGGGCCGCCGTACTCGTTCGAATGCCACAATGCGGCCGGTGCGACGTCGAACACGTGGAACCCGGACGACGCGACCTGCGGCGCGAGCGCCTCGAGCGGCGCCATGTCGTCGATCACGAAGAGGCCGCGGCCGTGCGTGGCGATCGCCACCGAGCGCGTGTTCTTGATGAACTGGAGGTCGAACACCGGCGACGTGGGGAACGCGCTCGCCATCGACTTCCACGTCGACCCGGCGTCGCGCGAGTACCAGAGGCCGTTGTCAGTGCCTAACAGAAGGAAGCCCTTCTGCGCCGGATCCTCGCGCACGACGTGCGCGGCGTACGCCGGGAGGCCGCGCGAGATGGACGTCCACGTGGCGCCGTAATCCCTGGTCATGAACACGTACGGCGTGTCGTCGCCGAATTCGTGATAGTCGAACGTGATATACGCCGTGCCGGCGTCGAACGGCGAGACGCCCACCTGATACACGCGGCCCTCATCCGGCAAGCCCTTGACCTTCGGTCTGACGTTGGTCCACGTGCGGCCGCCATCCTTCGTCACCTGGACGTTGCCGTCGTCCGTGCCTAACCAGATGACGTTCGTGTCGGTGGGCGCGAGCGTGATGCTGAGGATGGTGTTGTACGTTTCGGCGCCGCTGATGTCGTACTCGATTTTGCCGCCGCTCGTCACCTGCTTGCTCTTGTCGTTGCGCGTGACGTCCGGGCTGATCTCGCTCCAGTGCGCGCCGCCGTCGGTGCTCTTGAACAACACGCTTCCGCCCAGGAACACTTCGTTTGCGTTAGTCGGCGACACCGCGATGGGCGACGTCCAGTTGAACCGGTATTTGAGACTCGACGGCGCAAACCCCTCGACGCCCGGCATGTACGGCCGGATGAGTCGCGACACGCCGGTCGCGAGGTCGAGCCGCGTGACGAACCCGTTCTGCGAGTCGACGTAGACGACGTTCGAATCGCTCGGCGCCGGCACCGCGTATTCACCGTCGCCTCCCGTCACCGTGTACCACTCGGCGCCGCTGCCATCGCCTTCGACGAGGTTATTGGATGGGCCGCACCACGCGTTGTTGTCCTGCAGCCCTCCGCACAAGCGGAACGGCTGCCGAGAGTCGGCGGCCACCATGTAGAACTGGCCGATGGGCAGGTTGTTCAGGTAGCGCCACGACTGTCCGGCGTCGTGACTCACGTAGACGCCGCCATCGTTGCCCTGGATCATCCGGTTGCCGTCGGTCGGATCGATCCACAGCGCGTGGTGGTCGGGGTGGACGACGTTGCCATCGATCTCGTGCGCGGTGTGTCCGCCGTCGCGGCTCTCCATGAGCTGGAACGACGAGAAGTACACGCGACGGTCGTCGCTGGGCGACACGTCGATGCGCGAGAAGTAGAAGGGCCGCACGTCGAGCGCGTGGTTGCCGCTCACCGAGGACCAGTGGTCGCCCAGGTCGTGCGTCTCGTACAACAACCCCGATTTGGCTTCGACGATCGCGTAGATATGCGTCGGGTCGGCGCGCGACGTGCCTAACGCAATCCGTCCGTATGGGCCGTCGGGCAATCCTTGGTGGAGCTTGGTCCAGGTGTCGCCGCCGTCGGTCGAGCGCCAGAGACCGCTGCCCTTCCCGCCGTTCTCGAGATTCCACGGCAAGCGGCGCACCTGCCACATGCCGGCGAACAGCACGCTCGGGTTGCCCGGCTCCATCACCAGGTCGCTCGTGCCGGTGGTGTCGTTCACGAACAGCACTTTCTTCCAGGTGTGGCCGCCGTCGGTGGTCCGGAACACGCCGCGATCTGCGTTAGGCTTCCACGCATTGCCGATCGCCGCCACGAACACGCGGTCCGAGTTGTTGGGGTCGATGACGATGCGCGAGATCTGGCCGGCGTCCTTGAGCCCCATGAAGTGCCAGCTCATTCCGGCATCGGTCGAGAGGTAGACACCGTGTCCGTTCACGACATCGTTGCGGATATTGCCCTCGCCGGTGCCCACCCAGACGATGTTCGGATTGTTGGGCGCGAGCGCGATCGCGCCGATCGACGCCTCGGGCTCTTTGTCGAACACTGCCTTCCAGGTGATGCCGCCGTCCAGCGTCTTGAATATGCCGCCGGCACTTGGCCCAACGTAGTAGATGTTGGGATTGCCCGGCACACCGGTGACGGCGGCCACGCGACCGCCCGCCACGGTCGGCCCCAGGTTGCGGATGCCGAGCCATTGGAGAGAGTCGACGCTCGCGGTATCGGACGAGGTATCCGGTGCGGCCGGCTTCGCCGGCTTCTGCGCGCTGAGCGCGGGCGCTGCACCGGCCGCGAGTGCGAGACCGGCAACGTAGCAGTAGTCGAGAATTCGCGAACGAGGCATCACGAGATGTGGCGCGAGACGCGCGGTTGGGGAGCTATGGAAGGACAGGAGAGGATGTATAGGTGGCCGGCTTCCGAGCGCCGCCCGTCAGAAACTACGGACTGCGACGGTAACCGGCCACCACTTGGAATAACCCAGGATCGCTCGGCTGCGTAGGCGTCCTCGCCGCGCTCTGTTTTTTCCCCAAAGCTTTTTGCTGTGTCGGGTGTGTCCGTTCGTGTCCGGTCGTGTCCGATATCACCCTCGAATGAGCCCGTGTCGACATCGGCAGCGGAGCACGAGCGATCAATCGACGGTCGTCTCGCGATTCCACTGCCACTCGGTTTGGGGTTCCACGATTTTGATAGCGGACGAGGCCGGACACTCACGGACACGGCCGGAGGACAGAAAAAAGCTTTGGGAAAAACCTTAAAAGGAAAGAGTTGATCTGCGATTGCGAGCCCGACCACGCAGCCGATTGGTCCGTAGTGATCCGTGCAGTTCTCAGATGTGATTCGTTTCAACAGAGCGAGGAAGCTCACCACGAGGGCTCACGACACTACATGGAATGCACGGCGAACATCCCGCCCTGTGGATCCTGGCACTGCGCGATGCGGCTGCCGCCCGGGACTTCCATCGGTCCGTTCAGCACTTTGCCGCCGTTCTGCGTGACGCGCTCGGCGGCACGATCGGCGCTGTCGACGCGCACGTAGCCCAGCCAGTTGGGCGGAATGGGATGATCGGACGGACCGGTGAACATTCCGCCTAACTGAACGCCGTTGCGCTCGAAGATCTGGTAGCTGCCCATCGGCCCCATGTCGTGCGCGGGGCCGGCGCTCCAGCCGAACAACTTGCTGTAGAAATCGAGCGCGCCGGCGACGTCGGTGGTGGTGAGCTCGTGCCACGAGAACTCGCCCAACTTGGGCGGCGCGTCGTCGGTGGCGGCGGCCTGGAACGGTGTCCAGATGCAGATGTGGGCGCCCTGCGGATCGGCGATCACCGCGAAGCGGCCCACGGTGGGAATGTCGGTCGGCTCCTTGTGCACGGCGCCGCCCAGCGCACGTGCCTGCTCAGCTGTCTCGTCGACGTTGGGCACCGTCACATACGCGAGCCAGTGCGGAGGCATGTCGGCTAAACCCGGCGCGAGACCCATTACGCCGCCCAGGGGAGTACCCGACGCCGTCCACATGGTGTAGGGAGGTCCGCTGCCGATCGAGAAGGGTTCGGTGCCCCACCCCACTGTCTTCGTGTAGAACGAGACCGCCGACTGGACATCGGGAGTCATGAGATCGTGCCAGACGATGCGGCCCTTGGCCATGTCGGACATAGGGGGACCTCCATCAAAAAAGGGTTCTTGGGAATTTCGGGAAAATGGCGGACGTCACGCGCCTCGGTGTCATGCGCGCCGGTCGAGCGGTATCGGGATGCGACCTGCGTCGTGCGGCAAGCATGGACACCGCTGTGCTGTTTTCCAACAACAACAAACTGCTCTCACCAAGTGATCGCACTGAGCCTCGCGCCGCCGAGCGGCCTTCAGTTTCCTTCAGTTTCCTTTTCGTTATCCCTTGCGACAGAGCGAGGAAGCCCTCCACGCGCGCCATCGTGAGCCCTCATGTCGTGCTTTCGCAGGAAGTCTGATTCGAGGCTGATGGCCGTCCCGCGTGGAGGGCTTCCTCGCTCTGTCACAAGGATCACGAAAAGGAAACTGAAGGATCGCTCGGCTGCGCCGAACCACGCGCGGCTGCCCGTGGCGAGATGAGCGTTGTTGTTGAAAAACAAAACGGCGGATGGTCACCGACCGATGCGCACGCCAGCC
>DATEHK010000046.1:0-7924 GCA_035279625.1 Gemmatimonadaceae bacterium
CTCACGATGGCGCGCGTGGAGGGCTTCCTCGCTCTGTCACAAGGGATAACGAAAAGGAAACTGAAGGAAACTGAAGGATCGCTCGGCGGCGCGAGGCTCAGTGCGATCACTGTGGTGAGAGCGGTTTGTTGTTGTTGGAAAGCAGCACAGCGGTGTCCATGCTTGCCGCACGACGCAGGTCGCATCCCGATACCGCTCGACCGGCGCGCATGACACCGAGGCGCGTGACGTCCGCCACTTGCCCGAAATTCCCGGAAGAACCCAAAAGAGAAACTGAGGGATCGCTCGGCTGCGCAGAACCGCGCGGCTGCTCGTGGCGAGATGAGCGTTGTTGTATTTGAAAACAACCTCTTTGCGTCATCCGCTCTTATCCCATTGTTTCCGCTCTTATCCTTCATCATGAGCGTAGAAGTCCCGCCCCCACGCTCCTAGAGCAACGCCGGCGTCGCTGACCCGCGCTCGGACCCAGTCTCGCGCATCGCAGCGGCTTCCTCGCTCAATCCATCCAACAGGGCGAGCACCTCGGCGCGGCCGGTGCGCGGGTTCATCACCGTCACGCGGAGCACGCGGCGGCCGCCTAACACGGTGGTGGTGATCCAGCCGCGGCCGCTCTTGTTGTAGCGTTCGCGCAGGTCGCGGTTGAAGGCGTCGACGGCGGCGTCGTCTTCACCAGGGCGGCCTACCCAGCGAAAGCACAGAATGTTCGACTCGGGCTCGTGTAGCGCGACGAAGTCGGGGTGCGCGGCGATGGCGGCGTGCAGGTCACGAACGGTGCGGCAGAGATGGTCGTAGATCTCGCCTAACCCGGAGGCGCCGTACCGCTGCAACGCGACCCACATCTTGAGCGCGTCGGCGCGGCGAGAGCACTGGAAGCTGCGCGTGCCCTGGTCCCATTCGCGTCCGTCCTGCTCGCCGTGAAACAGGTACGGCGCCCGTTGGGCGAACGCGCGATCGAGGTCGCGCTCATCGCGCACCAACAGCATGCCGGCCGAGAGCGGCAAGAGCATCATCTTGTGCGCGTCCCAGGCCACGGAGCGCGCGCGCGCCACGCCCTGCATGCGCGACCGGTGCGTCTCGGACAAGAGCGCCGACCCGCCGTGCGCGGCGTCGACGTGGAACCAGACGCCGCGCGCCTCGCACAGCGCCCCGATGGTCTCGAGGTCGTCGAACGCGCCAGTGGCCGTGCTGCCGGCCGTCGCCACGACCGCCATCACCGGAGTGCCCTGCGCGGCGAGCGCATCGAGTCGCGCCGCCAGCGCATCGGTATCCATGTGCCAGTCGCGGGATGGCATCGCGATCGCGCGCTCCAGCCCCAAGCCTAACTGAGCGACGGCGCGCGTCACCGCATAGTGCGCGTGCTCGCCGCAGAGCACCACGGGCAGCGGGCCATCGGCGCCCACGCCGCGCTCCCATGCGTTAGGCATAGCCGCCGCGCGCGCCGCGAGCAGCGCCGTGAAGGTCGCCTCGGTCCCGCCCGACGTCAGCGTGCCCCCGGCGCCGGCGTCCCATCCGATGAGGCCGGTCATCCACCGCACCAGCTGCGTTTCCACCACCGTTGCGCTCGGCGACATCTCGGCCACCGCGACCGATTGATTCATTGCCGCGACTACCGATTCCATCCATACCGCGGCCGGCAGCGGCGCTGAGACCTGATGCCCCATGCACATCGGATGCGCGAGCCGGTTCATCGCACTCATCACATCGTGCTCGATCCGCTCCGCTACTTCGTTGAGCGGACGCCCGCTCAACGGCAGTGGCTCGTCGAACCGCCGAGCGACCTCTGCCGACGAAAGTGGCGTCGAGACCGGATCGGTGCCGTCGCGGGTGCGCACGAAATAGCGCGACGCGAGATCGATGAAGGGCAGCGCGGCATCGCGCTCCATGTCCTGCTCGAGCAGGTCGAAGACGGGTGGTCGCATTGGAGAAAGAAAACCGAAGTGTTTCAGATCACGACGAGCGCACGAATCACGCAACGCCGGCGAGCGGAATGTCGAGTACGCGTCGTCCGCCGACGGGCTCGACGGTCAGATAGCATTGCACGCGATGGATCGTGACCGGCTCATCCACGCGCACGCGCATCAGACGTCGTTCGTTTTCGGGCGTGAGCGTGGAGAAAAAACTCAACGTGCAGTGCGGCGAGAAGCTGAAGCGCGCGCGATCGAAGCGCAAACCGCTGGCCGCAATGCGCTCGTGCAGCGCGCGCAGCGCGCCATGCGGATCGAGCGGCAGCACGACGATGTCGGTCTGCATGAATCGCACTGGCGGCCCGAAGTGCAGGGTGAACGGCGTGATTTGTGAAGCCGCGGATGTAAGCTCGTCGCGCAACTCGTCGACCGACGTGTCGGCGCGAATTGGACCAACGCCGGAGGATCCGACGAGCGTGATGTGCGGCGTCGTGTCCTTGGCGAGTTTGGGGTCCGCCCATCGCTGCACATCGAGCACCGCGCTGCGCGATGGCTCCGTGAGCTCGGACACAATGAAAAATCCACGTTTCATAAGGAAAAACCTATCGAGAAAGCGGGCGCGAGGGCACTGTGATCGCGGCGCGCGCGTCGTGAATCGAGCACACATGTCTCATCGCATCGACCGTTTCCTAGGACGCTCTAACATCCGCGCGATCATTGCTCGCCTCTGACGCGCAGTCATCCAACGGGCATGCCCATTGCCCTCTCGCGGACCCGCCTCTCCGCGCTGAGCACGCAGGTTTGGCCTCACCGTTCGAGGCCGGAGCTGACTCCGACGGAGGTACCCCGCGCCGTCGCGCAGAGCGTCGTCGCGCATCCATGCACCGACTCGCACTTGTCATCGATGCGGACTCAGATAGAGCTGATCGTAATCGGGACGTACGCGGCCGCCCTCTTCGTGCTGTCGCTTTTCAGTCTCAATCGCTATGTGATGATTTCGCTGTTTCGCCGGTATCGCGGGCATCCGCGGGTTCGCCCGCCGGAGCCCTCGCCGATGCCGCGCGTCACGGTGCAACTGCCGGTGTTCAACGAGTTGTTCGTCGCCGAGCGATTGATACGGTCGGCGTGCGCACTCGACTATCCGCGTCACCTGCTGCAGGTGCAGGTGTTGGACGATTCGACCGATGAGACGCTCATCCTCACTCGGCGTCTGGTTCGGCAGTATCGCGCGAAAGGATTCCAGATCGAACATCTGCATCGCGAGGATCGCACCGGATACAAAGCGGGTGCACTTGCGTACGGCTTGGAGCGCGCCACGGGTGAGCTGATCGCGGTGTTCGATGCGGACTTCGTCATCCCGAAGGACTTCCTGCGCAACACGGTGCCGTACTTCAATCAGCCCGACGTCGGCATCGTGCAGGCGCGGTGGGACTATCTCAACGAGGAGTACTCGCTGCTCACGCGCGTCACTGCGTTAGGCCTGAGCGGCCAGTTCGTGATCGAGCAGCCGGCGCGCGATCGCGGCGGGCTGTTCCTCACGTTCAACGGCACCGCGGGCCTGCTGCGCGCGAGCGCGATCAAGGGCGCCGGCGGCTGGCAGCACGACACGCTCACCGAGGATCTCGACCTGAGCTATCGCGCACAGCTCGCGGGCTGGCGGATTCAATACTTGCCCGCGCTGCCGTGTCCGTCCGAATTGCCGCCCGACATGCACGCGCTCAAGACACAGCAATACCGTTGGACGAAGGGCTCGCAGGAGACGGCGCGGAAGCTCTTCCTCCCGCTCTGGCGCGCGGGAATTCCGCTCTGGCAGAAGCTGCAGGGCACGGCGCACCTGTTGGGCAACTCGGTGTATCCGTTCCTCCTCGTGGTGGGGATCCTGAACCCGGTCGTGATGTACATCGCCCACACCGATCGTGTGAGGATCTCGTGGGCGATCTCGGCGTATTTCCTGTTGTCGTTAGGCGGGACGTTCAGCTACTACGCGGCGGCGATCAAGGAGATTCACGTCGATTGGCGGCGGCGCATGGCGTGCTTCCCGCTGTTCCTCGCGGCGTCGATCGGCTTGAGCGTGTACAACGCACAGGCTGCCATCGAAGGATTTTTAGGCAAGCGCACGCCGTTCCTGCGTACGCCCAAGTACAACCTCAGCACGGGGCAGTCGCAGGCCGTGCGACGCCGGCGCTACCATAGCGTCTTCACCAACAGCACGGCGTTCGAGTTGGTACTGGGCGTATACACGGCGGCCGCGTTCGTCTACGCGCTGTATGTGGGCGAATGGGGCGCGTTGCCGTTCCTGTTGTTGTTCGCGACGGGGTATCTGCTCGTCGGCGGATACTCGATCGCGCATCTCATGAACACGAGCACGGTGAAGCTCACTTCCATTCAGCAGATGGTGGTGGACGAAACGGCGGTGCCGCTTCCCGCCGCGGCGGCGAGCGGGTCGACGGGACGCGATGTCGCGCGGATCGCACGCACCGTGTCGACGTCGACGTTTTGGCCGCTCGTGCTCATGGCGCTCCTCGTCCATTGCAGCCGCGGCGACACCACGCTGCCGGCTGCGCATGCGGGCCAACAGCCGGGACCGGCGGTGTTGCCGTCGGGTACGGTCGGGCTCGATTCACTCCCGCTGGTCGAGAAGGACGCGCAGTTGAGTCCGGTTTCGCAGGGACCAGGAGTCGCGGCCGGCATGTTCTGGTATGCGCACTCGGGCGCGACGTTCGACTGGCGCATGATCGCCAGCGGCCTAACGGGCGGACGAGCCTATCGCGTCGAGTTGTCGGTGGACGGACAGCCCTACGACGTGGCGAGCGCGCGCGCCGATGCCTCCGGCGCGCTCATTGCATCAGGTCGGTTGTTCGCATTCATGGACCAGGTGTGCATGGGTGTGAGCCAACGTCCCAGTCTGCCGTTGACCGGCCGCCACGTGATCGGCGTCGTCGTGAAGAACGATGGCGCGCCACGGTCCGGGGGCCAGAGCAGCGGCGGAGTCACCGGCAACAGTGGCTCGGCGGTTGCGTGCTCGGGCAACGGCGACGGCGATTTCGGCGCGGCGCTCTCGGAGCTTCACGACATCCAATTCAGCGGCACGTAGCGCAGGTGGCGCCACCGGCGGGCTGAGACGGGAGCTCGGTGGTGAGGTGATGGGCGGTTGCGCCACATTGCGCAGCGGGCACGGCGAGCACGAGACGCACGCCCGCGCCGCTTCCGGCATCGTACATGTCGCTGGCCACGCATTTGCCTAACGCGGACTCGAGCGTATCTGGAGGCGTCCCATAGAGCGGCGACCGATAGTCGAGCACGACCCACGCCGGCACGGCGCCCACACTCGCGATGGCCGGACCGAGCGGCGCGCGTTGGGCAACCCGCGTGATGGGCAGCGCAAGCCGACCGTGCAGGTAGTACGAGAGCGGCTCGAACATTTCGGCCGGCTGCACGATCACGGCCTTCGCCTGGTCACGACGCGCCATCAGATCGTGCGCGACGCTCCGATAGTCGCTGTCCCGCGAGTACACGGCGTACGTGCGTTGCGTCCCGATGGCGATGGCCGCCGCGAGCAGCGCGAGCGCCATGGCGCGCGAGCGACTCGACAGAACCGCGAGCCCGGCGCCGAGCAACAAGTAGAGAAAGGAGCTGGCGTACAGGAAATAGCGCGCGAGGTCCACCTCGCTACGCACCGAGATCGCCGCACCGATGATCACGGGGACGAGCACGGCCATCGCGAGCACGCGCGCGGGATATCGGCGCGCCTCGCCCAACGCGCGCATCACCGCGACCACGATCACGCCGATCACCACGGGTTCCGCGATGAGCATCGTCGCCAAGCGCCGAATCGCATCCCGGCTCGGCGTGTACCGCGCATCGCCGATCGCCCGCGCGAGTTCGTCGGGATAGAAGTACACGCCATGAATGGCGGTGATCGGATACTGCAACAGCGACCGCAGCGCGCCGACGATGCCCAACGCACCGCGCCACGCCTGGCTCGCCTCCGCGGATTTGGGCAGCACGAACACCACCATGCTCAACGCGGCCGCGAGGATCACGCCGTTGGCAACGGTCCACTGCACCAGCGCGCGCGTGCGCTTGTGCGCGGGCACCTGTCGGATCAACAGGATGAGCGCATCCAGATTGATGGCGACGAGCAGCGGGCCCGACACCACGTTGGTGCCGAGCATGAGGATCGACACGAGGGCGTAGCCGCCGAGCACGATCGCGGCGGGGCGCGTTGGCACGTCGCGCGCGAGCACGGCATCGTCGCGCCAGCGGATATACGCGAACAACACGACCGCCGCGAGCCATGCCAAGGGCATGTACATGCGCGCTTCTTGCGAGAAGTAGAGATGCAGCGGCGAGAGCGCCGTGAGCGCGGCGCCGATGCATGCGGCGCGGTGCGACACGGTGCGGGCGCCGATCGCGTACACGAGTGGAATGAGCGCGAGGCCGGCGATGAGGGAGGGCGCGCGCAGCGCGGCTTCCGAGGCGCCGGCGACGCCGATCCATATCTTGAGCGCGACGAAGTAGAACGGGCCCAACGGACTGGCGCGCAGGTTTGCCCACAGCTGGGGCCACGCCAGGTGGGCGACGTACCATGAATTCGCTTCGTCGAGCCAGAGATTCGTCTTGCCTAACCCATGCACGCGCAACGCGAGGGCGGCCAGCATGAGAGATCCAACGAGCAACGAGGTGCCGGCGCGCCCGGTCCAGTCGCGCCCCGCCGGTTGGGCATCGGTAGCGTGGCGCACGGTGCTGCCGGTGGCGGTCACCATCGTGGTTGCCATATTCCTGTACGGTCCGAAAGGGCTGTTGACTTCGCGCTCATCCAAGCAGAGCGCCGACGGCGTGACGCGCATCGCGATCGCGACCAAGGACAGCAACTTCAACGTCGTACCGCCGTCGCGCGGCGGCGCGAGCGGATCCGTGTGGTTCCGTTCGCGCGCACCGGCGTTGGCGCTGCAGCTGCGCGCCGCCGGCCTCGTGCCATCGCACCGTTTTCAGCTCGAGCTCTCCACGGATCAGGCCGTCTATACCGTGGCGCGGCTCTCGTCCGATGCACAGGGCCGTTTGTCGTTCGACACGACGCTCACGCAGCTGGCCGACGACCGCTGCGTCGTCGCGAATCGTGTGCCGCCACGTCCGCTTCAGGGGCGCATCAAGATCAAGTTCTGGGTGCGGCGCGACTGGAGTCCGACCGTGGCCGGGAGTGCGTGCTCGGGCAACGGAGACGGCGACTCCACGTACAGCCTGCTCGAGGAAGACGTCGGCACGTTCTACGGAACGCACGAGTCGCGTCGGCAATGAAAGGACTCCGGCTGCCTCGAATTGCTGACGGAGCTCCTTCGCCTTGCGCGCATCGTAGGGCATGACCGCGATAGGATTGCCGCACGAAGAGCTCACGGGCGCCGTAATCGGCGTGTTCTTCGACGTTTACAACGCGCTCGGTCACGGGTTTCTGGAGCACATCTACAAGACCGCCCTCGAGCGAGAGCTTCGCTTGCGCGGACATCGCGTAACGCGCGAGGTTGCGGTAATGGTCCTCTACAAGGGAGAGGAGCTCGCAACGCAGCGCCTCGACATGCTCGTCGACGACATTTTGGTCGTAGAGGTCAAGTCGAGGAACGAGAAGCCGGATGCTGGCAGCGCGCAGTTGTTCAATTACCTGCGCGCCACCAATCTCGAGGTCGGGCTCCTGCTCAACTTCGGATCGAAGCCGTCGTGCAAGAGGATGATGTGTTTGAATTCATGGCGGCGGGGGATCATGCGCTGCGAGGATCTATAGCCCGGCTGAGGCCCTCGTTCTCACGTAGCTGGCTGCTACGTTCATGATTTAAGGATCAGAGCGGAAACAATGGATCAGAGCGGATAGAGCGAAAAAACCGGCCAAGGCGGATTCAATCGGTGAGTGCAACGGTGGACGCGAGTTTCTCCGCTGGTGTCATGAAGCCGAGTGTTTTCCGCGGGCGCATGTTCAATTGGCGCGCGACCGCATTGAGCTGCGCTTGCGTGACGCTCGAGAGGTCGGT
>DATEHK010000047.1:0-5427 GCA_035279625.1 Gemmatimonadaceae bacterium
CCGCCATGTCGCGCTTCCCTTTCCTCAACTGCCTCACCTACCTTTACTCCATGGCCGATTTCATGAACATGCTGCGTCAAGCGCAGCAGGTGCAGGGCCGTCTGCAAGAGCTGCAACAAGAGCTCGAGAACAAGACGGTGAGCGCGTCGAGTGGCGGCGGGATGGTCACCGTCACCGCGGACGGCAAAGGACAGGTGCGCGCGATCAAGATCGATCCGACGGTCGTCGATTCGAGCGATGTCGAAATGCTCGAGGATCTTGTGTTGTCGGCCGTCACCGAGGCGCAGAAGAAGGCGGCAGATCTGGCCCAAGAGGAGATGAAGCGTCTGACCGGAGGCCTTTCGCTGCCGTTCAAACTGCCGTTCTGAGATGTCGGTGATCGACGACTTGGCGGCGGAATTTGCCAAGCTCCCGGGAATAGGGCGAAAGACAGCCCTTCGTCTCACGTACCACCTTCTCAAGCAGAGCCCCGAGCAGAGCCGCCAATTGGCCGGCGCGCTCCAAGCGCTCGTGGCACGTGTCCGGCGATGCTCGGTGTGCAACAACCTCACGGAACAGGATCCCTGCGCGCTGTGCGTTGATCCGCGGCGTGACCACACCGTCGTCTGCGTGGTCGAGGACGCGTCGGACGTTGGCGCCATCGAGCGGGCCGGCGAGTTTCGAGGGCTGTACCACGTCCTGGGCGGTCGTCTGTCGCCGCTGGACGGCGTCGGCCCAGAGGACCTGGCCGTTCAGTCGCTGGTTGACCGGGTCTCGAGGGGTGACGGGGCGCCTGGAGGGGCGGCCGTGGTCCGCGAGGTCATTCTGGCGACGAATCCCAGTATGGAGGGCGAAGCAACGGCGTTGTACGTGCAGCGGCAGTTGGCCGGACATGTGCCGACGGTGTCACGCATCGCGCGCGGTATTCCGGTCGGGGGAGATCTCGAGTACGCGGACGGGGTGACAATCGCACAGGCGATCAGTGCCCGACGGGAGATGTGATGCGGCGATCGAGCGTAGTGGCGGTGTCTCTTGGGTTTGTCGGTGGCCTGGCACTGGGTCTAATCGTCTGGAGTCAGCAGACTGAACGCTCCCGGCGCGATCTCTTCAGCATTCAGCCGTGGCGCCGATTGGCGGCGCTCGGCTACCTGCGCGGACAACGTAGTCCACACAATGTGCGTTTGCTGCGCGACTACGTCGCGTGGGAACGCCACCCCAGGCTGCGCCGGCGCGGGGAGCGGATTCTGCGCCGCATGGAAAAGTCTCTCGTTTAGTCGGAGCGCTCATGCCCGTCGGTGCCGCGAGTTGGTCGTTCACCGAAGACGATTATGGAGCGATCTTGCGATCGCTCCAGCAATTTCTCTATGACAGCAACGCGCGGTCGGCGCTTCTCGTCGACCGTTCGGGCCAGCTCGTGGCCACAGTCGGTGAACCGCCCCAGTTCGATCCGACCGCGTTCGCGACGCTCACCGCAGCCGACTTCAGCGCCAACGACCAGCTGGCGCGACTCATTGGCGAGACCGAGTTCAATTCGCTCTTTCACCAGGGCGAGCAGGAATCGATGTACCTGGTGGACATCGCGCGGCGTGTCATTCTCGTCATTCTCTTCGACAACCGGACCACGCTCGGCCTCGTGCGCCTCAAGGTGAAGCACGCCGTCGAGGAGCTCACGCGCTTGTTCGCCGAGATGTTCCAGCGCGGGCGCGAGCAGGCGAATCCGCCTAACATCCTGGCAGGCGCCGAGGATGAAATCGACCGGCTGTTTCAATAAGGGGACGCGCCGCCGATGTCGATGATCAACTACGCGTCTCGCGAGATCAACTGTAAGATCGTTTATTATGGTCCCGGGTTGGGCGGGAAAACGACCAATCTCGAGCACGTGTACGGGCGGGTGCAGCCCAACACGAGGGGCAAGCTCATCTCGCTGGCCACGGAAACCGAGCGCACGCTGTTCTTCGATTTCCTGCCCGTGGATTTGGGCACGATTCGCGGCTTCAAGACCCGGTTCCATCTCTACACGGTGCCCGGACAGGTCTACTACAATGCGAGTCGCAAGCTCATCTTGAAGGGAGTCGACGGGATCGTGTACGTCGCCGATTCGCAACTGGAGCGTATGGAAGCGAATCTGGAGGCGATGCAGAACCTGTACGACAACATGCAGGAGTACGGGTACGATCTGACCACGATGCCGTTCGTCGTGCAGTACAACAAGCGCGACCTGCCTAACGCGGCGCCGGTGACCGAGCTGCAGGGCGCGTTGAATCCGGGCTGGGAGGTGCGGGAGCCGCCCAAGCAGCGGGTGACCCCCGATCCGTATCACGCGGGCGAAAACCTCATCGAGCAGATCTCGAGCGGCGAATGGGTGGAGCGCGCTCCATACTTCGAGGCGGTAGCGGTCACGGGAGAGGGCGTGTTCGACACGCTCAAGGCCGTGAGCAAGCTGGTGCTCAAGACGCTCGCCTAACTGCGTGGCGCGGGCGTCGCCGGCGGGGAGAGACGGGATGAACCTGCCTAACGCTCTGACACTCAGCCGCATTCTCGCCACGCCGCTCATCTTCATCCTGCCGTTCGCGGACACGTGGGAGCTCAAGCTGGCCGGGTTCGTGATCTACGTGATCGCGGCCGTCAGCGACTACTGGGACGGCGCGCTCGCCCGCACGCGCAACCTCGTCACCGACCTCGGCAAACTACTCGATCCGCTCGCCGACAAGGCGCTGCTCCTGTCGACACTCGTCCCTATCTTCCTGCTGCAGTCGGGACACGGCACCGTGCTCGACATGCGCTTCGTCACCCCGTGGGGCGACGCGGGCATGCCGCTCTGGGTGCTGGTCGTTGTGTTAGGCAGGGAGCTCTTCATGACCGTGTTCCGCCAGGCGGCCGCCCGCCGCGGCACCGTGATCGCCGCCATCGGACCGGCCAAATGGAAAACCGGATTCCAATCGGTGTGGGTGGGATCGGCCTACTTCTGGTTCGCCGCCAAGGCCGCCGCGTTCCATTGGCTCTGGATCGGCAGCTGGTGGCGCGCGTTCGCGAACTTCAACGGCATCGTCGGCGTTGTCACGATGACGGTGGCCGTCGTGCTCACCGTGTATTCGCTCGGGCTGTACCTCAGGAGGTACGCGCGCGTGTTCGCGTAAGGCCGGGCAGAAATTCCTTCGATTCACGGTGCCATGCGTCTCGAACTGGTCACGATCGGCGACGAGCTCCTGCTCGGCTTCACCATAGATACCAATGCCGCGTTTCTCGCGCGGACCCTGTCCGAGATCGGCGTCGAGATCGTCTGGCGAACCACCGTGGGCGACGAGCCCGAGCGCATCGTCCAAGCCGTACGCAACGCCCTCGACCGAACCGGTGCCGTGATCACGACCGGCGGACTCGGCCCCACCGCCGACGACCGCACGCGGCCCGCTATGGCGCAGCTCTTCGGCCGCGCGCTGCGCATGGACGACGCGGTGATGGCGCGCATCGCCGCGCGCTTCCAACGCTACGGCTACACCGCCATGCCCGCGTCTAACGCCGTGCAGGCGATGGTGCCCCAGGGCGCGACCGTACTCGACAACCCGAATGGGAGCGCCCCCGGTCTGTGGATTGAAGACGAGCGCGGCCGATGGGTCGCGATGCTGCCCGGCGTCCCGCACGAGATGCGCGCCATGGCCACCGAACTCATCGTGCCCATGCTCACCAAACGCTACGCGACCAACGGCGCCGTGGTCTTGTCGCGCACGGTGCGCACCACGGGCATCGGTGAATCCGCGCTCGCGGAGTTGTTGGGCGAAGACGGTCACGATTCGGTGAACGGCTTGCCGCTGGCGTTCCTTCCTGGTTGGGAAGGCGTCGATCTGCGCGTTACCGCACACGACCGTCCGCGCGACCAGGCCCAAGCCGCGCTCGACGGCGCCGAGGCGAAACTTCGCTCACACGCCGAACGATATGTGTACGGGCGCGACGCCGAGAATCTCGCGGCGGTTGTGCTCGAGCTGTGCCGCGAGCGCCGTCTTCACATTGCGACTGCGGAGAGCTGCACGGGCGGAATGTTGGGCGAACGGATCACGGCGATTCCCGGTTCGAGCGATGTGTACGTGGGCGGCGTGGTGGCCTACGATGATCGCGTAAAGACCGCATCGCTCAACGTGCCGGCGGAGCTCGTTCGAGAGCACGGCGCGGTCAGCGAGCCGGTGGCGCGCGCGATGGCAACAGGCGCTCGCAAGAGTCTCGGTACCGAGATCGGGATCGGAATCACTGGCATCGCCGGACCTGCCGGTGGCACCGCCGAGAAGCCTGTCGGAACAGTATGGGTTGCGACGGATGTGAATGGCGACGTTCGCGCGACGGTGCGGCGGTACCTTGGCGACCGCGAGGATGTTCGCCGGCGAAGCGCCCAGGCCGCGCTCGATCAGGTTTGGCGGAGCGTAACCAGAATCGCGTGAATCGCGGCTGCCGGACTGGCATACTTTGGGGGCATACCCGTTGCACCTGACCCCCGCCGGACGGAAATTACGAATTCTGCGGCGGCTCAACCGCGACAGGACGGGCCGTCGCCTTTCACCGTGCAAAGGGACCAATGGTGCCAGACGATTTCAGGACGAGTGCCTCGAAGGAGCAGCAGGAGGGCGCCCGCTCTTCCGCGGATGACGAAGCCCGCGCTGAAGACGCGGGCGATCCGGCGGACGGTGCGGCTGCGGAGGTGTCGGAGGCACAGGCTGGGTTGCAGCGCCAGCTGGACGAGCAGCGCGACAAGTATCTTCGCCTCGCCGCCGAATTCGACAACTTCCGCAAGCGCGCGACGCGCGAGCGGCAAGAGATCGCGGTGCGTGCGCAGGGCGATCTCATTCGCCAGCTGCTGGATTCGGTGGACGATTTGGGCCGCGTGACCGCGGTCGACGCATCGCGCGTGGATCCCGAATCGATCGTGACGGGCGTGGAAGCGGTGCAGAAGAAGCTGCTACGCGCGTTGTCGAACGTTGGGCTCGAGGTGGTGAATCCACTGGACCAGCCGTTCAATCCCGAGCTGCACGAGGCCGTGGCCACGGAGCGCGCGCTGTCGCCCGAGGACGATCATCTCATCGCGCAGGTCTACCAGCCAGGGTATGTCCTGCAGGGGCAGCTGCTGCGGCCCGCCCGGGTCGTAGTGAAGCAGTGGTCCGAGTGACGAGCGCGTAGCGAGCATGGCTCAGAGCAAGGACTTCTACGCCGTGTTAGGCGTGTCGGCGTCGGCGTCGCAGGACGAGATCAAGAAGCAATACCGCAAGCTGGCGAAGAAATTTCACCCGGATGCGAATCAGGGTGACGCCAAGGCGGCCGAGCGGTTCAAGGAGATCTCCGAGGCGTACACCGTATTGGGCGACGAGGCCAAGCGGAAGCAGTACGACGAGATGCGCCGGTTAGGCGCGTTCTCGGGCTTCGGCGGGGGCGCGCCCGGCGGTGGGCGGCGCGGGCCGTCGCCGGGCG
>DATEHK010000048.1:0-6492 GCA_035279625.1 Gemmatimonadaceae bacterium
ACGCTCCACGAGATGCTCTCGCACGACACCCGCGTGAGCGCGACCACGATTCAAACGGTCGGCGCGAAAGGCTATGATGGATTCACTTTGATAGTCGTGCACGCCGACAAGGGAAGCGCGCGCTGACGCGCGCTTCGGGAAGCGGCTGACGCCTTGGGGAAAAGGGAATGGGGCGCGGATCTCAGATCCCGCCCCTTTCCCTTATCCCTATTCCCCCAGCGCGCGCCACAGGCGCGCGCGCTTCACCAGATGTTCGGCACGACGTTCCTCGCCCTCACCATAGGGTCGCCCGGCTTGCAGCCGAACGCCTTCGCGAACGCCTCCATGTCCGACAGCGGTCCGTCCACGCGCCAGTTCTCAGGCGAATGTGGATCCACCTTCACTCGCGTCCGCAGATTTTCCGGGCGCGAGTGCACGCGGAAGCTCTGCGCGTAGGCGATGAAGAAGCGTTGCTCGGGCGTGAACCCGTCGATGAGCCCCGGGCGTCCGTCGCGTTGGAGCGCGTGCTCCAGCGCATCGTAGGCCGTGAGCGAGCCGCCGTAGTCGGCGATGTTCTCGCCTAACGTCAGGTGGCCGTTCACGTGGAACGTGTCCACCTGGATGTAGCCATCATACTGCCTGGCATCCAGTTCCGCCTGGGCATTGAAGCGCTTCGAGTCGTCCGGCGTCCACCAGTCGGTGAGGTTGCCGGCCGCGTCATAGTGGCGGCCTTCGTCGTCGAAGCCGTGCGTCATCTCGTGGCCCGCCCAGCTCGCGCCTAACGAACCGTAGTTGGCGCCGTCGTCGGCCTTGGGGTCGAACGTCTGCGGCACCAAGGCACCGGCCGGGAACACCATCTCGTTCTTGGTCGGGTTGTAGTACGCGTTCACCGTCGGTACGGTGATGCCCCATTCTGTCTTGTCCACCGGCTGGCCCGGGCGCTGCGCCACGCGCTCCCACTCGAAGCGCGACGCGCTCTGCTCGTTGAGCACGAACGGGCCCGTGGTCACCGTAAGCTTGGAGTAGTCGCGCCATTTGTCGGGATACCCCACCTTCTCGCCCATCTTCGCCAGCTTGTCCTGCGCGTGCGCGCGCGTCGAAGCGGACATCCACGTGAGGTGATTGAGGCGCTCGCGGAACGCCGCGCGGATGTCGTCGATCACCGCCTTCGCCTTGGTCCGCGCCTCGGGCGGGAACGTCTTGGCCACGTACGCCTGGCCTAACGCTTCGCCCAACTGGCGATCCGTCACGCGCAGGCACCGCTTCCACCGCGGCAGCAGCGCCTTGGCGCCGCTGAAGCGCGATGCGAATGCGAAGTTCTCGTTCACGAAGGCGGAGCTGAGCCACGGTGACGCGCTCGACAGCGCGTGATACCGCAGGTACGCGCGCCAATCTTCGATGGGCCGCTTGGCGACCAGCGTGTTGAGCGCCGTATAGTACGCGGGCTCGCCCACGTTCACTTCCGACACCGGCGACGCGAGGCCGACATCGTGCAGGTACGCGGTCCAGTCCACATCGGGCGCGAGCGTGTGCAGCTTCGCGAACGCCATCTGATGGTCCGTGGCCTTGGGATCGCGACGCGCCACGCGCGGCAGCTGCGCCTTGGCCATCTCCGTCTCCAGCGAGATCACGCGGTCGGCATCCTTCGCGGCCGACGCGCTGTCCTCGCCGCCCAACACGAGCGTCTTCGTGATGTGCGTGCGATACGCGCGCCGCATCGAGTCGGCCGACGCCGCCGTATTGAGATAGTAATCGCGGTCGGGCATGCCTAACCCACCGCGGTCGAAGTCGGCAATGTAGTGCTGCGAGTCGTGCGCGTTCACCGACGGCCCGTACCGGAAGAGCACGCCCGTCCCGCTCATCTGGAGACGCGCCACCTCCGGAATCAGCGTGTTGGGCGTCGTGATCGAGTCGATGGCGGCCAGCTCCGGCGCGATCGGCGTCACGCCGGCCGACTCGGCCGACGACGAATCCATGCAGCTCGCGTAGAACGTGCCTAACTTGTGCTCGGTGCTCGTGTCGGGCAGCGACGGTGCCTTCGCCATCGCGTCCTCGAGCACGCTCCGCACCACCAGCTCGTTGCGGTCGGCCATGTCCTTGAACACGCCGGTCTCCGAATACGCAGCCGGGATCGTGTCGGTTTTGAGCCACCCCCCGTTGGCGTACAGATTGAAATCGGTGCACGCCTTGACGGTCGTGTCCATGTACGCGGGATCGACCACCTTGAGCGCCGGGAGCTCGGCCGTCTGCGTCGTGGACGCTGGCGTGGCCGGCGCGGCCTCGTGCGAACAGGCGCCGAGCAGCGCCGCGGCGGCTACCGCCACGCAGCCTAACGCTAGTCGGCCGCCTAACAAACGATTGTGCGGATCGAAAAGAGACATCATGGCTTGGTCGTCGCAACCTCTTGCGCGGGTAGGTCCTTGCTCATCCGCTCGACCACGTCGCGTGGCTCCGTGACCGGCGGGTTGTTCAGATATTTGCCGAAGAATACCAGATACCGCTGATAGCGATCCTGGATGTGCCTCGGCTCCGTGAATCCGTGATTCTCACGCGGATACGTGACGAACTCCACCGGCACGTGCCGCTCGGTGAGCGCGCGGAAAAACTCTTCGGCCTGTGGAATGGGTACGCGCGTGTCCGCTTGCCCATGCAGAATCATCGTCGGCGTCTTCACGTTGGCCACGTACTTCATCGGCGAATGATCCCAGTATTCCTGAAAGTTGTCCCAGGGCGACTTCATGTTGAAGAATACCCGCAGATAGCGATGGATATCCGTCTGCGAGTACATCGAATACAAGTCGGGCAGGCCCGCGCCCGGCGAGATCGCCTTGAAACGGTCGGTCTGCGTGTCGATCCAGAAGGTCATGAATCCGCCGTACGACCAACCGAACGCGCCTAACCGGGCCGGATCCGCCCACCCGCGCGCGATCACTGCGTCCACGCCGCTCATGTCGTCCCGATAGTCGCCGCCGCCCCAATCGTTCTGGTTGGCCGTCGCGAACGCCTCGCCGCGACCCGTCGAACCCCGGAAGTTGGGCTCGAGCACCACGTATCCGTTCGACGCCATGATCTGCTCGCCCGGATTGAAGCCCAACAGCGACGCGGCCGTCGGACCGCCGTGCGGATTGAGCAATGTCGGATACTTGTGCCCCGCCGCGAAATCGACCGGCTTGGTGACGATACCGTCGATCTCCATCCCGTCCTTGCTGCTCTTCCACGTGATCACTTCCGTGCTGCCTAACGCATAGTCGGAGAGCCACGCGTTCTGGTTGGTGATCGGATCGATCGACGCGAACGAGAGATCGGACCGGAACACATCGGTGGGATGCGTCGGATCCGTGCGCATTCCGATCACAGTATGCCCGTCGGCGCCCACCGCGTCGATGTTGAACACGCCCGGCATCGTCGTGCGCTGCTTCACCTCGCCTTGAGCGACGTCCGTGGAAAAAACCTCGTTCGACTCGCGCGTCTCGGCGGCGAAATAGATGGTCTTGCCGTCCGGCCCCCAGAAGGGTTCGCTCGCGTTGAGATCGAAGTGCGCCGTGAGATTGCGCCCTTCGCCGCCCGACGCCGACACGACGAACACATCCTGCTGGTGCACCAACGCGTCGTGCGTATCGAGGTAGGCGATCCACGCGCCATCGGGCGAGTAGCGCGCCGTGCCGGTGTAGTCCGTCGTGTTCACGAGCTTCCGCATGTTGCCCGATGCGACATCCATCACCCACGCGGTCTGCAAGCTGTTGTCGTCGAGCAGGGGCGTCGGCACAGTCGTGAACGCGATGTGCGTCCCATCCGGCGACCATTTCGCGTCGGTCACCGTGAAGTCGCCCTTCGTGATCTGCTTCTCGGCGCCGGTCGCCACGTCCCACGTCCACAGTTGGGCGAGCTCGAGATCGTGCTCGACGACCACCGCGTCGTCGTGCAGCTTGGCGCGCTTCTCTTTATTCTCGTCGGGCGCCGGCGAGGCGATGAAGAGCAGCGTCTTTCCGTTAGGCGAGAACTCGAAGCCGCGCACGCCGCCCTTGTGCTTGGTCACCTGCCACGGCTCGCCGCCGTCGGCATAGACGAACCACACCTGCGGCTTGGCGTCCTTCTCGTCACCCGCGCTCATCACGAACGCGATGATCTTGCCGTCGGGCGACCACCGCGTGCCGCCCACGCTCTTCTCGCCGCGCGTGTACTGCCGCGCCGCACTCGCTGGCCCGGCCGCCGGCACCACCCACAGCTGGTTCACCGTTTTGCCAGGCTGGTCCTTCTCCATGTCGAGCGACGCCACGGTGTAGGCCACGCGCGACCCGTCGGGCGACAACCGTGGACCGGACACGCGCGCCACTCTGAGCGCCTCGGCGCTGCCAAAGAGCCGTTTGCCATCTTTGCTGTGGGCAACCGTGCTGTCGGCGGACGCGCCCTGCGCCGGCATAGCGAGCGCGACCGTGCCAAAAACGATGCATGCGGCGACGGCCGACCGCGCCCAATGGTGCCGAGTTGCGTACGTCATCGGGACACTCCTTCTTCGGTGGTGCGACGTGAGGGGGGATGGGGCGCTCGGAGTATGCCCGCGGGTACATGAGGCCGCAAGCCTCGGGTACCTGGCCAGTCCGCGTTGCATGGCTGGCGTCGCTCGCGCACTCTCTGCCTAACGCGCGGGCCGGCTGGGCTGGCTGCTTCGCTCATGTCGACACGGATACCTCGGATATCACGGAAAAAATCGGCACGCTCGCCTGCCCGGGGCGAGAACAGCGCGACGGCGCCGGCCATTTCAGTTGTCTTTGTTGTTGTCCAAAATTTCATCCGCTGTTATCCCCCGTTTCCGCCTTTATCCTGCCCTCATGAGCGAAGCAGCCAGCCTCCCCGCTTGTGGGATGCCCGCCCGTGAGTCGCGCCCACCTCCGCAGTCGAGCGATCCGATATTATCCGAGTTATCGGCTTGATCCGCGTCTTGATGAGCGTAGAAGCCAGCCCGGCAATCCGCTACGCCTAACGGCAACGGCGCGCCGGGCAACCTGCCCGGCGCGCCGCACACCCCACGACCCTCGCTCCTACTTATCGATCGGCAACCCGCTCGGCACCCTCCTCGGCGTTAGGCGGGAGAGGTTGCGCGCGGCGGGATCGGTCAGGGCCGACATGTAGTCCATGAGCTTGTCTTCGATCTCCGGCGTCAACACCACGCCCACGATGATCGTGTCGCGCGAGGCGATCACCGGCGCCTTGTTGTCCAACACCGTGTTGCGGAGCGGCGCGATCAGCTGCGCCGGATCGTAGTCCATCAGCTTCTGGTCCGAATTGCTGTAGTGGTCGATGAAATCGCGTAGCGAGATGATCGAGCCGTCGTGCCCGTACGGACCCGTCAGCTCCACGTTGCGCAACGGCGACGTGCGGAAGCGGTACTGATCCGCGGGATCGCCGGTCACGTTCATGCGACCGAAATCATCGAGACCCGATGCGCCGTTGCCCTTCCCTGGTCCCATCTGCGCCACTGCGACGTTATGAAATTGGTCGTCGCTGAAATTGTTGCCGTTGTGGCAGATCGAGCACTTGAGCGTGAGGAACGTCGCCGCGCCATCGAGCTGCCGCTGCGAGAGCGCGCGGTCGTCGCCATCCAGAAAGCGGTCCCACGGCGTGTTCCGGAACGTCATCTCGCTCACGATGAAGCCGCCGATGGCGTTCGACGCGTAGGCGAAATTCATGTCGTCGAACCGCGTGCCCGGATACGCCTTCTCGAACATCCGGCGATAGCGGGGGACTTTGCCTAACCGGCGCATGAGGCCCGCCCAGATCTGCGTCGCATCGTTGTCGGTGAACTTGGCCAGCTCGTTGCCCGACGTGCCGCGCATCTCGGCCGCGCTCGTGGGCGGGAACATCGGCTGCGCCGACACCGGCCCGAACTCGAGCACCTTCGTCATCGCCTTGGTGAGCTGCGCGCCCGCCGGCGTGGAGAAGTGTCCGTGCCCATCCACTTCCACGCGCCCGTCCCAGAAGAGGTGCCGCATCGCGCCCAGGTTGAACAGCGGTGGCGCATTGCGCGGGATGTTGATGCCGTCCGGCTGCGTCCGGTTAGGCCCGAGGTCTTGGCCGCCCGACCCGATGGAGAGACTGCGCCCGTCGCCCGTCGCGTAGCGCGGCAGGTGGCACGTCATGCACGACACGTCGTGATTGCCGCTCAGAATCTTGTCGAACGCCAGCTCTCGACCTAACCGAACGAGGGCCGGCCGCACGTACGGCGGCCGCGGGTACGCCGTGATGTTGCGCGACTTGGCCAGCTGCCGCACGAGGCGCGGCGTGATTGTGTCGCCGCCCTGTTGGGCGCGATTGCCGTTGGGCACCGCGGACATTTCCGTCGGCCGGTCCGAGCATCCGGCCAGGAGGCCGCCGAGCATCGCGGCCATGCCGATTGCCAACCACGAACTGCGCATAAACACGACCCCCGGAATGCGTAGCCGACGCACGTCACCGCTCGAAGGAGGTCGCTCGGGGGCGCGCGCCGTGTTCAACCCTGTCTACTAGCAATCGCAA
>DATEHK010000049.1:0-54942 GCA_035279625.1 Gemmatimonadaceae bacterium
ATCGTGGGCGGTGTGGCCGGCGCGATCGGACTCTCGCGCAGCGGCGCCGACTCGGTGGCGCTGTCGTTCCCGCGCCAGATCCCCGCCGCGAACGCCGCCGTCGACTACGTGACGCTCGACATGGCCGACGCGCCGGCGGGCTTGTACCATCTCGATGTGACCGTGTCCGACGACCACAGCGGGCGCCGCATCTCGCGCCGGAGCACGATTACGGTCGCGGAGTGATACACGGGTCACGCACGTCGGACTACGACTTCGAGCTGCCCCCCGATCGCATCGCGCAAGAGCCCGTCGAGCCGCGCGATGCGTGCAAGCTGATGGTGGTCGATCGCGCCGCCCAACGCATCACGCATCACGTTTTTCGCGACTTGCCCGACTTGATGCAGCCGGGCGACGCGCTCGTGCTCAACACCACGCGCGTGTTCCGCGCCCGTCTGTTAGGCACGAGGCCGTCGGGCGCGCCGGGCGAGGTGCTCCTCCTTCGCCGCCTGGACGGCGACAACTGGGAAGCACTGGTGAGCCCGGGCGGAAAGCTGCGCCCCGGACGCGGCATCACGGTGGCGCCGGGCTTCCACGTCGACGTGCTCGAGCAGACGGACCGGCGCACGCGCATCGTGCGCCTCGACGTTGCGGGCGGCGATGTCGAAGCGGCCATCGAGCGCCACGGACACGTCCCGCTGCCGCCTTACATCGATCGGCCCGACACCCCGCTCGACGCGGATCGCTATCAAACCGTGTACGCCCAAGAGCGCGGTTCGGTGGCGGCGCCGACGGCCGGGTTGCACTTCACGCCCTCGCTGCTCGACGCGATAGCGCGCCGCAACGTGGAGCGCGTGAACGTGATCCTGCACGTGGGCGCCGGCACGTTCAAACCGGTCGAGGTGGACGATCCGGCAGAACACGTGATGCACGAAGAGTGGTTCGACGTGGGCGCAAACGCGGCGCGCGCACTCACCGCGACGCGCGCGCGCGGCGGCTCGATCTGGGCGGTGGGCACGACGGCAGCGCGCACGCTCGAGAGCACCACGGGCACGGGCCGGGCGTTCGAGGCGACGCGCGGCGACACGCGCCTCTTCATTCGGCCGCCCTACATATTTCATGGCGTGGACAAACTCATCACCAATTTTCATCTTCCCCGGTCGACACTCCTGATGCTCGTCGCTTCGCTCGCCGGCTATGATCTCACCATGCGGGCGTATCGTGAGGCAATAGATGGGAACTACCGGTTTTACTCGTATGGTGACGCGATGGCTGTCGTGTAGTATGCTCGCGCTCGCCGGCGCCGCGGCCGCGTGCGCGTGGGGCACCGTGCGCGTGTACGTACCGCCGCAAACCGCCGCGCGCATCTCGATCCCGGAGATGCACAACCGGCTCGCCGAAATGATGGTCACCGAGTGTCCGCGCCTCCTTGGATCGCGCGAACAACGGCGCGGTGCCGTCACCATTGGCTTGGCACTCGATTCGTCGGGACGTGTGGAGCGCGCGTCCATCCGCCGCGGATCCGGCGACGCCGCGTTCGACGATCTCGCGGGCGGCCTCGCCGCGCGTCTGACGCTCGCACCCGACCCCACCGTGCTGGCCTCGTATCCCGCGCCGCGAGGCCTAACGGTACTGTACGAGTGCGCGCCCACGGCGGCCGACGTGCGCGTCCAGATCGACTCCGTCTAACGCAATGGCCGGCGCACCAGCCGCGCGCTCGACCGGCGCCTCCGACGTGCCGGGGTTCGCGTTTGCCGTGCACGCCACCGCCGGCGCGGCGCGCGCGGGCACCTTCGCCACGCCGCACGGCGACATCCCCACGCCGGCCTTCATGGCCGTCGGCACGCTCGCCACCGTGAAAACGCTCGACCCGGCCGAGCTCCGCGCCGTTGGCGCGGCGATGATCCTGGCCAACACCTACCACCTGCACCTGCGCCCGGGCGAAGACGTCGTCCGTGCGTTAGGCGGACTCCACCGCTTCATGCAGTGGGACGGTCCCATCCTCACCGACTCGGGCGGCTTTCAGGTGTTCTCGCTCGAAGGCATGCGCCGCGTCACCGAAGACGGCGTCGAATTCCGGAGCCACATCGATGGCTCCACGCGGTTCTTCACACCCGAGCGCGTGATGGAGATCCAGCGCGACCTCGGCGCGGATGTCGTGATGCAGCTCGACCACGTCATCCCCGGCCAGGCCGAGCTCGCCCAAGCCCGCGACGCGAGCGAACGAAGCGTGCGATGGCTGGCGCGCTGCCGATCGGCATGGGAGTCGCATTGCGCGTCCGCCGCCGGCGATGCGAGCGCTCAGGCGCTGTTTCCCATCGTGCAAGGCGGCATTCACGCATCACTCCGCCGTGAAGCGGCGGCGGCGATTCGAGGCATGGGGAGTTGGGCCGGCTACGCCATGGGCGGATTGTCGGTGGGAGAGAGCAAAAACGACATGTACGCCATTCTCGACGTCACCAACGACGCGCTGCCCGCCGACAGACCGCGATATCTCATGGGCGTCGGATTCCCCGACGATCTCGTGGAAGGAGTGCGGCGCGGAGTGGATCTGTTCGATTGCGTGGCGCCCACGCGGATGGGGCGAACCGGCACCGCGTTCACCAATGATGGCCGCGTGAACGTGCGCAACGCCCGTTGGCGTTTGGACCCGCGTCCGCTCGATGCCGACTGCACGTGCACCACGTGCCGGCGGTTCAGCCGCGCATACATTCGCCACCTCTTCGCGGCAGACGAGGTTCTCGGACTGCGCCTTCTGTCCCTGCACAATGTACATTTCCTGGTCTCCCTCATGCATGCAGCACAGGTCGCCATCGCCCAGGGAGTGTTCGACGGTTGGAGCCGCGATTGGCTCAGCCGATACCACTCAGGATCTACCACGGCACCATGATCGCACATTCCTGGTTCATCACCGTCGCGTTGGCGCAGTCGGCCGCGCCTTCGGTCGGCAGCGGATTCGGTCTCACGTTCGCAATCGAGATCGGTGCGCTGGTGGTTGCGTTCTATTTCCTCATCATTCGACCGCAGAGCAAGCAGCGCAAGCAAACGGAAGAGTCGTTGCGCAACATCAAAAAGGGCGACGAGGTCGTTACTTCGGGCGGCATCGTTGGCGAGGTGATTTTCATCAAGGGGACGGTCAAGGATGGCGTAGCCGCGCCCTCTATGGATGATCGCATCACGATCAAGTCGGCCGAGTCGCGCATCATCGTCGAGCGCGGCCGGATTGCGCGCGTCGGGGCAAAGTCAACGGAGAGCGCGAGCGGCGGGGGCAGTACGTCGTGAGCTTGCTCGACATCTACGTCCTCGGCGCGCCGATTCTGCGCCAGGAGACGGTTCCAGTCACGGAGTTCACGCCCGACTTGCAGCGGCTCATCGACGACATGTTCGAGACCATGTATGCAGCCAAGGGCATTGGGCTCGCGGCGCCGCAAGTCGGGCGCTCCGAGCAATTGTCGGTGATCGACGTCGACGAGAATCCGTTCGTCGTGATCAACCCGGAGATCGTCCTAACGGAGGGCAAGCAGAAGGGCGAAGAGGGTTGCTTGTCGATTCCCGACATTTACGGCGACGTGGAGCGCGCGATGCGCGTGATCGTGCGCGCGCAGGATCGCGCCGGCCAGACATTCGAGGTGGATGCGAACGATCTGCTCGCGCGGTGTCTGCAGCACGAGATCGACCACCTGCACGGGCGCCTGTTCATCGACTATTTGAGTCTCGTGAAGCGTCGCGCGGCGCTCGCCAAGTGGGAAAAGGCGCGGCAGAAGGACGGCGATCGCTCGTACATTCGGAAGCTGACACCCGAGGAAGCCGCGGGCAGTCATCGGCGGGACGAGGAGCTCTGACGTGCGCGTCCTCTTCTGGGGGACGTCCACGTTTGCGGTACCCTCTCTCCGCGCGCTGCTCGGCGAAGGGTTCGAAGTCGTCGCGGTGGTGACGCAACCGGACCGCGCGCAGGGCCGGTCGCGCTCGACGCTCGTCGCGTCGCCGGTGAAGGAAGCCGCGGTGTCCGACGACATTCCGGTGTTGCAGCCCGAGAAGCCGCGCGGCGACGTATTCCTGGCCGAGCTCGCGGCGTACGAGCCCGAGGTATCGGTGGTCGTGTCCTACGGGCACATTCTGTCGCGCGCGATCATCGATTTGCCTCCGTTAGGCACGGTGAACGTGCACGCGTCGCTCTTGCCCAAATTGCGTGGGGCGGCGCCCATCCAGGCCGCGATCCGCGACGGGTTCATCGAGACGGGCATCACGATCATGCGCATGGTGTCCGAGCTCGACGCCGGACCGATTTTGCTGCAGGCGCGCACACCCATCGCCGCCGACGAAACGTACGGCGAGCTGGAGCTCCGCCTGTCGGAGCTCGGCGCGCTAGCGTTAGTCGAAGCGCTCACGCTGCTCGCCGTTGGGCAGTCGAGCGAGCGGCCGCAGGATCACGCGGCGGCCACGCGCGCGAGCAAGATCGATCGCGCGATGGCGCGCATTCCGTGGCAGGACGGATGCGGGGTCGTGGCGCGTCTCATCCGCGCATACGATCCCAAGCCGGGCGCCTACGCGATGCTGCGGGACGTGGAGGTCAAGTTGTTCGGCGCGCGCGAGACAGACGCCGGCGACCACGGCGACCGCCGGCCCGGCGAGGTGTTGGCGGTGGACGACCAGGGGATGCTGGTGGCGTGCGGCGACGGCGCGGTGTCGATCGGCTTCGTCCAACCGGAAGGACGCCGCCGCATGACGAGCGGCGAGTGGGCGGCCGGGCGCGGCGTGTCGGCAGGCGACCGGCTGGACTAACGCAGCCCAACGCCCGGTGATCCCGCTCGTCCACGCCGTGACCAGCGACGGCGTGTTGGCCCGCCCCGACTTCGTCGCGCGCGCGCGGCGGGTGATGGAGGCGCTGGGCCCCAGCGGCGCCGTGCACCTCCGGGCGCGCATCGTGCCGGCGGCGCGATTGTACGAGCTCGCCGTTGCGTTAGGCGCGGTGCGCGAGCGGACCGGCGCCTGGGTGGTGATCAACGACCGCGTGGATGTCGCGTGCGCAGCGGGCGCGTCGGCGGCGCAGCTCACCACGCGCTCGCTCACGTTGGCCGACGCCCGCCGCATGGCCGGCACCATGCCCTTGGGTGCGAGCGCGCACGCAGCCGCGGACGCCGCCGCCGCGGCCATGGATGGCGCCGATTGGGTGGTGGCCGGCCACGTGTACGACACACCCACGCACCCCGGAGAGCCGGCTCGCGGTCTCGACCTGGTGCGCGAGACCGCCGCCGCGGTCGCCGTGCCGGTGATCGCGATCGGCGGCATCAAGCCGCAGCACGTGCGGTCGCTCCTCGATGCCGGCGCTCACGGAGTGGCCGCCATCAGCGGAATCTGGGGCGCGCGCGATGCCGAACACGCCGCCGCCGACTATCTTTCCCGCTATGAGCGACATCACGGTCAGTAGCGCGACGATTACACCCGTGGTGAACGGCGAGGCGCGCTCCATTCGCGCCGGCTCCACGATGGGTGACCTCCTGCGCGCGCTCGCGCTCGACCCCCAGCTCGTCGTCGTGGAACACAATCGCACGATTTTGCGGGACCGCGCGCAATACGATGCCCTCCGCCTCGCCACAAACGACACGATCGAGATCGTGCATTTCGTTGGAGGAGGGTGACGTGACCACGGTGCTCAGCCCACACCCGGAAACTGCGCTCGACACCCCGTTCACCATCGCCGGACGCGAATTCCGGTCGCGTCTCTTGGTGGGGACGGGCAAGTACGCGTCGAACGACGCCATGGTGCGCGCCATCGATGCGAGCGGCGCCGAAGTGGTGACGGTGGCGGTGCGACGTGTGAACCTGGACCGCACGCGCGACGAGGGCATACTGTATCACCTCGACCCGCAGCGCTTCTTCTTGTTGGCGAACACGGCCGGATGCTACAACCCGGACGACGCCGTGCGTTACGCGCGTCTGGCGCGCGCCGCCGGATTCAACGAGTGGGTGAAGCTCGAAGTCATCGGCGACACGGAAACGTTGTTGCCCGATACCGCAGGCCTGCTCGACGCGACGCGCACCCTGGCCGCCGAAGGATTCAAGGTGATGGCGTATTCCAACGACGACCTCGTCACCGCGTTGCGTCTCGAGGATGCCGGAGCCGTCGCGGTGATGCCGCTCGCGTCGCCTATCGGCTCGGGGCTCGGTTTGCTCAACGAGTTTTCCATTCGCACCATCAAGCACCGCTTGTCGGTACCGGTGATCGTCGACGCCGGCGTTGGAACGGCGTCCGATGCGTGCCTCACCATGGAACAGGGCGTGGACGGCATCCTCATGAACACGGCGTTGGCCGCCGCCGCTGATCCGGTGCGCATGGCGACCGCGATGCGGTCGGCCGTCGAGGCAGGACGCCTGGCGTATCTCGCCGGCCGCATGCCGCGTCGTGAAGTAGCAGTGCCGTCGTCTCCCACGGAGGGGCTGCTGGAGTGAGCGATTCGCGCGCGCAGGGCACGCACGTGCTGCACGAGGTAGGCGGCGGCGCGGTAACGGAATCGCGTCGCGTCGCGGCCGATCTGTGCGCCGACCTGCGGCAGGGCGAATTGCTCGACCCGGCGTTCGAGCGCCGCGCGCCGCGCCTCGACGCACGCGACCGGCGCTGGACGCAGGAGCTCGTGTACGGCATGCTGCGCCGGCGCTCGATCATCGACGCCCATCTCGATGCGCGCGTGCGCGGCGGCCTGGCGCGCCTCGACCCGGATCTCATCGACCTCCTTCGGTTAGGCGTCGATCAGTTGCTGTACATGGGCAGCGTGCCGCCGTACGCGGCCATCGCGCAGACCGTCGAGCTGGCGAAGCGGCGCCACGGCATGGGAGCGAGCCGCCTCGCCAACGCGGTGCTTCGCCGTCTCGAGCGCGAACGCGATGCGCTCACCCTGCCGCATTTGCTCGACCCCGTCGATGCGCTCGCGCTCAGACACTCGCATCCGCGGTGGCTCGTCGCGCGGTGGGTGGCGCGATGGGGCGCACGCGAGACAGAGCACCTGCTCGAGGCCAACAACAGCGAGCCGCGCATCGTGCTCCGCCCGTTCGGCATCGTGCGCGAGCAGCTCGAGGCGACGCTCGAGTCGGCGGGCGTGCGCATCGAAGATGCACCGCTCGTTTCCGACAGCATCCAGCTCGCGAGCAGTGTGTCGTTGGTCGAGTTAGGCGCGTTCCGTAAAGGATTGTTCTTCGTGCAGGACCCGGCGTCGACGCTCGTCGTCCGCTACGCGGACGTGCCGCCGGGCAGCGTGGTGGCCGACCTCTGCGCGTCCCCCGGCGGGAAGGCGCTCGAGTTGTCGCGCGATGCACGCCACGTGTTCGCGGTGGATCGTTCCGAAGCGCGCATGCAGCGGCTGCTGGCGAATCTCCATCGTCTCGAGGCACGGTCGGTGGTTCCCGTGGTGGGCGACGCGCGCCATCCGGTTGTCGCATCTCTGGACGCGGTGCTCGTCGACGCACCGTGCACCGGCACCGGCACGTTCCGTCGGCATCCTGATGCCCGGTGGCGCCTCAAGGTGTCCGACCTGGCGGTGATGGCGGCGATGCAGCGCAGCATTCTGAGCGCGGCGGCGGGCGCGGTGCGTCCAGGCGGCTTACTGATCTACAGCACGTGCTCGCTCGAGCCCGAAGAGAACGACGCGCAGATCGAGCGCTTTCTGGCCGAGAACGCCGGGTGGTGCCTCGAGCCGCCGGCTGACGGCGCGGTGCCCGCATCGGTGCTCGACGCGGGACGTCTGCGTGTGTTGCCGCACAAGCACGGCGTGGACGGCGCGTTCGCGGCGCGGCTCAGGCGGGTGGACGGATGAGCTGGCGCGGCGCGGCGCGGCGCCCGCTGCCGTTTCTCGTCGTCGGCACGATCGGATTCCTGCTCGCGTACGTGATCGTCGCGCTGTTTGTGTTCCCGTCCACGCTCACCGCCACCGACGTCGATGTGCCTAACGTTACCGGCATACCATACGCCGATGCGACGGCGATGCTCGCGAAGGCGGGGCTCAAGGCGGCGCGCGGCGAGCAGCGATACGACAACACGGCACCGTCGGGCGCGGTGCTGGCGCAGAACCCGCTGCCCGGTGGAAAGCAGCCCACGGGTTTCACGGTGGTGCTCGACGTGAGCCGCGGCCAGCGTCTGATCGAGGTCCCGCGGCTCGTGGGCCTCACGCGACAGCAGGCGCAGCAGACGCTCGAGAACGCCGGCCTCGAGGTGGGCGTCGTGTCCCAGGCCGACAACGACGCTCCGTTAGGCCAGGTGCTGTCCACCACGCCGGCGGCGGGCGCGCACGTGCCGGTGCCGTCGCCGGTGAGTTTCACGGTGAGCGCGGGCCCGGCGGCCGTCAGCATTCCCGACATCACCGGCCAGGACGTCAATGCCGCCCGCGCGCTCCTCACGCAGCTCGGCTTCGTGGTGGGCACCGTGTCGTACGACAGCACCAGCACCCTGCCGCCTAACGCAGTGATCTCGCAGACGCCGGCTGCCGGCTCGCCCGCCCACGCCGGCGCCCGCATCGACATCACCCTCGCCGGCCGTCCATGAGCGTCCGCATCGCGCCGTCCATTCTGTCCGCCGACTTCGCGCATCTCGCCGATGAGATCGAACGCGTCGCACAGGGCGGCGCGGACTGGATTCACATCGACGTCATGGATGGACGCTTCGTGCCCAACCTGACGTACGGCGCCAAGGTGATCGAGACGGTGCGGCGCATCACCGATCTGCCGCTCGACGTCCACCTCATGGTGGTCGAGCCGGAGCGCTACTTCGACGACTTCGCCGCCGCGGGCGCGAGCTCGCTCACGCTCCACGTCGAGGCCGCTCCGCACCTCAACCGCCAGATCAACCGGATCAAGGAGCTCGGCTGCCTCGCCGGGGCCGCCGTCAATCCGGCTACGTCGCTGGAAACCGTCCGCGAATCCGCGGCGGACCTGGACCTCCTGCTTGTAATGACGGTAAATCCAGGGTACGGCGGACAGTCGTTCATTCCGTCGGTCATCGACAAAGTCCGGCGCGCGCGCGCGCTGCTGGATGCGTCGTCCAGCGGCGCCGTGCTGGAGGTCGACGGCGGCATCAGCCGCGACACCGTGCGCGACGTGTGGCGCGCGGGTGCGGATACGTTCGTCGCGGGGCACGCCGTGTTCGCCGCGGCGGATCCCGCGGCAGAAATCGCGGCGCTCCGAGAGCGCTGCCGGGAGCAGGTATGACTGTTCGTCAACAATGGGGTCTGGTGGGCGGCATTCTCGCCGTCATCGCCGTCGCGCTGTTCGGTGCCACGCATCTCTTCGGCGAAGGCGCGGTGGTGGCGGGCTCCAAGGCTCCGGACTTTCACGCCGTCACGCTCGACTCCACGGCGCGCACCGTATCGTTAGACCAGTATCGCGGGCAGGTGGTGTTGCTCAACATCTGGGCGACGTACTGCGTGCCGTGCCGCGTCGAGATGCCGAGCATCGAGGACCTCCAGCAGAAGATGGCGGGTCGCGGATTGCACATCGTCGCCGTGAGCATCGACGTCCCCGGGAAGGCGCAGGCCATTCGCGATTTCGTGAAGCACTACGGTCTCACGTTTCAAGTGCTGCACGATCCGAGCGGCGCGATCGCCGAGACGTACCAGACCACCGGCGTGCCCGAAACGTTCGTCATCGGCCGCGACGGCGTGATCCGCAAAAAGATCATCGGCGCCACCCTGTGGAACACGGACGCCAACCGCGCGTTGGTGTCGCAGCTGCTCTCCGAGCCGGCGCGCTGAATGGCGCCGCCCACCTCGCCCGCGTCGGGGACGCCTCCCGACCGCCCGCAGTTAGGCGCGCGGGCGCGGACGCTCGAGCATCGGCTCGCGGCCATGGTCACGGCGCGGTTTCCGCTCAAGCTCGCGGCGCTGTTTTTCGCGCTCGTGCTGTGGCTCGCCGTCAGCGCCGAGGAGCCAACCGAAGAATGGGTCGACGTGCGCGTGGCGTTGGTGCACGACTCGAGCGTCACGCTGGTGGACAGCGTGCCGCCGGTGCAGGCGCTCGTCGTTGGGCGGGGACGCGACCTGCTCAAGCTCTACACCACGCTGCCGGTATTGCGCCGCGTGATCGATTCCGACACGGCCGCGCGCCTCACGCTGTCGTTGCGTCCGGGCGACGTCGACCTGCCGAGCAACGTGGACGCGCGCGTGCGCGATGTGCGGCCGTCGGCCATGAGCCTCCGCGTGCGCATCACCGAATCGCGCCGCGTGCCGGTCCGCTCGGCCATCGAGCTCACGCCCGATAGCGGGTTCCACGTCCTGGGCCTGCCTAACGTAGATCCCGACAGCGTCGAGGTGCGCGGCTCGCGCGAAGCGGTGCGGAAACTCTCCGCCGTGTATACCGAACGCCGCCAGGTGGACGTCCACGACACCCTCACCGATGTGGTCGTCCCGGTGGACACGGCCGGGCTGCGCATGCGCGTCTCGCCGCCGCAGGTGCGCATCCGGATCCTGGGCGCGCGCGACGCCGTACCGCGCCCGTCCTCGCCGTGATGCGGGTGCTCGGCATCGAGACGTCGTGTGACGAGACGTCCGCCGCCGTGGTTGAAGGGTCGGGCTCCGACGTGGCGCTTCGCTCGTTAGTCATCCTCTCGCAGGACGCGCACCGCGTGTTCGGGGGCGTGGTCCCCGAGATCGCCTCGCGCGCCCATCTCACCGCGTTAGTCCCCGTCGTCGAGCGCGCACTCGCCGACGCCGGCACCACCGCAATGGCGCTGGACGCGGTCGCCGTGACATACGCACCCGGGCTCGTGGGTGCGCTGCTCGTCGGCCTCAGCTTCGGCAAAGCGCTCGCGTGGGCGAACCGCATTCGTGCGGTCGGTGTACACCACATGGAAGGACACCTGTTCGCGACCTCTCTCGAGCACACCGAAGCGCAACCGCCGTTCACCGCGCTCCTCGTGTCTGGCGGGCATACGTTGTTGCTGGACGTCGAGGCATGGGGTCGCTATCGGCTCCTCGGCGCAACGCGCGACGACGCGGCCGGCGAAGCGTTCGACAAGGTGGCGAAGTTGCTCGGCCTTCCGTACCCGGGCGGCCCGCACATCGAGCGCCTCGCGGCAGGAGAGCGGAGTACGCCCAACCGGTTTCGATTCACACGGCCCATGCTGCGATCGGATCAACGCCTCGGCGATCCCGACTACTACGACGTGTCGTTCAGCGGTCTCAAGACTGCCGTCCTCACGGCCGTGCGCGCAAGCACGGACCGCGAGGCAGATCGCGCCGACATCGCGGGCGCGTTTCAGGACGCGCTCATCCAGACGCTGGTGGAGAAGACGGTGCGTGCCGTGGATGCGTACGGGCGGACGCGCGTCGTGCTCGGCGGCGGCGTGGCTTGCAACAACGCGCTCGTGACTGCGATGCGCGAGCGGCTGGCGCCGCGGGGCGCCGCGATCTATGCTCCTAGCCCGCGCCTCGCCACAGACAACGCGGCGATGATTGCACGCGCCGGTGTGTTTCACGCCGAACGCGGCGACTGGGCGCCGCTCGATCTCGATGCGTTCGCGTCCGCGCCTCTACCAGGATTGCTCGCCACATGATTGTTCATCACCCGTTCGCGTATTCGCTCGGCTGGTTCTCGTTCACCGGCTTCGGCATCGCGGTGTTGCTCGCGTTCGTGATCGCGCAGGTGATCGCGCAGCGGGAGCTCGCGCGCCGAGGACACGATCCCGAGCCGATCAGCGATTTGATCCTGGCCGCGGTGGTTGGCGGACTCCTTGGCGCGAAGATCTACTACTTCTTCCTCACCGGCGATCCCCGCGACCTGATCAGCCGGGGCGGGTTCGTATTCTGGGGCGGATTCGTGGGCGGCATCCTCGCCGTGCTCCTGGTGATCAAGATCAAGCATCTGCGTGTGCAACGGATCGCCGACGTCGCGGGCATCGGCATCGCCGCCGCGTATGCGATGGGCCGGACCGGGTGTTGGGCAGTCGGCGACGACTACGGCCGCCCGTGGCATTCGCGCTTCGCCGTCATGTTCCCGAACGGCGCGCCGCCGTCGACGGCAGGCGAGATGGCGGCGACGTTCCACTTGCCAATTCCGCCGGGCGCGACGCCGTCCACCGTCCTGTCCGTGTATCCCACTCAGCTGTTCGAGATCACGCTCGGCTTCATCATGTTCCTCATCTTGTGGCGCCTGCGCGATCACAAGCACGCCGAGGGATGGCTGTTCGGCGTGTACATGGTGCTCGCCGGCATCGAGCGGTTCCTCATCGAGTTTCTGCGCGCGAAGGACGATCGCTTCTTCGGCGTCCTGACGATGGCCCAACTGATCGCGCTCGCGGCGGTGGTGGCCGGCGTCATCTGGATGAGCGCGCGCCGCACGGTCGGTGACAGCGCACCCGGCATTTACGCAACTGCCACTTGACGCCGCGATAGCCGCGCCCACAGTGTAGCAGGCTGATACGTCGCGCAACGTTCCGTTGGGCACCGCGTATCGTGTACGGTGGCGCGACCAGGCTAACGGAGCGCCCAACGCTGGGCCCAACGCTGCGCCCAACGGGGCGGAGCGGACAAGATTGGAATCGTCTCATGGTGGCGATCGGGTGGCGCGCACCCGATCGTCCCACCGCACGACCACTCGCCCGTTGGGGATCATGTCGCATCCGATAGCCGGCTCCGCGATGGCAACGCCATCCGCCTCCCTTCCGTGGAGGCGGTCGATCGAGTGGACGCTGCCCCTTCTCATCTGTGCGCTGCTGATCGTCGTGATGGGCATGTTCGCGGCCCTCACCTACGCCGCCGTTCGCAACGCGAGCGTGCGCGCCGCGCAGTCTCGCACGGAAGCCGTCGCCCAACAATTGGCGACGCTCCTCGATGCGTCGGGGCAGCGCATGCTGTCGGACGCACACCAGGCCGCGAGTACGCCCGTATTCGCGGCGTTTCTTCGGAAGCCGAGCGACAGCGCACGCGCTGCCGCGCTGGCCGAGTTACAGAAACTGGCGGCGCGCCAGCCGCAATCACTCGGCGCCGAGCTCCGCGACGCCGGCGGCCGCCGCGTCCTCGGCACCAACACATTCGCGCCGTCGAACGCTCTCACCGTGCCCGCTACCGGACGCGATGTCGAGATCAGTCCGGTACGGGCGACGGGTGATTCGATCTGGATGACGGTTGCGGCGCGCGTTCACGCCGGCCCGTCCGATACGTTGGGCACGCTCGTGCAGTATTCCAATCTCAACAACGGGCAGTCGACGAAGGCCATCTCGGACCTCATCGGTCCGTCATCCACTTTCCTGTTGGGCGACGCCGACGGCTCGATGTGGACCGACCTGGTGCACCGGGTCGAGGGGCCTTCGTTCAATCCGCGCAGCAGGCGAACGAACGTTCGTGACACGGTGGGCGGCGGCCGATTGGGCTCGGTCGTGCGAATGAATTCGACGCCCTGGGTGGTGTGGGTCGGCATGCCGATGTCGACGGTGCTCGAGCCCGCGCACGCGCTGTTGAGCAGCCTCGTGCTCACGGCCGTGGTCATCCTGGTCGTCGCCGCCGGTGTCGCGTGGATGGTGAGCCGCCGCCTTACGGGGCCCTTGCGCGCGCTGACGGCGGCATCGGACGGGATCGCGACGGGCGACTATTCGCGCCGCGTAGTCGCCGTGCGCGACGACGAGCTGGGCCGTCTCGCCGTGGCGTTCAATTCGATGGCCGGCCAGATCGACGATGGACGCCGCCAGCTCGAGCAGCGCGTGGCCGAGCGGACGGCCGAGCTCCGCGGTGCGTTAGACAGGCTCAGTCTGGCGCAACAAGAAGTGGTGCGCACCGAGAAGCTCGCGTTTCTCGGCCAGTTAGCCGGCGGCGTTGGGCACGAATTGCGTAATCCACTCGGGGTAATGACCAACGCAGTGCACTATCTTGGACTGGTGTTGCAGAACGCGCCGGCAACCGTGGTGGACTATTTGGGAATCCTGCGCACGCAGATTGGCCTTGCCGAACGCATCGTCGGCGACCTGCTCGACTCCGCGCGCGTGAAGCCGCCGCAGCGCGAGGTCGTGACGGCGCGCGAGTTGTTCACCGCGCAGCTCAATCGCATCGCGATCCATCCCGGCATCACCGTCGACGTCGACGTTCCCGCCGATGAGCCGCGGTTCTACGTCGACCGCATTCAGTTGGGCCAAGTGGTGCTCAATCTCATCAGCAACGGCGCGCAGGCGATCGGGGAAAGCAACGGCACGCTCACGCTCCGCGCGCGGGTCGACGGCGCGAACATGGCCCTGCTCGACGTCGCGGACACCGGCAGCGGCGTCGCCCCGGAAGATCTCGATCGGATCTTCGAGCCGCTCTTCACCACCAAGGCACGCGGCCTCGGGTTAGGCCTGTCGGTCGCGCGGTCGCTGGTGGCCGCCAACGGCGGCGAGATCTCGGTGACGAGCGAGCGGGGACACGGCAGCACGTTCACCGTGCGTCTTCCGATTGCCGGAGCGGCCGCATGAGCCGGCGCCGCATTCTCATCGTCGACGATGACCGCCTGATGGTACGCACGCTGCGCGACATTCTCGCGCTGCGCGGGTGGGAGACCGACGGCGTGCACAGCGGAGAAGAAGCCGTGGCCGCCGTGCGCGTGAACGAGTACGCGGTAGTCCTCATGGACGTTCGCATGTCCGGCATGACGGGCGTCGAAGCGCTGCGCCAGATGCGTGGCTTGCGGCCGGACCTCCGCGTCATCCTTATGACGGCGTACGCGGCCAACGAGCTGCTGGCCCAAGCCGAGCGCGACGGTGCCCTGCACGTCTTCCCGAAACCGGTGCAGCTCGATCGGCTCCTGAGCGTGCTCGACACGGTGATCGCCGAGTCGCGATGCGTGCTGATCGTGGACGACGATGCGGACTTCTTGCGGACGCTGGCCGATGTCGTCGCGGCGCGCGGATACGGAACGTTGCAGGCCGGCACATTGGACGAGGCGATCACCTTGTTACAAGCGCAACTGCCGGGGGCCGTCATGCTCGACTTGCGCCTCGATGGTCTGGAACCGCGCGACAACGTGCTGGCGATCAAAAGCGTGAGTCCCGCGGTCGCTCTGATTCTGTACAGCGGTCACCCGCTCGCGCTCGCGCAAACGACTGGGACTTTGCCGCCAAAGTTCGTGCGCGCGATTCTCCAGAAACCGTTCCCACCCGATCGGGTGTTCGAGTTGCTCGATGATATCTTCGCTGGCTGAATCGATCGCGGTGCTGGTCGTGGACGACGACGACCAGATGCTCAGGACGATCGGCGACTTGCTCACGCTGCGTGGCTATCGTTCCTTCGGCGCGGCCACGGCCCGCAAGGGCCTCGAGGTCGCCTCGCACATGGACCTGCCGCCGGCCGTGGCGCTCGTCGATCTGCGATTGCCGGACATGGATGGCATCGAGCTCGTTGGGCATCTGCGGCTCGTGTCGCAGCTCACCGAAGTCGTGATCCTCACCGGCAATGCCTCGCTCGACAGCGCAGTGCGCGCGCTGCGCGAGCAGAGCTACGACTATCTCGTGAAGCCCGTGCAGCCGGAGTTCCTGCTGCAGAGCGTGGATCGCGCGGCCGAGCGCTGGCGCCGCAAGAGCGCCGAAGCGGCGATGCACGAGAGTCAAACGCGGCTGCGCCGGATTTTCGATCACGTGGGCGATGCCCTGATCATCGCGAGCGAACACGGCACCATCGTCGACGCGAATCCGGCCGCGTGCGAGTTGGTCGGGCGCGACGTCGAAACCATGCGCTCGCTCACCGTGCACGAAGCGTTGGGCCTGCCGGTGGCCGACACCCAGCCGCCGGGGCGCGCGCCGGGATCGCTGCCTAACGGAGAGTACCGCGTCAAACAGGGCGCCAACGTGCAGGTGCTCGACGTGCGGTCGGTCACCTTCGTGCCGGGGATGTTCGCGTACAGCGTGCGCGACCTCACCGCCCAACGCCGGCTGGAGGAAGAGCTCCACCAGTCGCGCAAGATGGACGCCATCGGCCGACTCGCCGGCGGCGTAGCGCACGACTTCAACAACGTGCTCACCGCCATCACGTGCTACAGCGAGATTCTGCTCTCGGCGTTCGAGGAATCCGACGACCGGCGCACCGATGTGCTCGAGATCAAGAAGGCGGCGCGCCGCGCGGCGTCCCTCACCGGACAACTCCTCGCGTTCAGCCGGCGCCAGGTTCTGCAGCCCCGCACCCTCGATCTGAATTTCGTGGTCGATGACATGCAGCGCATGCTCGCGCGCATGATCGGCGAGGACATCCACCTCACGATCACGCACGACGCCGGACCGCAAACCGTGCGCGCGGACCCGGGGCAGCTCGGCCAGGTGATCATGAATCTCGCCGTCAACGCGCGCGACGCGATGCCGTCGGGCGGCGCGCTGACCATCGAGACCGGGAGCGTCACGTTAGGCGAGCCCTACTCCCATGCCCACGGCGTCGTCCCGCCTGGTGAATACGCCACGCTGCGCGTCGTCGACAGCGGACACGGCATGTCGGAAGGCGTGCTCACGCATCTGTACGAGCCGTTCTTCACGACCAAGGAACACGGTCGCGGCACGGGACTCGGACTGTCCACGGTGTACGGCATCGTCTCGCAAAGCGCCGGGCACATCGCGGTGACGACCACCGAAGACGTGGGAACCACCTTCACTGTATATCTCCCGCGCATCAAGGAGAGCCACAACGAAGCCGATACCACCGCCGGCCCAACGGTGGCATCGAGCGGTCACGAGACCATCCTCTTCGTCGAGGATGATCCCGCCGTGCGCACGCTCGTCGTGCGCGTACTCGAGACACACGGCTACCATGTGCTCGCCGCCGAAGATGCCAAGGAGGCGCTCGCCATGGCCGCGGCGTACAATGGCGACGTGCATCTGCTGGTCACCGACGTGGTGATGCCGGGATGGAACGGCCGCGAGCTCGCCGATCGCTTGTCTCAGACGCGGCCGGGGATGCGCGTGCTGTACTTGTCGGGCTACGCCGACGATGTGCTCCTGCGCCGCGGCGTGACGGCGCGCCACACGTGGCTGTTGCAGAAGCCGTTCGACACCGCGGCGCTCCTCGGCAAGATTCAGGAAGCGCTCGGCACGCCGTCGGACGCGCGCTAGCGCGCCCGCGTCACTCGTCGCGCATCAGGACTAACGGACCGTTGGTCGTCACCGCCCGCACGGTGGGGCCGCCCGAGCCCAGGTCGGCCGTGATGTGCCGCGACAGCCGCCCCTCGACGGTGATCGGGAAGGAGATGCGCATCGGTCCGTTCGACGTGCCCGTCTCGAGGTGCGCCGAGTAGGACGACGGAATCTGCATCGTCACCGGTCCGTTGGTCGTTTCGGCGTCGAGCCCGCGTCCGTCCCACGATTTGCCGGTGAGGTGGACCGCGAGCGGCCCGTTGGTCGTGCGGCCGTGCACATCGCCGCCGGCGTCGTCGATGTCTAACGGACCGTTCTCGGCCTGCAGCTCCATCTTGCCGTGGACCGAGCGCACCGCTACCGGTCCGTTGTACGCCGTGATGTCGAGGTCCGAAGCGTGTGGCACCAACACGTCGAATGACACCGACCACGAGGCGCCGCCGCGCGACTGCGGTCCCGACGCGCGGATGGTGCCGTTCGATACGCTGATCGAAATCTGGCCGGCGAGCGCGCGCGCGTCGTCTTCGCTGCGTGCGTTGGTCTGAATGCGCGCGACCACATCGATGCTGTCCTTGTCCCAGCCCGCCACCCGCGCACCGCCGTTCTGTCCGCCATCCACCGTGATCGTGCCGCCGCCGGCGTGCGAACCCATCGTGCGCTCCTCGCAGTAGCGAGGCCGGTCCGCGTTCTGCGCGTCTTCGCGGCACCGGTCGAGCCAATCGTGATTCGAATGCTGCGCATGCACGGCCGGTGCACCCCACACGAGTGCGGCCAGAGCAGTGAGGGTGGACAAGCGATGCATGTTAGGCCTCCGGGTTGGCACGGTTGAGCTCGCCCGCGAGCGCGGGATACCTCTTGGACAGCGCCAGCCCGGAATTGGTTGTGACGTCGCTCGCTCAATCCGCCGCGATCGGCGACACCGCGGCGCCTCCAGATTCGCGCATCCGTTCGGCGCCGTGGCGGCCGTAGAAGAAGTAGATGAACAGGCCGATTACGAGCCAGATCACCAGTCGGGCCCAGGTTTCGCCGGGCAGTCCGACCATTTGGGCGAAACAGATCAGCGCGCCGGCAATCGGCACCCATGGCATCCCCGGCGTCTTGAACGGCCGGTTGAGATGCGGCTCGCGTTTCCGCAGCACGAGCACGCCCATGCACACCATCACGAACGCGAGCAAGGTGCCCATGGCCGTGAGTTGCGTGAGCACCGCGATCGGGAAGAGTCCGGCGACGAAGGCCACCACGACGCCGGTGATCGCGGTCGTGACGTACGGCGTCCGGAAGCGCGGATGGATCTTGCCCAACAAGGGCGGCAGGAGGCCGTCGCGGCTCATCGAGTAGAAGATGCGCGGCTGTCCGAGGAGCATCACGAGCATCGTGCTCGTGAGGCCCATGATCGCGCCCAACTTGACGATCGGCTTGAGCCACCCGATGCCGGTGGCGTCGATGCCTAATGCAATCGGCGCCGGCACGTTGAGCTGCGTGTACTTGACGATGCCGGTCAGCACCAGGGCGACCGCCACGTACAGAATCGTGCAGATCACGAGCGATACCATGATGCCGATCGGCATGTCGCGCTGCGGGTTCTTCGCTTCCTGCGCCGCCGTCGACACGGCGTCGAATCCGATGAACGCGAAGAAGATCACTCCCGCTCCGCGCAGCACGCCGCTCCAACCGAACACGCCGAAGTGGCCCTGGTTGGGCGGCACGAATGGGTGCCAGTTGGCGCGATTGATGTACGCCGCGCCGAACGCGACGAACAGCAGCAGCACCACCACCTTGATGATCACGATCAGCGTGTTGAGCCCCGCCGACTCGCGGATGCCGATGATGAGCAGCACCGAGATCGCCAACACCACGAGCGCCGCCGGCACGTTGAACACGCCGTGCACCGTGCTGCCGCCCGGCAGCGTGACCACCGAGCCCGGCGGTCCGGCCCACTGCGCCGGAATGCCTAACCCAAAATCCTGCAGAAAACTCTGGACGTTGCCCGCCCACCCGACGGCGATGGTCGACGCGCCCAGCGCATACTCGAGAATCAGGTCCCACCCGATGATCCAGGCGAACAGCTCGCCCAACGTGGCATACGCATACGTGTACGCGCTGCCGGCCACCGGGATCATGCTCGCGAACTCGGCGTAGCAGAGGCCCGCAAACGCGCAGCCCACACCGGCAATCAGCATCGAGATCACGAGCGCCGGCCCCGCGAATTGCGCCGCCGCCGTGCCGGTGATGACGAAGATGCCGGCGCCGATCACCGCCCCGATGCCCAAGGTCGTGAGGCTGAACGCGCCTAACGACCGCCGCAGCGTGCCCGACTCCGCTTCCTGCATCAACTCGGAGAGCGGTTTCTTGGAGAAGAGACTCATCCCGGTGACCTCGCGCGAGAGAAACCTGAAGGATCCGGCTCCACCGACTGCCAGAAGATGCCGGCCGGCGCGATGCGCACCGTCATGGCCGCGTGCGGGCCGTCAGCGCACCGTCAGCGTCTCTGTCAGAGTTCCGTCAGACCTCCCCTTCCCGCGCCGCTGCGCGCCTTACATCCTGCAAATGGTTCGCGCCGCACCGAAGGCGCGCGACGCCCCCGAGGAGCCTCGATGTCGTTTTCTCTTGCTCGGCGACGACCCGGACTGGACCGGCAGCCCGCCGTCTGGCGCTCGCGCGCATCGCTGCTCGTTGCGCTGTTGGGCCTCACGTTCGTGCTGGCCGCCGTGCTCGCGTACGAAGCGCACGATGCGGCGCAATCGCACCGCGTCACCGCCGAGCGCGCGCTGCGCGACTACGCGACGTTCGCGGCGTGGGAGCTGCTCGCCAACGCGACCGACACGGTGGCGCCGACGGTCTCGGCCGCGCTCGCGCCGGCCATCGCCGGCGCCGCGGCCACGCCGTACGACGCGCTGCCCGGACCCGCGATCCTCATCTCGTCGGCGGCCGGTGCACTTCGCTGCACCGCCCAACGCGACGACGCAGCCCGTTGGTACTTCCGCCTGGACTTCCGCGATGGATCGTTCACGACCGTCGGCGCATCGCCGTCGCTGCAGGAGCGCGCGATGGTGCGTGCGACGGTCGACCAACAATCGCGCGCCGTGTACCGGCCCGACTGGTCGTACGCGACGGTGCTCGTCGGGAGAGGCGCCGCGCAGCGCGCGGTGGCGTACGGCGTCAAGTACGCGGTGCACGGCGCGCCCATCGCCGCGTTCGGGTTCGTCACCTGCGCCGACGCGCTCGGCGCGCCGGTGTTCGCCGGTGTGATGGCGCACCATCCGCTGCTCCCGCGCACGCTCGCCGGCCACGAGCCCAACGACTCGTTGGTCACCGTCACCGTGTTCGGCGCGTCGGGCGACACCATCTGGCAATCGGGACGGCGCAGCCTCACGCCGTTCACCGCCGACGCGTCCCTCGAGACGTTCGGCGGACTCACCGCCCGCGCCACCCTGCGCCCGCTGGCCATCGAGCGCCTCGCGTTAGGCGCGATCCCGCAATCCAAGGTCTCGCTGCTCCTCGGCCTGTTGGGCCTCACCGCCGGGATGATGGTGCTGGCGGTGCTGCAGCTCCGGCGCGAGCAGGAGCTGGCGCGCCTGCGCTCCGATTTCATCTCGAGCGTGTCGCACGAGCTGCGCACGCCGCTGTCGCAGATCCTGCTCTTCGCGGAAACGCTCCGGTTAGGCAGGGTGCGCAGCGCCGCGGAGCGCATGAGCGCGACCGACGTCATCGTGCAGGAGGCGCGCCGCCTCATGCAGCTGGTCGAGAACGTGCTGCTCTTCTCGCGCAGCGAGCGCCGCATGACGCGGCTCCATCCCGAGCCGGCTCCCCTCGCCCCGTGCATTCGCGAGACGGTCGACGCGTGGCGCCCGTTGGCCGCGGCGAGCGACGTCACGCTGTGTACGAATTTGGATGAGGAGGTCGTCGCCCGCATCGATCGCAGCGCGCTGCGCCAGATGCTGCTCAACCTGCTGGACAACGCCGTCAAGTACGGACCGGCGGGACAGACCGTCACCGTCATTGTCGACCGCGCCGGCAACCGAGCGCGCGTGATGGTGCGCGATCAGGGCCCCGGTGTCCCGGCCGGTGAGCGCCACCGCGTGTGGCAGCCGTTTCAACGGCTCGAGCGCGATGTCCATTCCGCCGCCGCCGGGAGCGGCATCGGGTTATACGTGGTGCGCGAGCTGGCCGCGATGCAGAATGGCGAAGTATGGATCGAGGACGCGGCAGCCGGCGGCGGCGCCTGCTTCGGCATGGCGTTCCCGCTCGTCGCCGCGGCCGCGCTCGGCGCGCCTAACGATGAAGCGCTGGCCGGGGCGCGCCGGTGACGCGCATTCTCGTGATCGAAGACAACCGCAACCTCGCCATGGGGCTGCGCAACAATCTCGAGATCGAAGGCTATCAGGTCGAGCTGGCCGGCGACGGCAACGCCGGCCTCGAGCGCGCGCGCGCCGGCGCGCCCGATGTGATCATTCTCGACCTGATGCTCCCCGGCCTGGATGGCTATCGCGTGCTGCGGGCGCTGCGCGCCGACGGCTCCGAAACGCCGGTGTTGATTTTGAGCGCGCGCGGCGAGGAAACCGACAAGGTGTTGGGCTTCCGGTTAGGCGCGGACGACTACGTCACCAAGCCGTTCGGCCTGTTGGAGCTGCTGGCGCGCGTGGATGCGCTCCTGCGCCGCGCGGCGAACGGTGCGCGCGCGGCCAAGGGCGCCCTGAGCCCGCGCGAACAACTCGGCGACATCGAGATCGACACCGCCAGTCGCACCGTGTTTCGGAACGGCGAGCCCGTGTCGCTCAGGCCCAAGGAGTACGAGCTGCTCGTGGCACTCCTCCGCCGGCGCGGCCGTCTCGCCTCGCGCGACGAACTGTTGCAGGATGTGTGGGGATACGCGTCCGAGGTCGTGAGCCGCACCGTCGACACGCACATCGCCGAGCTGCGCCGCAAGCTCGAGCGGAATCCGGCGGCGCCGGATTACATTCTCACCGTGCGGAAAGCCGGGTACCGCATCCGGGCCTGACATCCCACGCGCCTAACGCAAGGCCGGCGTCACTCACACAGACGGATCGTGCCCAACACTGAAGACCGCTACTGCATCATCGGCGCCGGCCCCTCCGGCCTCGCCACCGCGCACGAGTTTCAGCGCGCCGGCATCACGTTCGATGTGTACGAGCGCTTTCCCGACGTCGGCGGCATCTGGGACATCGAGCATCCCGGCACGCCGATGTACCACAGCGCGCACTTCATTTCGTCGCGCACACAGTCGGCATTCGACGACTTCCCCATGCCCGCCGACTATCCCGACTACCCGTCGCGCGCCCGCATCCTCGACTACTTGCACGCGTACGCCGACCACGATGGCATCCGCGCGCACATCGCGTTCGACACCACGGTCACGCGCGCGTCGCCGGTGGATGACGGCTGGGATGTCGAGCTCGCCTCGGGCGAGCATCGCCGGTATCGCGGCGTCGTGTGCGCGGTGGGCAACAACTGGTTTCCCGTCGACGCAACGTACCCCGGACATTTCGACGGCGAGATGTATCACTCGAGCCGCTACACGTATGCGACGTCGCTCGCCGGCAAACGCGTGCTCGTCGTGGGCGGCGGCAATTCCGGATGCGACATCGCATGCGATGCGGCGCCGATCGCGCGCGCGACGCTCATCAGCTTCCGCCGCGGATATCACTTTCTGCCCAAGCATCTCTTCGGCGTGCCGACCGATGCGTTCTTCCGCAGCGGACCGCACTTGCCGGCCTGGCTGGCCCAACCGCTCCTAACGCTGCTGTTGCGCATTCTCGTCGGCGACCTGCGTCGCTACAAGCTCCCCAAGCCCGATCACAAGGTGCTGGAGAGCCATCCGATCGTGAATTCGCAGCTGCTCCACTATCTGACGCATGGCGACGTGCGCGCCGTGCCGGATGTGCGAAACGTGGACGGGCGGCGTGTGACGTTCGTGGATGGCACGTCGGCCGAGGTCGACGTGATCATTTTCGCGACCGGGTTCCGCAGCGCGATCCCGTGCCTCGATGCCCAACTCTTCGCGCCGGAGCGCGGAGGGTCGCAGCTCTATCTCAATGTGTTCCCCGATTGGCCGGGCCTCTACATCGTCGGCCTCTTCGAGACCGACGGCTCGCTCTTTCCGGTGGTGAGCAAGCAGGCCGCGCTCGTCGCGTCGGTGATCCGCGCCCAACGGCAAGGATCCGAGCGCGCGGCCTGGTTCGAGCGTCAGCGAGCCGGTGCGCGCCCCGACTTGAGCGGCGGCATCAAGTATCTCTCCTCGCAACGCCACGCATTCTACTTCCAGTACGACGAATACGTGCACCGTTTGGAGAAGATGCTGAAGCGAATGGGAGCGCGGGAAGCAGGCGCTCGCGCCGAGCATCGCGCCTAACCGCTTCCCTTTTCCCTATTCCCTATTCCCTGCCTTCGAGCACCACCATCGCCCCCGCCGTCATCTTGCTGTGCGACAAGGTCAACCACACGCGATTCACCTTGAGCTCGGCACATCGCGCCTCGGCCGCGCCGTGCAGCAAGAGTTCCGGCAGGCCGCCGTCCACCGATACCACTTCCATTTCTCGCCACCCGATTCCGCGAGCGCCCAGCGAGCCTGAGAGCGCCTTGTAGCCCGCCTCTTTCGCCGCGATGCGCGCCGCCAGGTGCACGTACGGCTCCATTTTGCTCATCGCGTAGCGCACCTCGCCCACCGTGAACAACCGCTCGAGCGCGCGCGTCTCTTTGGATGCGATCAGTCGCTTGACTCGCGCGATGTCCACCAGGTCGAGTCCGACGCCGACGATCACGCGTCCTCCTTGGGCGCGCCGCGGAACCACCGTCCGACACGCGATCGCTGGCGCGTCGGCACGTTCGCGGCCAGCACGCGCACGACCGACAACCACACCTCGTCCGCGGTCTCGAACGTGGACCGCAGCGCCACGGCCCACGCGCGCCAGCGCGCGAACCGCTCGGCATCGTCGCTCGCCGCCAGCGCGTTTTGCGCCAGCTCGAGCGCGCCTAACGCAGCGACCAGCGGCTCCGCCACCTCGAACAGCTCTGCCTCGAGCGCGCGGCGTTCGGGCGGATCCGACGGATGCCGCTCGGCCGCCATCTCGCGCAGCCGTTGCAGCATCGCCGCGCGGAGCGGAACCGCGTCGAACGACGCGCGCGCGCGGTCGGGGCTCGACGCCGACTCCGCGTCGCGTCGTGCTCCGAGCAACGGGCCGAAGTACCGGTCGTGCTCGGCGCCCGGCGACGCGCGTGTGGAGCCGAGTCCGCGCAGCGACCGCGTCACTTCGGGCACGGCCATCGCGCGCTTGTCGAGATCGGCCGCCAGCGCTGCCAGCGCCGGCGTGCCGCCTAACGTGATCACATCGCCGCGCGACATGAACAGCTCGAGCGTGCCGACCGCGTAGCGCGCCCCGTCCAACCGCTCGAGCGGCAGCCGCACCGCGCCACCGGCTCGGTCCAACCGCAGCGCCTCGTCGTCGAGCGTCGCCTGTGCGTCGCCGGCCAGGTCCTGCCCGCGCAGGAGGCCGCTCACCGTCACCATTACCGCGGCGTCGCTCATCTCACGCATCCTCGAGCGCGTAGCGCCTGCGCCCCGCGAGCTCGTCGTCGCACAGCGCGGCCGACTGGCCGGTGCGGAGCTGCCAGCGCATCACGAACTGCGGCAGGCGCTCGGTGGTGAACGCCGCGCGGTCCATGCCTAACGCAACGATGGCGCGCTCGATGCCGTCGGGCGGGCCTTCCACTTCCACCAGGTCGTCCATCCGCGGATAGCGCTCGAACCGCACCGTGGTTTCGCGCAACGCGTATTGCGCGATCTCGCGGTCGATGGCCCGCGTCACCTCGTAGCCGAGTCGCGCCAGCATCGTCGCCAGCACGTCGGGGGCTTGGGCGTTGCATTGCAGCTCCTCGCGCACTTTGTAACCGCCTTCGTATCCCGTCGGACCCTTCCAGCCCAGCTCGGCGCGCGCGCCGGACGCATCGCGATAGATCCGCAACCGCAGCACTTCGTCGCGACGCGCGAGGTCGCGGAGCGGCGTGTCGTACCGCCGATCCTCGAGACGCCCCGCGAACGCGAGCACGGCGCCGGCCTCCGTTAGGCGCGCGGCCCGGCGCGCCCAATCGTCGAGCACGGCCTTGAGCTCCACCTCACGCATCGAAGATCGCCTCCAGCACCGCCTCCGTATCGGCCAGCGTCGCGAACACCGCCGCCGGCGCGTGCGCGGCCAGCTCGGCCACCGAGAAGCGGCCCGTGGCCACGGCCACGGCACGCGCGCCGACGCTCCGCGCGCACTCGACGTCGGACGGCGTATCGCCGATCACGACCAGGTCTTCGCCGCGCAGATCGAGACCCAGTGTCTCGCGCGCACGGCGCAGCGCGACGGCGGGTAGCTCGGGTCGATGCGCGTGATCGGAGCCGTAGGCGCCCACGCGAAACCGTCCGACATCCAAGCCGGCGGCCGACAACTTGAGCGTCGCGCCCTCACACAGATTTCCGGTGAGCAACCCGATCACAGCATCCGCTCGCGCTTCGAGCGCCGTGATCAGCTCGGCCACACCATCGAATACGCGCATCGTACGGCGACCGGTGGCCAGCTCCTGCTCGAGCAGCGACACGTAGCACGACGCCACCGAATCCATCCGCGCGTCGATGGTCTCGTCGCTGTGACCCTCGGCGCGCATGAGGTCGCGCACGATCTGCGGGTCGGTTTTTCCGTCGTAGCGGTATTCCGTTGGGCCGGCGCCGCCGAACACGCGGGTGAGCGCGGCGGTCATCGCCCGGCGGCCGGCGCCATCGCTCCACAGGATGGTGCCATCGATGTCGAACAGGACGAGCTTCATGCGCGTGTGAGCACCACGCCGGCGATGATCGTCACGGCGCCGGCGCCCTGCCACGCCGTGGGGATCTCGCCTAACATCATCCACGCCACGCCGAGCGCGACCACCGGTTGCAAGTTCGAGAACACCGCGGTGTGCGTCGGACCGAGCACGCGCACGCCGCGGTACCAGCCCAGGTAGCCGATCACGAGGGATCCGATGCCGGCGAACGCCATGGCCGCCCAGGTGCGCGGCGTGACGCTGCCCCAGGCCGTCGCCGCGAAGGACGGCGCCGAGATCGCGAGCAGGGGAATCATGCCGCCCGCGAGCGTCAGCGCCGAAATGTCGATGAGCGACACGCGGTGGGTGAGCGGCTTGAGTAGCACGGTGTACCAGGCCCAGCACACCGCCGCCGCGAGGACGATCGCATCGCCCAGCATCGATTCTCCCGCAACGTCGTGTCCGGATTTTCCGAATACCACCAGGGCGATGCCGAGCATCGAGAGCGCCACGCCCGCGTGGCCGCGCACGCCGATGCGCTCGATGCCTAACCAGCGCCCGATCACCGCGATCAGCGCCGGCGAGGCCGCGAGCAGCAGGGCCGCGCTCCCGGCGCGCGTGTGCGCCACGCCCTCGGCGAACAGCGTCTGGTAAACGCAGTTGCCCAGCACGCCTAACGCCAACAGCACGAGTGCGTCGCGCCGCGACACGCGTCGCGCGCCGGGCCGCCGCCGCTGGACCGCCGCCAGCACGCCGAACGCGAGCGTCGCCATCAAGATCCGCGCGCCGTTGAACGCGAGCGCGTCCATGTGGTCGGTGCCGTACTTGACCACGGAGTAGTTCGCGCCCCAGATCGCGGTCGTCAGCAACAGCCACAGATCGGTGATCGAAACGCCCGACCGCACGGCGGGTTCCGCGCGATCGGGCGCCATCGCCGTATCGAGCACGGTGGTCATGCCGGAAACCTAGGCGACGCGTCCCAAGCGCGACAGCGCTTCCTCCCGTTTGCCGCCACACCTAAGTTCCCCGCCATGCACCTCTCCTTCGCGCTGTTCGCCGACGCCGCCAACCTGTCGGTCGAGGGCAAGCTCAACATCCTCGGCGTGTTCGACGCCGTGCAGGTGGCCGCCTTCCCCACGGTCCACCCGCGCGCGCACCTCGTCGTGCGTCTCAAGGGGACGGCCTCCGATGCCGGCGCGCACGTGATCGCGCTTCAGTGGGTGAGCCCCGGAGGCACAGAGCTGTGGTCGTCGAACGGAGAGCTCAATGTCGCCGCGCCGCCGCCCGAGGTCACGGAGATCGATTTTCCATTGATCGCGGCCGTCGACTTGCCGCTCGATAGCGCCGGCACCTACGCAATGCGCGTTGCGATCGATGGCGCGGTGCACGGCGACGTGCGGCTGCACGTGCGCGGCGCCGTCGTGCCGGCCGGCAAGTTGATGAGCTGAACGGTCGCCGGCGTCAGCCGACGCGGCGTGCCCAACGGAATCGCGCCACGAGCGCGCGCGCGTACGGATCGGGCGCTGCCAGATTCTCCACCGCATAGCCGCCGCGCCCCAGACCCACGTGCACCAGACGCGACCCGCCCAGCGCGATGGCGACGTGGCTGATGGGCCCATCGGCTTTGTCGGAGAAGAACGCCAGATCGCCTGCCTCGAGCGCGCCTAACGCATCGCCCGCCTCCACCGGCTCGCCGCGCTCGGCTTGATCGCGCGCATCGCGCGGGAGCGCCAAGCCGTGCAGGCCGAACACGGCCTGGACGAGACCCGAGCAATCGGCGCCCCACGGCGTGAGGCCGCCCCACTCGTAGGGCGCGCCCTCGAAGCGCGCGCACGCCGTCTTGGCGGCCGCTTCCGGCCGGGCCGGGAAGCGCGCCGCCAGCGCGCCGGCCTCCACGGTCTCGCCGCTCTCGACGCTCAGCGTGTCGTCGAGCCAAGCGCCCAACGGAAGCGGCCGCCGGGCGCCCGCGGCGTTTCGCACCACACAGCCCAACGACAGCAGCGCCGGCGCCACTCCGTTAGGCGCACTTCTGTCGGACTCCGACAGATAGCCGCGGTGCATCCAGCCTTCGTACCCGTCGCGGAGCCGCACGCGGAGCCACGGATCGCGTTCGCCGGCATCGAGGAGGGTTACCGGGTGTCCAAAGAGACCCTGCGACACTTGCTCGCTGCCCGGCCGTGCCTCGGCGTTCACCGGCGCAACCGATACCCGAACTACCATCCGCCCGCTCACCACGCGATGATCACCGCGCGCCGCGGCGGCGCGAGGCGACGGGAACGATCGTGCGCGACGCGCGCGCTACGTCCGCGTCGCTCACGTCGGCCAGGCTGCGCGCCACCTCGTCCCGCCGCGTGCTCCGTTTGATGGGCTTGGACGCCACCGTACGCGGCAGCGACCGGTCGAGCGGCACGAACAACAATCGCGCGCTCCATTCGCCCGTGCGCCGGTCGAACGCCGTGTCTCCCAGCACCGAGAACGCGCGCTCGCCTAACACGACGCGGCGACGGACCACCGTCACGTCGCTCACCCCGCGCCTCCGCCCGCCTGCGCCGCGTGCTTGGCCTCGCACTCCCGGCACCGCGACACGCCGCGAAAACTGCACATGAGGCAGATGAACGTTCCGCAGTCCACGCACGGGTACCCTTCCGACGCGCGCTCCTCGCGGCCGCACGCCCGGCACATCATACCGTCGTGTTCGTGGGGGGCAGGTGTCTGCGGTGTATCGGACATGACATCGAAAGTTAAAGGAAAGACGCCGTCATGGATGACGCGCGGATCGGCTCCGGCGCCACCGTGCTACGCACCGTTGCTCGCCGCGCGGCTCTCGGTGGCCAGCACCATCTCATCCAGATTGTATTGCTTGATCTTGTTGATCAGCGTCGCGCGCGAGATGCCGAGCTCGCGCGCCGCACGCGTCCGATTCCCGTTGTGCGCGCGCAGCGTGCGTTCGATGTGCGCGCGCTGCACCTCGTCCAACGACCGCGGGACGTGTCGCGACAGCCCGGCGCCGCTCGCCCGACGAACCTCCGATGGCAGATGCTCGGCGCCAACGCGGCGAGCGCCGCGCGCCACGATCAGCGCCCGCTCGAGCACGTTGCGCAGCTCGCGCAAGTTTCCCGGCCACGGATGGCGGAGCAACACCTCCCACGCGCCGTCTGCGATCTCGGATGGCGCCGATCGCACCTGGATCTGCAGCTCGTGCATCAAGCGCTCGATGAGATCGACCAGATCCTCGCGCGCCCGTGCCCGCAGCGGCGGCAGGTGCACCGGCATCACGCTCAGACGATAGTACAGCTCTTCGCGCAGACGTCCCGCGTTCACCTCTTCGACCAGATCGCGGCACGTCGACGCAATCACGCGCACGTCGGAGCTCGTCTCGCGCACGCCGCCGGCACGCCGGTAGGTCCGGGCCTCGAGCAGCTTGAGCAGCCGCGGTTGCAGCACCGGATCGAGCCCGACGACTTCGTCCAAGAACAGCGTGCCGTGCTCGGCGATCTCGACCAGGGCCGCGCGCCGGCGACGCGGGCGGTCGTCACCCTCGCTGCCGAACAGTTCTTCTTCGAGGGCGTCCGACGGCATGCCGATGCAGCTGATGTCGAGGAACGGCGCATCGGCGCGCGGACTCGTCGCGTGAATCAGCTCGGCGAGCCGTCCTTTGCCCGTGCCCGTTTCGCCTACCAGCAGCACGGTGGTGCGGTCCGTCGCCGCCAGCAGCTCCACCTGGTGCGCCAACTCGCGCATGGCGGGCGACGTGCCTAACAGAGCGCCCACGCGGCCGCCGCCGCGCCGCTCGCGCGCCAGTTGCGCCAGTTGCCGCAGCCGCGCCTTTTCCAGCCCGCGATCCACCGCCGCCTCGAGGTGCGCCGGGTCCACGGGCTTCTGCAGGAAGTGCTCGGCGCCCGCCTGCATCGCTTGTACGGCTAACGGAACATCGGCGTGCCCCGTGATCATGATGATCACCGCGTCTTCGCCCGCCAACCGCGTCAACACGTCGAATCCCGTTCCGTCGGGAAGACGCAGGTCGAGCAGCACGAGGTCGGGCCGCACGCGCATGAAGGTGTCCACGCCGTCCTCGCAGCCGCCCGCGCGCACCACGTGGTGCGATCGCCGCTCGAAGAATGCGCCTAACACGGCCGACACGCCGGGATCATCGTCGATGATGAGAATCGTCGCCATCAGCGTCTCGCCACGTTGCACAACAGGTGCGCGACCGTGGGCAGCACGAACGGCTTGCTCACGTACGGACGCTTCGCCGTCCGCAAGAACTCCCGCGCCGCGTCGCTCTCCACGTCGCCCGTCGCGAATACCACGCGCTCGGCGTGCTCCGGATCGTTCGCCATCAACGCCGCGTATACCGCTGGTCCCGATTGATCCGGCATGCGCAGGTCGAGAAGAATGCCGTCGTATCGCCGTTCGCGCAGGAGCTGAAACGCTTCGCTACCCGTCGCCACCGCATCCACGGTATGGCCTTCACGCTCCAGATATCGAGACAGCGCCCGCCGGATCGATGGCTCATCATCCACGATGAGCAAGAGGCGCGGCGCCGCGCTCGCCAGCTCTTCTTCGGCGATCACCGACCCGTCCTGCGTCGACGACGTCGTGGTCGGAAGCTCGATCGAAAACGTGGCGCCGTGACCGGACGTGCTGTGCACCGTGATCTGTCCGCCGTGCTGCCGCACGATGCCGTCCGAGATCGAGAGGCCTAACCCGGTGCCTTCGCCCACCGGCTTCGTGGTGAAGAATGGATTGAAGATGTGGTCCAGCGCCTCCGATGGAATGCCGGGCCCGGTATCGGAGACGCTCGCGATCACGCGATTGTCCGCGCGCCGCGTCGCCAACGTGATGCGCCGATCGTGCTCGACGCCGCGTAAGGCGTGTTCGGCGTTGGTCAGGAAGTTCAGAACCACCTGCTGCAGTTGGAACGAGTCCGCCCACACGAGGGGCAATTCCGGATCGAGATCCGTCACCACGTCCACTTGCTGGGTACGCAATACGTAGCGCCGCAACTCGAGCGTGTCCAACATCACGCGGTTGAGGTCGGTGCTCGTGCGCTCCGGATCGCGCTGCCGGGCGAACAACAGCAGGTTGGACACGATCTTCGCGGCCCGCTTGGCTTCTTTGTGAATCGTCTCCACCGCGTCGCGCTGATCGGCGGTCGCGTCCGACGAATTCTCCAGGAGCTGCGCGAACGCCATGATGCCGGCCAACGGGTTGTTGAGCTCGTGCGCCACGCCGCTCACCAGCTGCCCCACCGCAGCGAGTTTCTCGCGCTGCAGCAGCTGCGCCGATAACAACTTCTCTTCCGTTACATCGCGCACCAGGCCGAGCACGCCGGCGATGCGCCCATCTTCGACCACCGGCGCCGTGATGATCGATCCCGTTCGTACGGCGCCTTCCACGTCGCGATAGCGAAGCTCCGACCGCTGCCGCCGTCCGGCGAGCGTCGCCGCGAACAACGCCTCGGCCCACTCCACTTGCCGGCCGTCGAGAATCGTGCTGAACCGCACGCCTAACAATTCGACTCGCAGACGTCCGATGGTGCGCTCGAAGCTGCGGTTCACCGACGTGAATCGACCGCCGCCGTCCAACGTGAAGATCGCGTCGGGGGCCGTCTCCACGAGATGTTCGTAGCGCGCCTCGGACCGGAGCAGCGCTTCCTCGCGCTCGCGATCCGCCGTGATATCGCGGGCGATGCCCAGGACGCCGGCCACGGTCGTACCTTGGAAGATCGGTGTGTTAGTCACCGACAAGAGGCGCCGTTCGCCATCCTGGCGATACAGATGACACTCGTAGCGTCGCGCGCGCCCGTCTAACGCATGCCGGAAATGATGCTCGACGCCCGTGTATTCGTCGGGATCGAGCAACCACCGCGCGCGGCGGCCGAGCAGCTCGTCGCGCGAGTACCCCACGATCTCGCACGTCGCGCGGTTCACCGACGTGAACGAGCCATCGGCATCCATGGTATAGATGGCATCCGTCGCCGTCTCGACGAGATTGCGATACCGGGCTTCGGACCGTGCCACCGCGTCGCGCGCACGTCGCTCGTCCGTCACATCGCGCAACGACGCGACGACGCCCGTCACCTGATTGCCTTCGCGCAACGGAGACGTCGTCACCGACACCGTCCGCCGCTCGCCCGTGCCGCGCAGCACCACCGTCTCGTAACGCTGCGGCGTTCCGCCCAACGCCGCCGTTTCGTACGCCGAAACCGAGTCGCGCATCTCCGGCGGCAGCGTCTCGGCCACCCGCATGCCGATCAACGTGTCCCGCGGGTGACCGAAGAGCTGGTGCGCCGCCGAGTTCGCGAACGCAATGCGCCGGTTCGGATCGGTGATGAGGATCGCATCGCTCGCGGTTTCGATCACGCGGCGATACTGCTCGCTCAAATAGCTCCGCTCTCGCAACAGCTCCCGCACCGCCTCGGCCTTCTCGGGCGGAAGACCGGCGAGCAATGACGACTCGTCGGTGCCGGATAACCTCGCCGGCTCGAATCCTTCAGCAACGTTAGTCATACGACGGCCGTCGGCTGAGAGCGACGTGGAACTCCACGACACCGTCGAATGTGAGGCGGGGTTGTGGCCCGGTCAATTACATCCACTTGGGAACCAGAAACATCGCGGCACCCGCATCGATCTCGACGTCGAATGGCGTGGTGCCCACGAGCTCACCGTCGGCCTGCACCTGCTGCCGCGGCTCGCAGTCCACGCTGAACGCCCGTCCGGTCCGAAACACCAACCGCTCCGGCGCATCGAATCGATGGCGCGCCATCCGCCACAGCACCCCGATCGCCTGACCGGCGTTCGCCGGCCCATAAAGACACATGTCGAGGTGCCCGTCGTCCGCGCGAATCCGCGGGCCGAGTACGAGCGTGTCGTTCACCACGCTCCCGATATTGGCGATCATCACCTCCGCCGCGTCACGCTCGAATCGCTCTCCATCCACCAAAACGCGCGCCTGGAAGGTCTGGAAATCGAGAATCTCGCCCAACGCCGTCGCCGCGTACGCCAGCGGCCCGAACCACCGCTTGGCCTTGGGCCGCGTCCGCGACAGCATCCGCACGTCGACGCCCACGCTCGTCGAAAACGCGAACCAATGCGACTGATCTCCAATGCGCAAACGTCCCAGATCCGTAGTCCGTGATACACCGTCGAGTACAACACGCGCCGCGCGCGTTGCCTCCATCGGAATCCCTAACGCACGGGCAACGAGATTGCCCGTTCCTCCGGGCAGAATGCCCACCGGCCGGCCGGAATGCGCCAGCGCACCGGCCACGTCCTTGACCGTTCCGTCTCCGCCCAACACAACCACGGTGGCCGCATCGCGTGCACGTGCACTGGCGACCTCTGCGGCATGACCGGGCCGCTCCGTCCACACTTCCTCGACCGGAACCTTCGCCGCGCCGAACACACGCCGCGCTTGGGCTACGATTCGCGCCGCGCGTCGCGCCGCCGGATTCACGATGAGGAGAAGCGGACCGCCGCTCAGAAACTCCACTCGCGGAAGAGATCGAAGCCGTACTGCGGCGGACGACTGCCGATCGACGTGAGCCCCGGATGGCAGAGCAACGCCGCCGACGATGGCTCGATGCTGCCCTGCAACAAGAATCCATCGGACAACCGCTGCTCCACCGTGAGGCCCAACGACTGCCCGAACGAAATCCCCGACTGTTGCCCCGAGAGTCCGCACAGGCCGGCGTTCACCGTGACGAATGTCTTGTTGCCCAACTGCTTTCCGACGCCAATGCGCGTGCCCGACAAGAAACTCGACTGACCCGTGGTCGGATCGCTCGTCGCGCCAGTCTGCACCTGCACGTAGTCGATGAATCCGACCTGGTCCGCCAACGCGCGCTCGAGCACCGCGCCCACACTCGGCAGCAGCGCGGCCGCGACTTGCTGCAGCACCGGGTTGGTCGACAGGTCCGGATTCGTCGAGAACGATGGCTGGCCGAACACGAGATAGCTCAGAATTTCCGTGTTCGACAGCGCGAATCGCGAGTTGCTCCGGAGGTCGAGCTGGGGATTCGTCGGCGTGCCGCTGATGTGCGCGATGACGTTCACGTTGTCGGCCACCTGCCGGTTAGGCTGACGCACCGTGTACGTCGCCCAGATGCTCAGCTCGGGCGGGATGTGCGGGTCGCCGTAAAACGTGACCGATCCGCTGTCCACCTGGAACGTGCGCTGCACCACGCCCAGGTCCAACCGATACGTGCCGCGGCTCACGCGCAGAATGCCACTCTCGACGCGCTGCGTGCCCGCCTTCGCGAGCGTCATGCTGCCCGCGAGCTTGATGTTCGCCTCCTCGGACCGAATCCACACATCGTCGCCCACGCGCACGGCGAAGCTCGGAATGCTCAGGTGCGTCACCAAACTGTCGAGCAGCGGATTCGCTTCGAGCAGGCTCCGGTTCTGTACGAGATTCGTGTCGACGATCGAGTACGCCTCGGGATCGTTCAGGTTCACGACCTGCTTTCGATAGACATCCGAGATGTAGAGATTTCCTTTCTCCACGGTCATGTCGCCTTGCAACACCGGCTGTTGGAACGTGCCCGTGAGCTGCATCGCGCCGCTTACCTGCATCTGCGCCACGCCGCGTTTGTCGAGCGCCTGAAAGTTGCGCGCCGAAAGCGACAGACCGAAGCCCACCGTTTGCACGTCGCGCCAGTTAGGCACGGCCACGCCGCCTGTGAGGCTGAGCCGGCTGCCACCCAAGCCCGGGCTCGAGGCCGTGAAGGTGTCGACGCGGACGCTGTCCGCCGTGAACGCCACTCTCGCGCGCATGGCGCTCAGCTGCAGGCCGATGCGCGGCAGGTCCACCGATCCCGAATTGACGCGCATGGTTCCGACCACCGTCGGGTGCGCGATGGTGCCGCCGATGTCGAGCAGCGTCGTCGCAGTCCCCGCTCCGTTGGCAAAATCGGGCGAGATGGCGTTGAGCAGCGACAGATCGACGCTGTCGGCCCGAATCTGTCCGCTCAACGAATCGTGCAGCAGGCGCGTGTTGACGCGCTCGAGCGCCAGGTCCATTGGAATCGTCGCCGTGGCGGTGAGCACCACCGTGTCTTTGCGGTACAGCTGGAGCGTCGCGCCTAACCGATGCGTCGCGTACTCGCCGGACACCGTGGCGCGCGGAACGTGGACATCGCCCATGCGCGCGTCGCTGAACCGCCCGGTCCCGTGCATCAGGGGACGCTGCCTCACGCCGCTCATGTGCCAGTCGAACGTCGTCGTTCCGCCCAGCGGGCGCGTCGTCTGCAGCAGCGTCCCGACATCGGCGAGCGCGATGCTGTCGCCCGTCACGTCCGCATCGATGGCGTCGTGCGCGGGGATGGTGCCGCGCGCCCGCAGCACGCCGCCGGCGGTGCTGCGCACCACGGCCGAATCGATCCCCATGCCGCCGCTGTCCGCCACCAGGTGCGTCGGCGCCGCGAGGTGCCACGCGTGATCCTTGAGCGTCGCGCCGGCGGTGTCCACCGTTAGGCGCATGGCCGTCGCGTCGCGCGCGAACGCCACCTGGGCGCCGGCGCGGTAGGCGCCCCGCGCCGAGTCCGCCACCACGACGAGGCCGATCCGTCCCGACGAGCGATCGGCCAGCACCACCGATCCGAAGATGCTGTCCAACCTGATGTGTGCGATCATGACGCTGTCCATCGCGCCGGCCATCGTGCCCGCGGGCGCGTGGGGCAGTCCGTGAAACGCGTACGACCCGCTCACGCGGTGGATGTCGTTGTCGCCGTACGCGATGTCCCGCCCGGTCACCGTGCCGTGCGTCTCGAGCGTGTCGATGGACCCGGTGAGAACGCCCTCGCCGTGCAGCGTGCCGCTCAGCGCGTCGGGCACCGCCGACGGGTCGGCTGCGGTGTCGGGCTGCCCGTCGCCCGCCGCCGGCTCCACCGACAGTCCGAGCAGCGGCGCCAAGGTACCTAACGAATCGACGTCGACCACGTATCGCAGCGAATCCCGGATCTGCGGGCGAAGTCCGATCGCGCCCGACGCCGTGCCGCGCAGCAAGTCCGTCTCGATCGCCATCGAATCCACACGCATCCGCCCGTCGCCGAACGCCAGTGCGGCCGTCGAGCGCCGGACCTCGATCGAGTCGACGCGCGAGGAGTCGAGCATCACGCGCGCCGTGCCGACCACGTTAGGCACAGAGTCGCCGTGGAGGTCGGCCGTCATCCAGCCCGTGATCGTCGCCGGCGGCATCGTCGAATCCGCCAGCAGCATCGGCACGTTGAGGCCGTGCGCCGTGAACGTTCCCTTCGCGCCGTACGCCGGCGCATCGAGGCTGAACACGCCGTCGGCGCCGAACTCGCCCGCGGGTCCCGACAGCTGTGTGTGCAGCTCCAGGTTCGCCGTCGTGCCGCGCGCCGAGAACGGTCCGGTGTACGTGTCGTGAAACCTGAGTCCCGGATACGATCGCGCGAGCGTCGTGAACGACAGCGGCGACGCCATCAGGTTCACGTCGAACGCCACCTGCGTCCCGTACGTCACGCGCCCCGAACCCGTGACGTGCGTCGGCGGCCCTGGGCCGTCGTGCTGCGTGAGGTCCGCATCGCTGAACCGGAGATCGGTCCACACCGAATCCAGCGTCGCGGTGCCGCTGATCGTCCCGCCTAACCGGGCGAACGATGGAAAGAGAAAGTGAATGGTGCGCAGGTCGAGCGTCTCCACGTTCACGTGGAGCCCCAGGAACGTCGCCACCGACGGCTTGAGGATGTTGAGGCCCCCGCCCTGTGCGTCCAATACCGTGGTCGCACCGGGCACGTGCGCATCGCGAAACTCGAGGTGCGCGTCGTCCACGGCAAACCGGTTGAGCGGCCCGCCACGCGCCCGCACCGTGCCCGTGAACCGTCCGCTCCAGTCCACCGGAAATGGACCACCGTTGAACGTGCGCAGCAGATCGAAGTCCAGCGGCGATACGTTCACCGCGAGATTCCGCACCGCCAGCACCGGCCCGCCCACGGCGAAGGTCATCGCTCCGGTCAGATGCGACTTCGTTGTGCGCACATCCATGCCGCTCAACGCGTAGTTGAGCACGTGCAGGTTCGTGCTGTCGTTCTTGATCGTTAGGCGAAGCGTGCCGCCGCCCGTGCGCGGCAGAGTCGGATACACCCACGCCACGTCGGCCAGCGACACCGAGTCGGCGGTCACGTGAATGTCGTAGCGCGTCGGAATGTCGCCGCCCCACCAGACCTTCCCGTTTGCTTCGCCCGTCGAACCCGGAAGATCGAAGTGATGCATCGTGAGCCACACCGAGTCGCCGCGAATCAACACCGGGCCGGTCGCGTGCCGCACACGAAACGGCGGATCATCGATGTCGACGTCGAGCGAGGCCACTTGGATCAACCGCCCGCTGCTGTCCGGATCCGCAATGCGCACCGCCGGCGCCGACAACTCGAGGTGCGTGAAGCGTCGCGTTTGCTTTACGCCCTCGCTCGTCTTCCGGATCTCGTGCGACCTGTCGCGCTCGGCCACCCGGATCGCGCTGTCGCGCCGCGCGCCGTGCAGCGAGTCCGGCGCGTCCCACGGCTCGGTGAGAATCACCGTGCCATCGTGGATCGCGACCGACGACATCACGATGTAATCCCCGAAGTGCAGCTCGCGCGCCCGCGGAATCCGCGGTGCCTTCGCCGGTCCGCTCGACGGATTCGAGAAGATGTGCTGGAAGTTCCACGTGCGGTCCCCGTGACGCCGGAGATCGATCACCGGATGCTGCAGATCGACCGACGACAAGCGGATGCGCTTGTCCACCAGGTCCCGCAGATCGTAGTGCAGTTTGATCGGCCCGGACGCCACGAACAGGGAATCCTCGGCGTCCTTGATGGCGAGCGAGTCGATGGTGAAGCCGGTCAGCAGGCCGCCGCCTAACCGGCCGATGTACATCGAGCCCCTGCCACGCAGCGCCGTCGCCAGCTGGTCGCGCACGTAGTCGCGCACCCACGCGCGGCCGAGGTCCGTCTGCGTCAGCGCGATCAGGATGCCGACCACCGCCAGGCCGATGAGACACATCAGGCCCGCGCTCACGATCGCAACCAACCGGCGGCGCGTCACGTTAGAACGCCTGACCGATGCTGAAGTTGAAGGTCAGGCGGCTGAAGAACGATCCCGTGTTCACCGGACGAAACGTCGATGGACAATCCACGCCGGGCACCACCACGCCGCGATCGAACGGATTGTGCGGGCTCACGCACCGCAGCGCATCGCTCGACTGATCCACGAAGTACACCGAGCCGAGCGATGACGGATAGGGATTGTACGCCACGTCGACGCGGAACGGCCCGACGAACGAGTTCACGCGCACGCCGACGCCCGGCGTGAGGCGCACGTCCTGCCAGCTCACGTGATCCGCGGGCCGGTTCCACACCAGTCCCGCATCCACGAAGCCCGCCAACTGCACCAAGTCGCGCAGAAAGGGAGACGGAGTGCGCAGCTCGAGGTTGCCCACCAACATCGTATTGCCGCCCGTCGGCGAAAACTGGAGAATCCGCGCCGAATCGCTCGCCTGATACACGTGCCGCCCCGAAACCACCGAGTCCCGCACGCTCGTCGAATCCACGATGTACACCAGCGGACCCAGCAGGTTCTGGCTGTAGCCGCGTACGGAGTTGGGCCCGCCCGCGTACAAGCGCTCCTCGGGCGGCACGAAGTCCGTCGCCGGATTCGTCGAAAATCCGCTGAACACGCCCGCCAGCTCCAACCGCGCCGCCAACACCGTCTTCCCGCCCAAGCTGCGATAGAACGACGCGTCGCCCTCGGCGCGCGTGAAGCGCGTGGCCCCCGCCGTGTCGAGACTCGTCGTGCCGCTGCGCAGCACCAATTGCAGCAACGATCCACGCGACGGATCCAACACGTTGTTCGTCCGATCGCGGGCTAACGTTGCGCTGATCACCTGCAAGCTGCTGTTCTGCTGCAGCCGATCGATGTCCGTTAGGCTGCAGCGGTTGAAGATCTGGCAGAACACCGCCGGATCGGCCTTCGTCCGTCCATACTCGAGCTGGTAGCCGATCGTGAGCGGCAACCCCGCCCGCAAGTCGCGCGGCTGCAGGTCGCGCGTCACTTGGGCCAACACACCGATCGGCGTCGAGCGCACGTACGTCCGAAACTCCGACGTGCGCTCGCTGAACACGGTGATCGACGGAATGTTCTTCGGACCGAACAACGACGGCAGTCGGAGCGTCGCGCCGGCGTAGTAGTTCACCAGGTTGCTGAACGCGGTGTCCCGCCGCACGCTCCCCGGACACAACGCGATGTGCGACAGTCGCGCGTTCAGCTCGAGCCACTGCGCGCCGCCGAAAAAATTCCGATCGGTGAGGCGCCCCTGCGTCCGCGCGCAGTCGAGGGAGGCCCACCCCGCGCCGACGCGCATGGTTTTCATGAGGCCTTCGGCCACGAACACGCGCACCGTGAGCGACGTGTCGTTAGACTGCAGGCTGTCGGGCAGTAGCTCCACGTCCACGTGGTTGTACGTCTCGAGCGCGTACAGGTCGCGCTGCGAGCGCAGGAGATCGCGCTGTCGATACAGGTCGCCCGTGTTGATCGACAGCAGATCGTGCACCGTTTCCGTGTCGATCGCCGGTTTCGCGCCCGGTTTGTTCGCGTCGGCCACGATCTCGATGCGGCCGATGTGCGCCAGTTTCCCGGGCAGGAATGTCAGCTTCACCTCCGCGCGGTTTGCCCCTTCATCCACCTCGATGTCGCGCAGCGGGTCACTGGCGTGCGCATAGCCGTTGTTCAACAGCCGCGTGACGCTCGTGTCGATCACCGCGCGCAGCGAATCGCGATCGTAGATGCCGCCGCGCAGATGGTCGAGCGGACGCATGAGCCGGGCACGCAACTGCTCCGGCACCGAGTCCAGACCCGCCACCGTGAGCGAGTCGATCAGCACCGGCGGCCCCTCGGCGATGCGAAACATCACGCCCACACCGCCCTTCCCGTTAGGCGAAACGTTGGGTGCCGCTTGCGTGTGGTAGTAGCCGTGTTGGCGATACAGCAGGCGCAGCCGGAGCGCGTCGCGCGCCACCTCGAGCGTGTCCAAACAATGCTCGGCGCCGATCGGAATGTGCAGCACACGCCGCCACCAACTCGATGGCGTCGTCACGATGGCGTTGCTCAGTTGGCTGTCGGAGAAGTGGTCGTTCCCGGAGAACGACAAGCTGCGAATCTGCAGGTCCCCCGCCCCGCCGCTGCCGGTACACGAAAGATCCTGCGCACCCAGAGGTCGCGCGAACACGACGAGCGCGAGCGCCAGCCCGAGCCGCCATATCTGGCGCATGCTCGCTCTCACTGCGTCTCGATTCCTTTCACTACACCGTCTGCACGAGAATCGTGCCCGGTCCGCGCTGCTTCGCGCGGCGCTTCATCTCCGCCGCCAATGACCCGATGTGACTCACCGAGATCCATCGATCCGGATCGACATTGAGAATCGCCGTCGACAATCGGGCGATCGGAAACTCGCGCGCCCGCCCCTCGCGATCGATCCCCATGAAATGCCCGCGCCGAAGCGCCTCTTCGCCTACCGCGCGCCCCGCCACCTCGACGAATCGCACCGCGCACTCGCGCGCAATCGGCTCGGCGTACTTCTCGGTGGTGACGACGATGAAATCGTCACCGCCGATGTGCCCGACGAAATCGTCGCGACTCCCCACTACATCCACTGCGTTTCGAATCGCATGACCCATGTCCCGGATCACCACGTCGGCGATCGTGAAGCCGAACGTGTCCGCAAACGGCTTGAAGTTGTCGAGATCGATGTAGCAGATCGCAAATCGCTCCCGCAGCTTGGCGCGCCGCGCGATTTCATCCTCGATCGCTTGACCGCCCGGAAGACCGCTCGTCGGGTTGCGATCGCCCTCGCGCCGCACCAGCCGAAGCAACGCCACGATGCGGGCTCTCAGCTCTCGCGGATCGAACGGCTTCGCCAAGTAATCGTCGGCGCCCGCCTCGAACGCCTCCACCTTGTGCTCGACATCGCCGCGCGCCGTGAGCATGAGCACCGGAATGCGCGCCGTGAACGGATTCAACTTGACGGCGCGGCACACTTCGATCCCCGACATCCCCGGCATCACGAGATCGAGCACGAGCAACTCAGGCTCGCGCGCTTGAATCGCCGCGAGCGCCGAAGCGCCATCGGGCGCGAGATGCACTTCGTGCCCCGCCGAAGCGAGGATCTCGCGCACCATGAGGCGCATGTCCTCGTGATCGTCGACGCACAGGACGTAACTCACGATTGACGCTTTACTTGAGGCCCGGTAAGTTCACTCGTTTCCCACTCGAAGTCAACGAGGCGCTGTCTGCGCACGATTCGCTTCTCCCTCGCGGTTTTTCTCGCCGTCTTTCTGCCTCTCGTCGTGAGCGCCTGCCGCGGCGCCGACTCCACTCCGCAACGAAAAACGTTCATCGACTCGCGCGACCGCTACGACCCCCGGTCGCTCGATCCCGCCCTTTCTACCGACGTACCAACCGGTCGCGCCGTCTCGTACATCTTCGACGGCCTCACCCAGTTCACTGTCGACGCGCGCCTGGCGCCGGCCCTCGCCGAGAAGTGGGACGTCTCGCCCGACGGACGCACGTACACATTCCACCTGAGACCCCACGTCGCCTTCCACGACGGCCGCGCATTTCACGCGGCCGATGTCGTATACAGCTTTCAACGCGTTCTCGATCCACGCACCAAAGGCGGACGCGGCTGGCCGCTCTACCCGATCTCCTGCGCACGCGCCTTCGCCGCCGGCACAGCCAACACGATTGGCGGTCTCGACGTCGTCGACGACAGCACCATCCGCATCACGCTCGATACCGCGCTCGCGATCTTCCCAAAACTACTCGCCATGCCCGTGGCGTCCATCGTACCCGCCGCCGACACGGCTCATTTCGCCGAGCATCCCATCGGCACCGGACCGTGGCGCTTCGTCACCTGGAAGCATGACGACTACGTGCTGCTCGCGCGCAATCCGTCGTACTGGGGCGGCGCCCCGCATTTGGATTCGCTCGAGATCCGCATCGTTCCCGAGCCCAGCACGGCGGTCGCCGAATTCCAGGCCGGCAACGTCGACCTGCTCTACGTACCGGAAGCCGAGACGGCGCGCTGGGAGCACACCGACGAAAAGAGCGCTTTCCTCGTTTCCGCGCCGGCGCTCCGCCTCTGGTACGTCGCCATCAACACGACGCGCGGGCCGCTCCAGGATCCACGCGTTAGGCAGGCGCTCAACTACGCGGTCGACGTCCGCACGATGTTGCAGCGTTTGGTCGGCGGACGCGGCACGCTCGCGGCCGGTGTCATCCCGCCTTCGCTCGACGGCGCCGACACGGCGCGCCGGCCCTACGTGTACGACCCGGCCAAGGCCCGCGCCCTCCTCGCCGCCGCCGGCTATGCGAAAGGGTTCGCCGTCCAACTCTGGGTTGGGCAGGACGAGACGTTCCAGCGCGTGGCGCAATCGATCCAGGCCTATCTCGCCGCCGTCGGCGTGCGCGCAACCCTCGTGCAGCGAGACAACTCCGCCGCGCGCGAAGCCGCGCGACACGGCGATGCGGATCTCATCATCAAGGACTGGTACGCCGACTATCCCGACGCCGAGGATTTTCTCAATCCGCTGCTCGTCGGTGCCAATCGCGGCGTGGGCGGCAACGTGTCGTTCTACGAGAATCCGACGGTCGACCAGCTCGTCGCCCGCGCCCGCACCACCGCCGACAGCGCCCAACGCGCCGCGCTCTACCGGCGCGCCGATTCCATTTCGTTCGGCGACGCGCCGATGATCTATCTCTTTTTCTACAACGAGCTCTACGCGGTGCAGCCGTGGATCACGGGCTTCAAGGCGCCGGCCATTTACAACGGCCAGCGGTTTCTCGACGTCGCGATCGGCGGTCCGGGCGTCGCCGGGAACAAAGACACGGTCGCGCGCGACACCGCCGCGGCGCATCCCTGACGGCCGGCGCGTGCGCGCGTTGCGTTAGGCGATGGGCGCGTTCCTGCTGCGCCGCCTGCTGCTCGCCATCCCGACGTTGGTGGGCGTCCTCGTCGTCGTCTTCGCGCTGCTCTACCTGGCGCCCGGGGATCCGGTCATGGAAATGGTCGGCGAGCGCGCCGACTCCGCCACCATCGCGCAGCTCCGGCACCAGCTCCACTTGGACGAGTCGCGCCCCAAACAGTTCGCCGCCTACGCGTCGGGCGTCCTCAGAGGCGACTTGGGCACCAGCTTCATCACCGGCCGCCCGATCGCGCGCGACATCGTCGAGCGCTTCCCGAAAACCCTGGAGCTCGCGTGCGCCGCGATGCTCCTCGCCGTCACGTTAGGCGTGACCGTCGGCGTGATCACCGCCGCCCATCCCGGCGGCTGGCTCGACCGCCTCGTGCTCGCCTTCACGTACCTCGGGATTTCGTTCCCGGTGTACTGGGTGGGCCTCATCCTGATCCTGGTGTTCGCGATGATGCTCCGCTGGCTGCCCCCATCCGGCACCGGCGGTCTCGCCTTTCTGGTGCTCCCCGCTTTTGCGTTAGGCACGCGCTCCATCGCGTTCCTCGCCCGCATGACCCGCTCCGCCATGCTCGAGGTGCTGGGCAGCGACTACATCCGGACCGCACGCGCCAAGGGCCTCCCCAAGGCCGCCGTCCTCGCCCGCCACGCCTTACGCAACGCCCTCATCCCCGTCGTCACCGTCATCGGACTCGACTTCGGCTCCTACCTCACCGGCAGCATCCTAACGGAGACGGTGTTCAGCTGGCCCGGCCTGGGCCGCTACGTGGTGAACGCCATCAGCAAACGCGATTTGCCCGCCATTCAGGGCAGCATCTTGTTCCTGAGCGTGGTGTTCGTCGTGGTCAACATCGTCGCCGATCTCGCGTATGCGGCGGCGGACCCGCGCGTAGAATACTCGTGACGGGGAAGCGCGCGCGAGCGCGCTTGGGGAAGCGCTGCGCTTGGGGAAACGGGAAGCGGCGGTGACGCCGCCTTGGGTACGGAAGAACATCAATTGACATAGGAGGAGGGGACCGCGCCACTCGTGGTTGACGGTTCTCTCCGCGAGCGGGCCATCGATGTTCCTTCCGCTCCCCAAGGCGGCGTAGCCGCCGCTTCCCGTTTCCCCCAGTGAAACGCTTCCCTCAGCGCGCGCACGCGCGCGCTTCCCTACTTTTAGTCGTCTTTCTGCCCAAAGATTCCCATATTCGACGAGTGCCCCGGCGCGATCTTCTTCTCCGGGTAAATCCAGTGCACCGCCTGATTCACCGCGATCGCCGCCTCGCTGAACCCCGTCGCGATCAGCTTGAGCTTCCCCGCATACGTCGTGATGTCGCCCGCCGCCCAGATCCCCGTACGGCCCGTCTCCATTGTGCTGTTCACCACGATCTCGTCCTTCTCCACCCGCAAGCCCCACTGTGCTAACGGACCGATGTCGCTCACGAAGCCGAGCATCGGGAGAATCACGTCCACGTCGAGATCGAAATGCGTCTTCGCCTTCACGTCCTTGAGCGTCACACCGCGCACCCCATTGCCGTTCCCGCGTATCTCGGCCAGCTCGTGAAACGTGAGGACCTTCGCGCGACCTGCCGCCGCCGCCCCCGTCACCGCCGCCACGGTCGCACCGTGCGCGCGGAATCGGTCGCTCCGATGGACGAGCGTCAGCTCCGCGGCCCGATCGAGTAGTTGGTGCGCCCAGTCGAAGGCCGAGTCGCCGCCGCCCACGATCAGCACCCGCTGACCGCGAAAGCGCTCGGGATCCGACACCCGATCGTAAATCCCACGTCCGTACCATTCCTCGGCTGACGGCTGAGGCAGCCGCCGCGGTGAAAAGGCGCCGATCCCGGCTGCCACCACGATCGCCTTCGACGGAAACCGGTCCGTCTCGGTGACGAGCGTGAAGCACCCGCCGTCCTCTTCCAGTGAGACCACGCGCTCGTTCAGGTGAACCGACGGCGAGAACCGGCTGGCCTGCTGCACCAGATCGCGCACCAAGTCCTTGGCGAGAATCTGCGGAATCCCCGCGACGTCGAAGATGTACTTCTCCGGATACAACGCGAGCAGCTGACCGCCCAACTCAGGCAGTGCGTCGACGATCCGCGCCGTGACACCGCGCATGCCGGAATAGAAGGACGCGAAGAGCCCCGTCGGCCCTCCGCCGATGATCGTGATGTCTCGGATGTCGTGCGGCATGGAGTCGGATGACTGTGATCACGGCGCGCTCTGCCGCCGTGGCTATGCGAGTCTGTAATAATGCACTCTGACGAGCACATACTGGAATACGCCGGCTCGTTCCGCCTGGTCCGCAAAATCGCGCAAGGCGGCATGGCCACCGTGTACGAGGCCGAGCAACTCGGCCCCAACGGCTTCGCCAAACGGGTCGCCCTCAAAGTCATCCATCCGCACTACGCCAAAGAAAAAACCTGGCTCCAGCTCTTCGTCGACGAAGCCAAGCTCTCCGCGAACTTGATGCACGGCAACATCGTCCAGATCTACCAGTTGGGCGAAGTCGAAGGGCAGTACTACATCGCCATGGAGTACATCAAAGGGCCGACGCTCCGGAACATGATCGAGCGCCACCGCGAGCTCGACCGCCTCATCCCCGTCACGGTCGCCGCGTACGTCACCAGCCGCGTCTGCCGCGCGCTCGACTTCGCGCACAACTTCGCCGGACCCGATGGACGCCGCCTCGACATCGTCCATCGCGACGTTTCGCCTAACAACATCATGTCCACGTGGGATGGCCACATCAAACTGGCCGACTTCGGCATCGCGAAGGCCTCCACGTCCACCGACCCCATGGACAAGTCGCCGATGTTGATGATGGGCAAGAAGCACTACATGAGCCCCGAACAGATCCTGGGCCTCGACGTGGACGGACGGAGCGACGTGTTCGCGATTGGCGTCGTGCTCTACGAATTGCTCACGCTCGAGCCGCTGTTCTACGAGGACGCCACCGAATTGCTGATCGACGAAGTCACCTGGCGGCCGCTGCCCAACATTCGCGAAAAAGTCCCTGCCGTGCCAAAGGCCATTGAAGAAGCGCTCATGGCCGCGCTCGATCGAGACCCGTCGCATCGTCCCTCAGCGGCCACGTTCGGCAAGACCCTCGACCGGTGGTGCGAAGCGCAGTCCGTCGTCGCCACGCCGGATCGTCTGCAAGATCATCTCGCCGCGCTCTTCCCCACGACGTATCAGCCGTCCACCACCACCGGCGAAGTCACGCGCTTCTCCAACTTCCAGCACGGTCTCCGTCGCAACGGCGAACACCAGCGCGGCTGGTTCGGAAGACTGCTCCAGAGCATGCGCGTTTGATCGCAATTGGGTGCTGTTTGAGCGACACGCATGGGTCGGCGCCCGTCTTTGCGCTCGAGCGCGACAGGCTGCGCGGGAATCGCGAGCGCTCAAGCCCGTTAGGCAAAACTCTCAGAGGATCACCCACGTCATTGAATCGGGACAAGCCCGACCAACCCCAAAGTCTGTCACTCGATCATTCGTAGGAGGATTGCGCAACCGCTCCAACGATCGACCCACACCAAGCCTCCACCGCCTACCACGGCCTGCGGGCTCACAGGATGAAGCGTGATCAGATCCCAATCTTCACCCGCGTCGAACCTCACTGGTTCAAGCGGCCCCACCTGCTCCGAATCTTGGAGCACCTTGCGGGCAGCGTTTACCGCGAACTCGCTGTCGACGCGCTCACCAGGTGAGATGCAGATTTTATTGCGCGCCAGACGCGGAGCCCGAGCCGGCGGTTGCTGGTGCTGACAAGCTAGCAGGACCAGCGATGGCAGAAGGATAAGTAGGCGCAGGGGCATTTTCATTCCCTCAAATACTTGGGACACTTAGGAGCCCGGCGCGGTCGGCATATAGCAGTTGACCGCGATGGAGCCAGGATTGTACGAACCGAACACCCTCGTCCCGACGCCCGCCGAAATCATGCGGATCGCATGGGCGCTCGCAGTCGCCACATCTGTTGAGGAAATACCAGTCCCATTGGGATGAGAATGAATTAGGGTCCTAACGCCGGCGGGGAACTCATATCCACGCCTTATTTGGTCGTCCTGCTACTGTGTCGACACACGACACCACGTGTGTTCGCTCGGGCGGCAACGGGCCATCGGTGCCGCTCGATGGAACCGTGGCAGAGTCTTCGCCTACATCGACCCGAAGTCGCCACCCGTGGCCGATCCACACGTCTTGAAAGTCCGGCATAAGATCGATGCCTCCGGTATCCCCAGGAACGCGCAACGATGCGGGTGCGTCGCTGAGCACGAAAGGGACCCAACCGCGCTCGTTTGTCTGGACCGGTGGACATCCATTTTCTGTTCGTTTACTCCGGTCACTAGACTCGCCATGTGAAAGATTCAGAGTGAGCGCTAGAAGCGAACCCACCGTCAGAGCGAGCCCACACGACCGTGAGAAGTTCATTATGGCTGGCTCGGCCAAACAAAATTGTTGATAAGTCCTGGCGCCCCAAAGACGGGGTCGTCGGGTAGGTCAACGTCGTCCCACGACAGGATGCCTGCCCCACGCAGCATAGCCGCTACCGTCGCCCCACCAGCCATCAGCATCGTACGGATTGCCCGAGTCGCACGCGACCGTACCTGAAGGATCCGACGCGCCGACTGGGTTGTCGGTGGCATACGCGTATTGATTAACGCCGGCTGATTGGCCGATTGGGTCTTCTGAGAGGAAGCGTGCAATCTGGGGGTCGTAGTAGCGTGCGCGATTGTAGTAGAGGTTAGTTTCGGGATCATACTCGCGGCCGGTGAATTTCAGCACGTTAGGCACCGCTTCGAGCGAGTCCTCGAGACTCCCCCATGGAGAATAACGGTAGCGATTCCGGATCACTCCCGTCGAATCAATGAGGCCGGTGACGCCGGGCGTCCCGATGCCGGAGAGATAGTAGTACGTGCCCGCCGGCTGCCTGACGCTCATCGGGCGGTCAACGCCAGGATAGTAGCGATAGATCTTCTCAGCAGTAAGGCTCGCGGTGTCGACCTCGGCCACGAGCTGACTCCCGGAGTAGATGTAGCGGAGGGTGTGCGCGGTCGTCGCCTTCCGCACGCGGCGGCCCTGGCCATCGTACCCAAAGTGCACGGCGCTTCCGTTAGTCACAACACTGTCGAGTTGGCCGATGCTATTCCAGTAGTAGTACTGGTCGATGCCAGCCTTGGATTTGTGCGTGAGGTTGCCGGCATTGTCGTAGGTCAGGGTGTAGCCATTGAAAGACGTGGCCCGATTCCCCGGCGTGAGGACCGCGCCCAAGTCCGTGCGGTTGTTCGCCGAGTCGTATGTGTAGGTCGACTGGGAGACGAACGTCCAGCCGCCGGACGGCGTGCAGTGGTCGCCGTCCTGGCCGTGCGGATCGGGCGTGCACACCAAGCTGTCCGCTGAGAGCGAGTCAGCGTAGACGGCCAGGCGCCCGGTGGAATCGTAGGCGAAGAAGCACACCGTGTCGTTGATGCTTCCAAAGCTACCGAGCGCCTGCTGCACGACCCGATCCAACGTGTCTCGGCCTAACGATTCATCGAACGCGCCGAGCGCTCCCCTGAAGTAGCCAAGGGTGACCGGCTGATGGGTTTGGCTGTATGAGACAGACATGCTGTCGTGGGTCGTGGTCGGCAGTTTCCAGCCGGTAAGCAGTCCGTCGGCCGCGTAGCGAAGGACCGTGTTCCCGCTCTTGGTCCCGACCGTGTCCAAGCGCATGAGGGCATCGTAGCCGTAGGTCACCGAGTCCCACGTGGTGGTGTTCAGCTTGAACACTGTGCGCCGGAGCACGCCGTTGACATCCGCGGTCGAGGTGATCGTATAGGGTTGGGCAGATTGCTTCGTGAATTCGGTTAGGACGAGTCCCGCCGTGTCGGTCTTAATGGTGTCGATGCTCGCGCCGTTGGAGTCGGTCTGGAACAGCCCGTTCGGATCGTAGCTGTACTTGGTGACGCGGCCATCCCCGAGCGTGAGTGTCAGGGCGCGTCCCAGGCTGTCGTACGTCATCGTCGTCGAGAGCGCGTTGCGGTCGCGATGCTTGGTCACGAGCCCGGCTGCGTTGTAGAAGAAGCTGTCGGTGCGCGCCGACAACGTGTGGTTGGTGTCGGCGTTGATTTGTGCAAGGAGCCAGCCTAACGGATTGAGAATGTATTGGTAGGTTTGCCCTTTGGCGTCAGTGATACTGCGGACACGCGAGAGCGAATCGTAGGCATACGTGACGTGGACGCCGTTAGGCCCGCGGCTCGAGCGCGTCCGGTTGAGCGAGTCGAGCTTCACGTAGCCCCAGATAGCCGATCTGTGGTCTGCGTCGCGACCGGACCGCTCCAGGCGGCCGTCGACGACTGGACCACTTTGCCGTGCGAGGTGGACACCGTAGCGGTGGCGCGTGAAGAACCATCGAGCGTCACGGTCGTGACCTGTTGCGCTCCCACGTCCTCTGTGACCAACGGATTCCCAAACGCATCGACCCGGTATCGTACCGAGTCTATGCTTGGCGGACTCACGAGTGCCCAGACGCTATCCGACATCACTGGCGTCGCTGGCGTCGTCGAAGAGCCTGTGTGGACGCGGTGTCGATGAGCTCCGCCGCAAGCGTCGAACGAAAACGGGAGCCTAACCGTTTGGTCGAGCCGTCGGCAAGCACGGCCGGCGTGCTGTCTGAGGCCATCGTGCTCGCGAAGTCGTAGCGATAGAGCCACGTGTTGGCGCCGCGGTTGGTCACTTGAGTCAGTCGGTGGCGCGTGTCGTACGTGCCACCAAACGTCGTCGCGCCGGTGGGATCTTTGATCGTAGCGAGGTTTCCACCTCCATCGACCGTGAAATGCGAGACGCGCCCACCCGGATTGGTGATGCTACTCAGCCTGTTGCTCGTGTAGGAGAGCGTGATCGAGTCGGCGATGCGGTCGACCACCGCCGTGAGCAGGTTCGAGCCGTTGTAGTGGTACTGCGTCGAATCGCCGAAGCGATTCTTGGCGCCGAGGAGGGAGCCGGTTGGCAAAAACGTGAGGATCGTGCCGTCAGGCGTGGTGCGGTGATTGCTCGTCACCGTGCCACCGCTCAGGATGGTCGTGAGCGTCGTGAAATCGCCTAACGACGAAACCCACGGCGACGTTTTGGTCGGCCGCGTGAACAGCAGGATGGACCCCGTGCCATTCGTGATCGCGAGCGAGAGCGAGTCAGACGTGAAGACGAGATGCTGCAGTCCCGCGATGCCCCATCCCGCCCCGTACGGGCTCGCCTGTTCGTTGTCGATCAAGAGCGCTTGTCACACGGTTGACAGCCGTTGTCGTCTCTGTGTTTTGAAGGCCCGTTGTATAGTAGGCAATCGACGTGACGTGACCGGACGGATCAGTACGTTGTGTTAGGCTACCATGCGCGTCGTGAGTGTACTTGGTGACGCTGTCGTGGCCCGTGGCGCCCACCCTCTCGCTATCCGCCCACGTCTTGGCGGCATTGAGGTACAATGTGTCCGGAACGGTATTGCCGCCGACACCGGTCAGGAGCTCGTTTGTCGCGTCATACTTGTAGCTGACTTCGCGCGTCGAATCCAACGTTTGGCGTCGACGAGTAGGTATGAGAAGATCACATCGAGTCGCCGCCGACAGCCAACGCCGCATAGATCCAGCTCATGAGCGTCCAGACTAGCGCTACCGACACGATGGACGGCATGGCATCCCAGCGTCGCGCAGCACGCACGCACACGACCGAAAGGAGCAGCTCGGTCACCGCCAGACCGAGCAACACGATGCCTCGCCAAGTGAAGTAAGCGGCGTCACGGTCGGCCCATACTTCGCCTAACCCGCAAAGCAAAACTGGTGGTAGGACTAAGGCCAGCACGAGAAGCTGCGGCCAAGCCGGCGCCTGAGCATTCCGGCGCCAGACCTGACCGACGAGAAAGAGTCCCGCGATTAGCGGGAGCGCGATGAGTCCGCCAGATTCTCTAAAGAGCGACGGAACCGTTGACGCGCTACCGATGACGCCCTCGAGTCGGGCGAGTGCAAGTGGAGTCAGTGCAATCGGAATATTCAGTGTCATGGGCGCGCGGGATGTTCTCACCCTTCATCATCAAGACGAAGCCAAAGAGCAAGGAGTGCGTCGGCCGCACCACTGCAGAGCAGTATCGCTAGGTCGCGCGCCCGCTGCCGACTGTCCGCGCCGACAAATGATTCACCCTGAAACGGAAGCACCTTCACAACGATGACACCTTCACCATCTACCCCCACTGATCGGTACGAATAACTGGACCCAAAACGGGGTCACGTCAGACCGATTCCCGTTGCCGAAACCTCTTATCACACATCCGTGCTTGACGTGACATGCTGCCGCACGTTGACCTTCGCGAGGAGCCGTGTGCGGGCAAGCCGCACGTACGGATCTGTGAGGGCGAAGCCGAATGGCCTAGCTTCTCGACCAAAACGTCGCCGCTTCTCGATGCCCCCCGCGGTCTAGCCCCTATGCATAGGCGGGCCGATGTAACCTCTGCACAATCTGCGGTCGGCGTCGCTTTCGAATTCTATCGACGGGTAACGCCGTGGCGCGTCCATCGTCGTCGTGCGCAGGAACCAAGTACGACCTCGCACGTGCCATAGGCGAAGGCGTTCAGTGTAGGGATCGGTTGCCGAGTCCACTGGGCAGCGGATCGCCGCGCCTTGGACCTGTTCAATGGCGGCCTCTATGGAGTCAGCTAGGCGACGCAACCGTCCCGCGTCGACATAGATGCGTCTACCCTCAAATAGTACGTGCCCTTCTCCATCAACTTGCGAGAACCGCAACGTATCTGCGACACTCGCCTCGCAGTTTTCGGCCAGCAACGCACTGTCTGCGGCTGCATACCGGTGAAGGCAGTCGGCACCGATCACCGACGGATTCACCACTCCCGGCTTCGGCGCGCCAACCAAACGGAGCATCCGATCAGCTGCCTGTGACCGCGCCTGGCAAGCTCCAGCAAGGAGCATTATTGCCGCCCACCCCAATCGCCACATCGCGCCTGTTGTGTCTGGCCAAGCCATGTATGAACCCTCCAAATGGTCTGTCCATCTTCCGTCCTACAAAAAGTTCGAACGCTTCCATTCGGGATTTCGGCTGCGTCAAGGACTCGCCGGTACGAGGTTGTCGCCTTGCCGACGTTGTCATAGGTAAGCGTGTAGCCGTTGAAGGTCGCCGTGAGCAGGTAGCCCGTTGGCGAGAACATGAGAATCGTACCGCCAGGCGAGGCGCGGTGATAACTCGTCACCGTGCCGCCACTCAACACCGTCGCAAGCGTCGAAAAATCACCGGCCGGCGATGCCCACGACGACGTTTTCGTCGGGCGCGTGAAAAGGGGGATTGATCCCGTGCCGACTCACCTGGTCGAGGTCCACACAAGCCGGCGAATGGTGACCGGCATGTTACTCCGAAGTGTCAAGCCAGTTATGGTGGTTCCAACGGGGAAGCCTTCTCCTTCCTTGCTCGAAAACAAGTACGATTTCAAACAGTACTCGAATCCCCCTCCAGTCACAGATCGCCACGCGCCGATACTCATGAACTGCATCGGGACAGAGGACCCATCGCTGCGCCTAACTTGGGCGGAAATCACAACCTTTTGGCCCGAAGGCGTCATCATAGCCAATGGTCGGAAGGTGTGCCGATAACCGTCGGGAATCCCGAGGCACAACAGGCTATATGGAAAGGCCGTCTTGAACGGAGGCTTCAGTGCTAACCACGTCTCGCCGTCGCGTAAGGTGAGCGTAGAATCAATTAATTCAACCAACTGGCCATTCGAATCGCGCGATTCGACTGTCTTACCGCTCAATGTCTGAGGCCGCTGGCAAGCCACCGACTGAGCCGCTATAGTGGCGAGGCATGTCATGGCCAGAAGCCCTCTTAGCTCATGAAGTCGCGGTGTTTGAAAGGTCATATGGGGTCACGCTAAGGAGCGAGAGAGTTAGAGTGTTAACAAATGCATCTAGCCACTAACGTCACATGTCTCAAGACCCATCGCTCCTGCGCCTCGCCAACCGTACAACCTTCTAAACTGTTGCCCCGTGAGCCCGAAGTTAGCCTGTTTCAGCACCGTGCAGACGAACCGGTTCGAGTCTCCCAGTACATAACGGGCAGAGTTCCAGTTGTCTATTTCCGCTTGGAAGGAGTCGAAGAGATTTGCTGCGATATCTGCGTTTCCAAGCACAATCCAGTCGAAGTCATTCGGGTTCGCATTCATGACGGTCGTGCCGAGGTTTATAAAGTTCGTGCCTTTGACGTCCTCCAGCTCTCCGTACAGCGTCGGTTCATTATTTGTAAACCTCCAGCGAAATGCGCAATGTTCGCCGACCAAGCCAATGACCTCTACAGCGAGCGGTCGGCAACCAAGCGCTACGTCCAGAAAATCGCTCGCGTCGCCGCCTTCCCAGTAGCTCGGGTCCAAACTAGAAGAAATACCCTCGAGGTAGTTGACGGCGCTGGCCATACAGAGGTTCACATCCGTCGACAGGCAGTGCCATGCCTGCGTTGGGCTACTACCCCCGCTGCCACGTCCCGGCGTGCCATCTGCCTGTGGGGCGCCGCAGGTATGATACGCGTCGTGCTGGCCCGCAGGCACACACTCGCCCGACGGATCGGTGTTAGTCACCGGGTTGTTTGCTGCGTAGGCATATTGATTGACTCCACCGCTTTGTCCGATCGGATCTTCCGAAAGGAAGCGCGCCAGTTGCGGGTCATAGTACCGCGCCCGGTTGTAGTAGAGGTGCGTTTCCGGATCGTACTCGCGTCCAGCGAATTTCAATACGTTAGACACCGTCTCGAGCGAGTCTTCCAGGCCACCCCACGGATTATACCGATAGCGGTTCTTGATCTTCCCCGTGGAATCGATCACAGCAACGACGCCGGGCGTGCCGACCCCGGAGAGGTAGTAGTACGTCCCGCTCACCTCCTTCACGCTGTGCGGCTTGTCGACGCCAGGATAGTAGCGATAAATGTCCGCGGCCTGTGTGGTGTTCGACGAGTCGACTTCCGCAATGAGCTGGCTTCCTGCGTAGATGTAGCGAAGATCGCCACCGGTGACCTTCGCGACGCGCCGGCCCTGCCCGTCATAGGCAAAGCTCACCTTGGCTCCGTTAGTAATTACGCTATCGAGCTGGCCGATGCTGTTCCAGTAGTAGTACTGGTCAAACCCGGTCTTCGACTTGTGCGTCAGATTGCCGACGTTGTCATAGGTGAGCGTGTAGCCGTTGAAGGTCGTAGCCCGGTTCCCCAGCGTGAGTACCGCGCCCAAGTCGGTGCGATTGTTCGCTGAGTCGTACGTATAGTTCGACTGCGCGACGAACGTCCAGCCGCCGGACGGCGTGCAGTGCTCGCCGTCCTGGCCATGCGGATCCGGCACGCAGATCAAGCTGTCGGCGGAGAGCGAGTCGGCGTACGTCGCGAGGCGGCCACTCGAATCGTAGGCGAAGAAGCGCACCGTGTCGTTCGCGCTGCCACGCGGCCCAACGGACTGTTCGACGACCCGATCCAACGTGTCTCGCGCCAGCAATTCATCCAGCCCATCGAGCGCGGCCCGGCTGTAGCTCAGTGCGACCGGCTGGTGCGTCTGGCTATAGGCGACGAGGACGCTGTCGTGGCCGGTGGTCGGAAGTTTCCAACTATTCAAGAGTCCATCACCAGCGTACTGGAAGGTCGTCCCGACGCCGTTCGTTTGCAGCGCGTTCAAGCGGAACAGCGCATCGTAGCCGTAGGACACCGAATCCCACGTGGTCGTGCCACTCCTGAAAACCGTGTTCTGAAGCAGGCCGTTCGCATCAGAGGTCGAGGTGATCGTATAGCTGTGACCCGCCTGTTTTGTGAATTCCGTGTGGATGAGGCCCGTCGCGTCCGTTTTGCTCGTGTCGAGACTCGCGGCATTCGAGTCGGCGTGAAAGAGGCCGTTGGGGTCATAGCCGTACTTGGTGACTCGTCCGTCCGCGAGGGTCAGCGTGAGGACGCGCCCAAGACTGTCGTAAGTCATCGAGGTCGCCTTCGCATTTCGATCGCGGTGCTTGGTCACAAGTCCCGCGGCGCTATAGAAGAAGCTGTCGGTCCGCGCCGAGAGCGTGTGGTTGGTGTCGGCGTTGATCTGGGTGAGGAGCCAGCCTAACGGATTGTAGGTGTATTGGTAGGTTTGCCCTTTGGCGTCCGTGATGCTGCGCACGCG
>DATEHK010000050.1:0-21922 GCA_035279625.1 Gemmatimonadaceae bacterium
GAGTGGCTAACAGACCAACGGCGCGATCGTACGTTTTGAGCGCCTGTGTTTCGCTGGCGATTTCGGCGACCACGCGATCGCTAACCGTGGCACCGACGTGGATATCGAGGCGCTCGATGGAATCGAGCGAGAGGTCGCCCAGTGCTTGGCCATCGACGGCGATGCTGTATCGTCCGCTTACGAGATCACCTGAGCCAGCCGACGCGTCTCGCGCCGAGCGTGCGCGGCGAGCGCTTGGCGTTACCGCTGTAATAGTTGGCACCCGGTCCTAACCTCGAGGTTTGCGCATCGGTCGTGACAATCTGGCCGCTTTGTTTTTCAGCAACAAGACTGATCTCGCCACGAGCAGCCGCGCGCGGTTCCGCGCCGCCGAACGATCCTTCAGTTTCCTTTTCGTTATCCGTGTGACAGAGCGAGGAAGCCCTCCACGCGCGCCATCGTGAGCCCTCATGTCGCGCTTCCAGCGGAGTTCTGTTTCGAGGCTGGTCGCCGTCCCGCATGGAGGACTTCCTCGCTCTGGTTCAAAGGATACCGAAGAGGAAACTGAAGGGATCGCTTGGCGGCGCGAGGATGAGGGCGATCACGATGCCGAGATCACTTTTGTTGTTGTTGAAAACAGAACAGCGGCGTCGATTCTCGCCTCACGATTTGGCATCACGCTGCGCGCTCGTCTGGCGCGTATGACACCGAAACGAGCGACGTCGCCGCTTTCCCGAAATTCCCGGAAGAACCGGAAAAAAAAGAAGTGCCGAGGGAGGAAAGCGCGAGATTGGAGCAAAATTCCGGGTACCCCTGATCTCTGCGTTTCCACCCCTCGGCACCACGCTGAGTAATGCGGGTGTTACTCCTCGACGAGGTCGCCCTCCCCGCCTGGTGTCAGCCGAATACCGAGGATGCCTTTCACTTTCTCTTCGATTTCGGCGAGCATCGCAGGATTATCTTTCAGGAACAGCTTTGCGTTCTCGCGGCCTTGGCCGATGCGCTGCGAGTTGTAGCTATACCATGCACCCGACTTCTCGATGATACCGGACTCCGCGCCGATATCGACCAGGAGCGAGGTGTGGCTAATGCCTTCGGCGTACATGATGTCGAATTCGGCCTGCTTGAACGGCGGGGCGACTTTGTTCTTGACGACTTTCACGCGCACGTGCGAGCCGATGACGTCTTCTTTTTCCTTGACCGGTCCAATGCGGCGAATGTCGAGGCGCACGGACGCATAGAACTTGAGCGCCTTACCACCGGTGGTGGTTTCGGGGTTGCCGAACATGACGCCGATTTTCTCGCGAAGCTGATTGATGAAGACAACCGACGTCTTGGACCGCGCGATGGCGCCGGTGAGCTTCCGCAGCGCCTGGCTCATGAGCCGAGCTTGGAGGCCGACGTGGGAGTCACCCATTTCGCCTTCGATTTCGGCTTTCGGTACGAGCGCGGCGACCGAGTCGATGACCACGACGTCGACGGCGCCCGATCGCACGAGGATCTCGCAGATCTCGAGGGCTTGCTCGCCCGTGTCGGGTTGCGAGACGAGCAGATTCTCGACGTCGACGCCCAACTTGGACGCGTAGTCCGTGTCTAACGCGTGCTCCGCGTCGATGTACGCCGCGACGCCGCCGGCCCGCTGTGCGTTAGCCACCACGTGCAGGCACAACGTGGTTTTGCCGCTGGACTCCGGACCGTAGATCTCGGTGACGCGGCCGCGCGGAATGCCGCCCACGCCGATGGCCGCATCGAGATTGATGGCCCCCGTTGGAATCGCTTCCACACGCACCCGAGCGCTGTCCGAACCCATCTTCATGATGGAGCCCTTGCCACAGCTCTTCTCGATTTGCGCGATGGCCAGATTCAACGCTTTCTTCTTTTCGTCTTGCAGTGTGGAAACCGCCATTCTCGTGTGTCCCGGTGAGAGATGGTGAGCCTGCTGGTTGATCTGGCTGGCTCTCGAATCTACCCGAAATCTTCGGCGATTCGCATACCGAACAAAATACGAAGACCCAGCCAGCGCGTCAAGTTTGTCTATGCCACCGCGAACGCGTTCTGCACGTGGCGAATTCGGACGCGGGCGCCTTCCATGAGCACGCCGATGACGTCGAACCGGTAGCTATCGGTGGGCTGCCCGAACCGGTCCATCCAGACGTGGGCAGACCGGATGAGTTCGCGTCGTTTTCGCCAGTCGACCGCCTCGACGGGATCGCCGAACTCGCTTCCACTTCGCGCTTTGACTTCCACGAATGCGACCACGCCGTCACGTCTGGCGACGAGGTCGAGATCGCGGTGGCCATTGCGGAAGCGGCGGGAGACGAGGGTCCAGCCTTGCTGCTCGAGCCATTGGGCTGCGTACGCTTCTCCGGCTACGCCAAGTGCCTGGGTCGACATGGCGCGAATGTAGTTGGCATGTCGCCGGCACGCGTATCGAAGCGACGCCGAACGGTACGAAATCACGCGATCAGGAATGCGGCGTTTCGACCCCGTTCAAACCCATGAGCAGCTCGAGTTTGGCGCCCCCCATGCCGATCACGGGCAGCTCTTCCCGGAGCACCACGCCGTCGCTCTTCCGCACCCAGAGCTTCTCCTCGCTCTTGCCTAACTGGAGAGACACGACCCACGTGTCGAACAGTCCGTCCGGGACGTCGATCTTCTCCTGCCCCACGGTGCGGAGCGAGAGCGACACGACGCCGCTCTCCTGCCGGTCGATGGCGGTCATCCGGGCGGTGGCAGCCCAGGTCGGGCCTAACGAGGACGCCGCCAACAGTCCCTCGATGAGGTAGAGCGTGCCCAACGCACCCGGCGCGCTCTGCATGGCGACGGCCATGCGGCCGCTGTCGCCATCGAACACCGTCCGGATGCTGTCCGCAGCGAACCGCGACACGGTCTCCCCGTCGGGCACGTGCTCGACCCGGTAGAGCGGGTGCAAGTCGGCCCGCGCCACGTACACCGATTCGGCGAGCGTCACCGTGTGCATCCGCCGTGAATCGATCACCAGCCACGCCGAAGCCCCGTCGTAGGTCGCGTCCGTTAGGCTCAAGGTGCGAAAGCCGATCCGCTGCGGCGTGCCCTCGCCCGTCTGCAGCGAGATCACGTACAGCCACTTCATCGGCTTGAGCCGCGACACCACATTCGCGGCGGCGAGCGACGGCGCCTCCGCGGCGCCCGCCGCCGACTGCGCCGATGCGCCTGCCGCGCCCAACACCAGCGCGACCGCGGCCGGCACGAACCCGCTCACTCTCATCTCATGCTCCTGCCCGCACGCCGCGTCTACGCGCGCGGACCGCAAATGCGATCCAGATCCTCGAGCCCCATGAGCACATCGCGCGGCTTCGATCCGTCCGGCGGACCCAAAATACCCGCCTCGTGCAGCTGATCGATGATCCGCGCCGCGCGACCGTAGCCCACCTTGAGCCGCCGCTGCAACAGCGACGTCGAGCCTAACTGATGTTGAATCACCACCTCGGCGGCGTCGCGAAACAATTTGTCGCGATCGGCGGGATCGTCGGCGTCGAGCAGCGACAATCCCGACTCCTCGGCTTCCTTCTGGCGGACGATCTCGAGGATGTCGGGCTCCACCACTTCTTCGGGTGCCAGCCCCTTCGCCTCGAGCGCGGCCCGCTTGGCCGCCTTCCGGTCGTCGTACCAATGCATCAGCCGCTCGGTGTCTTCGCTCGCGATGAACGCGCCCTGCAACCGCGACGGCTCGGATTTCCCCGGCGGAATGAACAGCATGTCGCCGTTGCCTAACAACGCTTCGGCGCCCACGCCGTCGATGATCGTGCGGCTGTCCACCTGCGACGCCACACGAAACGCGATCCGGCTCGGGAAGTTCGCCTTGATCAACCCCGTGATCACGTTCACGCTCGGACGCTGCGTCGCCAGAATCAAGTGCAGCCCGATGGCGCGCGCCTTCTGTGCGATGAGCGCCAGCGGCGTCTCGATTTCCGCCTGCACCGTCATCATGAGGTCCGCGAGCTCGTCGATCACCAGCACGATGTACGGCAAAATGCCGCCCGTGTACGTCAGGTTCTCGAACGCCACGTCGGGCGTGCGCGGGCGCGTGAGTGTGGCGCCCGACTGCACGCGCCGATTGAAATCCTGAATGTTGCGGCACTGGTTCGCGGCCAACAGCTCGTAACGCTCCTGCATTTCGTCCTTCGCCCACTTGAGCACCGACGCCGCGTCGCGGTTGTCGGTGATCACCTTGTGCCGCAAATGCGGGAGCATGTTGTACACGGAGAGCTCGACCATCTTCGGGTCCACCATGAGGAACCGCAGCGTGCGCGGCGTATGGCGGTAGATGAGGCCCGTGATGATCGTGTTCACGCACACGGACTTGCCCGACCCCGTCGCGCCCGCGATGAGCAGGTGCGGCATCTTGGCGAGATCGGCGATCACCGGCTTGCCCTCCAAATCCTTGCCTAACGCAATCGGCAGGGCGGCGCGCGCGGTCTGGAACTCGCGCGACTCCAGCAACTCGCGAAACGCGACGATCTCGGACGTCGGGTTCGGCACCTCGACGCCCACCGCACCGCGCCCGGGAATCGGCGCCACGATGCGGATACTCGCCGCGCGCATCGCCAGCGCCAAATCGTTGGACAAATTGGCGATTTGCCTCACCTTGACGCCCGGGGCGGGCTCCACCTCGTACTGCGTGACCACCGGTCCCGTCGTCCGACCCGTGATCTCGGCGTCCACGCGGAACGTGCCTAACGCTTCCTTGAGCTTGACCGCCATCGCGTCCAGCTCGCGGCGATTGGCCTCCGCGTTGTGGGGCGGCGGCGGCGTGAGCAGCTCCGGGGGCGGCAGCTCGTCGTCGGCAACATCCGGATTGGCCGACGCATCGATGGCCGCCGCAATCTCTTCATCGTGCTCGGCGGTCATCTCCGCCTTGGACTTCTTGCGGCGCTTGCCGCGCGGCGTATCGGCGATCCCTGAATCCAGGGCGAACGGCGCCGGCGAGAACGGCTCGATGGCGGGCATCTCTTCGGGCGTCGGCTCGTTCACGTCCGCGGCCGACGCCGATCCCGCCGACGCCCGGCGCCACGGCAGGCCGAGCGCGGCCCTGGGCTCCACGCCTAACAAGACGCGGACGGGATTCCAGGCGAGCGTGAAAATCGTGAGCGCGCTGAACGCCAGCGCGATGAAAATCCACGCGCCCCACAAGAGCGCCTGCGACAGATAGAACGCGAAGAACCCGCCCCAGAATCCGGTGTAGTCGCTCCAGGTGCGTCCCACGTGCATGCCCAGCGCGATGGTCACCGGGAGGAGCAGCACCATGCCGAACACGAAGAGGAGCCAGTTGCGATCGGTGTCCGATTGCATGCGCCCGAACAGGCGCAGCGCGTGGATGGCCGGCAGGAGCGGCACCAGGAACGCCGCCGGCACGCCGACCAGCCACACGAGCCCGGCGCGCGTGCACGCGCCCACCGGTCCCATGAGCGAGCGCGTCTGGTGGCACGCGCCGCCCAGGCCCGACGTACTCGACGCGATCGCCAGCGCCAGGAACAGCGCCAGCGCGAGCAGCGCGACGCCCGCCGCTTCCCGCTGCCGATGCGAAGGCGCGGTAGCCACTGCCTAACGCTCCCGGTCGGGGCCGAGCAGCGTGATCTGCCGGTCCTGGTAGATCGGGATCACCGGGTGCGCGTTCACCGCTCCGCACGCCGCGAGATCCTCGCCGAATCCGGACTCGGCCAACGCGCGACCGTGCTCCGAGTCGGCAAACAACTTGTCCAACCGGTCGCCGTAGCGACGGTCGAGCACCGTGCACGCGAACGCCCCGTCGCCTAACTCCGCCTCCATCTGCTTGGCGACGAGCCGCACGTAGCGCCCGGCGCACGCCGCGTCCTCGAGCGAAAACTGGCGCTCGCGCCCCGCGCACACGATCGAGATGTCCGTACCGCCGCGCGCCGCGGTGCGCAGGAGCGATGCCACCGCCGACACGTTGACGTACGTCGCGATCACCACATCGCGCGCGCCTTGCACCGCGAGCAGCGTGGCCGTGCCGTTGGTGGTCGTGAACAGGACCGTCTTCCCGTCCACCGCCTCGCGCGTCATCTCGCGCGGCGAGTTCCCGAGGTCGAATCCCGGAATCGGCTGCATCTTCTGCTCTCCCGCCGTCCGCACGTCCGCGCGCTCGAATTGCTTGGCGCGCGTGATCACGGCGTCGGCGCTCTCGAGAGGTACCACGTTGCGCGCGCCGTTCGCAAGCGCCGTTACGATCGTCGTCGAAGCACGCAACACATCGATCACCGCGACCACGCGCCCCGTGACCGCCGCCGGCGACAGCATCGACGGTCCAAACAGTACATCGATCCGCATCGTCAGGGCTCCCGCAGCAGCGACGCCTCACGCTCGAGAAACTTGGTGTCGATCTGGCCCGACTGGAAGGCGGCGTTCTGCATCACGCGCGCGAGAAACGGAATCGTCGTCGTCACACCTTCGAGCACGAAGCTCTCGAGCGCCACCTGCACGCGCTTCACCGCTTCGGCGCGATCGCGTCCCTGGCAGATGAGCTTGGCCAGCAGCGAGTCGTAGAACGGCGGCACCGTGTACCCCGTGTACACGTGCGAGTCGATGCGCACGCCCGGTCCGCCCGGCGGATGGAACACGTCGATGCGACCCGGCGATGGCTGGAAGTTGCGCGCGGGATCCTCGGCGTTCACGCGCACTTCCATCACGTGTCCGCGCAACGGCGGCAGTTCCTTGATCGACAGCGGTTCGCCCGACGCCACGCGCAACTGCTCTTTCACCAAGTCGACACCGGTGAGCATCTCGGTCACGCCGTGTTCGACCTGGATGCGCGTGTTCATTTCCATGAAGTAGTACGAGCCATCCTCATCGAGCAGCATCTCGATCGTGCCGGCGCCCACGTAGTCGATGGCCTTCGCGCCGCGCACGGCATCCGTGCCCATTCGCTCGCGCAACGCCGGCCCAACGGCGGGGCTCGGCGCTTCCTCGATCAACTTCTGGTGACGCCGCTGCACCGAGCAGTCGCGTTCGCCCAAATGGATCACGTGGCCGTGCTTGTCGCCCATGATCTGGAACTCGATGTGCCGCGGCCGCGCGAGATACTTCTCCACGTACACGTCGCCCGAGCCGAATGCCGACAACGCTTCGGACCGTGCTAACTGGAAGGCGCGCGCAAAGTCCTCGGGATCGTTGGCCACGCGCATACCCTTCCCGCCTCCGCCCGCCGCCGCCTTGATGATCACCGGGAATCCGATCTCGCGCGCGAAGCCTAACGCTTCGTCGGGATCCTCGACCGGCCCCGGCGTGCCCGGCACGATCGGCACGCCCACCGCGGCCATCGCCTTCCGCGCCGATGCCTTGTCGCCCATCACGCGGATCTGTTCGGCGGTCGGACCGATGAACGCGATGTTCGACGCCGCGCACGTCTCGGCGAATTCGGCATTCTCGGCGAGGAAGCCGTAGCCGGGATGGATCGCATCGGCGCCCGTAATTTCGGCCGCCGCGATCAGCCGCGGGATCTTGAGGTACGAGTCGCGCGCGGGCGCGGGACCAATGCAGACGTCGTCGTCGGCGAAGCGCACATGCAGCGATTCGCGGTCCGCCTCGGAGTACACGGCGACCGTCTGGATGCCTAACTCCTTACACGCGCGAATCACCCGCAGCGCAATCTCGCCGCGGTTCGCGATCAATACTTTCTTGAACATGCGCGACGGTTGGTGGACCGGGAGTCGGGACGCCCGAAGGCGTCCTTACGAGGTGGCGTCACCCTGGAGCGAATCCCAGCTCTGATCGCTGGATCCCTCGACGCCCTGGACGCGCAGTGCGAACTCGCTCGGATTGGTGGCGAAGAACATCGCGCTCTCGTACGAGATCGCGCCCTTCTTGTACCACTGCATGAGCGATTGGTCGAAGCTCTGCATGCCGTACTGCACCGTGCCTTCCTTGATCAAGTCCGGAATGTTGAGCGACTTCGTCATGTCGCGGATTTGATCCCGTACCGCTGCCGTGTTGATGAGAATCTCGCAGGCAGGCACGCGTCCCGGCTTGTCCGCACGCGGCACGAGACGGAGCGAGACCACCGCCGCCAACGCGCTCGCGAGCATGAATCGCACTTCGTTCTGCTGGTGCGGCGCATAGAACGACAGCACGCGGCTGATGGTCTGTGTCGCATCCGTGGTGTGCAGCGTCGAGAACACGAGGTGTCCCGTGTCCGCGGCTTTGAGCGCCACCTCGAGCGTTTCGATGTCGCGGATCTCGCCAATGAGGATGACGTCGGGATCCTGTCGCAGCACGCGTCGAAGCGCCGCACCGAAGCTGCCCGTATCGGCACCGACCTCACGCTGGTTGATGCTCGAGTTGATGTCGCGATGCAGGAACTCGATCGGATCTTCGACCGTGATCACGTTCGCGTGGCGCTTCTCGTTGATGTGCTGAACCATCGCCGCGAGCGCCGTCGACTTGCCCGATCCCGTGATCCCGGTGACGAGCACCAGTCCGCGCGGTCGCAGCGAAATGTCGGAGATCACCTGCGGCAAGTTGAGCTCTTCGATCGTGCGCACCTGGTACGGCACCGAGCGCAGCGCGTATGCGATGGTCCCGCGCTGCTGGTACACGTTCACGCGAAAGCGTCCGATACCAGGAACACCGATCGCGAAGTCCGCTTCTTTGTGCTCCGCGAATTCCTTCACCTGCTTGGGCGTCATGATTTGCTCGGCGAGCGCTTTCAGCTCTTCCGGCCGCAAGGGCGGCACGTCCAGCGAGCTCAGATCGCCGTTCACGCGCAAGACAGGTGGACGTCCGACTTTCAAGTGCAAGTCGGAGCCGTTCTGCTGAATCATGCGCTGCAGAACCGCCTTGAAATTGAAGGCGGGCGCCTGCGGCGCGCCCGCCGACTCGGATGGTGTCGAGACGGCAGGGTTAGCCATTGGGGTCAATCCGGAAGAGGACTTGCCCGTATTCCACCGGATGCGAGTCGCTCACCAACACTTCGCGCACCACGCCGGAGTATTCGGATTCGATCTCGTTCATGATCTTCATTGCTTCGATGATACACACCACTTCGCCCTTCGCGATGCGCGATCCATCGCTCACGTACGCGGCCGCGCCGGGCTCGGGCGAGCGATAGAACGTGCCGACCATGGGCGACTTGACCTCGAGCAGCTTGGGCTTCGCTGCTTCGGCGGGCGTGGACACAGCCGGCTCGGGCGTGGCAGGCACACCATCGGCCGGCGTCATGCGCGTCGCTGGCATCGGCGCCGGGATCAATGTCGGAATGGACATCGGGGCAGCCACCTGAACCGGCGTCGGCGACGCGATTCCCATCCCTCTCTGCTGCGGCGTTTTCGAGATGCGGATCTTCATCCCCTTGTCGGACGAGATCTCGATCGAATCCACGGATGACCCGTCGAGTAATTCGACGAGCTTCTTCAGGTAGCGCAGGTCAATCATAGGTGTGTCAGAGATGACTCCCTCCCGACGTCAACCGACCTCGAGGAGCTCGCGCGAAAAACTTGTCAGAATCGTCGCGCCATCACGGCCGAGCACGACGTCATCTTCCACGCGCACTCCACCCCATCCAGCGCGATACACGCCCGGCTCTATCGTGACGACCGCGTGCTCCGGCAGCACTGCTTCTGTGGTGCGCGCCAGTCGCGGTGCTTCGTGTACCTCTATCCCGATGCCATGACCGAGGCTGTGTCCGAACGCCTCGCCCAAACCGCGCTCCTCAATGTAGCGCCGAGCCAACGCATCGGCATCCCGCCCGCTCATTCCCGCGCGCACGAGAGTCGACGCCCGTTCGTTCGCGCTCCGCACGATGCCATGCACGTCGCGTTGCTCGCTCGTCGCGTGTCCCACCACCACGGTGCGCGTGATGTCGGAGCAATAGCCGTCCACAATGGCACCGAAATCGATGAGAAGGAAGTCGCCAGCACGAACTGGCCGGTCGCCCGCCCTGGCGTGCGGCAGTGCGGACCGCTCTCCGGACGCGACGATCGTCTCGAACGGAAATCCTTCGCTGCCCGCTTCGCGCAGCGCGCGCTCGAGCGTCCCCGCGATCTCGAGCTCGGTCTGCCCCGAACGCACCGTGGCTAACGTGCGCTCGAGCGCGCGCTCGGCCACCGCGGCAGCGGCGGCGATGCTCGCGATCTCGCCCTCGTCTTTCTGCTCGCGCAGCATTTCGACCATGTCGGTGGTCGCGCGCCATTGCCATCGTGCTCCCGCATTCAGCAACCGCTCGAAGTCACGATGTACGAGATGCGCCGACTCGAATCCGACGACTTCGATTCCATTCATGTCGCCCACCTCGCGCCAGACGCCGGTCCACAAGCTCTGCGGCTCGATGGCCACGCGCGCGAGGTCGCCCACTTCGTCCTGCACCTGGGTCGCGTACCGGAAATCGGTGACGAACACCAGATCTCGCGCCGACGCGACGACGATGGCGCTCGACCCGGAGAATCCCGTCAGGTAGCGAATGTTAGGCAGGCTCGTGACCAACAGCGCATCCAGATGCGCGGCGTCGAGCGCGGCGGCGAGAGCCGCCACGCGTTCCGATCGACGGTCACTCACGCGATTTGAGGGTCGCGACCATGCCGCGCAGTGCGAGCTCGTAGCCCAGTGCGCCGAATCCGCACAATATCGCCAGCGCGTGGCTGGCGAGCATGGAGTGGCGGCGCTCGGGCTCGCGCGCGAAAATGTTGCTGAGGTGCACTTCGACGAATGGGACCTGCACGGCCGCGAATGCGTCGCGAATGGCGAGGCTGGTGTGGCTGTATGCGCCGGCGTTGATCAACGCGCCCTGCGCGCGACCGCGCAGCGACTGAATGACTTCCACCAGCTCCCCTTCACCGTTCCGTTGGGCGAACTCCAGATCGCATTCGATTTCGCGTCCCACGATGCGCAGCCGCTTTTCGATGTCGGCCAGTGAATCGCGCCCATACAACTCCGGCTCCCGGACGCCGAGGAGATTGAGATTTGGCCCGTTGAGAACGGCGATGCGCACTACTTCTTCAGCCCCTCGAGCCACTGGTGGAAGAGCTCGAGGTCGGCGTCGTCGGCGCGGCGCGCGGCAGCCGGGGGTGCCGACCCCTGATCCGTCCCGCTCTCGGGCGCCGGCTCGGAACGCGGCGCGTTCTGCGACGAGAAGAACTCGTCGAACGTGACCGGCGTGCTCTCGCGCTCGTGCGCGCCGCCGCCGAACACGTCGTCCAGCGACAAGGCGTCGGCGGCCGCGCGGGTCGGATTGCCGGCTCCGTTAGTCAGGCCCGCATCGGTGCCGTACGCGCTGGCCAACGCCGCCGCCGCCTGCTCGTCCGCCGGCGACGCCTCGCGCCCGGCGAACAACTCGGCGAAGGACATCGAGCGCCCGTGCTCGGGCGTGTAGTCGCCGACGCCCACGGACTCGACGTGCGGCGGGGTCGCGAGCGGTTCGTTAGGCGCGGGAGCCGGCGCGGCGGCCTCCGGTTCCGGTTCCGTGAGCGACTCTGCCTGCATCTCGGCCGGTGCAAAGTCGGCGATACTCGGCTCCTCGAAAACCGGCGCGGCCTCTGCCGTGGGTGCCACGTCCGCGACCGGCGCGGATTCGGCCATGGGCTCCGGCTCGGAAGCTGGCGCAGCCGGCTCGTCGTGCGCGACGACATCGTGGCCAGCCCCCGACTCCATCGTCCACGTGTCGGCCGTCTCCAGCGCGACGGGCTCCGGCGCCGGAAGCGGCGGAGGCGCGGGCTCCTCGACCTCGACCGTCTCGGCGCGCGGCTCGTGTCCTAACGGAGAGGACGCCTCCCGCGCGACGGGCGCCTCGGGTGCTAACGGAGGCGGCTCCGCCTCCGCGTGTGCGACGGGAGCGGGCTCCTCCGGCGCCGGAACCTCCGGTGCCATCGGCTCGGCCTGGCCCGCGGGCGCGGACTCCGCGTGCGCTCCGGGCGGACGGCGATTCGCAAACCGCCCGAAGAACGCGCGCACCGTGCGCTCGACGGGCGCCGCCGGCGCGGCCTGTTGCAACCGTGCGATGCGATCGAGCAGCGACACATCCGTGGGCCGCTGCGCCAACAATAGGCGATAGATGTCGAGCGCTTGCTCGCGATGACCCTGCTGCAGGTACAGCTCGGCCATCGTTTCGGTGATGAACGCCGCAGGGAGCGGCTCGTCGCTCGCCGACTCCCGGTGCTCGATGGGCGCGGGAGCGGGGATGACCACCGGCGCGGGCGCCGCGTGCACAGCGTCGGGCTTGGATGCAGCAGGCGCCGGTTCCTCGTGACCCGCGAAGCCGGACGCGGGCTGCTCAGCCGATTTCGACTCGGCTTCGCCAAAGGCCGACAGCACGTCGTAATCGAAATCGAGCGACTTGGATGCCGGCGGCTCGCTCGCCGCAGCCGGCGGTGTCGCGGTCGGCGCGGGCGCTGCTGTCGCTTCCGGATTGATGTCGTTCCACGACACCGCCTCCTGCGTCACCGGCGCCGCGGCCACGGGCGCGTCGATTTCGCGCAGCACCGCTTCCACTTCGTCGTTCTGCGGATCGACTTCGAGCAGGCGCCGGTACCATCCGCGCGCGCCGCTCGGGTCGCCCTTCGCGCGAGCGATGTCGCCTAACTGACGCAGGCCGATCAGGTTTTCCGGATCCAGGCCGAGCGCCGTCTCGAACGTGCTGCGCGCTTCATCCAGCTGTCCCGTCTCGTACAGCGCCTGGCCCAACACGATGTAGCCGCTGATGTATGTCGGCTGCAGCGGCACGTGTGCACGACAAATCTCGATGGCCGTGTCCAGTTCACCCCGCTTGCGATACTCGTTCGCGAGACGCGCAAAAACTCGCCGAGGATTCTCGGCGAATTGCTTGAGGAGGTCGTCGATCAGCGCGGAACTGGCCATTCAATGCCCTCGGGAATGGCGCCCAGGCAGGCGGTTAGAAGCGGCTCAAGATACCACTCATGGACGACTCAAGTCAATCGGAAGTGACACGCTGTCTTGCTTTTACGCCGCCGCAGCCGGTAGATTTCCGGCCTTCGCGGACGGCCCGCCACAGTGCGCCTGCCTCGCGAAGCTTCCTCGTTCGATACGGAGTGACTTCTCGTGCTGCACGTCTTTCGAGCTTATGCCAAGTGGATCTGGTGGCTCGTCGTCCCCGCATTCCTGATTTGGTTCGTCTACCTCGGTCAGTCCGGCCTCGGCGACCGCGGCCCCATCACGCCGGGCAGCACCATTGCTGAGGTGAACGGCACCAAAGTCACGTACCGAGACTGGCTCCAGGTCCGCGAACAGGCGATTCAGCGCGCCCAACAACAGAGCTCGGGCCAGCTGTCGCTGGACGATGAACAGCGCGTCGAAGACGATGCGTTCAACGACATGGTGAACGACATCCTGCTCCAGCAGGAATACAAGAAGCGTGACATCACGATCACCGACCAGGAAATCCAGCAGGCTGCGCTCGAGGAGCCACCTCCGCAGATCCTCCAGGATCCCCAGTTCCAGACGGAAGGGCAGTTCGATCTGAACAAGTACCGCCGGTATCTGTCCAGCCCGATCGCCAAAGAATCCGGCATTCGGCTCCAGCTCGAGCAGTACTACCGCGGCCAGTTGCCGCGCGAAAAGCTGTTCGAGCAGATCGCGTCGCAGGTCTACGTGACCGATGCCCAACTCTGGCGCGCGTGGCAGGACACGCACGACTCGGCGCAGGTTTCGTTTGTGCGCTTCGATCCGCAGTCGATTCCCGACTCGTCGGTGCACGTGAGCGCGGCCGAAATCCAGCAGTACTTCAACGATCACAAATCCGAATTCGCAGATCGCCCCGGCCACGCGGTCGTCATGCTGGCCACGATTCCGCGGCCCGTCACCAAAGCGGATACGGAGCGCGTCTACCAGCACGCCATGGACCTCCGCAAGGAGATCGAGGGCGGCGCCAAGTTTGACGACGTGGCCAAGCGCGAGTCCGCCGACTCTGCGTCGGCAGTCAAGGGCGGCTACCTGGGCCGCGTGACCAAGGGACAGTTCGTCAAGCCGTTCGACTCGGCTGCGTTCGCGCTCAAGCCGGGCGACCTGTCGATGCCCGTCCTAACGCAGTTCGGCTACCACATCATCAAGGTGGACGAGCACAAGGGCGACACGATCGCGGTGCGCCACATCCTGCTGCGCATCCAGCAAGGCGACTCGAGCGCCGCGGTCAGCGATCGTCGCGCCGATTCCCTCTCGCACGCGGCCAACCTCGAGACGCCTGCCGAGTTCGATGCGCTCACCCGGAAGCTCGGGCTCAACACCGCGCGCGTCGACGTCACGGAAGGCGAGGCACTCACGCTCGGCGGTCACGACGTGCCCGACGTGAGCGCTTGGGCGTTCACGGCCAAGGTCGGCGAGACGAGCGATCTCATCGATGCCGAGAACGCGTACTACATGGCGAGTCTCGATTCGCTCACGCCGGGCGGCAAGCCGACGCTCGCGTCGATGACGGATGACATTCGCACCGAGCTCATTCGGAAAAAGAAGCTCGACATGCTGGTGCCCAAAGCGCAGCAGATCTCCGACGCGTATGCCAAAGGTCAGACGTTCGACCAGGCCGCCAAGGCGGCCGGCCTAACGGTGTCGCAGAGTCCGACATTTTCGCGCGTGTCGCCGGTGCCGGATCTGGGCCAGGCGAACGAAGCAATCGGCACCGCGTTCGGATTGCCCACGGGTTCCGTGAGCGAACCCGTGAAAACGAATTCCGCGGTGTATGTGATCAAGGTGGATCGCCGCGTCGACGCCGATCGCGCGGCGTGGCAAAAGCAGAAGGACCAACAGCGCACGCAGCTCCTGCAGCGGCTGCGGCAGCAGCGCGTGCAGGAGTATCTGGCTGACCTGCACCAGAATGCCAAGATCGACGACCGCCGGAAGCAGATCGAGCAACAGAACCGGACGGCCCAGAGCTGACGCGCCGATCCTTCAAGAAAAAACACCGCGCGCCGATTCGGCGCGCGGTGTTTTTTTTCGTTCGAGCCCTCGTGTTCCGTTAGGAATCGAGAAGCCGCTTCGGCTCCGGGCGCGCGTCCTCGGCGACCGGTGCCGGATCGGGCGGACGCAGGCGCTCGTGATCGTCGCGCGGCGAAATCTCCTGCGCGACCGCTGCCTGCGTGTCCTTCATGCTCTTCTTGAACTCGCGGATCCCCTTCCCCATCGAGCCCGCAATCTCCGGAATGCGTTTCGCGCCGAAGAGCAGTAACACGATGAGCAGGACGAGGAGAATCTTCTCGATGCCGAAGCCTTCGAAGCCCATAATGGCGCCCCCTTCAGAAGAGGGATCTGGCAATTAAATACGCGATCAGTACGCCGAGCAGGCTCAGGAGAGACACATCGAGCGCGATCGGACCTATCGCAAACTTAATGATGATCAGGTCGATTGGCAGCGGGCCCCAGCTTGGCGTGACTCCAGACGTGAGGAACTCCTTCACGGCGCCGGCTGGCAGGAAGCGGCGCGCCACTTGGGTCATGAGTCCGCCGACGATGAAGCCGATCGTGAGGACCAGGGCGTGGAATCCGGGGCGGTGCTTGGACGAGCCTTGTGCCATCAATGTCTCCGATCCATGGCGTACGCGATGGCGTCGTGCAGGGCCGTGAGCACGGGCGTTTCGGGCAATCCTTCCAAGGCCCGCTCCGCCTCGCGCGCGTACTGGACGCCCCGCCGGCGCGCGTAGTCGAGTCCGCCGTGCTCGACCACGATAGTGATGACGCACTCGATGTCAGCGTCGGACGGTTCGGGCGTCGCGAACAACTGCTCGACGTGACGCCGCGCCGACTTCGGCATGGTTCGAAGCGCCGCGATGAGTGGCAGCGTGACTTTGTGCTCGCGCAGATCGAGGCCGGTCGGCTTTCCGGTGTCGGCGCTCGTGGCGGTGTAATCGAGGAGATCATCGGCCACCTGGAACGCCATGCCGAGCTGCTCGCCGTAGTGCGCAAGGCGTTTGCGGTGCACGCCGCCGCCGGCGATCGCGCCGATCTCACAAGTCGCCGAGAGAAGCGACGCCGTTTTGCATCGGATGAGCGCGTCGTAGTCGTCCTCGCCGAACGCGAGCGCGTCGAGCGCGGTGAGCTGGCGCATCTCGCCGATGGTCATCTCGTTGGTCGCGCGCGCGAGCACGCGCAACACGTCCCAGTCGCCTAACCGGGCCAGCTCGACCACGGCGCGCGAATAGAGGAAGTCTCCCATGATCACCGAGATCTGGTGGGTGAACAGGGAGTTGATGGTCGGCATGCCGCGCCGCAGTGTGGAGTGGTCGACGGAATCGTCGTGCACCAGCGTGGCCAGGTGGACGAGCTCGACCACCGCGGCCAGCGTGACGGCGCGCCCGTCGGGGGCGCCGGCCACGCTGCTCGCCAGGAGCGCCAGCGTTGGGCGGAACATCTTGCCCTTCATGAGCAGCAGGTGTCCGTTCACTTCATCGATCACCGGCAGGCCGGCGGTCACGATGCGTTGGAGCTCGTCGCCGACCGCCGCCAGCGGCTCGCGCACGGGACGCTGCACGTCGCCTAACGTTGGGCTGCGCCGGGAGCGCGACCGGGCGATGGCGGTCATCGCGCGCGCCGCTCCACGGCGGCCAGGCGGTCGCCGATGTCGCGGAACTGGATGTCCACGGCGAACACGCGCTCGTAGAACTTGAGCGCGTCGGGGTACCGGCCCATCGCTTCGGACGCGTAGCCTAACAAGTAGAGCACGCCCACCAATTGGTCATCCGTTGCGTGTTGATCGGTCAGCGCGCGCGAAAGAATCGTCAACGCGATCTGGTACTGCCGCTTTTCCACGAAGCACTGGCCTAACGCTTCGTACGTGCGCCCGCGGTGTTCGGTGCCGCGGAGCGCCTTCTGGAACTCGGAGATGGCGTCGTCCAGCAGGCCCATCTCCTTGTACGCGACGCCCAGATCGTAGTGGCTCTCGTGGTCCGTCTCGTCCACGTTGGCGGCCACGCCCTGCTTGAACATGCTCAGCATTTCCGCGAAGTCGACCTGCTCCTTCACTTTCGGCTCGCCGACATCCACGACCATGCGCGTGCTCTTGGCCGCGTCGTCCTCGCGCAGCCAGTCGGCGAGATTCACGAAGTCCGCATCGGCGCCGCCCGCCGGCGCGAGCTCCGACACGCTACCCGCCGCCTCGCGGTCCTTGGCGCGCGACGGACGCCCGGCGGGCGCCGGCGTGACCGGTGTGGACAGGGGCGTCACTAGCGCCTCGCCGCCTAACGCAGCCAGCGCGGCGTGGGCGCGCTCGTCCGACGGGTTCAGCTCGAGGACGCGGCCGTACACGGCGCGCGATTTGTCCAGCTGCCCGCTGCCGAAGAGGCATTCGGCCAACGAGAGATACGCATCCACCAGGCGCGCTTTGTCGTTGGCGCGCACGGCGTACTCGACGCGCTTCTGGTGGAACCGGACGCTGCTCGGCTCGACGCGGATCATCTCTTCGGCGATCGCGCTGGCGCTCCGCAGGTTGCCCGTCGTCTCGAAGCCGAGCATCGCGTGCTCGAGCTCGGCCAAGCCGAGGTCGCGTTCGCCTTCCTCGAGGAGGGCCTCGGCCAGTTGGCGGCGCACGTCGAAGTCGTTAGGCGAACGTTCCACCGCCCCGCGGAGCCGATCGACGGCGGCGCTGGCCGCCGGATGGTGCACCGCCACCGGCGCTTCGTCCATGGGCGGCAGGGGCGGCAGTCCGGCTTCGCCGCGCAGCGCCTCCGGCGAGATGGCGGGCAGTCCGGCCAACGGATCCGCCTCCGCATCGACGCGCGCGTGATCGAGCGCCGCGTCGATGGACCGGTCGAAATCGTCAGCGTCGGGGAACGCATCGGACAGGACCGCCGCGTCGTCGCCGAAGTCGCGGGCGCCCGATGCCTGCGCAGGCTCAGGCTCATCGGGCTCGTCGGCCGCAACCTCGGGCTCTTCGTTCGACACCTCGGGCATCGTGTCGCCCGGATAGATGAACGTCAGATCGCCGCCAACCGTCTCCGGGACGTCCACGTCGTCCACCGGAATCTCGAGTAGCGGCAGGTCGGTCGCCTCGCGGTCGCCCGCCGGCTCGTCGAGCAACTGCGCGGCGTCGTCCGCTTCGTCCACCGAGAGGTCGCCCAGATCGCCGAAGCTGCCTAACGACCCGCCGCCTAACGCGTTGTCGCCCAACAGGCCATCTTCGGCCGTGAGGCCCGACTCGAGACCGGCCAGCGGCGCGACGTCGTCCGGCGTGACGGGCTCCGTCTCGAACGACGTTTGCTCGAACCCGACGATGATGTCCGAATCGTGGTGACTCACCAACGCATCCGCCGCCGACTGGTGCTCGGCCACCGATTCCGTCACCTCGGCTTCCCGCTCGATGTCATTCTCAGGCGTGGACTCGAGCTCGGCGTGCGAATTGATGAACGGCAGATCGACGTCGAGGCCGATGTCATCGGCTTGGGCGGCCGGCGGCGGTTCGGGCGGCGGCGGCGCGGCCGGCATGGCCTCGGGCGCGGGAGCTGGCGGCGCATTGGCTGGCGCCGGTGCAGCCTTGGCGCGCGCACCGGCGGCGCCCGCGGCGTCCGGCGCGTCGAAGTTCACGTCCAGGAAAACGAGATCGTTCGCCTTGGGCGTTGGGCGACCCACGCCGCTCTTGGGCTCGAGCTCCGGGTCTAACGCCTTCATCCGATCGACCGTCGCGCGCGCCTCGCGCGTGCGTCCCTCGGACTGGAACTTCTCGTAGAGCACTTGCAGCTGCTCGATCGCTTCGCCCTTCCGATCCTTACGAACGAGTTGATCGGCGAGCATGAGGCGGATGTCATCCTGATCCGGACAGAGATCCGCAAATTCCTTCAGCGCGCGAAACGCTTCCTCGAGCTCACCAGCGCGCTGCATGCGATCGGCGTACTCGAGAAAGTTCTGCTTCGCATCGTTTACGAAGCCTTTCTTCGCGCTGATTTTGCCGAGCTTGTAGTAGATCGATGTACGCCCCGGCGCATTGCGGAGAATCTTGTTGCACAGGGCGATGGCGTTGTTGAAGAATCCGCCGTCGGTGTAGAGGTCGACCGCTTTCTCGTAGTGGTCGACGGCCGATCCGACGTCGCCGCGGCGCACGAGCAAATCGCCCACGCGGTTGTAGAGGGCAACGTCGGCTTCATCGACGTGGTCCTCCAAGCCCTCGAGAATTTGCGCGTACGTCTCGAGCGCTTTGTCGAACTGCTTCTTTTGCTCGTATTCGAGCGCTCGTTTCTTGAGCTTCGCGACGTTCGACATCAGCGCGTGGTGGGCTCCCAAGTGCGAGGCGGCTTCGCTTCGCGCTCCGGCGTGGCGAAGGCCAAGTAAGTTACCGGTAAGTTGCGCTGGCGACAAGGTTTGGCTTAGTCCACCTACGACGACTGCTGCGCTGCGCGTCCCGTAACGCGTTCATGAATCCCTTGCGCCTGGGGACACCGACGTCAGGCCATGATGTCGCGGACCCGCGCGATGGTCAGCGGCGCCTGCGACTCGCCCCGGCACGCGTAGAAGCAGGCATTGCAGTCGATGGGTTTGTACGTGCGGAACTCCGTCCAGTGGAAGTCATTGGGGAAATCGGGACATCGGCGGACGTTCCCCATGGGGTCCACGTGAATGGTGCGCTGTCCCGAGAGACACGGGTCGCGCATTTCGCCCCGCGTGTACCGCGGAATGGCGCGCAGGTAGTGATCGGAATTCACGATGATGCCGCGCCGCCGGCGCTTGATCGACAGTAGCTCGGCGATCACTTGATCGAGCTCCGCCATCTGCTCGGCCTCAATGCGGTGCGCGCCGTTGCCGTTCTTGAGATCCGTGTAGGTGCTGAACGACACGCCCACGCCCAACTCTTCGGCGCGTCGGACGATGGGTACGATGTCCGACAGGTTGTCTCGTTTGATCACGGTATTGAAGCGGACGCTGTCGATTCCGGCGCTCCGCAGCCGCGGGACCAGATCCAGAATCTTTTTCGACAGCCCGGGAACGCCGCGCGCCGCATCGTGTCGCTCGTCGAGGAAATCGAGCGAGATGTTGAATTGATTGAGGCCGGCGTCCCAGAGCGAGCGGGCTCGTTCGATGGTGAGCATGCCGCCGTGCGTGATCACGGCGATATAGCGGAGTCGCACCGCGCGCGCGACGCCGGCCACGAGGTCTTCGAGATCGCGCCGGAGCAGCGGCTCGCCGCCGGTAAACGTGATCATGATCGGCGCGAAGAAGCGCGCAGCATCGGCGAAGCTCTTCGCTTCGCGTTGGCGCGCCGACGGGTCGGTTTTCCAGTAGTCGCAGAAATCGCATCGCGCGTTGCACCGCATCGTGACCTCGAAGTGGACGAGGATCGGGCGATGGCGGAGCGTGAGCCACGCGTATTTGGCCGCGAAGAGCGGCACGTGCCAGGGCGAGAACCGGGACGACAACATGACGGCGGCCGGCGACTTCTTTCGCCTAACGAGAGGCCGATGCCGTCGCCGTGGGCGCGCCCACGGCGACGGCATCGAAGGCGCCGGACGCGATCGCGTCGCTGAGCGCGGCGATGTCCGCGCTCAGCGCGCGATCGCGGTCCAAGGGCGGCACCATGCGCCGCACGAGGGCCACCGCCTCGCCCACGCGCACTGCGGGCGTGAGCGGCGCGCGCAGTTCCACCGCTTGCGCCGCGCACATGAGCTCGATCGCCAGCACGTTGCGCACGTTCGCCACCGAACGACGGAGCTTCCACGCCGCGCCCATCGCCATCGGCACCACGTCTTCTTTTCCGCCGCCGGTGGGGATCGTGTCCACGCTCGCCGGATGCGCGAGCATCTTGCACTCGCTGGCCAGCGCGGCGGCCGTAACCTGCGCCATCATGAAGCCGCTGTTCACGCCCGCGTCACGCGCGAGAAACGCCGGCAGTCCGTGATTGAGATCCGGATGCAGCACGCGATCGATGCGCCGCTCGGCGATGTTGGCGAGGTTGGCGAGCGCGATCGCCATCACATCGAGTGCTAACGCAACCGCCTGGCCATGAAAGTTGCCGCCGCTCACCATTTCGGCGCCATCCAGGACTAACGGATTGTCGGTGGCGGCGTTGAGCTCGCGGCCGATCACCGATTCGGCGAACGCGAACGCGTCGCGCGCCGGCCCGTGCACTTGCGGCATGCACCTGAGCGCGTACGCATCCTGCACGCGCGGATCGCCCGTGCGGTGCGACTCGCGGATCTCGCTGTCGGCCAGCAGCGCGCGGAGGAGCGCCGCCGATTCCGCCTGGCCCACCTGCCCGCGCGCCGCCTGAATGCGCGCGTCGAAGGCGACGGGCGTGCCCAGCAAGCCTTCCAGCGACATCGCGCCCGCCACGTGCGCCGCGCGCCACAACCGAAGCACGTCGGTCAACGCAAGCGCGGCGATCGCCGTGTGGGCCTGGGTGCCGTTGATGAGCGTGATGCCTTCTTTTGGCTCGAGTACCACCGGGCGCAGTCCGGCGGCGTGCAAGACGTCGGCCGCGACACCGCGCGTCCCATCGCGGCGCACCATCCCCTCGCCGATCAACGCACAGGCGAGATGTGCTAACGGAGCGAGGTCGCCGCTCGCGCCCACGCTGCCCTGCTCCGGCACTTCGGGCGAGATACCGGCGTTGAGCATCCCTGCGAGCAGGTCGATGAGCTCGGGCCGCGCGCCGGAAAATCCTTTGGCGATCACGTTGGCGCGCAGCAGCATCATCGCGCGTACCTCGCGCTCGGGCAGGAGCGGCCCAACCCCCGACGCGTGACTGCGCACGAGATTCACTTGCAGATCGCGCAGCCGCTCGGGAGGAATCGCGACCTCGGAGAGCTTTCCGAATCCGGTGGTCACGCCGTACACGACGTCGCCGCGCCGGAGCACCTCGACCACCGCCGCGCGGGCCCGCGCCACCCGCTCGCGACCGCGATCGGACAGAGCCACGGGCGTTCCCTCGACGGCCACACGATAGACTTGGTCGGCGGTGAGCGAGTCGCCGTCGAGCAGGATCGGTTGTGTCATGACAGGAAAATGTACGTAGCGCCGCCATCGCCGCGCC
>DATEHK010000051.1:0-5204 GCA_035279625.1 Gemmatimonadaceae bacterium
TGAAACCTGCCGGCTCCTAGCCTCGTACTTCGGGTTGTCACTCCACACCCGAGCTTTCGATGAGCCTGCGCTCCTCCTTCCGGCATTCCTGGCGCTCGCTTCGGCGCGCGCCGGCCTTCAGCGCGTCCGTCATCCTGACCCTGGCCATCGGCATCGGAGCCGCGACGGCCATCTTCGCCGTCGTCGACGCGGTGCTGTTGCGACCGCTGCCGTATGGCGACCCCGGCCAGCTCGTTGGCGCGTGGTTTCACATGCCGGCCGTGGGACTCGCGCAAGCGCAACAAACGCGCGGCACGTATCTCACCTTCGCGCGCTACGCACACACGATCAGCGGCATCGCGGCCTTTCAAGGCAACTCGGCCGATCTCGTCGATCCCGACCAGCGCGCCGAGCCCGCGCATCTCGAAGACGCGCAGGCCACGGCGAACCTTTCGCAAGTGCTCGAGGTGCCGCCCAAAATGGGCCGCTGGTTCACTCCCGAGGAAGACCTGCCTAACGGCTCCCAGGTCGTCGTGCTCAGCGACGGCTTGTGGAAATCGCACTATGGCTCCGACCCGCACATCATCGGCAAGAACGTCCTGATCTACGGCCGCAGCACCGAGATCATCGGCGTGATGCCGGCCTCGTTCCGCTTTCCGGACAACAATACGCAGCTCTGGCTGCCGCTCCGCCTCGATCCTAACGATCCGCAGAGTGGCGGATTCAACTACAACGCGGTCGCGCGGCTCAAGCCCGGCGTCACGCTCGACCAGGCCGAGCGCGAGTTCAAGCACGTACTCCCGCGCCTGGTCGAGGTGACGCCGCAGATGGTGCAGGGTGTCACCACGCAGATGATGCTCGACCAGGCGAAGCCGGTGCCGTACCTCTCTCCGTTGCGGCAGGACGTGGTCGGCGACGTCTCGGGCACGCTCTGGATGATCGCCGCCACGGCACTGCTGGTGTTGCTCGTGACGTGCACCAACGTGGCCAACCTGATGCTCGTCCGCGCCGACGCCCGGCACCGCGAATTCGCCGTGCGGGCTGCGTTAGGCGCCGGGCGCGCGCGCGTGGTGGGACAGTTCTTCGGCGAGGCCATTGTGCTGGCCTCGGTCGCCGCCGCCCTCGGGTTAGGCGGGGCGTGGATCGGCGTGCGCCTGCTGGTGGCCAACGGTCCATCGCAGATTCCGCGCCTCACCGAAATCCACGTGGGCTGGCAGGTGATCCTCTTCACGATTGTCGCGACGCTCGTCGCGGCGTTCGCGTGCAGCCTCGTGCCGGCGGTGCGATTCCTGAGCGGCCCCGTGTACTCGGGACTCCGCGAAGGCGATCGCGGCGGCACCACCGGTCGCGGCAGGCAGCGGGCGCGCAGCCTGCTCGTGGGCGCGCAGATCGCGTTCGCACTCGTGGTGCTCGCCACGTCCGGCCTCTTGCTCCGAAGTTTCGAGCGGCTCGCCGGCGTGCGGCCGGGCTTCGACGCCGACGGCCTCGCGACGCTCTGGATCACCACGCCGCACCAGCGCTACCCCAACGACACCGCCATCGTTCAGTTCTATGCGCAGCTCACGCAGCGCACGGCGGAGATTCCCGGCGTGCAGTCGGTTGGCCTAACTGCGCACCTGCCGCTCGACGGCAACGGCATGAACTGGAGTCCCGGGTACGTCGATGGCAACGTCGCCGACCGCACGAAGATTCCGCCGCTCGCCATCTTTAGCATGGTGGACAGCGGCTACTTCTCCACCATGCGCATGCCGATGGTCGCCGGACACGGATTCGATCACATCCTGAGGCAGATTCCGGACGAGGTGGTCATCAACCGGTCGGCGGCGCGCGTGTATTTTCACGACTCGACCGGCGCCAACGCGTTAGGCAAGACGGTGCGCCAGCTCCCGACGAGCGTACCGCTGCGGGTGATCGGCGTGGTGGGCGACATCCGCGACACGTCCCTGGCCTCGCCGCCGGTGCCGGAGATCTATCAGGCCGAGTCGGTGGCCGGCGACACCACGTTCGGCGGTGTGATACAGACCATGGCGCTCGTGGTCCGCACGCGCGACAACGTCGCGACCACGACGAAGGCGATGGAGGCGGTGGTCCACGAGATCGATCCGACACTCCCCACCTTCGACGTCGCGACCATGCGCGACCGCATGGACCTGTCGATGGCGCGGCTGACGTTCACGATGATCATTCTCAGCGTGGCCGCGGCGGTGACGCTGATCTTGGGCGTGATCGGCCTGTACGGCGTGATCGCCTATATCGTGACGCTCCGGCGGCGCGAGCTCGGCGTCCGCATCGCGCTCGGCGCCCAACCGGCGTCGGTGGCGGCGATGGTCACGCGGCAAGGCCTAACGCTGAGCGTGGGCGGCGCCGCGGTCGGACTGGCGCTCGTGGCGATCGTGGCGCGCTTCCTCAGGTCGTTCCTGTTCGAGGTGGGGCCGACCGATCCCGTATCGTTAGGCGGAGCGACGGCGCTGCTGGTGGTGTTGGCGCTCGCCGCCAGCTGGATCCCGGCCCGGCGCGCGGCGCGCGTCAACCCGATCGAGGCCATGCGCGGAGATTGATTCTGCCGGCGGCGCGACCGCTGGCCGGGGTCGACGGCACTCCGCGCGGAGCGCCGCCGTTGGATCGACGCGCAGCGCCCGCCGCGCCGCCTACATGACGCCAGTGATGATCCGCCGCCTTCGCGCTCGCAAGTGCGCGGCACCGGCGTGCGCGAGATCGAGAAGAACAAAGCGGCGACAGGCCGATCGAAGGACAAGGAGGGCATCCGTCGATCGCGCGCGAGTGGGCCGCGAAGCGGTGGATAAGAATCGCGAGCCTAACTGCGCCTACGGCGCCGAACGCCGCAGTCAGGCGACGCCCGGCATCCACAGCACCGGCTGCCGAATGGGAAAAACACGGCGCACTTCAGCGTTCGGCGGATCCGGCTCCAGCTGCTGCCACAGCGCGAGCCAGTCGCGGCGGCCCGTCGACATCGCGCCGAACAGGAGCGCCGGCTCGCGCACCGGGAAATCGTCCCAATGTGTGACGTCCCGCGCGTACGGCCAACGTCCCTTGTCCGCGAGATACGGCGCCAGAAACTCGATCGCGCGCGTCACCCCGCGGCCATCGCGCAAACGCAGCGCCATGAGGTCGCGCCGCGGCGTGGACGCGAGCCACGCGAGCGCCGTGAGGGCGGACAATTGAAAGGCGGAGTAGCAGTAGGGGCGGGTGCGCGAGAGCTCCAGCGGGAATGCGCCGCTGCGGTCCATCTGCCGGCGCACGAGAATCCACCGGAACCGCCGCCGGACCGAAGCGAGCCGCCACGCGTCGCCCGTTAGGCAAGCGAACGCGGCGACCTGGAGGGCCCACGTCGTCGCGTGGTTGTTCGGCATGTCGCGTTCTTCTCTGCCGTTGGGGCTCGCGCATAGCCAGCGTAGATACTCGGCGAACCATGCCGTTAGTCTGGCAATAGTTGCCGCATCGATCGCCCGCGCTCGGCGAAGCGCCGCAATCGCCAGGGCCACGTCGCACAGATGGACCGTATCGATGATGCCGATCGCGCGTCCCGGCGTCACACCGCGGATCGCCTGCGCGAATTGCAGATCGGGATGCATCCGCGTGCGCGCGTCGATGAACCAGGTCACGAGCTGGTGCTCGGCCGCCTCGGCGTACGCGCGGTCTCCGGTGATCGTGAACGCCGCCGTCAGCGCCGCGACGTCGCTCGCCATGTCGATCAGCAGCTCGCGGTGCCCCACGAAGTTGTCCGGGTTGATCTGGCCATCCCGGCAGAGGTACGGTCCGTTAGGCCGGTCGGGGTCGGGCCACCAGTAGTCGCCCTCGGACGAGAAATCGTGCGGTCCGCCGGCGCTCCGCGGATTGACGATCGAGGTGATTGAGCGCGGCGGCGCGGCACGCGCCGCGTTAGCCAGACGCAGAATGCGCGGACGCTCGTGCGCGGCGAGATCGAAGTCGCCGAGCGCGGTGGCGGGTGTGGCGATCGCGGCAGTAGGCATCGCCGGAAGGTGTAGCGGAATCGGCACGGCAACAAGGCAGGCTGGCGGCCCGCAGGTCGCAACCGCTCCGATTATTGGCGATCGAATCCGATTCGCCTGTGGGGTGGCGCAGGTTGGATCGTGAGGGCGCGGAGGGCCTCAAACTCGATCTTGAATCGAGGGCCGGACCTGCGTTCCAACTCGTCCAGATGCCGCGCAACCTCCGCGGGCGTCAGAGCAAACTCGCGGCATGATCCAGGGGCCCGTGCCTCGCGGCGGCGCGCGAACCATCCCGGTGAAGTGCCTAACGATGAGGGTGACGAACCACAGCTGATACACTCCCACGAGAACGCGTCCCGGCCGAATCAGCGGAGCCGGGCGGGGCAGTCCCGGATTCATCCGCCGTGCCCGGCCAGACCCTGTCGTTCAATGGACAGTTGCCTCCAAGGCGCGCGCCTTCACCGCGAACCGGTCCGGATCGAGGTGGCGCTCGGGAGGCAGGCTGCCCAACTGGTGCTCGTACCAGACGGGGCGCGGCGCGACGCCGCGCCACACGGCGTCGGCGCCAAACAACATGTAGACGTCCCACGCCGGCTCGCTGCTTCCGAGCACCGTTGCGTACGCGGTGCCCACGACTCGATCCGGATCCCAATAGTCGCGGACCCGCGTATCGGGAATCAGCGTCGTCGCAGCGGCGACGTCACCCTCTGTCGCGCCGCGCTGCGGCGACCATACGACGAACACCGAAACGCGAGCGGCGCTGTCGGCGGCGAGCCAATGTGTCTCGACTTCGCGGACCCCGCGAAGACATTCCGGTCACGTGGGCGACGCCAGCAGAATTGCCCTCACCCTGCCTGAGTCCGCGTTGAACGCGACGCGGAGCGCTGAGTCGCCGGCTGAGAGGGTGACGTGCGGCGCGGCGGGTCCGCTTCGGCACGAAGCCAGCATACCCGCGGCGGCGCAATAGACCAGAGCGCGACGCGTCATGTTCGTCACGACCGCAAGGATAGGGTGATGAGCAGCGACGCGGTCCACACCGCCGCGGCGCCCCAGAGCACGACGCGCAACCAGCGAGCGGGCGCCGCGTGCGGCGCATCCAGCGCGCACGCGGCGGCTCGCCGGTAGGCGAGCCGCCAGGCAACGACGATCGCGAGCAGCGATGCACCGAGCAGGTACGGCGCGTACGGCCGCAGTCCGGCGACGGCCACCGATCCGCCCACGCCTAACGCAGCGACGATGAACGGCGAGACCACG
>DATEHK010000052.1:0-10186 GCA_035279625.1 Gemmatimonadaceae bacterium
ACCCCGCGCGCAGCGGGCATCGTGGCGCGGCCGGCGCGCCGGGCCAGTGCCACCGCGCGTCGCGACGCGCTCGCGGCCGCTGCTTCCTCGAATGCCGCGTCGGTGCGCAGCACCCAGATCACGTGCGCCGCCACCAATAGAAGCGCCGGCCACAGCGCGCGCAGCCAGTCGCCTAACGACGGAGCAAACGCCGGCGCGAGGAGCAATCGAAACGGGTAGAGCACCGCCTTGCTCGTCGGCGCGTGCAGCACCACGACGGCCACGCCTAACGTATTCCCGGCCGCGATGCCGGCGCGCAGCGCCGGGATCTGCGTCGACACGCCCCACACCACCGCCACCGCCGCCGCCGCGACCACGATGATCGCACCCAGGTGGCGGCGCACGCCCAACGCACCGTGCTCGGCCGCGCTCTCGCGTACGAGCGACGCGCCCACGCGATGCAGATAGAGCGTGGTGTAGATGATCCACAACGACACCGCGCGTTCCGCGATCGACCCCGACGCCCGACCCAGAATCACGAGCGAAAACAACACACTCGGCAGGATGAGGATCTGCGCCTGGAGCAGCTTGAACGCGACCAGCTGTCGCCTGATGAGCGGCGCCGGAAACAGCAGCTGCACTTCGGCGACGGAGAAATTGAGCGCCACCTCGTCGCTGCCGAAGAGCCACCAGCTGGCGACCAGCACCGCCAGGCCTAACGCATACACCAGGTATGCCGTGCTGTCGGGTCCGCCGACAGTGAAGCTGGCTCCGCGGCGCGGGTGGGCGATGAACCAGAAGTAGGCGATGCCGACCAGGAGCGCGAGCGCGTAGCGCGGCTGTCGCGCGCGGCGCGCCCGCCTCACGGTGCGATTCACCACGCCGCGCGCGATGAGCCACGCCAGCGCGGCGAACTGCCCGCGGCTTTCGCGCGGTTGGGTCATGGCGCGCGCTGCTCGCCGTCGCCGGTGAGCGCCAGGAAAATGTCCTCGAGTCCGCGCCCGGCGAGCTGCGGACGCTCGGCGATGATGTCGTCGATCTTGCCGATCGCCACCGTGCGTCCGCCGTGGATGATGAGGATGCGCGTGCACAGCTCTTCCACGAGCTGCAGCAAGTGCGAGCTGAGCACCACCGCCGCACCCTCGCGCGCCCGCGCGACGATCGTCGCTTTCATCTTGCGCATCCCGCCGGGGTCGAGACCGGTGAGTGGTTCGTCGAGGACGAGTGCTTTGGGATCGTGCAAGAGGCCGCACGCGATGGCGAGCTTCTGTCGCATGCCGCGCGACAGCTCGGTGGGCAGCGCGTCGCGCTTCTCGGTGAGCTCGAGCTCGGCGAGCAGCGGCGGGATTCGTTGGGCCGCGTCGGCCACGCCATAGAGGCGCGCAATGAACTGCAGGTGCTCGTCCACCGACAGGTACTCGAACAGGTGCGGCTCGTCGGGGATGAAGGCGAGCGCGCTCTTGGCCGGCACCGGTTGGGCGGCGAGGTCGTACCCCGCAATGTGGATCGTGCCGCTGGTCGGGCGGATGATGCCGCTCAGGCTGCGCAGCGTGGTCGTCTTGCCCGCTCCGTTAGGCCCGACCAGGCCCAGCACCTCGCCGGCTCCCACGGCGAAGGAGAGGTTGGACACGGCGGTGAGGTCGCCGTAGAGCTTGGTGAGTCCGCGGACCTCGATCCCGGCACCACGGGTCGAGGGGAGTGGATCGCTCATGTGGTTTGCGTTAGGCGTCGGAGGAGTCGAGCAGCGCGCGCAAGATGGTGGCGGCCGCTTTCTCGACGCGGCGCCAGTCTTTATCCTGGCCAAGGTCGAGTCCGAAGTATGGTACGTCGAAGGCGGCGCGTGTGGCGAGCGTCGTGATGCCGGCCGTTACGAGGGCGCCCACCGCCTCGAGGTCCAAGCGCGGCGGAATGGCGTGCGCGTCGCGCAGGGCGCTGCCCAACGCGGACAACGCCGCCTCGCGACCATCGGTGATCGGCTTCGTGGTGTCGTGGTCCGCGTGTCCGGTCGCTTCCCACGCGACTGCGTGCTGGGCGAGCGGTCGTGCGCGGATGTCACGTGCGATTTCGATGAGTGTCGCGGCCAGGCCGGATCCCGCGGAAGATGGTGTGGCTGTGGTAGGCTCGATTGTAGCCGGCCACGCAGCTCGTTCAGCGATCGTGGCGGAGAGGAGGCCGTCCAGGCCGCCGAAGTATCTATAGATGAGGACTTTGTCGACGCCTGCCTCCTTGGATATCGCGTTGACGCCACACGATTCGAAGCCGTCGCGCACAGCCAAGCGTTCGACGGCGTCGATGATTTTGGTTCGGGTAGCCTCGCGGTCTCGTTCCATGAACTTGCCACCGGCAGGTGACCTGTCCTCGGCCATGTTCGGAGTTGTGCGCCGAAGTGGAGCACTTAATAGCTGTCGGGCAGCTACTTAGCAAGAGTCACCATGCGGTGACCGATGCCTGTCACCACTGAGTGACTCTGGTCGTGAGGCGAACTTCGTGGGGCGCCTCTAGCTACGAAGGGCTGGCCCACCAGGCGGACGCGGCCACTAATCCCAAGGCGAGCGCAAGCTTGCCGCGCCCAACTCAAAAGTCTTCCACGTTTCTTGCTTAGCGCTTCCCAATGAAGCGCCTTGGCAATTAACATGGGTCCGCAATACCTCCCTAGCCCTTCGATGCGCGCCGTACATCGCTCCCTCGCAGTCTTCGCCCTCGCGGTTATTCCCGGACTCGCGCTCGTGTCGTGCGGGAGCTCAACCGGTCCATCGGGTGGCGGAGTCGGAAAGGTCATCATCACGCCGTCCACCGATTCGATCGTGATCGGGACGGGCGTGAGCTTGAGCGCGCGCGTCGTGAATGCGCAGGGCCAGACCGTGAGCGGCGCCCAGGTCTTCTGGAACACGTCTAACGCAAACATCGCCACCGTGTCGAGCAACGGCGCCGTGACGTCGGTCGACACGGGCACCGTGCAGATCGCGGCGAGCTCGAACGGTGTCTCGGGCATCGCGACGATCACCGTGTTGCCCAAACCGGTCGCCTCCGTGCACGTGACGCCCTCGCAACGGGTGATCAACGTTGGGCAGACGTTCCAGTTCCAGGCGCAGCCGCTGGACGCGCAAGGCAACCCGCTCACCGGACGCGTCGTCACGTGGTCGAGCGCCGATCCGACGGTCGCCACGGTCAACGGCACCGGTCTCGTGACCGGCGTGAGCGTCGGCCCAACGACCATCACGGCGACGAGCGAGGGGATACAAGGCACGGCCGCCTTATCCGTCGGCGTGCCGACGCCGGTGAGCATCCTGATCGCGCCGCCCAGCGTCAGCATCATCGTTGGGCAAACGTCGCAGCTCACGGCAACGGTGAAGGACTCGACAGGTACGCCGATTGCCGGCGCACCGGTCACCTGGTCGGCGGACAATTCGGGCAACGCGACGGTGTCGTCCACCGGACTCGTGACCGGCGTCAACGCCGGCGCCGCGACGGTCACGGCAACGAGCGGGCCGGCCCACATGAACGCGTCGGTCACCGTCTCGCCGGTGCCGGCCAACGCCGTCGTCGTCTCGCCGGGCTCGGCGACTCTGTTAGTCACCGAACAGCTGCAACTCCAGGCGACGGTGACCGATGCGCAGGGCAATCCACTCTCCGGCCGGACGGTCACGTGGGGCTCCAACAATACGGCCGTGGCCACCGTGAGCGCGACCGGCAACGTCACCGCGGTCGCACCGGGCACGGCGACGATCACCGGCACGAGCGGCACGGCCCATGGCAACGCGACGATCACGGTCAAGCTCGTGCCCGTAGTCACGGTGAACGTCAATCCGTCCTCCGTCAACCTCTTCACGACCCAAACCGCTCAGTTAGGCGTGACGGCCTTCGACTCGGCCGGCAACCCCCTGAGCCTAACGGGGCGGACGGTCAGCTGGAAGTCGAGCACGCCGGGTGTCGCCAACGTGAACGGCACGGGCCTCGTGACGGCCGCCGCAGTGGGCTCGGCCGTGATCACGGCCACGGTCGACGGACAGCAGGGCTTCGCGTCGGTGATGGTCGCGCTCGTTCCGGTGAAGACGGTGACTGTTACGCCGACGCCTGACACCCTGGTGTTAGGCGGCGCGGTTCAGCTGCGCGCGCAAACGCTGGACTCGGCGGGGAACGTGCTCACCGGCCGCGCGGTCACGTGGAGCAGCAGCAACGAGAACGTCGCCATCGTCTCGAGCACGGGCCGCGTGGTGAGCCAGGACACCGGCTCGGCAACCATCACCGCCACGAGCGAGGGCGTACCGGGCACCGCGACCATTGTGGTGATCCCGGTGCCCGTCGCGACGGTTACGGTCGCCCCGGCCACCAAGAGTCTAACGGTAGGCGACACGCTCACGTTCACCGCGACCACCAAGGACGCGCATGGCAATGTCCTGACGGGCCGAGTGGTCGCCTGGTCGTCGGACAACACCGCCGCCGCAACCGTGGATGCCACCACCGGTCTCGTCACCGCGGTCGGCCCCGGCACGGCGCACATCATCGCCACGAGCGAAAATCAGTCGGGCCAGGCCACGCTCACCGTGGTTCCGGTGCCGATCGCATCGGTGAGCGTGTCGCCGCGCGACACGACGATGACCGCCGGCGATTCGGCGCAGTTCAGCGCGCAGCCCAAGGATTCGAACGGCAGCCCGCTCTCGGGCCGAGTGGTCACGTGGTCATCGTCGGACAACACGATTGCGACCGTGTCGAGCACCGGGATGGTGACGGCTGTCGCCGTGGGACCGCCCGTCACGATCACGGCGACCAGCGAGGGAGTGCCCGGCAGCACACAGCTCACGGTCAACCCGGCCCCGCCGCCGCCTCCGCCGTAGGGCTGGCGCACCGCCGCCGTCAGTCGGCCGCGCCCCTAACTCCTAACGAAACCCGACGTGCAGGGCGAGGCCCAACCGCGGCTGGCCCGTGACGGCATCGAATCCCACCATCGGCTCCAGGCGCGGTGACTCGAGCGCCGCGCCCGCGGGCTGCGGGCTTCCGCCTCCGTTAGGCGTGGGCGCCGGGGGGTAGGGATCGCCCCGCGCGCTCGATACGTGCAGCGCCGCCTCGATCGCGCCCACGAGCAGCACGCCACCCGCCACCGCCATCCCAGCACCCAGGTTCTTCCGCTTGCTGACGTTCACCGTGAACGTGTCCACGCGGCCGAACGGATCCTTGAACGTGCGGATCTCGGTGCTCGTCGTCTGTTTGAGCCCCCACGCCGCCCCGCCCGCCACGCCGCCCAACACCACCGCGCCCAGCACCGGCTGCTGCGTATAGAACTGCCCACCGCCCGGAATCAGGCCTAACGCAAAGGCCGCCCCGGGACTCCGGCCCAACGCCTTGATGCGCGCCGCGACGTCGTTGCGATCCACGGCGTTGGGCCTCAAGTCCAGATACTTCCGAAAGTCACCGACAGCCCGGTCGGTCTTGCCCTCGGCCTGGTACACGAGCGCGCGCGTGTAATACACATCCGCCCACGTCGGCGCCGCCGATGCCGCGGTCGTCAATGCACGCTCGGCGCCGGCGGTGTTGTGCGCCGCGAACGACGCGATGCCCGTGCGCACGTTGTCGCCGGCCGCGGACGGATACGAAACCGGACGCGGGCTCGACAGCGCATCGGTGCGGTGCGGCAGCTGACGCGAGTCCAGTCGCCAGAGATCGGCGTACGCGAGACCCGTGGACGCGGCGGCATCGCCGGCCGCGACGTGCAGTGCCTCCTGAAAGTGCGGCGTCGCGCCGGTGAGATCGCCCCGTCTCAGCGCGACGTAGCCGAGTCCGGTGTGCGCCCCGGCGGCATCCTCGCCTTCGCGCAGGGCGGTTTGAAAGTCGCGCGTCGCCGCGTCGAACTTGCCGTCGGCCGATTCCGCATACCCTCGGCCTAACAGAGCGCGGGTGTTGGCGGGATCCACGGACAACACGCTGTCGTACGCTGCGACCGCGCCCGACCGTCCGGTCGCCAACTGCCGCTCGGCCTCGAGCAGCAGCGCGGTGACCTGCTCGGCGGCGGTCACGCGCACGCTCGCCACCGCGCGGTCACCCACACTCACCACGAGGCTGTCGCCGGCCTGAAGCGGTTGCGTCTGAATGGAAAACTTGGCGACGCCGGCGTCGTTGGTCGTCTGCGACAGTGTGCCTAACCCGGTGCGCGCGGGGTATGGCCGGATCTGGACGTTCGCCTTACTGACTGGATTCCCGAACGCGTCGTTCACCGCTACGGTCAGCTCGCGCGTGCCGCGCGCGCCGGCGCCGATGGCGAGCGACGGCGGATTCACCGTGGCTAACGATGCGCCCGCCGGCAGTGTCGTGAGCGACACCGCGGTCGTTCCCTCGAGGGCCGACGCGTCGGACGTGACGACGGTCATGTGATACGTGCCGGCGTGCGTGCCGGCCGGCACCGTGAACGTCGCGCGTCCGTTCGCATCCGTAATGGACACCGGATCACTTTGCGCGCCGCCCGGAATGGTGCTCGCGCCTTTGAGCATGAGACGCGCACCGGGAACCGGCGCGTCGCCGCGCGCCAAGTCGACTGTGATGTAGGCGACACTGCCGCTCATCGCCGACGCCAGTCCATTGATCACGGTAAGCGTGGGGGTAACCGGCGGCGCGGGCGCCGCGGGTCGCGCCGGCGCTTCGCTGGTCACGCCCTTGTTGCCGCTGTTCACGCAGCGGTCGATCTCGCGGAAGATCTCATCGTTGGCGCCGAGGTTCCTGAAGTCCGATCGATCGCGATCGGAAGGTGTGAACGCGAGACAGTTCCGCCGCACGATGGCCGCGATCTCACCCTTGGAGTACGTGGTGCCGGTGAGATACCGCACGAGGTCGCTTTTGCGGAGCGCGGTTTCGCTTTGCGCGTGCGCGACCTGCGCGGTGAGCAAGACGAACGGAACGGCGACGAGCGAGGCGAAGTAGCGCGACATGGCGTCCTGGAGTAGTGCGAGAAATACGACAGATGTGCCAGCTGGCCTGGTGAGCGCCGAACATCGCGCGCGATTCACGTCCAGGCCCCGATCAATCCTCGTCGAATGGCGGCGGGGCGCAAGTGAGGTGCCATGATCGCGCCGCCGAGTGCGCGAGGCGTGCGGCATGTCATGCTGACCGAATCGCTTCTCCGCGCGCGAGTTAGTCGATGCAAGCGTCGAGCCCGCCACGGGATTTGGCGCCAGAGTGTGCAAGCCTGCTGCGGCGCGACGTCTCCATGGGTAGCAACCACTGGAGATCACGATGCGATGGAGCTTGATGCTGGCCGCGGCGGCCGGACTGGTGGGCGGCAGGGTTGAGGCGCAGGGTGTGTTGGTTCCGGGTCCTGGTTCGTTTCCGCGCGATGGCGGTCCGGGGTTCGGCATTACGAGGATCGTGCGCACCGCGAGCGCGGTGCAGGCCACGCTGTCCGATCAGGTGCTCAACTACGAGGTGGACGAGACGTACGCCAACCGGGGCGGCGGGTTAGGCGAAGTGGATTACTACTTTCCGCTTCCGCCCAACGCCGCGTTCCAGGATTTGCGGCTGTCGATCAACGGCGAGATGGTGTCGGGGGAAGTCTTGAGTGCCAGCGAAGCGCGCGGCATCTACGAGGAGATTGTCCGCCGGCGGCGCGATCCGGCGCTGGTCGAGTGGATGGGGCAGGGGTTGTTGCACGCCCGGATCTTCCCGATCGCGCCCGGCGAGGAGAAGCGCGTCGTGGTGCGGTTCCAGTCGGTGGTGACGCGCGAGGGCGACGCGGTGCGCGTCGATTACAAGCGGCCGGCGCCTATGCCTTACTCAGTTGGGCAGGCGCAGCCGGCGTACGACGCCGAGGGCGGCGAGTCGTCGTTCACGCTCCGGTATCCGGCGGCCGCGGGCTACGGCGAGCCGTACTCGCCGACGCACTCGTTGGTCGTGCGGTCATCGGGTGACATGAAGACCGTCGGCGTGGACGGTGCGGCGCGCGACATCACCATCCTGTTGCCGGTAGCCCGGTCCAGGCAGCCGGCCATCTCGGTGCTGACTAACGCACCGTCGGGCGACCGCGGCTATGCGCTGATCACGATCGCGCCCCCGGCCGTGCTGCCGCAGCCGCTGCCGCGCGACATCACGTTCGTGGTCGATGTGTCGGGGTCGATGAGCGGCCGCAAGATCGCGCAGGCGCGCGACGCCGGTAAAGCGCTGCTCGCCACGCTGGGTCCGCGCGATCGTTTCCGGTTGATCGACTTCGATTCCGACGTGCGCACGTTCCGCGATACGATGAGCGATGCGACGCCGGCGAACATCGAAGCCGCCGACCGGTACCTAGACGGGCTGGAGGCGCACGGATCGACCAACATCGAGGGCGCGCTCCGCGCAGCGTTAGGCGCGGCGAGTGGAGCGGCGTCCGACGACGGCGACCGCGTGCAGCTGGTGCTGTTCCTAACCGACGGCGAGCCGACGGTGGGCGAGCGCGACCCGCAGGCGTTGACCAAGCTCGCGTCCTCGATGCGCGGTGCGCGGCATGTCTTCACCTTTGGCTTGGGCGCCGACGTCAACGCATCGCTGCTCGAGCAGGTGGCGCTGCAAGGACACGGCGCGACCAGCTTCGTGCGTCCCGAGGAGGACGTGGAGCGCGCGGTATCGGTGGTTGCGTCGCGGTTGCGCGATCCCGTGCTCACCGACGTCAAGGTCGAGGCCGACGGCATTACGCTCTCGAGCGTGACGCCCACCATGATCCCCGATTTGTTCGCGGGACAGAGCATCGTGCTGCTCGGCCGCTATCAGGGGAGTGGTCACGCGACGATTCGTGTGTCCGGTCGCACGGCGCACGGGCCATCGTCGTGGACGCACGAGGCGGATTTCCCGGCGCGGTCGACGGACAACAGCTTCATTCCGCGTCTCTGGGCTACGCAGCGCATCGGATGGTTGACGGCGGAGCGCCGCGCGCACGGGCCGTCGCCGGAAGTGGATGCGGAGATCAAAGACCTGGGCGAGCGCTATGGCATTCCGACCGAGCTCACATCATATCTTGTGCGCGAGCCGGTGATGGTCGGGAAAGGGATGCCGATACCGGCGCCGCCCGTGGCAATGCCGGGTGCGACAGGCGGGAGCGCCGGCGGTGTGGCGCGGTCGCGCGAGATCAGTTTCGAGGCGGCGAAGCAGGCGACGGCGATGCGGGCATCCAGCTCGCTCGCGGCGGCGGACAGTGCGGTCGATGCATATGCGGCCGCGTCGCCTAACTCGCCGGCGGTGCGCCGAGTGGGGAACCGGATGTTCGAGCGGCAGTCGGACGCGGCATCGTGGACGGACCGCGGCTACAAGCCGGCGATGCGGAAGATCCGGATTCAGGCCTATTCGGCCGCGTATTTCGAGGTGTTGAACATGCTGCCCGAGCTGCGCGATGCGTTTGCGTTAGGCGACCACGTGGTCGTGGCCGGACGGGCGCTGGCCATCGAGGTCACTACGGATGCGGGCGCCCAGTCGTCGCTCGGTGCCGCGGACCGGACGGCGCTCCGGGAGAATTGGTGAATGGACGACGCGGAGCGGTTGTTTCGAACGTATCATCCGATGCTCGTGCGCTACCTCACCCGTCGGTTAGGCGATCGCGACTGGGCGGAGGAGGTAGCGCAGGAGACGTTCGTCCGCGCGCTTCGCCAGGATGGCCTGATCAACGAACGAGCCTGGTTGTTCACGGTGGCCAACAATCTGGTACGGGACGACGCGCGCCGCGATGCACGGCGGCGCGCGCGTCTCGAGTTGTTGCGCGAGGAGATGCGCGACGAAGTGGTGGAGCCCGAGCCGTTGTCGCTCGAGCGCGCGCAGGACGCGGCGCTGGCTCGGCGCGCCGTGAACGCATTGGCGGAACGGGACCGGTTGGCGCTGCTCATGCGTGAGGAAGGCTTGAGCTACGACGAGATCGCGCAGGCGTTGCAGTTGTCGGTGGGCTCGATCGGGACGACGTTGGCGCGCGCGCGGCGTCGGCTGGTGGAACAGTACGAGGCGCTGCGCGAATCGCAGCGCGGGAGCACGGGTCATGCAGCATCTTGACGAAGGCACGATCCACGCGTGGCTGGACGGTGCGTTAGGCACCGGGCGGACGCGCGACGCCGAGCTCCACGTGGCGGCGTGCCGGGAGTGCGCGGAGCGGGTGGCCGAGGCGCGCGGGCTGATCGCGGCGTCGTCGCGCATTCTCATGGCGCTCGATCACGTGCCGGCGGACGTCGTGCCGGCGGCCGAGCGGCGGGTCGCGATGGCAGCCGCGGCC
>DATEHK010000053.1:0-22705 GCA_035279625.1 Gemmatimonadaceae bacterium
GGCTCGCAAGGACCCCGTGATCGTCGGCGCGGGCAAGCCGCGCTCATTGAGCACGCCGGCGCCGGCCAACGTGGATTGGTCCACCGTCGGGCGAAACGATCCGTGCCCGTGCGGGTCGGGCAAGAAGTTCAAGAAGTGCCACGGAGCGACCGCCTAAACACAGCCGAACCCCGATCTAACGACGGCGTCATCGCCGCGATCGTTGGGTCCGCCTCGCAATGCTTGGATGCGGACCCAACGTCGTTCTGGCGGTACCATGCACGCTCCTTCTGGGAGGTGAGCGCATGTCCGAGGCGCCTGGCCCGGCACCCGCCAAATCGTTAAGTATTAGAGAGCTGCCCCGCACCGAACGCCCGCGCGAACGTCTCAAGCAACTTGGCGCGCGAGCGCTCAGCGTGAGCGAGTTGCTCGCGATCGTGGTGGGCACGGGCGCCGGTGGCCGATCGACGCTGGCGCTCGCGCAGGATATTCTGATGCAGGTAGACGGCTCACTGCGGCGCATTGCGGCGCAACCGGTCGCGACGCTCACAGCGGGTCGCGGCATAGGACCTGCCCGCGCAGTCGTCATCCACGCCGCGCTGGAGCTGGGTCGCCGCATGGCCGACGAGGAGCGTGAAGAGGGCGTGCCCATGCGGTCGCCGCGAGACGTGTTCGGCGTATTTGCCGGACGGCTCCAGGATCTACCTGTCGAAGAGTTCCACGTCGCCGTGCTCGATGCCCAACACCGGCTCGAGCGCGATGTCACGGTGACACGCGGCATCTTGAACTCGTCGCTCGTTCATCCGCGCGAAGTGTTCAGGGAGGCGATCGCCGAACGTGCCGCGGCAATCATTCTGGTGCACAACCATCCGAGCGGCGACCCGTCTCCCTCGGTAGATGACCGGGTGGTCACGGAGCAGCTCGTGTCGGCGGGACGTTTGTTGGACATTCCGGTTCACGACCACGTCATCATTGGTCGCGGACGATATGTGAGCTTCGCGGAGACTGGTTTGCTGTGACCGCACCCGCGCTGAAGACGCTGATTCCAGGCTGGGACCTGGCCGATGACCCGGCGCTCGAGCGTCTCGACACCGAGCTGCTCACGCGCGCCTATCAGTTCGGCCGGCGCGCGCACGAAGGCCAGAAGCGCTCCTCGGGCGACGACTACGTCTCGCACTGCGTCGCGGTCGCCAAGATTCTCGCTGAGTTGCACCTCGACTCGATCACCGTCGCGAGCGGGCTCATTCACGATGTCGTCGAGGACACCTCGGTCACGGTCGACGACATCGAGCGCGAGTTCGGCGTCGAAATGGCGCAGATCGTCGACGGCGTCACCAAGATCGGCAACATCTCGTTTCGCTCGACGCAAGAGCGACAGGTCGAGAACTATCGCAAACTCCTGCTGTCGATCGCGAAAGACGTCCGCGTCATCCTCATTAAGCTTGCCGACCGCCTCCACAACATGCGCACGCTGGACTTTCTCCCCGAGGAGAAGCGCCGGCGCATCGCGCAGGAAACAATGGATCTCTACGCACCCATGGCGCACCGCTTCGGTATGGCGCGCGTGCGGTGGGAGCTCGAGGACCTGTCGTTCAAGCATCTCGAGCCGGTCGAGTACAAAAAGCTGGCGAAGCTGGTGGCGCAGAAGCGCGGCGAGCGCGAGGCGCTCATCGGACAATTCGCGGAGCCGCTCGAGCGCGAGCTCAAGCGCGCCGGCATCGCATCGGTCGATGTCATCGGGCGGCCCAAGCATCTGTGGTCGATCTACAAGAAAATGAAGCAGCGCGAGAAGCCGTACGAGGAGATCTACGACCTCATGGCGGTGCGCGTGCAGGTCGACAGCGTGCCCGACTGCTACCATGCGTTAGGCATCATCCACGAGGCGTGGACGCCGCTGCAGGAACGGATCAAGGACTACATCGCGCAGCCCAAGTCGAACGGCTACCAGTCGCTGCACACCACGGTGTTCGGACCGGGGCGCCAGTTGTACGAGGTGCAGATCCGCACGCGCGAGATGCACCAGACCGCCGAGTACGGTATCGCCGCGCACTGGGTGTACAAGGAAAGCGCCGACGGTCCGCGCCGCGCCGACAAGTTCGACGAGCGCCTGGCCTGGTTCCGCCAGATTCTCGAGGCGCAGCTCGACGCCAAGACGCCCGACGAATTCCTGGAGCTGCTCAAGCTCGACCTGTATCAGGACGAGATTTTCGTCTTCACGCCCACGGGCGACGTGATCCAACTGCCCAAGAACGCGACGCCGATCGACTTCGCGTTCGCGGTGCACACCGAGGTCGGCACGCACTGCCAGGGCGCGCGGGTGAACGGCCGCATCGCTCCGCTCTCGAAACAGCTCCGCAACTCCGACACCGTCGAAATTCTCACGGCCCCCAGTGCGCGGCCCAGCCGCGATTGGCTCTCGCACGTGCGCACGGGCCGCGCGAGACACAAAATCCGGCAGTGGATCAAGCAGGAGGAACAGAACACCTCGGCCAAAGTCGGACGCGAGATGCTGGACCGCGAGGTGCGCCGCCGCCACTTGGGCCGCCCCGACGACGACGCGCTCACCCGTGCCGCCAAGTCGCTCGGTCTAACGGACGCCCGGCACCTCATCGCATCGTTAGGCCAGGGCGACGTGCACGTGCTGCAGGCGCTCAAGGCGATCTATCCGGGCGTCGAGGCGCTGCAAGACGGCTCGGCGCCATCCAAGTCGAGCGCGTTCGAGCGTTTGGTGGACCGCATGCGCGGCGCGTCGAAGGGCGTGCGCATCCAGGGCGTGGACGGGCTCATGGTGCGGTACTCCCAGTGCTGCCAGCCGGTGCCCGGCGATCCGGTGGTCGGGTACGTGACGCGCGGCCGCGGCGTGAGCATTCATCGCACCGACTGCCCGAACGTGCTGCTCCTGTCGCACGAGCCCGAGCGGCGTCTGGACATCGACTGGCAGGAAATGGATGGCGAGCTGTTCCTTGTCCGCCTCGCGCTCGAGGCCTCCGACCGTCGCGGGCTGTACGCGGACGTCGCCGAAGCGGTGACCAATACCGGCACCAACATCAAGAGCATGGAGCTCCGGAGCGGTGACGGCGGCGGAGTCTCGGGCTCGGTCCTGGTGGAGGTCGAGAACCTGACGCACCTGCAGAAGATCATTCGGGCGGTGCGTCGCGTGAAGGGCGTGACGGACGTAACGAGGCGCGAGCGCGTAGCGCAGGAATAAGTCAGGGAAGCGCGCATGGCTGCCTCGGCGCACAGGTCATTCATGCCACTCCACCCCCAAGGCTGCGTCGCACTCGTTTCCGAGTTCCCTTGTCCCCAAGCGCGCGCGAGCGCGCGCTTCCCGAACAAATCCCGTCTGTCGCACTATATTACGTGATGGCCGACTTCTCTCTCATCGCGCCCTTCGATCCCGCCGGCGATCAGCCGCGCGCCATCACCGAGTTGTCCGCGGGTCTCGCTCGCGGCGATCGGTTTCAGACGCTCCTGGGCGTCACCGGATCTGGCAAGACGATGACGATCGCCAACGTGGTCAAGGCCTACGGTCGGCCGACACTGGTGCTGTCGCACAACAAAACGCTCGCCGCCCAACTGTACGGTGAGCTCAAGACCTTTTTCCCGAACAACGCGGTCGAGTACTTCATCTCGTACTACGACTACTACCAGCCGGAGGCGTACGTCCCGACGACGGACACGTACATCGAGAAGGACGCGTCGATCAACGAGGACATCGACCGTCTGCGCCTGCGCGCCACGTCCAGTCTCATGGAGCGCGACGACGTCATCATCGTCGCCACCGTCTCGGCGATCTACGGGTTAGGCGACCCGGTCGAGTATCGCGAGCGGATGGTGCTGGTGAAGCGCGGCGAGGTGCGCGGCCGCGATGATATTTTGCGCGCGCTGGTCGGCATCCAGTACTCGCGCAACGACGTCTCGTTCGAGCGCGGCACGTTTCGGGTTCGCGGCGACACGGTCGAGATCTTCCCGGCGTACGAGGAGCAGGGCGTGCGGGTCGAGATGTGGGGCGACGAGGTCGAGAAGATTTCCAAGATCGACGTCGTCACCGGCAAGACCATCGCGGACCTCGATCGGGCCGCCATCTACCCGGCCAAGCACTTCGTGACCTCGCGCGCCACCCTCGAGCGTGCGTTAGGCCTGATTCGGTCGGAGCTCGTCGAGCGCCTCGCGATCCTGCGCGAGGCGGGCAAGCTGCTCGAGGCCCAACGACTCGAGTCGCGGACGAATTTCGACATCGAGATGCTGATGGAGATCGGCACGTGCGCGGGCATCGAGAACTACTCGCGCCACATCTCGGGCCGGGGCGAGGGCGAGCGGCCGGCGTGCCTGTTCGACTACTTCCCCGAGGACTTCGTCGTCGTGGTCGACGAGTCGCACGTCTCGCTGCCGCAGATCGGCGGCATGTTCAACGGCGACCGCGCGCGCAAGCTGACCCTCGTCGACTACGGGTTCCGGCTGCCGAGCGCGCTCGACAACCGGCCGCTCATGTTCGACGAGTTCCTGTCGCTCACGCCGCGGGCGATCTTCGTGTCGGCGACGCCGGGCGACCTGGAGCTGCAGCTGTCGGAAGGCGTGGTCGTCGAGCAGATCATCCGCCCAACTGGGTTAGTCGATCCCGAGATCCAGGTGCGGCCGGTCCGCGGCCAGGTGGACGACTTGCTGCACGAGATCCGGCTGCGCGAGCAGCGCGGCGAGCGCGTGCTCGTTACCACGCTCACCAAGCGGATGTCCGAAGACCTCACGGACTACCTGCAGCAGATGGGCGTGCGCGTGCGCTACATGCACTCCGACATCGACGCCATCGAGCGCATGGAGATCATTCGCGGGCTCCGGTTAGGCGACTTCGACGTGCTGGTGGGCATCAACCTGCTGCGCGAAGGACTCGATCTGCCCGAAGTGTCGCTGGTCGCGATTCTCGATGCCGATCAGGAAGGCTTCCTCCGCAGCGACCGGTCGCTCATCCAAACCGTGGGGCGCGCAGCGCGCCACGTCGCCGGCACCGCGATCTTCTACGCCGACCGCATCACCGGATCGATGCAGCGGTGTTTGGATGAAACGCGTCGCCGCCGCGAATTGCAGGTGGCGTACAATGTGGAACACGGCATCACGCCGCGCAGCGTCGTCAAGAGCACCGAGCAAGTTCGCTTCATCACGCGCGTCGCCGATGCGCGGGGCGAGCGGGAAACGCAGCGTCGCGTGGCGGAGCGCGTTGCCGGCTATGAAAAGGAAATGGATACGGGCGCGTTGTTGGCGATGCTCGAGCAGCAGATGAAGGAAGCGGCCACGGCGCTCGACTTCGAGGCGGCGGCCGCGCTGCGCGATCAGATCTTCGAGCTCCGCGCAAAGTTGGATGGCAATGTCACGCGGCGCCCCGGAGGTCTCGACCGCCTGCGGGCGGCGCGGTGACGCACCCGGCGCACCACCACGTCGTTCCCGGTCTCGCGACCCGGGGACGCATCGCGCTCACGCGCGACCAGCTCGTGGCGTGGGGCACGGACTTCGGCGCGTCGGCGCGTCCGCCGCTCGTCGTCGCCATCTCGGGCGAGCTCGGCGCGGGGAAAACGACGCTGGTCCAGGCAATATGCGCCGGCGCCGGCGTGCAGGAGCCCGTCACCAGTCCGACGTTCGCGCTCGTGCATCGGTATCAGGGCGCGAGCGCCATCGTGTACCATCTCGACCTCTATCGGTTAGGCGCGCCGGCCGAGCTCACCAACATCGGGTGGGACGAAATCGTGAATGCGCACGCCCTCGTGCTCGTCGAGTGGCCGGAGCGCGCGGGCACGCGCCTCCCGGCTGATACGGTGCCGATCGATCTCGAGTACGACGAGCGCGATGCCGACCGCCGGCTGCTGCTGGCCGGATGACCGGGCCGCTCACGCTCGCGCTCGACGCCTCGACGTATACGGGCACCGTCGCGCTCCTGTGCGGCGGCGCCCAGTTAGGCGCGATCGACGTGCCAATGCGTAGCGTGGGGCGGGAGACGTTGCTCCCCGCGGTCGCGGATCTGGTGCGGCAGTCGGGCCGCGCCGCGGACGATATCGAACGCATCGTCTGCGGCAGCGGGCCGGGCAGCTTCACTGGACTGCGCATCGCGGCGTCGATTGCCAAGGCGTGCGCCATGCGAACGGGTGCGCGCGGCGAGATCCCGTTCTACGGCGTGTCGTCGCTCCTCCTCATCGTGGCCGGCAATACCATTGCACGAGAGCCGGGGCGCTACGTCGCCGTGCTCGACGCCTTACGCGGCGATGTCTACGCCGCGGCGTTCGAGGTCGGCGACGACCTCTCGATCGTCGAGGTCGAAGCGATGTCCGTGCGACCGCGCGACAGCGTCGACCCCGTCGCGACGCGACTCGGCGCGCGGGTCGTCGGCCCGGATCAAGCCATCCGGTTCGCGCCGCACGCGCGCGGCGTAGCACGGATCCAGTCCCTGTTCCGTACGGCGCCAGTCGCGGATCTCGCGACGTGGGAACCCGAGTACGGTCGTACCGCCGCGGCGCAGCAACGGTGGGAAGAAACACACGGCCGCCCGTTAGGCGGAGCACAGGGATGAGACCAATCGTCGATCTCCCCGCCGACGCCCGGCGCGAATCAGGCGACGGCGCGCACCTGCGACTCGCGATGCGGGAGGACATCGCTCGCGTCGTCGCGCTCGAGCACGAGGCGTTCAGCGACGCGTGGTCGCGCGCGTCGTTCGAGCACCTGTTGGACGACGCGCGCGCACTGTTCGTGGTCGCCTGCGATGACCACGACGTCGTTCAGGGATATGTGGTCGCATGGTACGTGTTGGACGAGGGCGAAATCGCGAATCTCGCCGTCAGTTCCACTGCGCGGCGCCGAGGAATTGGGAGCATGTTGCTCGACGCGGCGGTTGCGACCGCTCGCGCCCGCGGTGCGGTCACCGTGTATCTGGAGGTGCGCGACTCGAACCAAAGCGCGCGATCCCTCTATGCGTCGCGCGGTTTCATGCAGGTCACACGGCGGCGGCGTTACTATCGGGATCCGACCGAGGACGCGCTCGTGCTCAAGCTCGATCTCGAGCCGCCGCCCGCGGCGCCGCGATGATTCGATGTTCGTCGCGTTCGTTTGCTGGCGGCCGGATTGCTGCCTGTCTATACTGTCGTCCGCGAGTGATCTCGCCATCTGCCAGGAGGCATTGTGAGTCGAAGCTTGAACAAGGTCACCTTGATCGGAAACCTGGGCGCAGACCCCGAAGTGCGCTCCACCACGGGCGGCAACCGCGTGGCCACTTTTTCACTCGCCACGAGCCGCAGCTGGAACAACCCATCGGGCGAGAAGCAGGAAAAAACGGAGTGGCATCGTTGCGTCGTCTGGAATTCCAAGGTCAGCCAACTGGCCGATATCGTCGAGCGCTACCTCAAAAAAGGCGACAAGGTTTTCGTCGAGGGGCGCATCGAGTACCGGCAATGGCAGGACAAAGAAAACCAGACTCGCTACATGACCGAGATCAACGTTCGCGAAATGATCATGCTCTCTGGTCGCGCCGGCGCGGGAGCGGACGGCATGGATGGCGAGGCGCCGTCTCGAAGCCGCGCGTCGAACGATCGAAGTCGCGGAGCGGTGGCTGGTTCATCGGCGAGCTCAGGTGGCGGTGGGGCGGGCGGAGAATTCGAGGATTTCAAGGGCTCGCTCGAAGAGGAAGACGACGATCTTCCATTCTGACCGACAGGGGTCGGTAGCCGTGACTCGAACGTCTCCGGCGCGTCTCACTAGCGAGGAGCCGGGCGCGCCACACGCCCGGATTCCTCATCGCTCCCGCTGGTTCTCGCACCGATCATGAGGCGTACATGCGTCCGTTCACGCACTCCGCAGCTCATGGGCAGTCGGCCATGCGCCCGAACAGTCGTGTTGGCTGGTTAGTCGCCCTGCTTTTCGTAGCAGCAGCATCTGCGGCGCTTCCCGCCCAACAAGACTCGACGTCGCAGCCCGCTCCTGCTCCCGCCCCACAAACTCAGCCTGCGCAGCCCGCGGCTCCAGCACCGGTCGACACGCAGGCCGCGGCGCCGGCCTCGGACACAACGCATCAGCCGGCCGCCGCGACGTCGGCGACGCCCGCTGACAGCACACCGTCCGCGACTCCGTCCGACACGACGGCTGGTCAGACGCACACGGTGAAGAAAGGCGATACGCTCTGGGATCTGTCCCAGACGTATCTCAATGATCCGTTCTTGTGGCCCGAGATCTACCGCATCAACACGACCATCGTTCGCGATCCGCACTGGATCTATCCGGGACAGGTGCTGCGCATCCCCGGCGGCGTGCAGAATGTCGTTGCCGATCAGATGGAGCCGCGCTTCGAGCCGGAGGCGGTCCCCATGCGCTCCGGCGGCCCAACGGTATTCCACGACGATTTCGCCAAGCGCCTGTCGGGTGGCTCGCAGCTCGGACCGAATTCGCTCGACTATGCGCACACAGCCGTTCGTGTCGGCGAGTTTTACGCCGCGCCGTGGCTCGACGCGGTGGGTGGTCCCAAGTCGCAGGGCAAACTCGTCGCAACGGCTGAAATTCCCGGCATCGCCAAGACGCTGGCCGTCGCGGAGCGGCTCGGTCCCGAATCGCGCGCCTACATCACGCTGCCCAACGGCATCGTCGCCGCGAAAGGTGACCGCTTGATGGTGTTCAATCACGGAGCCGTGTTGCCCGACGGTGGGCAGGTGATGCAGCCAACTGCCATCGTGCAGGTTGAAGCCACCGATAACGGCGGCGAAGCGACGACAGTCCGGATTATTCAGCAATACGACGAAGTGCTCATCGGTCAGGGTGTGATGCCGCTCGATCGCTTCAACATGACGACCGATGCGAAGGCCGCGCCGCTGTCGCTCGGTCCGCAGAGCAAGATCGTGTTCGTTCCGTCGCGCGCCTTGCTTCCGTCCATCGGCAGCTACGTGATTCTCGATGCGACGAACAAAGATGGCGTAAAGATCGGCGACGAGTTCACGTTGTATCGCGCTCGCGAGAAGGCGCCGATCCCTGGAACGGCCGATGTGGTCACGCTTCCAGAGGAGCCGATCGCGTTGGCCCAGGTGGTGAAGGTGACCGATGAAGGAACGACGGCGATCATTTTGGACCAGCGTCATCCGTCAATCAAAATCGGCACGCCTGCACGGTTGACCGCGCGCATGCCGTGATCCGCGCTCTCGCCGCGCACGAGCACGGCAGGACGGCTTTATAGATCGACGGGGAAGGCGATGACACGCCTTCCCCGTTGGCTTTTTTTGTGGGGAGAAAGTTGGGAGGCCCATGTACGGATCTGCCTGATCCTCAGTAGATTACGCTCCGACATGATCGTCCTCGCGCACACCGTCGCCATCGTGTTGTATCTCGCTGCTGCGGGATTGGCGGCCATTCCGTTTGCGCGCCCGATTCGCGCTCCGGTCCGCAGTGTCGTCTGGGTGCTCGCCGCGGGCATCGCGGTTCACTTGGTCGCCCTCGGCGACTTCGTGCGCATCCATGGCGAGCCGCCGCTCACGGGTTTGGGGCCCGCGATGTCGTTCGCCGCGGTGCTCGTCGCAATCACCCTCCTCACCGTCGAAGCACTGGCTCGCGAAGTGAGCCTGACGCTCTTCGCGGCGCCCTTGGCGGCGTTGCTCACCGGCTTCGCGAGTCTCGCCGGCATGGTTCCCGGGCCGGAGGCGGATGGCATGCGCGGGGTTTGGCTCACGTCGCACATCGCGCTCAGCTTCCTCGGCATCGCGGCATTCGCGACTGCGGCTGCCGCGGGCGTCATGTACCTCGTGGAGCGACGCGAGCTCAAGTCGAGACGGTTCGGAGCCATCTTTCGCTTCTTCCCGCCGCTCGAGACCCTCGATCGCGTGAATCACGTTGCCGTGGTCGCGGGATGGTTGGCGCTCACGGTCGGGATCGGGCTCGCGTCCAGCTACGCGCTCGAGTATCGCACGGGTCACGCGATCAAAATGGTGTGGGCCTACAGTGCCTGGCTCGCGGTCACAGCGCTCACGATCGGCCGGGTGGTACGCGGGTGGTGCGCGCATCGCGCCGCGATGCTCACCAACGTGCTCTTCGCGGGCGTCGTGGTACTGTACATCGCCTTCCGCGTGATCGATCCGCTCAAGGGACGGTTCCTGTGAGCGCGTACCCGATTGCGCTCGACGGCGCGCGCGTGGACGCGGTGATCGTGGGCGGCGGCAGTGTCGCCGAGCGGAAGGCGAGGGCGTTGTTGGAGGCGGGGGCGCGCGTACGCATCGTCGCCGCGGCGCCGACCGACTCGGTGCGAGCGCTGGCGGGCGACCGGTGCACGATCGAGGCGCGACCCTTCATGGCGTCCGACCTTTCGCCGAACGGAGCCCCCGGCCGCACGACCATGGTGCTCGCCGCCACCGACCGTGCCGACGTCAACGCGCGCGTCGTGGATGCGGCCCGCGCGTTAGGCGTGCTGGTGAACGTGGCCGACGATCCGACGGCCGGTACGTTCGTCACGCTCGCCACCCATCGGGCGGGCGACCTCGTGGTCGCGGTCACCGCGGGCGGCGTGCCCGGCGTCGCGGCCCGCGTGCGCGACGCGATCGGATCGCGGTTCGATGGCCGCTATGCGTCGGCGGTGAGCGCGCTGGCGCGTCTACGGCGGCGGCTGCTCGACTCGGGCGCGCGCGACGAGTGGCGCCGCGCCTCGGCATCGTTGGTCGACGACGGGTTCTGCGAAACAGTGGAAAGCGGTGCATTCACGCAGGAGCTGGCGGCGTGGCGTTGATCGTCGCCGGCATGAGCCATCAGACCGCGCCGATCGACGTGCGCGAGCAGGTCGCCGTGCCGCCGCACGAAACCCCGCGTGTCCTCGACGACCTCGCCCGTGCGACCGGCGCGGCCGAGCTGGCGCTCTTGTCGACGTGCAACCGCACCGAAGTCTACGTGGTGGAAGGCGAGGAGCCGGCGGCGCCACCCATTTGGGAGCATCTATCCGTCCGGTTAGGCGGAACGGCCGACGCGGCGGCGTACGGCTACGTGCGACGCGACCGTGACGCGGCGGCGCACCTGTACCGCGTGGCGTCGGGTCTCGATTCGATGATTTTGGGCGAGGCGCAGATCCACGGGCAAGTGCGCGACGCGTGGGAAGCGAGCCGCAGCACGTCGCGGGCGATTCTCAATCGATTGTTCCAGTCGTCGCTGCTCGTTGCGTCGCGCGTGCGCGAAGAGACCGCTGTTGGGCGTGGTGCGGCCTCCGTGAGCTCGGCGGCCGTGCAGTTGTCGAAGAAGATCTTCGGCAACCTCACCGGACGGCGCGCGATGGTGCTCGGCGCCGGCGACATGGCAGACCTCGCACTCGAATGTCTGGTGAGCGAAGGCGTGCGCACGGCGATCGTCGCTAACCGCACGTACGAGCGCGCCGTCGCACTCGCGGAACGCCACGGCGGCGAGGCGCTCCACTACGACGATTGTTGGGCACACTTGGCCGACGTCGACGTGCTTCTGTGCTCCACCGCGGCGCCGCATCCGATCGTCGAGCGCGCGCAAGTGGAACCGGCCATGCGACAGCGCGGCGATCGCCCCCTCTGCATCCTGGACATCGCCCTGCCGCGCGACGTCGCGACCGAGGTCGGCACGCTCGACAACGTGTTCCTCTACGACCTCGACGACCTGCGCTCGGTCGTGGCGACGAACCTGGAGCGCCGTCGCCAGGAGCTGCCCACGGCGGAGACGGTCATTGCCGAAGAGGTGGAGGTGTACTGGCAGTGGCTGGCCGGATTGGCCGCGGTGCCGGTGCTCCGCACATTTCGCTCGCAGATGGACCGGGTGCGCGGAGACGAGTTGGCGCGCGCCTTGAAGAAGCTCGCGCACCTGGCGCCCGATGATCGGGCGGCCGTCGACCTTTTTTCCCAAGCCCTGATGAACAAATTCCTGCACGAGCCGAGCGTTCGATTGCGCGCGGCATCGGCAAACGGACACGGTCTGGCGATCGTGGATGCACTCCGATACCTGTTCGCGCTCGAGCGCTCGGAGACCGGCACGCCGCCGGACGACACGCCTAACGCAGAGGGCCGCTGATGGGGCGACGCACGCTCATCACGGGCGGCGCGGGATTCATCGGATCCCACGTCGCGCAGGCCTTCGTGGCCGCCGGCGATCAGGTGACGGTGCTGGACAATCTCTCGACGGGTAAGCGGGATCAGGTTCCACGTGAAGCGGAATTCCACAAACTCGACATCACATCGGCTGATGCAGCGCGCCTCGTGCGCGAGGGGCACTTCGATGTCATCTGCCATCTCGCAGCGCAGATCGACGTGCGCAAGAGCGTGGCGGATCCGGCGGCAGATGCCCAACTGAACATCGGCGGCTCGCTCAATTTGCTCGAGGCGGTTCGCGCGTCGGGCAACGGCACGGCGCCGCGCACGCGCTTCGTGTTTTCGTCCACGGGCGGCGCGGTGTACGGCGATCTCGTGCAGCCGCCCACAGCCGAGTCGGCGGCGAAGGATCCGCAATCGCCGTACGGGACGGCCAAGCTCAGCGTCGAGTACTACATGGGATATTTCGCGCGCGTGCACGGCCTCGACACGGTGGCGCTGCGCTACTCGAACGTGTACGGTCCGCGTCAGGATCCGCACGGCGAGGCCGGCGTGGTCGCGATCTTCTGCGACCGGCTCATCGACGGCACGACACTCACGATTTTCGGCGACGGCAAGCAGACGCGCGACTACGTGTACGCGGGCGACGTGGCGCGCGCCAATGCGCTCGCGTCGTCGGCGACGCTGCCGCCGGTGTCGGATCTCGACAGCCGCGCGTTCAACATCGGCACGTCGGTCGAGACCGACGTGGTGCAGCTGGCGGGCGCGCTCAAGAAGCTGTCCGGCTCGCCGAGCTTGGTGCAGCACGCGCCGGCGCGGCCGGGCGAGCAACTGCGCTCGGCGGTGGCGAACGACAAGGCGGTACAGATGCTCGGCTGGCGACCCAGCGTCGCACTGGACGACGGCCTTCGCCTAACTTATGACTGGTTCAAGCAACGACGGACGGAGGCACGCACGTGACGGTTCCGGTTCCCGTGGTCGCGCAGATTGGCGGCGCCATTCCGACGGCGCCCATCGACATGATCACGCACGCGTCGCTGGTGACGCAAATCGTGTTAGGCGTGCTCGTGGTGCTGTCGCTCGTGAGTTGGGCGATCATGCTCGCCAAATGGTGGGAGTTCCGGAAAACCGACCGCGTGGGTCGCGCGTTCACGCGCGAGTTCGTGCGGACCCCGGCGCTCGACACGGCCACCGGCCTGGTGCGCCGGAGCCCGGCGAGCCCGTTCACGCGGATCTTCTCCCGCGCCGTCAACTTCTTCGCCGAAATGAAGCCGGGTGCACTGCGGGAGGCCGCGGGGAGCTCGCCCTTGAGCGGCTCGCAGGTCGAAGCGCTGCGGCTGGTGCTCGACTCGGAGACGTCGGAAGAGCGCGATCGCCTGTCGCACTTCATTCCGTGGCTGGCGACGATCGGATCGGTGAGCCCGCTCATCGGGCTTTTCGGCACTGTGTTAGGCGTGATCGACGCCTTCATGGGCATCGCCACCAAGGGCTCGGGCAACCTGAGCGCGGTCGCGCCAGGCGTCGCCGAAGCACTCACGGCGACGGCCGCGGCGCTCGCGGTCGCCATTCCGGCGGTGTTCGGCTACAACATTTTCGCCGCGCGCTTGAATCGCCTCGAGAACGAGCTCGAGGGCTTCGGGACGGAGATCATCGCGATGATGGTCCGCGAAGGCCGGATCTAGATGTCGCGCCGAGCCCGCGGGAAGGGGCTGCCGCTCAACGCGGACATCAACGTCGTGAGTCTCATCGACGTGATGATGCTGCTCATGGTGATCTTCATGATCACCGCGCCGATGATGCAGGGCGGCGTCGACATCGCGTTGCCAGTGGCCGAAGCGCGTCCGCTCGAGGCGCGATCGAGTCTCGTGGTGTCGATCGACCATGCGGGGCAGATCTACGTCGACGAGGACAAGTTCACGTACGCGGAGTTTCGCGCGACGTTCAAGGCGCTCGCGTCGCAGCGCGGACGCAACGGCATCTACCTGCGCGCCGATCGCGGCGTGCCGTACGGAACGGTGGTGCAGGTGCTGGCGGTGATGCGCGGCGCCGGCGTCGGCGACGTCGGACTCGTCGCCCAACCCGAGGACATCACGAAGTGAGCGCCGCCGCGCGCAGCGACTCCCGCGGCGCCAGACTCGGCGGTCCGTTAGGCATGTCGGTGGTGTTGCACGGCGCCGTGGTGGCGGCGTTCATCCTGGTGCATCCCACCGCGTCGCGCGTGCTGCCGCCCATGTATCGCGTCAACATTGTAGCCGCGCCGCCGGGGCCGCGCGCCGCGGGCGTCGTGACGCCGTCGCCGCCGACCACCGCGCCGGCGGAGAAAGCACCGCCCGTGCCTAAACGGGCGGAGCAGATGCAGAAGGCGATGCCGATGCCGGTGAAAACGAAGGCGCCGCCGCGCAAGAAGACGCCGCCGGCCACGCCCACACCCGACGTGGCACCCGCCAAGCCCACCACGCCGCCGCCCAAAGCGGGCGGCGGTCCGGAAGGCGGACGCGGAACCGACGTCGCCAGCGTGAGCACGGAAGGCGTCGAGTTCCCGTTTCCCGGATACCTCGAAAACATTGTGCGACAGATCGCCTTACGCTTCCACCCACCCGGGAACACGAACAACACGGCCGAGGTAATGTTCCTCATTCGGCGCGACGGAACGGTTTCCGAGTTCCGATTCATCACGCGGTCGGGGAACTACGCCTTCGACCTCGAGTGCCAGGGCGCGGTCGATCAGGCGGCGCAGGTGAAAGCGTTCGGCCCGCTCCCATCCGGCTTCGCCGACGACGTGCTGCCGGTCATCTTCAGCTTCGACCCACGGGTGCTTCACTAGATGCTCGAGACGCAGCGACTGATTCTTGGTGCCGCCCTCGTGTCGGCATGTCTCGCGATGCCGGCGCGCGCCAACGCGCAACAACAGGACACCACGCGAGGCGTTCGCATCGGCCTCACGTACCAGCCCGGAACCAAGCCGGGTGTCGTCGTGTTCCCGGTGAGCGGACCCGGTGGCGATTCCATTCAGGAGATGGTCCAACGCGACTTCGACTACGGCGATCGCATCGAAGTCATCGGGGGTGATGCCGTCCAACAGACGGCGCGTACGCAGGCGGGGAAGAACGCGATCGACTTCACGATTTGGAAGTCGCTGAGCGCGGCGGCGGTGGTGCAGATCTCGGTGATGGGGAGCACGGCACACGTGAACGTGTACGATGTGGCAGCGAAGAAACTCGCGGCCGCGCACGATGTCCCGGTGTCCGGCGCGCCCAACTCCGAAGATTGGCGGATGAGCGTGCATGCGATGGCCGATCAAATCGAGCAGTGGATCACCGGTGTGCACGGCATTGCGGCTACGCGCATCCTGTACGTGCGCGGCAATCGCATTTACGTTATAGACTCGGACGGGTTCGGCGAGCATGCGGTGAGCGAGCCCGGCACAGTGGTGGCGCCGGCGTGGTCGCCCGATGGGCACACGATCGCGTTCAGCGAGTTGGCGCGCACGGGGTGGAACATCGTCATTCGCGACCTGAACACGGGTCGCCAGCATATCGTGACGTCCACGCCGGGTGGGCTGAACACGACGCCGGCGTTCTCGCCCGACGGGCAGTGGCTCTGTTACGCTCACGACGAGGAAAACGGGGCCGACCTCTACATTGTGAGCGCGTCCGGTAGCGGTTCGGCGCGGCGCGTCACGGTTGGGCGGGGGACCGACAACGTGTCGCCGACGTTCAGTCCCGACGGCGCGCGCTTGGCGTTCACGTCGGGACGCGCCGGCCACCCCGAGGTGTATACGTCCGATGCCGATGGATCCAACGTAGATCTGTTGACGCCGTTCAACTTCGGCGATCAAAACTATCGGAGCAATCCGGACTGGTCGCCCGACGGCCGGCTGATCGCATTTCAGTCGCAGCTGGACGGTCGTTTCCAGATCATGACGATCACGTTACGGGATCGGACGGTGAAGCAGTTGACGAGCGAGGGGATCAACGAAGATCCCACATGGGCGCCCGACGGGCGTCACCTCGCCTTCACGTCGTCTCGCACTGGCGTGAAGGAGATTTTCGTACTCGACGCCGAGTCTGGACGCGCCCGGCAATTGACGCACGATGCAGGCGCGCGGCTCGCGGCCTGGTCGCGCGAACCCCGCGCGCCGTAGTCGTTCGCTCTGCCAAGAATCACTTTTTCACTCGAGGGATTCCTCATGACCGGTAAGACCCGCCTCGCTTCGCTCTTCGTGCTTGCTGCGGCCGCGGCCGTGGCGTGCTCGCACCCGGCCCCGGTAGCCGCGCCGACTCCGGCGCAGGGCCCGAATCAGGACAGCATCAACGCGGAGAACGCGCGCCGCGATTCGATTGCGCGGGCCGATGCTGCGCGTCGCGACTCGATCGCGAAGGCGCAGGCGGATGCGGACCGGTTGCGGAACGGGCGGGACGCGGCGACCAAGGCGCTCACGCAGGTGATCTATTTCGATTTCGACAGCGACGCGCTCAAGGATGACGCGCGGTCCTCGCTCGACGCGAAGATCGGGATTCTCAACGCGAGCCCGGACGTGAAGATCAGGGTGGGCGGCAACACGGACGAGCGCGGCTCGGACGAATACAACCTTGCGTTAGGCCAGCGCCGCGCGGCGGCGGCCAAGCGCTATCTCACCGATCACGGGATCTCGGGCGACCGGATCGACATCATCAGCTACGGCGAAGAGCACCCGGTGGCCACGGGGCACGACGAGTCCTCGTGGTCGCAGAATCGCCGCGATGAATTCGAGATTACGGCCGGCGCCGATCAGATCAAGGGAGCCCAATGAAGACCGTCCTTCGCTGCCTCGCTCCGGTCGCCCTCGCGGCGACTGGGGCGTGCTTCGCGACCAGCAACGACGTGAAGCTGCTGCAGGTGCAAGTCGATTCGTTGCGTCAGGCGGGCGCGCACGCCGATTCCGTGCGCGCCGCCCAACTGGGCCAGGTGATCGCGACACTCGGCTTGGTGCGTGATTCGTTAGGCACGGTGAGCGGCCACGTGGTGAAGCTGCAAGGCGACGTGCGCGGCGATCTGCACGACGTGAACGAGCAGCTGCTGCAGATTCAGCAGCTCACGGGACAGAGCCAGAATCGCCTGCAGGAGCTCCGCGCGTCGATCGAGCAGCGGAACCAGGACATGGGCGAGGGCGTGTCGCCGCCGGCGACGCAACCGGCGCGGGGCGCGACCACGACGCCCGCGACGGCGACTCCCGCGCCCGGGGCGCCGGGGTCCAACGAGCCGGGCCCGAATCAGCTCTATCAGTTAGGCATGGAGCAGCTGCAGCGCGGAAGCCCGAGCACCGCGGTCCAGGCGTTCCAGAAGCTTTTGCAGGACTACTCCACGGCCGATATTGCACCCGAGGCCCAGTTCTATTTGGGCGAGGCGTATCGGGCGCAGGGGAACCCCGCGGCCGCCGACACCGCGTATTCGTTAGTCATCCAGAAGTACCCCAAGTCGCCGCACGCACCCACCGCGTTGTACAAGCGGGCGCTGTACCTGGAGCAGCAGGGCAACGCCACGGCGGCGCGGGCGCTGCTCAATCAACTCATCAGTTCGTATCCGCAGTCGGATGAGGCCGCGCTGGCGCGCGACCATCTGCGCGACTTGAAGTGATCGCGGAGCGCGCGGAGCAGTGGAGTCACGCATGGACCGGCACACGGGCGGCGAGATGCCCTTCCTCGATCACCTCGAGGAACTGCGCTGGCGCATCATCTGGTCGCTCGCCGCGCTGATCGTCGGGGTCGGCCTCGCGTTCGTGCTCCTCATGAAAATCGACGTGATCGGGCTCCTCGAGGGCCCGATCAAGCCGTACCTGCACGGGCGCAAGCTCGTGTACACGCATCCCGGCGACCCGTTCACGATCGTGCTCAACGCATCGATCGTGTTGGGCATCGTGATCGCGCTGCCGTTCATCATCTATCAGATCTGGGCGTTCGTCGCGCCGGCGCTGTACAAGCACGAGAAGAAAGTCGTGATCCCGGTATTCGCGTTTGCGACGTTCCTGTTTTTGTCCGGCGTGTGTCTGTCGTTCTTCGTCGTGCTGCCGCTGGCGGTCGAATGGCTGATGAGCTTCCAGACGCAGGCGTTGGAGCCGATGATCACGGCCAGCGAGTATTTCGGCTTCGCGACGAGCATGGCGCTGGCGTTCGGGCTCTGCTTCGAGCTGCCGATCGTGATCCTGGCGCTGGCTGCGTTAGGCATCGTGACGCCGCAGCTCCTCAACAAGTACCGCCGCCACGCGATCGTGGCGTGCGTGATCATCGGCGCGTTTCTCACGCCGGGTGACCTGGTCTGGACGACCATCGCCATGGCCGTGCCGCTCTACTTCCTGTACGAGGTGAGCGTGCTGCTCACGTACGGGGTGTACAAGCGCCGGCTGCGGCGGCAGGCCATTCGGAACGCGGAGTCGGCCGAGGTGGAGGGCGCGGAGCGGCGCGGAGCGACGGCGTGATCCGCCGCACGCTCGCGCTCGCGGTCGTGCTCGCCCTTCCGTTAGGCAGCGCGACGGCCCAAGGGATCCCCATCACCCCGCCGTCCACGCCGACACCCATTTTCCCCGACAGCACGCAGCGTCCGCGCTATCGCGGCGACACCACCCGCGCCGACTCGCTCCAGGTGAAGAAAGACCTCGTGAAGTGGAACGAGCCCGACTCGGTGATGAACGCACTCATGAGTCGCGCCGGCTACGTCACGACGCGCTATCAGGGCAATACCGCCGTATTCAATACGCAGACGCACCAGCTCCGGCTCTCGGGCGCCGGCGCCGTGCAGCGCGAGCAGACCGTGCTCGTGTCGGACACGATCCAGTACAACGACTCGTCGCGCATCGTCATCGCGCGAACCGCCGTCAACGACACCACGGTGCTGCGCGACCCCGGCGCGCAAACGTCGGACCTGGTGACACTCGGCGGCCTCGAGTACGACATCGGCAACCACAAAGGGATCGCCGAGCGCCTATCGACATCGTCCGCGCAGGCGGGCCAAACGTGGTATGTGGGCGGACTGCGCGGCGCCGTGGCCGGCGACACCACGGGACACGGACACAACACGTCGTACGCCATCGACGGATCGGTGACGAGCTGCGACCTCCCGGACCCGCATTATCACTTCGAATCCAAGGAAATCAAGATGGTCACGCGACGCTTGATGGTCGCGCGGCCAGCCGTGCTTTACATCCAGGACATTCCCGTCCTGTGGCTGCCGTTCATTTTCCAGGACATGCGCACCGGACGGCGCAGCGGCATCATCCCGCCCCGCTTCGGCCTCTCGGACATCGTGCGCACGTCGGCGTCGTATCAGCGCGAAGTCGACAACCTCGGCTACTACTTCGCCATCAACGACTACATGGATGCCACCACGTCGCTCGACTGGCGGAGCGGCAACAACGCGCAGCACGGCAACATCGGATGGACGCGTTGGAACGGCGAATTCGAGTACCGGTGGCTGGACCGGTTTCTCGCCGGACGAATCGGGCTCTCGTACTCCACGTTCAGCGACGGCGAAACGAGCACCAACATCTCGTGGTCGCATCAGCAGCAGTTCTCGCAGAGCAGCAGTCTCAACGCGTCGATCAACTACTCGAGCAACACGACCGCGATTCGGCAGCAGGCATTCAACGTCGCGCAAGCGCTCGCCGCCATCGCGTCGGCCGTCAACTTCCAGCAGGCGCTCGGTCCGGCAAACCTGAGCATCGGCGGCACGCGTACGCAGTACACGGGCCGAAAGGAAATCGACGAGAACTTCCCGAACGTGAGTGTCTCGTCCAAGCCGATCGGCGTCGGATCGTGGCTGTTGTGGTCGCCGCAGTTCTCGCTCAACAACACCGAGAACCTGAACATGGACGCGTCGCCGTTCGTGTTCACGCCCGGGACGAACGGAGCGGCGTTCGACAGCACGCAGGTGAAGGCGAGCCAGCGCAACACCACGGCGTCGTTCTCGACGCCGCTGCGCATTTTCGGCTTCACGTGGAACAACAGCTTCACGCTCTCCGACAAGCAGAACAACTTCCCCCAGGCGTTCGACGTGCGCGACTTCAACACCGGTGTGCTGATCACCCGGCGCATGTACGCGCAGAGCTACCTCACGTCGATCGATTGGCAAACAGGGATCAGTCTGCCATCGCTCATGCAGAGCACGCTCAAGCTGTCGCCGTTCATCGGAATCGTGAACGCCGACCCGACGAGTGGCTTCTGGGTGCGCAGCCAACTGAGCGGCGGCCAGTTCGTGACGCAGTCGAAAACGCTGCAGTATGGACTCTCGAGCTCGCCGACATTGTTCGGATTTTTCCCGGGATTCGGTCCGTTCACGCGCATCCGCCACTCGATTTCGCCGCGCATCACGTTCACGTATTCGCCGGCGTCCAACGTGAGCGACGCGTTCCTGCAAGCGCTCAACAAGACGCGCGCCACATACCTGGGCGGCTTGCCGCAGGAAAACATGACGGTGCAGCTGGACCAGGTGATCGAGGCCAAGCTCAAGAGCAAGAACGACACGAACCCCGACGCCGGACAGAAGATCAAGCTCCTGTCGCTCAGTCTCGATCCCATCAGCTACGACTTCGAGCGCGCCAAGGTGACGCACGCGTCGGGCTTCAACACGTCGACGTTCGGATATCGCGTGAGCTCGGATCTGCTCCCGGGATTCGATCTCGCCGTGCAGTACTCGTTGTTCCAAGGCGATCTCCAGAGCGACACCGCGCGGTTCAAGCCGTTCCGTACCGGCATCACGGCGTCGTTCACCATCGGCAAGAACAACAACCCGCTCACGGCGCTGTCGAAGATCTTCGGCGGCAGCGACTCGACCAACAGCAATGCATCGACGCAGGCGCTCAATCAGCAGCCGATCATCGCCGGACCGGGCGGCGTGCGCCAACCGTTAGGCATCCCGACCGGCCAGGGTTGGACCGCGTCGTTCCAGTTCTCGTCGTCGCGCAGCCGGCCCATTCCCGGCGCGCGGGTGATTGATCCTCGTGCGACGTGCCAGGTGCTGATCAACGACCCGATCAACTATCAGCGCTGCCTCGAGACACCGCAGCCGGCCGACACGCTGCAGCAGACGATCGCCGGCGGTGCGCCGTTCGTGACGCCATCGCTCACGACGCTGCGCGCCAACGCCTCGTTCAGCCTCACGCCCAAGTGGGCGCTGCAATGGTCGACGGGCTACGACTTCGTGCTGCACCAATTTTCCGACCAGGACGTGGGGTTGCAGCGCGACATGCACGACTGGCGCGCGATCTTCCACTTCTCGCGCGCGCCTAACGGCAACTTCGCGTTCAGTTTCTACATCGCGCTCAAGGCGGAGCCAGATCTCAAGTTCGACTACAACAGATCGACGTACCGGCCGCAGGAAGGGAGCCTGCCATAAAGAACTGGGAATAGAGGGGAAAGTGTGCGATTCCGAGTGCGGAGAGTGTCCACGCGGATGGACGATTGGGCATCGCGCGGCACGAGTAATTCCTTGTCTTGATTGAGGTTGGTGCGGACGGGTGCGTAGGCGCGGTGCGTGCAACCGATGCGCGCATACCCCGATGGAGTTCGCAATGCGCCGTACGACCCTGTTGGCTGGTGCCGTGGTCGCACTCGCCGCCTGCTCGACTTCCGATCGCGTGACGGGAAACAACGGCACCCTCACGCCGCCCTCGAATCTCAGCTACCAACTAATTCCGAGCGGGAACGCGGACATCCCGGAGGGAATCGATCTCCGATGGGATCCGGTACGCGATCCCAACATCGCGGACTACGCGGTGTTCTCGCGATCGTCGACGAACGGAACATGGAATTTGCGCGCGCAGACGACGTCCCCATCGTTCGAGGACCTGGGCGTTCCTGACTTGCAGTATTACGTGGCGTCGCAGGCCGCGGACGGGTCGTTGAGCGCCCCGTCCAACGCCATCACGGTCGACAACACCAACAAGCTGCCGCCGCCGTCGGGGCTCGCCGCGATTGCGCTCGACCAGGCCGTGCAGCTGTCGTGGTTGCCTAACGCCCGGGAAGCGAATCCGGCGGCCTTCAGCTACTATCGCGTCTACTCCACGGTCTACCATGCCGGGCAGAATCTCTGCGACTCGGCGTGGGTGCTCGAGGGCACCACCGTATCGGAAGACTTCATCGCCAGCGGGCTGCCCAACGGCCAGGGACGCTGTTTCGACGTGAGCGCGATCAGCATTGACGGACACGAAAGCGATTGGCCGACGCCGGTCGCCGCCACGCCGTCTGCCGCCACGGGGGATGTGGTGGTGTTCGCGGCCCAGGACTCGCTCCGAAAGAGCGGCTTCGCCTTCGTGTCGTCCACGAACACGCTGGGCGTGACCGCGAGCGGTACGCGTCCCGACATCGATTTCCGTCTCGATCGTGCCGCCGACGGCAGCCTATGGATGACGCCGGTTCGCACCGGGACGAGCGTCGTAGCCTACGGCGCGCAGCCGATTCCCGATGTTGCCTCGATCGACGTCGCGCCGCGTGGCGGGTATTCCACCCAGTCGATTCGCGCGCAGCCGAAACACGGCTACGTGTTCCAGACGGCGCAGCGGGATGGCGTCCACTTCGTGCGCGTGCGCGTCGCCGCGGTCGGCTCCGACTACATCATCTTCCAATGGGTGTACCAGAGCGACGCCGGGACTCCGATGTTGAACCGCGTGACGAGCGGAGGCAGCACGAGCGCACGTTAGTCGAGCGCCGGGTATCGCC
>DATEHK010000054.1:0-3085 GCA_035279625.1 Gemmatimonadaceae bacterium
GCCGGACACCGGCGGACACGGCAGGGACCGCAACGTTGGGCAACGGAAAAGAAACGACGCGGTGAAGTAGCAGCTTGTCAGCACGCTCGTGGAAGGGCTTCCTCGCTCTGTTTTTAGGGAAACGGCGGAAGCTGCGGATACCCGCGGATCGCTCGCTGCTGGGGCGAGTTCGTAGGCGCTGGTCGTGCTTCGTTTCTTTTCCTGGAATTCCCCGAAGACCCGTTTTTTGAAACAACAAATTAGGAAATCGGCGTTCGCGGCTGCGAACACCGCACACAGCCGAGCGATCCGCAGTTATCAGATCAAATCCGTTCAAAGAGCGAGGAAGCTCTCCATCGCGGGTGCGGCAATCGACCGAGCCTCTATTCTTCCGACCGGCTATGACTTCGTCCCGGTTGCCTAACCGAGAACATGACACGCCGAGCGGCGCGCCGTTAGACAGCGCGCCGTTGGTGGTGCTGCTCATCGACGACGAGGCGAAAATTCGCGCCGCGGTGCGCGACGCCTTGTCGTCGGACCGCGTCGAGGTGATCGACGCGGCCTCGGGCGCCGCAGGCCTAACGATGGCGGAGGCGCGTCGCCCGGATCTGGTGCTGGTCGACCTCGGGCTCCCCGACATGGAAGGGGTGGAGATCGTACGCGCGCTGAGGCGGTGGTCGACGGCGCCGGTGATCGTCCTCACGGCGCGTCACGCCGAAGAGGAAAAGGTGGCGCTGCTCGACGCGGGCGCGGACGACTATGTGACGAAGCCCTTCAGCCTCGCCGAGCTGCGCGCGCGGGTGCGGGCGCAGTTGCGCCGTGCGCGCATGCCGCGTGTGCCGGGCGGTGATGCGCCGGTGCGCGTCGCGGGCGGCGACATCGAGATCGATCTCGCCCGCCGCGCGGTCACTCGGCGCCCAACCGGAGAGGCAATTCACCTGACACCCACCGAGTGGTCGCTGCTCGAGGTGCTGGTACGTCACGCCGATCGGCCGGTGACGCATCGACAGCTCTATCACGCGGTCTGGGGCAACACGTACGGCGACACGGCGCACTATCTCCGCGTGTACGTGGCGCATTTGCGGCGGAAGCTGGAGCGCGACCCGTACGAGCCGCGATTCATCCTCACCGAGCCCGGCGTCGGCTATCGCCTCACGCTGGACGGCGGCGACGTGGAGGGCGATGCGCGCTAACATCGTCACGCCGGCGCGCGTGCGCGCGTGGCTGTTCGCCGTCCTGGTGCTCGCCGCGACGACGGCCGGCATGGTAGCGGTGCGGGCGTCGTTGGACAAGGCGCACGTGGCCCTCGTGTTTCTGCTCATCGTGTTGGGCGGGAGTGCGTTCGGTGGACGGGTGATGGGTCTCGTGCTGGCGGTGGTCGCGTTCCTGTTGTTCGACTACCTGTTCCTGCCGCCGTATGGTACCATCGTGGTGGCCAACCCGCTCGACTGGCTGGTGCTGGTGGCGTTCCTCGTCACGAGCGTGGTGGCGACGCAGCTCCTGAGCCGCGCGCAGGAGCGGGCCGAGGTCGCGAGTCGGCACGCCGCCGAAGTGGAGCGCCTGGCTGCGTTAGGCGCGGAGGCGCTCAACGCGGCCCGCGCCGACGACGCCCTCCGCGCGATCGCCGAGGTGATCCAGTCGGCGTTGTCGTTAGGCTGCTGCGAGATCTACCTGCGGCGGCCGTTGCCCGGCGACGCCGAGGCGCAGGAGCGGGTACCGCTCGAGCGCGTGGCGCAGGCGGGCGACGGGTGCGCGGACGCGGCGCCGGAAGATGACGTGTCGCTGGCGGCGTGGGTGGGCGCGCACGGGCTCCCGGCCATGGTGCGGGTGGATGGGCTCACGCACGTCGCGCCGCAACACGGGGTGGCGCAGTCCGGCCCGGCGTTGGGCGCGTTCTGGCTGGTGGGCGGCGGCGTGCGCACGCTGCTCGTGCCGCTTCGGGTACGGGAGCGGACGGTGGGCGTGCTGCGCGCGGCGGGCACGCCGGCGATCGCGCTCCGCGCCGATCAGCGCCAATTCCTTGACGCCCTGGCCTACTATGCCGCGTTAGGCGTCGAGCGCCTCCGCCTGACGGACGAGGCCGCGCACGCCGAGGCGCTGCGCGAGGCGGACCGGCTCAAGAATGCGCTCCTGGCCGCGGTGTCGCACGATCTGAGGACGCCCCTCACGACCATCAAAGCGCTGGCCGGCGCGATCGAAGAGGAGGGCGCGAGCATAGGCGACGCGCGCGCGACGTCGATCGAAGAAGAAGCCGACCGGTTAGGCCGAGTGGTGGGGGATCTGCTCGACCTCTCGCGGCTCATGGGCGGCGCGCTCGTGCTGCGTCCCGAACTGAACGCGGCCGAGGACCTCATTGGGGCGGTGCGGCAGCGCGTGGCCGGTGTGCTGCACGGCCGCGAGGTGCGCGTCAACGCCGGCGCCCTCGCCGCCGGCGCGGCGTCGCCGATCCTCCTCGGGCGCTTCGACTTCGTGCACGCGCTGCGCGCGTTAGGCAACCTGCTCGAGAACGCGCTCAAGTACGGCGCGCCCGGGACGCCGGTGGAGCTGGACGTGGCGCGCGACGGGCCGATGCTGGTGTTCCGCGTGGGTGACCGCGGTCCCGGAGTACCGGAGGCCGAGCGAGAGCGGATTTTCGAGCCGTTCTATCGGCCGCCCGGTGTGCCGGCCGACATCGGCGGCTCGGGCTTGGGCCTAACGATTGCCCGCGGGCTCGCCGTAGCGCAGGGCGGGGATGTGCGGTACGAGCCGAGGCCCGGTGGCGGGAGCGTGTTCTCGTTGCGCCTGCCGGCGGTCGAGAGCGTCGGAGCGTAGGGTGCGAATCTGCGTTTCCGCGGCGAGGAGACCTTCCACGCTCATGCTCCAAGGATCGAGGCGGAAAAAAATTGGGGTCTTCCGGGAATTTCGGGATTCGGCGTGACAGTCGGCGGGATCGCTCCGCGTGCGTGAGTAAAGGCGGGGGCCGAGTGACTACGCCATTGCACGCGGACAACGGCGAACACTGCCGGATCGAGTCGATGGCTCCGAGGGCTGGTTTGCGCATCGGTCGGTAACCGTCTGACCGTTTTGCTTTTCAAAAAAAACAACGCTCATCTCGCCACGAGCAGCC
>DATEHK010000055.1:0-34540 GCA_035279625.1 Gemmatimonadaceae bacterium
CGCTCTGTCACAAGGATCACGAAAAGGAAACTGAAGGATCGCTCGGCTGCGCCGAACCACGCGCGGCTGCCCGTGGCGAGATGAGCGTTGTTGTTGAAAAACAAAACGGCGGATGGTCACCGACCGATGCGCACGCCAGCCTCGGAGCGCGCGCAGCCATCCTGCCGCTTGAGAGCCGAATCTCGAAAGGCCTACCACGCGCTGGACAGGAGTCGCTGAAACTCCTGTACTTACTATAGTAGGAACACATGTTATGCCGACTCTTCTTCGGATAACGACGCGCGTAAGGCGACGGGAATAATCGCTCGGTTGGGCCGGTCAATACATGGAGGGCCAAGCCCTCCATGATCCTCACTTGGAGACCGGTCGAATGAGCCATTATCACGACGACGGGCATCGCCGCCCAACGGGCGGCAACTACATCACGACAACGGAAAGCGACGACGGCACGGACCGCCGCGGATTCTTGAAGTGCATGGCCTGGGCCGGCACGGCCACCGTGTGGGTCATGGCGGGCGGCGTGCCCAAGTCGCTCCTGGCGAGCCGTATCCCGTTCCTAACGGAAGCGGAGCGCAAGAGCGTGTTCTTCGCGCAGATCAGCGACAGCCACATCGGCTTCAGCAAGGAAGCCAACAAAGATGTGACGGCCACGCTGCAGCAAGCGGTCGCTCGGCTCAACGACCTGCCGCAAACACCGGCGCTCGTCCTGCATACCGGCGACATCACGCAGCTCGCCAAGCCGAGCGAGTTCGACACTGCGCATCAAGTGCTAACCGGAATCAAGAGCGATCGGGTGTTTTACGTGCCGGGCGAGCACGACGTCGCCACCGATAACGGCGCGTCGTACCTCGCGCGCTACGGAAAGGGCAGCAAGGGCGGCGGCTGGTACAGCTTCGATCACAGCGGAGTCCACTTCATTGGACTCGTGAACGTTCTCGATCTCAAGGCAGGCGGCTTGGGGTCGCTCGGCCCCGCGCAGCTGGAGTGGCTCAAGCACGATGTATCCGGGCTGTCGAGTAGTACACCGATCGTCGTCTTCGCACATATTCCATTGTGGACGGTCTACCCGGCGTGGGGGTGGGGGACCGATGATTCGGAGCAGGCGTTGGGGTTGCTCAAGCGATTCGGTTCGGTGACGGTGCTCAACGGGCACATTCACCAGATCATGCAGAAGGTCGAGGGCCACGTGTCGTTTCACACGGCGATGTCGACGGCGTTTCCACAGCCCGCGCCCGGCACGGCGCCGGCTCCCGGTCCGATGACCGTGGACGCCGCGCGCCTAACGAGCGTGTTGGGCCTGGCCGACGTCACGTTCATCCCGGGGCGCGCGTCGCTGGCCATCGTCGACGCGACGTTGTCCGGGGACCCGCCGGCATTCGACGAGGCGACGCGCGAGAACGCGGTCAAGCGACAGGCGCGCAAGGCGTTGGCGCTCGGCCCCAACGACATCGGCATCGACAACTTCCAGTTTTCGCCGGCAACGCTCACCGTGGCGCGCGGCACGACGGTCACCTGGATCAACAACGATGATGTGCCGCACCTGGTCGTGAACGTCGAGCACCGATTCAAGCAGTCGCCGGTGCTCGACACGGGCCAGCACTACTCGACAACGTTAGGCAAAGCGGGCATCTACAAGTACTTCTGCTCGCTGCATCCCATGATGCAGGGCACGATCGTGGTCCAGTGACGCGACGCGGCGAGTCGGGGATGTGATGGCCCACCGGGCCGACGCTGGCTTCGAGGCGCGCATCCTGCCGCACCTGGATGACGCGTACACGCTCGCCCGTCACATGTTGGGCGACGAACACGACGCCCAGGATGCAGTGCAGGATGCGGCCTTACGCGCGTTCCGCCACTTCGCGGGATTTCGCGGCGACAACGCGCGCGCGTGGTTTCTCGCCATCGTGCGCAATTGTTGTCACACGCTGCGCGAAGGTCGTGCGGTGGACCGGGCGTCGGTCCCGATCACGGAGCAGCATCTCTCGATCGTGCGCGACGATGAGAGCGCCGACGCGTCGGCCATCGCGCAGTCGGACCGCGCGTTGGTGGCGCAGGCGTTGGCAGAGATGCCTGTCGAGTTTCGGGAGGTGCTGGTGCTGCGCGAGGTGCAGGGCCTCTCGTACGCCGAGATCAGCGACATCGTCGGCGTGCCGGCCGGAACCGTGATGTCGCGCCTGTCGCGCGCGCGCCGGCGGCTGGCGTCGAAGTTAGGCGTGACGGACAAGGAGGCAAGCTGACATGCAGTGCGCCGATTGCCGGACGCGCCTCGACGCGTATCTGGACAAGGAGCTGTCGGCTGAGGAGCGCGCAGAGATGCGCGAACACCTGGCCGCATGCAGCGACTGCGCGCGCGAGCTCGAGGCGCTCGAGCGGGCCTCGACTTTGGCGCGGGAGCATCTCGTGCACTACGAAGCCCCGGACGTCTTGAAGGCGCGGATTGCGAATGCAATCGCCAGCGAGCGGCAGGCCCCGGCGCAGCCGTTGTCCGCGACCCCGCGGATGGGTTGGTTGCGTCTCGCCGCGGCGGGTCTCATCATCGCGCTCGCGAGCGGCGGCCTAACGTATGCCGTCGCGCACGGCGGCGGCGGGTCGCCGGCGCTGGCCGACCAGGTGTTGGCGAGCCACATCCGCTCGCTCATGCCCGGTCACCTCACGGATGTCCAGTCGACCAACGAGCACAACGTGAAGCCGTGGTTCAATGGCCGGGTGGATTTTTCGCCGAAGGTGCCGGTACTGGACTCGGCTGGATTCCCGCTCGTGGGCGGCCGACTCGACTATCTCGACGGCCGCGTGGTGGCCGCGGTGGTGTACGCGCGCCGGCAGCATCTGATCAACGTCGACTCGTGGCCCGAGGCCGGTCCTAACGAAGAGCCCGAGTCGACGGATGCGCACGGCTACCACCTCATTCGCTGGCGCGCCGACAACGTGGAGTATTGGGCTGTGTCCGATCTCGAGTCAGGCGAACTCTCGAACTTCGTCTCGCTCTACAGCCGTTGAATTTGGAAACGCGCTGGACGACATCGTGTAACTCTGGCTTCTTCGAGCGAAATGTCGCCCTTCGCGTCTTGTTTGCGGCCCCGACCTCGTCGCGGCGGCCAAGCAGGCGCTGCGCGACGACTGTTCTCGTTTGGCATCTCGCCCGTGCAACCGGCGATCGACATGCGCAGCGGTGCTGGACGGCATCGTCGATCGCGCCCGACTGGACGCGTATCTTCCGCCACCCCGATCGGGATCTCGTGACGCGCAACAGCACCGTGGACGCATCGGGGGCCAAGCTGCTCGTCGCCTTGACGCTGTGGGCGCGAGAGCACGTACACTGAAACGCAGGCGACGCGCGCCACGTAAACCTACGTATTGGTGGCGCTGAGTGTGACTTAGCAATCGCTTAGCAAAGCTACGGATCTCTCGAGGGCGGCGAGAGCATCCGCGCCAAATACCCAACAAAACTGTGGACATTCTCCGCGTTCGTTTGCTCCTCGGCCGAAGGCGGTGATGTCGTGTCGACAAGAATGTCGATTTTGCCATCTCTCGAACGTCAATCATCGAGAGGGGCGGCCAACGGCGTGTTTCGGTGCGGTAACGCGCGCTTGGGCAACGTCAGGTTTCAGTCAAAAGGCGGGGAGCGGAAAAGAAAACTCCCGATCTTGGAACTGCGCGAGGCGGAGCGCCGTTTCAGAATTCAACGCACATCGCACTTAAGGACTTCCGAGTATGCACACAGCAGCCGAATCACAGTCGTCGAGCGCATCGAACGTACCGCGCTCGCGCCGGACCTGGATCATCGCCGTTTCCGTCGTCGCGATTCTTGCTACTATTGCGGCGGGACGCGCGATTACGGGACACGGATCGTCACAGCCGCCGGCGCCGCCCGCGCCGCAAGTCACTGTCGCCGCGGCCGTTGGGCGGCCGGTGACCGATTGGGATGAGTTCACGGGTCATCTCGAATCGGTGGACATGGTGGACGTACGTCCGCGCGTGTCGGGATACGTCGAGCGTGTCGAGTTCACCGAAGGCGCGATGGTGCACAAGGGAGACGTCCTCTTTGTGATCGACCAACGGCCTTACGACGCGGACGTCGAGAAGGCGAAAGCAGATCTGGCGCAAGCGGAGACGCGCCGGGCGCTGGCGCAATCCGAGGTGGAGCGCGCGAAGCATCTGCTGGCGGCACAGGCCATCTCGCGTCAGGATTTCGACACCCGCACGAGCGCGAGCGCCGAAGGCGACGCGGCGGTACAGGCCGCGCAAGCCGAGCTCACCACGGCGCAGCTCAATCTCGAGTGGACCACGGTGCGCGCGCCGATATCGGGCCGCGTGGGCCGTGCGTTGGTCACGCCCGGCAATCTCGTGCAAGCGGGCGCGGCTAACGCAACGCCGCTCACGAGCGTGGTGTCGCTCGATCCGATCTACGTCTACTTCGATGGCGACGAGCAAACCTACTTGAAGGACTTGGGGTTGGCGCCCGAGTCCGGCGCGCGCGCGGCCCACCAGGCGGCGAAGCGCACCGTGTACATGGGCCTGGCCGACGAGACCGGCTATCCGCACGAAGGGCACATCGACTTCGTGGACAACAAGCTGGACCCGGTGGCCGGCACGATCCGCGCGCGGGCCGTGTTCGCCAATCCCGATCACCGCCTAACGCCGGGTCTCTTCGCCCGCATCAAGCTGGTGGGCAGCCGCAGCTACCAGGCCACGCTCATCCGCGATGATGCGGTGGGCACGGACCAGGACCGGAAGTTCGTGTTCGTCCTCAAGCCCGACAGCTCCGTGGACTACCGTGCCATCACACTCGGCCCGATGGACGATGGGCTGCGGGTGGTGAAGCAGGGCCTAACGCCCGGCGACCGGGTGGTGGTGAACGGACTGCAGCGCGTGCGGCCCGGTATCAAAGTCAACCCGACGGTCGTGCCCATGACGCCGCCGTCGGACTCGCAGCCCGCAGTCGTGTCATCGCACTAGCGCCATCGCAATCTCGTCACCGTTCGAGTACTCCGGAGTGTAGGTCATGCGCTTTTCGCGCTTCTTCATAGATCGTCCGATCTTTGCCGCCGTGTTGTCGATCGTGATCCTCACGGCAGGTCTGATCGCGATTTTTACGCTGCCGGTGAGCGAATACCCGGAAGTCGTGCCGCCGACCATCGCGGTGCGCGCCGTGTACCCTGGCGCCAATCCGACGGTGCTCGCGCAGACCGTGGGCACGCCGCTCGAGGAGAGCATCAACGGCGTCGACAACATGTTGTACATGTCGTCACAGGCCACAGCCGACGGCGTGCTCAACCTCACGGTGACGTTCAAGATCGGCACGAACGTCGACCTGGCGCAGGTGCAGGTGCAGAACCGCGTGAACCAGGCGCTCCCCAGGCTGCCCGAGGAAGTTAGGCAGTTGGGCGTGACCACGCAGAAGCAGTCGCCGGATCTCACGATGGTGGTGCACCTCGTGTCGCCGGACAACCGGTACGACCCGGTCTATCTGCGCAACTATGCGGTGCTGCAGGTGAAGGATCAGCTGCAGCGCATCCCCGGGGCGGGGCAGGTGATCGTGTTCGGCTCGGGCGACTACGCGATGCGTGTGTGGCTCGATCCGCAGAAGGTCGCGTCGCACGATTTGTCGGCGACCGACGTCGTGAACGCCATCCGCGAGCAGAACCTGCAGGTCGCGGCCGGCGTGGTCGGCGCGCCGCCCATGCCTAACCCGGTGGCGTATCAACTGACCGTGAATGCGCGCGGCCGGTTGGTGAACGAAAAGGAGTTCGGCGATATCATCGTCAAGACCGGCGCCGACGGGCAGATCACGCGCCTCCGCGACGTGGCGCGCATCCAGCTCGCCGCCGGCGACTACGGTTTGCAATCGCTGCTCGACAACAAGCCGGCCGTGGCGATCGCGATCTTCCAGCAGCCGGGCTCGAACGCGCTCGCGCTGTCGCACGACGTGCGCGCGACGATGGCCCAACTCAAGAACAACTTCCCCGAGGGCGTGGACTATTCGATCGTCTATGACCCGACGGTGTTCGTGCACGACTCGATCAACGAGGTCGTCAAGACGCTGCTCGAGGCCACCCTCCTGGTGGTGATCGTGGTCGTGGTGTTCCTGCAGACGTGGCGGGCGTCGATCATTCCGCTCGCATCGGTGCCGATCTCGATCGTGGGCACGTTCGCGATCATGCTCGCGTCCGGGTTCTCGATCAATACGCTGTCGCTGTTCGGGTTGGTACTGGCGATCGGCATTGTCGTGGACGACGCGATCGTGGTCGTCGAAAACGTCGAGCGACACATCGAGCTCGGGCTGTCGCCGCGCGAGGCGAGCCACAAGGCCATGGATGAGGTGAGCCGGCCGATCATCGCCATTGCACTCGTGCTGTGCGCCGTGTTCGTGCCGGTGGCATTCATCAGCGGCCTAACGGGGCAGTTCTACAAGCAGTTCGCTCTCACGATCGCGTTCTCCACGCTCATTTCGGCGTTCAACTCCCTCACGTTGTCGCCGGCATTGTCGGCCATTCTGCTCAAGCCGCACGGTGCGGAGCCCGACCGGCTGACCAAGGTGCTCGACAAGCTGCTGGGATGGGTGTTTCACCCGTTCAACCGCGCATTCAAGAGCGGGTCGAACAAGTACGGCAACGCGGTGCGGCGGCTGATCGGCAAGAGCGCCGTGGCGCTGGCCGTGTACGCCGGCCTCATCGTGATCACGCTGATCGGATTCAAGCGCGTGCCGCCGGGCTTCGTACCCACGCAGGACAAGCAGTACGTGGTGGCGTACGCGCAGCTGCCCGATGCGGCATCGCTGGATCGCACCGAGTCGGTGATCAAGCGTCTTTCGGACATCGCGATGCAGCAGCCCGGCGTCGAGCACACGGTGGCGTTCCCGGGGCTCTCGATCAACGGCTTCGTCAACAAGCCTAACGCCGGAACGGTGTTCATCGGACTCAAGCCGTTCGAGGAGCGGACGAAGCGCGACGAGAGCGGTGCGGCGATCGTGGCGGCGCTCAATCAGAAGTTCTTCTCGATCCAGGACGCGTTCATCGCCGTCTTCCCGCCGCCGGCCGTGAACGGCTTAGGGTCGGTAGGCGGGTTCAAGATGGAGCTCGAGGATCGCGCCGGGGTCGGCCAGGAAGCGTTGTATCAGGCCGCGCAGGCGCTGTCCGCCAAGGCTAACCAGACCGGGCAGTTCTCCGGCGTGTACACGAGCTATCAGATCAATGTCCCGCAGCTGTTCGCCGACGTCGACCGCGACCGCGTGAAGCAGCAGGGCGTGGAGCTGAGCGACGTGTTTCAGACGCTGCAGATCTACCTCGGCTCCGAATATGTGAACGACTTCAACCGCTTCGGCCGGACGTATCAAGTGATGGCCCAGGCCGACGCGCCCTATCGCGCGAACGCCGAGGACATCGCGCAGCTCAAGGTGAAAAACGCGCACGGCGACATGGTGCCGTTAGGCTCGCTGATCAATGTCAAGCAGTCGTTCGGGCCGGACCAGGTGATGCATTACAACGCCTATCCATCGGCCGACATCAACGGCGGCCCGGCGCCGGGCGTGAGCTCGGGGCAGGCCGTCCAGACGATGGAGCGGCTGGCGCAGGAAACGCTGCCTAACGGAATCGGCTACGAGTGGACCGAGCTGACGTATCAGCAGATCCTGGCCGGAAACACCGCCTTGCTGGTGTTCCCGTTGTGCGTGCTGCTCGCGTTTCTGGTGCTGGCGGCGCAATACGAGAGCTGGTCGCTGCCGTTCGTGGTGATCCTCATCGTCCCGATGTGCCTCTTCTCGGCGATCACGGGCGTGTGGTTGAGCCATGGCGACAACAACGTATTCACGCAGATCGGGTTGCTGGTACTGGTGGGTCTCGCATGCAAGAACGCGATTCTGATCGTCGAATTCGCGCGCGAGCTCGAGCTCGAGGGACACGATCCCGTGCACGCGGCGCTCGAAGCGTGCCGGATCCGATTGCGCCCGATTCTCATGACGTCGTTCGCGTTCATCATGGGCGTGGTACCGCTTGTGGTGGCGTTCGGCGCCGGCGCGGAAATGCGGCACGCCATGGGCGTGGCCGTCTTCTCCGGCATGCTCGGCGTCACGTTCTTCGGACTCTTGCTCACTCCAGTGTTCTATGTGGTGGTACGTGGACTCGTGCACAAACGGGCGCGCGCGGCACAGACGCGTTCGTCGGACTATGAACCGTTGGTTGGGCATCCGGGGTCGTTCGCCGCGCCGGGTGAGGGAGGCGCCAATGCGTAAGATCGCATGGCTGGTCGTGGCCGGCGCGTCGTCGCTGGCGGCGTGCGTGAGCTCGCCTAACTATCAGGCGCCCACGGTGGTGGTGGCGCCGGCGTTCCAGGCGTTGTCCGATACCAGCGCGCGCCGCGTTCCGGCATCGAGCGGGGCCGGCACGGCCGATTCGGTCGCGCCGGCGCCGGTGGCGGTACCGGATTCGTTTTCGGCGTCGTCCGCGGCGACGGATTCGGCGTTGGCAATGAACTCGGCGAGCGACACCATCCAAGCGGTAGAGCTCTCTTCAACTCGCGTGAGCGGCGCATCGCCGGACAGCGACTTCTGGGCCGGGTTAGGCGACAGCACGCTGACGGCGTTGGTGCATGATGCGTTGCGTGCGAGTCCGGACGTGCGCGCGGCGCGGTCGCGATTCTTCGAGGCGCGGTCGTCGCGCCGGTTGGCTTCGCTCGATCTCGCGCCGCAGATCACGGCGGCCGCGAGCGTGTCACGGCAGCAATTGTCCGCGGCGCAGTTTCCGGGGACCGTCGGCGCCTTACCGCGGCAGGATTTGTGGGATGCCGGCGTCGATGCGTCGTGGGAGCTCGACCTGTTCGGCCGGGTGAGCCACAATGTGCGCGCGGGCCGCGCATTCGAGGAGTCGGCGGACGATCAGCTCCGAGATGCCCAACTGACGTTGGCATCCGAAGTGGCGCGCACCTATTTCGAGCTGCGCGGCGCGCAGAACGAGCTCGCCGTGTCCGAGCGGAACGCGGAGAACCAGCGGCGCACGATGAGATTGACCGAACAACGATTGTCCGCGGGCAGCGGCACGGCCTTCGACGTCGAGCGCGCGCGCGCCGAGTTGAGTCTAACGCTGGCGGAGACGCCGGCGATCGAGGCGCGGATCGCGGCGAGCCGCAATCAGCTGGCCGTGTTGATGGGCCGGACGTCGGAGAGTTTGCCGGCGACGCTGCTCGCGTCGGCGACGCTGCCGGCGCTGCCTAACGTCGTCAAGGTCGGGTCGCCGGCCGATTTGGTGAGGCGGCGCCCCGATGTGCAGAGCGCCGAGCGTCAATTGGCGGCGCAGACGATGTTGATCGGCGCGGCGCAGGCGGACTATCTGCCGCGTGTGTCACTCTCCGCGAGCGCGGGGTATACGGCGCCGACGTTCAATGCGCTCGGCAACACGGGCACACCGCGGTTTTTCATCGGACCGGTATTGTCGTGGCCGTTTCTCGACCTTGGCCGCGTGAAGACGCGTGTGGACATCGCACAGGCGCAGGCCGATCGGGCGCGGGCGCAGTATACGTCGGCGGTGGTGGGAGCGATCGGCGAGACCGAGAGCGCGATCGTGGCGTACGACCGGTCGCGTGCGCGGCTGGCGAACTTGGGCGAGGCGGTGCGAGCGAGTACGCATGCGCTGGATCTTGCCCAACTGCGCTACGAGGCAGGCGAGACGGACTTTCTGCAAGTGCTGGATGCCCAACGGACGTTGTTGAGCGCGGAAAGTCAGTTGGCCGTGGGTCGAACGTCGGCGGTCACGGCGTTGGTCGCGTTGTACAAGGCGGTGGGCGGTGCCTGGCCGGGGAGCGGGTAACCGGTCCGTTAGCCCTGCTCCTGGCGCCCTCTCACCGGCGGGTCTCGGCGCGGCGTGCGCGGGAGTGGCCGGAGCGCAGGTGTCGGTGGCGCGGCAGGCACCTCGGCAGACGGCGCGCCGCGTAGGGAGGCCGCCAGGTCGCGCAGCACCGGATACTTGAAGATGCTGCTCAGCGAAATCGGCCGTTGCAGCAGCTCGGACATCCGCCGGTGAATCCGCACGGCGAGCAGCGAATGGCCGCCGAGCGCGAAGAAGTCGTCGCTCGGCGACACGGCCTTCACGCCGAGCACGTCGCGCCAGAGATCGCACAGGGTGCGCTCGAGCGGATCCGTGGGCGCGCGATCGCTTGTCTCGCGCGCCACCAGCGTCCGCGGCGGGGCTCGGCCCTCGAGTGCGGCGAGCGCGGCTCGATCCGTCTTCCCGTTAGGCGTCCGGGGAATGGCGTCGACGATCACGCAACGGGAGGGGACCATCACGGCGGGGAGCCGCTCGCGCGCCAGCTCGCAAAGCGATGCGGCGAGGTCATCGTCGCCCGAGTAGCCGGCGGGTTCGTTGGCGAGGGGCGTACCAGGCGACGGCGTCTCGGCGCGCCATGCGACGCGAGGGAGTTGCGCGTCCTTGCGCGTGAAAACGGCCTCGAGCGTGTGGAGGTCGCCCGACCACATCACGTCTACCTGGTAAGGCAAATCGTTAGCGAGGGACCACAGTGATTCGGGATGGGTGCCGCAATCGTTGGAGCACGGCGATGAGCCGTTGCTCTCGATCGTGCGAGCCAATGCGGCGAACGGCGCTGACCGCCCATCCGTCACGCCGTACACCCGCACCCGCTGCGGCCGCTCGGCCGCCAACCGCGCGCGGAGCGACGCCGCATCGTTGCAACCGCCGTCCCATACCTCGCCGGTTTCCTCGGACGCGTCGTCGGAATTTGTTAGGCGAAGCGTTACGTCGTACCGGAATCGCGTCATCTCGTTGTCCGCAACGCCGCGGCGCGGCTCGACACGCTCCACGCGGAGACCAGGGAGCGCGAAGATGCGCGGGTCGAGCACGAGCTCGCGCTCGGCCAGGACGCGCCGCCGCACCGCATCGCGCTGCGCACCCGGATTCGTCACGCCGTGCGATATCGCTACGGAGGTGTGAAATGCGTCGAGCAGCGGCAAGCTCCGGACATCGCCGACGACGATGACGCCCTCCGGTCGCAGGCGACGCGCCGCCGCTCGGATGACGCGTCGGAGATAATCGGCATCCGGGAAGTACTGCACCACAGAATTGAGTACGACGACGTCGTACACCGCTTGAGGGAATCCATCCAGTTCGTGCGCCGCGCACTGTCGCAGCGTGATTTTGTCGCCCAGGTCGAGTGCATGCGCGTGCTGGGCAGCACGCTCGAGGGCGGCCGCCGAGAAGTCCAGCGCATCATAGCGCTCGCAATGTGGCGCGATACGCGTGAGCAGAAGACCGGTGCCGCATCCAATCTCGAGGACTCGCCCTGGACGGTGACGGAGCACTCGCTCCGCGCTCGCATCGGCCCACTCGCGCATCTCGTCATCGGGAATCGGCTCGCCGGTATAGCTGCTCACCCAGCCTGCGGTGGACGACCCGGCGTCATCACTCGCCGAGCGCATGTAGGCATCGTCGTATGTCGCACGCCAGAGATCGAGGCGCGCTTCGGTTGCCGCCGCGCCGGAAGCGGTACGCGGAACCACATATGCCGTTAGGCCGGCGAGGGCGCCGTCGTGTCCAGCGGCGGGAATCACCACCGCCTCGCGTACGCGTGGATCGGCTGCCAGCACGCTCTCGACTTCGCCCATCTCGATGCGGTGCCCGCGAATCTTGACCTGACTGTCGGACCGACCGAGGAACTCCAGAACGCCGTCGTCGCGCCACCGTGCTTCGTCGCCGGTGCGATACATGCGCGTGCCGGATCGCGCGACGAACGGATCGGTCACGAATCGGGACGCCGTGAGATCGGCGCGTCCCTTGTATCCGCGCGCCACGCCGGCGCCGCCGATCCACAATTCTCCTCGCACGCCGGACGGGAGCGGCTGTCCGTTCTCATCGAGCACGTAGCACGACGTATTGGCCAACGGCCGTCCGATGGGCACGGGCGATTCGCCCGCAGTCAGGCGATGCGTCGTGGACCAGACGGTGGTTTCCGTTGGGCCGTACACATCGTGCGACGCGTGTCGAACGCGTCGAGCCAGTGCGTCCGCAAGCGACGGCGACACGGCTTCGCCCCCCACCAGCATCACGTCGAGGCGGCCGATGGCATCGCATCCGTCCGTACTCTCCAGCAGCAGCGATGCGAGCGACGGCGTGCATTGCATGTGCGTCACGCCGTGCCGCGTGATGAGCCCGGCGATGGATTCATTCGCGCCGGCCATGTGCTCGAGCTTTTCTCGCAGCGACGCGAGATGTGTCAGGTGGGAGAGAACGACGTCGCTGCTCACGCCGAAGTCGATCAAGCATGCGATCTCGTGCACGCCCATCGCGTGAACGCGCGACGCTTGATCCGCCGCGCGCTCCACGGTGCCGAACAGTCCGCTCGACTCGTAGTATCGGTCGAAGGCGTGCGCGAGCACGCCGTCGAGCTCGTCGGCCGACAAGTTCGACAACTCGGGCATCGCGTCGGCAGCGCCGGTTGCACGATTGCGGAACGCAGGATACGACCATGCATACTGCTTGATGAGGCCGAGCGACGTCTTGAGATACTCGATGAGCGGGCCGCGCACGTGCTCGCGCACCTCGTCGTCACTTGCTCCCACGAAGGTGTGCAGCATGAGCGTCACGCGTCCGCCATCGCCCGGATGACCGGCCTCCCGCCACGCGGCGCGATACACCGCCAATTTTTCAGCGAGATCTTCGAGACGCTGGCCCAACAGATTCGTCAGGATGTTCGCGCCCAGGCGTCCGGCAGCGCGAAACGACTCGGGGTTGCCCGCGGTCGTGATCCAGAACGGCAGTTCGCGTTGCACGGGCCGCGGAAAGGTGCGCACGTCGACCGGTTGGCCGGTGCCATTGGGAAACGTGACTGCTTCACCGCGCCACAGGCGGCGCACGACATCGAGATCGCGCACGAGGATTCCGCGGCTGTCGGCGAAGCTCTCCGGTCGCAGCACGAAGTCGTTAGGCTGCCACCCCGGTGCGAATGCGATGCCGGCCCTGCCGCCCGAGATGTTGTCGACGACGCTCCATTCTTCGGCCACGCGAATGGGCGAGTGCAGCGGGAGCACGACGCTCCCTGCCCGAATCGCGACGCGCTCGGTCACGGCGGCGATGGCGGCGGCAGCTACGGACGGGCTCGGATACAGTCCGCCGAATGGATGCAGATGCCGCTCTGGCGTCCACACGGCGGCGAACCCATTCGTGTCGGCGAAGCGTGCTCCATCGAGCAAGAGTTTGTACTTGTCGGCGGCGTGCTCGCCCTCGTCGCTCGAAAAATAGAACAAGCTGAGGTCCGGTGCGCCGGCCGGCGCGACAGCGCGGTGCGCAGGATCGCCGGTGAGAACGACCACCGTGAATCCTCGGGCTAACGTCCACAACAGCTCGAGCACCGAAATGTCGAACGCGGTGCTCGTGACCGCGAGCCACACACCCGGCGAGCGTCCACCCGCCTTGATGCCCAATCGTTCATCGAATGCCGCGAACAAGTTCGTGACGTTGCGGTGCTCGACCATGACACCTTTGGGCGTGCCCGTCGATCCCGAGGTATAGAGGACGTAGGCGAGCTGCGAGCCGGTGGCGGAGGTCGACTCGTCCGACATGGCGCGCGCCGGGTCGGGCGCGCACTCGACATCGCCTAACGAGCGCACCGGCACGCCGACCGTACCGAGGGCGCGTCGACCGGCTGCGCAGGCGAGTACGAGCAGCGGTGCGGCATCGGTGATTTGATGGACCAATCGCGCGCGCGGGTACGCGGGATCGAGCGGCACGTACGCGCCGCCGGCTCCCAGCACGGCGAGCATGGCGACGACGAGGTCGACGGACCGATCGAAACAGATGCCGACGAGCGTCTCGGTCGTGACGCCGGCACGGCGGAGTCCGGCGGCGACGGCGGCGACTCGTGCGTACAGCTCTGCATACGTCACGCGATTCCCGTCGCAGACGAGCGCGGTTTCGTTCGGCGTGCGCGCGGCCTGCCCGGCGAACTGAACATGCACGTACGGGTTCCACGCCGGTGCGCGTGCGGTGTCGTTCCACTCGTGCAGTACGCGATCGCGCTCATCGCGCGTTAGGCACGGCAGAGCGGCCAACGACGCGTCGGGCAAGTCGACGGCCGCCTCGAGCACCGCGGCGAGCGATCGCGCGAGCCGCTCCGCGGCAACCGGGGAGCGCACCACCCACCAGGCAACTTCGGCGTTAGGCGCAATGAGGAGGGCGATTGTCGCGTCGGCCGGCAGGGCGAACGCGGCCGGGTCCGCGTCGAGCTCGATCACCACCGGTGCGGCGCCGGGCGCCGCGCGGTTCGTGCCGCGCCGGAGCACGAGGTCCCGCGCGTACGGCCCGCGGTCTAACGCAGCGCCCAACGCCGCGCGAACGAGTGCGGCGTATGCGGACAGTGTCGCGCCGCGGGCGGCCGGCATGCGCGCCGGCACATTGCGCGAGAACCACGGTTCGAGTCCGGAGACCGCGTCGCGCAGCCGGCCGTCGGCTATGGCGACGTCGGCGCTCTCCAAGCTGCCGCTTCCGAAGCGGGTGAGAACCGACACGGCCGCGGCCACCGTTCGAGCCAGGTCGTGGGGGGCTAACGCGACGGGCCGCGACGTGACCGGCGCATCGGGACCGCCGAAACTCAGTCTGTCGGGCGCGGCGAGCCAGCGCACATCGCTCAGGCGTGCCGCCCAGTACGGCTCGGCGTCCACCACCGTCGCGTCGAGCGCGGCAAGACGCCCGGCGAGTGCGGCGTTAGGCGAAGCGAGCACCATGCCCGGCGCGACGCCGCGCGTGCCGAGCAGCACCGCGGCGGAGCCGGTGTCGCCCGACAACGTCGAGACCGCGGTGAGCGCGATCGTGCCGTCACCGGTAGCGACGATCACGCGATCCCCATCCACCGCGAGCACCGCGCCCGGCGCCGCACGCTCGACTCCCGCCGTGTTGGGCGCCGGCTCGGCGCGCACGACAGCCAGCAGCTCGCCTCGGACGAGCATCTTTGCGAGGCCGAGCCGGTTCGGATAGGGTCCCATGTCGAGGGCGCGGATGAGCGCGTCGATCTCGCGTGCGGATCGCGACCAGTCGATCGTGCTCGCGGCCTTCGGCCGTGCGTGACGCGGCCGGAAGGTGGCCGCGTCCGGCCGTTGGGCGCGCGGTCCGAGCGCGCCGTCGCGGAGACGCTCGACCAGCTCGCGGAACGAATCGAGCGCCGCTTCGTAACAGCGCGCGTTGAGCGTGAGCGATGTCTCGTTAGGCGCCAGGTCGAAGACGCGCTGCGCCAGGATGTCGCCCTCGTCGATCCGATCCGACCAGGTGTGCCAGGTCACACCGTGGCGCGGCTCGCGCGCCATGAGCGCCCAGGCCGTGGCGTTGAACCCTCCGTACGTCGGGAGCGGCCCGTCGTGATAGTTGATCGCCGCGAGGCGCGGCACGAGGCCCAAGTTGCGCGGCTTGTGGGTGAAGTTGGTGACGCTCAGGAGAACGTCGACCGAACCGTTGGGTGCGGGGGCGGGAAGGGCCTCGCCCGGCGCGGCGACCGGTATGCCGCGCGCGACCGCCCACTCCGCCGGCGCATCACCGTCGGTTAGCACGCCCGCGACGGTCAGACCGTGCGCGCGCCAAATCTCCGCGCAGTCGACGAGCAGTGCGTCCGATCCGACCAGCACACAGCTCAGCGGTGACCCCGTCGATCCGGTCATGGCCCGGTAGCAGGTGCAATCGCGATGCCGCCCAACGAATCGGTCGATCCGGCCGGTGCCTGCGGTGGCATCGACTCTGCCGTTCGGGGCGATACATGGCGCAGATATGGATTGCCCGTCTTGACCGGCTGAGCCAGATTGGCCGCGACGTCCTGTCGAAGGAGGAGATGGCGCGCGCCGATGCCCTTCGCGACCCGACGCACCGCCGGCGATACATAGCGTCGCACGCCGCGCTACGGCGGATTCTCGGTAGCACGTTGTCGTGCGAGCCATCGTGCGTGCCATTCGCAATGGGCGCGGCGGGCAAGCCGATGCTCGCTAACACGGCCCTTCACTTCAACATGTCGCGCTCGGAGGACGTCGCATTGATCGCCGTGTCGGAGCGCGGCGCGGTTGGCGTGGATGTGGAGCGCCTGAGGCCGATGCCCGACGCGACGGATCTGGCGCGCGCGTACTTCGCCGGGCCGGCGCGCGAGGCGATCGCCGCCGCCTCACTCGATGCCCGGGACAAGGTTTTCTTGATGCAATGGACACGGCTCGAAGCGATCGTGAAAGCGGACGGCGGCGGCCTCGGCGCATCGCCTTCGATTGTCGATGTGCCGTTTTCGGACGACGACAAGATGGTGCGGATGCGCAACAGAGAATGGGGGCTGCAGAGCTTCGTTCCAGTCGATGGATATGTTGCGGCCTTCGCATCCGACGGCGGGCGAGAGTCGTTTGGTTTTCTTGATGCCGTATAGTTGTAACTCGAGCGGAACGATTTTGGCTGCGACGCGTCGGCGCGTCACCCGCTCGCGTTAGCATCTCACCCGAAAGTCCGCTCGGAGACAATACGACCAGCACCTGGAACGGCGGTGACGTCGTACCGAGCTCAGCGCGCTTCGCCTTTCCGGCCTCGTTCGCGCAGGAGCGCCTCTGGCTTGCCGATCAGATGGCGCCAGGTCTTCCGCTCTACAACAGCCCGTTTGTCGTTCGCATTTCGGGTTCGTTGGACAGCGGGGCGTTGCGCGAGGCGTACGCTCAAGTAATCGAGCGCCACGAGGCGCTGCGAACGACGTTCGCGCGCGAGGACGATGGCCTCGTGCAGATCGTCGACGAACACCCGTCGATCCGGTTCCGCACGGCCGATGTGACGTCGTGTCCGTGCGAATCGCGTCGCGATCGCGCATGGGATGTTGCGCTCGAGGATGTTCGCGAGCCGTTCGACCTGGCAACAGGCCCACTGGTGCGCGCGCTCCTCATTCGCCTCGACGCATGCGAGCACGTGCTCGCGCTCACGTTCCACCACGCCGTGATCGACGGGTGGTCGGTGCGTCAGGTGCTTGCGGAAATGTCCCGCTTGTACGAGGCCGCGGTCGCCAACGCGCCGGCGAACCTCGCGCCGGTTGCGCTCCACTATCCGGACTTCTCCGCATGGCAGCGCGAGTGGCTCACCGGCGATGTGCTCGAAAGCCATCTCGGTTTCTGGCGCGATGTGCTCATGGGTGCCGCGGTTGCCGAGCTGCCGGCGGACCGGGCCCGTCCGCGCGAACGCCGCTTCGGGGGCGCCATCAGCACGTTCGCGATCGACGCCGATCTCGTTGCGCGCCTAACCGAGCGCGCCCGCGCCGACGGCGCATCGCTCTTCATGGTGCTGGCGGCGGCGCTCGATGTGCTGGTGTATCGATGGTCGGGTATGACCGACGTGTCGATCGGCGCGCCCGTGGCCGATCGTCGTCGTGCGGAGCTGGAGCAGACGGTCGGCTATTTCGCCAACACCATCGTGCTGCGCACCGAGTGCGGCGGGAATCCGTCGTTCCGCGAGCTGCTGCGCCGCGTGCGCGACGGTGCGCTCCAGGCGTACGATCACCAGGAGGCGCCGTTTCACAAGGTGGTCGAGGCGGTGCGCCCAACGCGCGACCCGTCGCGACACGCGCTGTTCCAGATCATGCTGGCGCTGCAGCCGGCGCTCGAGTCCCAGTTCGCGCTCGGCGACGCTCGCGTCGAGGCGCTGCCGATCGACACCGGGATGTCGACGTTCGACCTGGCCCTCGAGCTGCAGGAAACGCCTAACGGGCTACGCGGCACCGCCGGATACAGCACCGAGTTGTTCGACGCCCACACGGTGGCGCGGCTGCTGGCGAGTTTCGACACGATACTGCGTGCGATCGCCGACGATCCGGGACAGGGTGTGGACGACATGCCGATATTGGATGACGCGAACGCGCGCGCGCTTTTGTGTGCCGCGCATGGTCCGCGTGTCGATGCGACGTGGGAGCCGCTGGTGCACGCGCAGTTCGAGTCCCAGGCGCTTCGCACGCCGACCCGCCGCGCGGTGAGCGATTCGAGCGGCAGCCTGACCTACGCCGACGTGCTTGCGCGCGTTCGCGCGCTCGCCGGCCGTTTGCGCTCACTCGGCGTCGGACCCGATGTGCCGGTCGCCATCTGTCTCGAGCGCTCGAGCAACGTCGTGGTGTCCATGCTCGCGGTGCTCGAGGCCGGGGGGTGCTTCCTTCCGCTGGATCCGGCGTACCCGGCGGCGCGTCTCGCAGCGATGCTCGAGGATGCGGGGGCGCGCGCGGTGATCGCGACGCGGTCGACTGCATCGCGCCTGCCGCCTAACGCACCGCGGTGCGTCAATCTCGACGCGCGGCCGCGGCGCGTGCGGCGGCCGGAGGCGTCGCGGCGAGCGCCCCCGGCGGACGGGTCGTCGCTGGCCTACATCATTTATACGTCGGGGTCGACCGGCGAGCCCAAGGGCGTGATGGTCGAGCACCGGAATCTGACCAACTTCTTCGCGGCCTACGATGCGGCCATGGGTCAGGACACGGCGTCGACCTGGCTCGCGCCCAACAGCCCGTCGTTCGACATGTCGATCGTCGAGCTACTCTGGCCGCTCGTGCGCGGCGATGCGGTCCATGTGTACGACGGCACTCCGGGCGACCCGTCGCTGTTAGGCGCCGCCTTGGTGGAGCAGGGCATCACGACGCTGCAGTGTACGCCCTCGCTCGCCGCGGTACTCGCTGCGCATCCGGTGAGCGCGTCGGCGCTGGCATCGATCGATCGTATGATCGTCGGAGGCGAAGCCCTGGCGCCAGCGTTAGGCGAACACCTTCTCCGGCTCATCGGCGGCGGGCGACTGTACAACGGCTACGGGCCAACCGAGGGCACCATCTGCGCGACGGCGCACCGCGTGCGCGCCGACGAAGTCGTGATTCCCATCGGGCGCCCGCTCGCTAACACGCGCTGCTACGTGCTCGACGCGCGTCGTCGTCTCGTACCCGCGCTCACGCCGGGCGAGTTGTACATTGGCGGCGCCGGCGTGGCGCGCGGATATCGGAACAAGCCCGAGCTCACTGCCCAACGGTTTGTGGACGACCCCTTCATGTCCGGTGGGCGCCTCTATCGTACCGGCGACTTGGCTCGCGTGCGCCCCGACGGTACGCTCGAGTATCTGGGCCGCGCGGACGAGCAGGTGAAGATTCGAGGCTATCGCGTGGAGCCCGGCGAGATCGAATCGGCGATGCGTGCATCGCCGGGCGTCGCCGAGGCTGTCGTGATCGCGCGCGAGGATGAGGCGGGCGATCGGCGGCTGGTCGGTTACCTTGTCGGCGCAGGGTCGGCGCATCCCGATCCGCAGGTCGTGCTCGCACGGCTGGCCGCGCGGCTGCCGGGACACATGGTGCCGTCGGCGATCGTCCCGTTGCCGGCGCTGCCACGTCTCCCTAACGGGAAGGTGGACCGGCGGTCCCTGCCGTGTCCGGGCGCGGAGCCTGCGCCGGCGGCGCCGCGCGCGCTGCCGTCGGATACCCTGGAGATCCAGCTCGTCGTGCTGTGGGAGCGGTTACTCGGGAGAGCGCCGATCGGCGTGCGCGATAATTTCTTCGACTTGGGCGGACACTCCCTGCTGGCGGCGCGTCTCATGATCGAGATCGAGCACCGCTACGGCAAGACGCTGCCGCTCGTCACGCTGTTTCGCGCCCCGACCATCGAGCTGCTGGCTCGTGCGCTGCGCGACAAAGGGTACGTACCGCCTAACGCAGCCCTGGTCTCGATGTGCGATGACGGCCGCTCACCGCCGCTCGTGCTCGTGCATCGCGCGGGTGGTCATCTGCTCGTCTATCGCTCGCTGGTCCTGGCGATGGGGTCGGGCCGGCAGATCTACGGTGCGCAAGCACCGGGTCACGAGACGATGTCGCCGGTGCACGATCGCGTGGAGGACATGGCCGCGCACTACGTGGAGCAGTTGCGCGCGCTCCATCCCGAAGGCGGTTTCCACATCGCGGGATCATCGTTTGGTGGCATCGTGGCGTTCGAGATGGCGCGTCAGCTGGCTGCCGGCGGCGATCGCGTGGGCCGCGTGATGCTGTTCGACACCTATCCGGCGGACGTCGCCCGCTCGCTCGCCGCGACGCCGCCCAAGCCTAACGAGCGAGTTGGCGCGCGATGGAGGAGCCGGGCGCGCCGCGTCGCAGCCATGTCCGCCGGCGACCGGGTCAAGTACTTGCGCCGCGGTATCGGACGAGGCACGCGATCGGCGCTGCAATGGGTCGGTGTGTTGCCCCCGGACCCCGCGGACCAGGGCCGCCCCGAGCCGCCGGACAGTCCGCGGCTCAATCGCGTGGTCGCGACCTTCCTCCGTGCCCAGGCGATGTACGACATGCAACCCTACCCTGGCCGCCTAACGCTGTTGCGCGCGGTCGACTCGAAGAACTATCCCGGCGTTCCGCCGGACCTGGGCTGGAGCCGGTGGGCCGCCGAGGTCGAGATCGTCGATGTGCCGGGCGCGCACCTGTCGATGATGGAGCCGCCGCACGTGCAGACGCTCGCCGCGCGTGTCGCCGAATTGTGCAACGATGCCGGCGGCGCCGCGTCCGAAGTGCATTGTCAGGAATGAGCAATGGCCGTAGCGCAGGGGCGGACCGCGGCGCATAGTTCTGCCTCTCCACGTCGCGGAGCCGCCAAGTGCTTTTCCCGCTCATTGCGCTGTTGCAAATCGCCGCGACGCCAACGGGTCCCGTATACAGCGGACGCGCCGGCCATCTCGATGTCCGCGCGCCGCGCCTCGCCGACACCGTCGTCATCGACGGCAAGTTGGACGAGCCGGCATGGTCCAAGGCCGCGCGCCTAACCGACTTTTCGGAGTACCTCCCGGTTGATGGAATTCCCGCCGCGGATTCCACCGAAGTATTCGTATGGTACTCGTCCGATGCCATCTACTTCGGCATTCGCGCGTTCGAGCCGCATGGGGCGGTGCATTCGACGCTCGCCGATCGCGACAACATCTCTGCGGACGATTTCGTCGAGATCTTTCTCGACACCTTCGACGATCACCGACGGGCGTACGTGTTCGGCGTCAATCCGGTCGGCATCCAGTCCGACGGCATTTTGAGCGAGGGCATTCAATCGCACGCCGCGGGCATCGGCAGCGCCGGCACGACGCGCGACACCGTCGACCTGAGCACCGACTACACCTACGACTCGCGCGGGCGCGTATTGCCCGGCGGCTACGAGGTCGAGATCCGTGTGCCGTTCAAGAGCATCCGGATTCAGCCGGGGACAGCGCAGCGGTGGGGACTCAACATCCTGCGCCGGGTCCAGCATTCCGGCCACGAAAGCACGTGGGCCCCCACGCTCCAATCCAACGCCAGCTTTCTGGCGCAGTCCGGCGCGCTCGTCGGCCTAACGGACCTGAGTCGCGGGCACCCGCTGGAGATCAATCCGGAGCTCACGTCGCACGTGGACGGCGCGCCGCAGGGCGCCGCGTGGCACTACGGGTCGCCGATTCAGCAGGTGGGCGGCAATCTCCGCTACGCCCTCACGGACAATCTCACGGCCGACGCCACGGTCAAGCCCGATTTCTCGCAGATCGAGAGCGACGTGCCGCAGTTGTCGTACGATCCGCGCGACGCGCTGTTCTTTCCCGAAAAGCGCCCGTTCTTTCTCGACGGCCTCGAGCAGTTCGACACGCCCAGCACGCTCATCTACACGCGCAGCATCCTGCAGCCCGTCGCCGCGGCCAAGCTGACCGGGACGGTGTCGGGGACGGATATCGGGTTTTTGTCGGCCGTGGACAATTCCGATGCGTCGGAGACGGGCACGGTGAATCCGGTATTCAACATCTTGCGCGTGCGGCGCGGATTCGGGCCCAACATCTCGTTAGGCACGGTGCTCACCGACCGGGAGGAAGCCGGCCACTTCAATCGCGTCGCCGGTATCGACGGGTCGATTCTGTTCGACAACATCTATGCCGTGCGGCTGCAGGCCGCGGGGAGCATGACGCGCGGCGACTCGGGTTCGCTGGCGGGCCCGCTGTGGAGCGCGATCTTCGAGCGGCAGGGCCACACCATCCAGATCCACTATTCGTTCTCGGGCATCGATCCGGACTTCCGCACGCAGAGCGGCTTCGTGTCGCGCTCCAACGTGGCCGCTTTGAACGCGGAGCAGGCGGTGACGCTCTACGGCAGCCGCGGCAGTTTCATCGAGACGTGGACCGGCGACTTCACGGCCAATCATTCGTGGATTTACACGCGATTCGCCCATGGCAAGAGTCCTAACGATTTGCGCTGGCACATCAGCAACCAGCTGGCGCTCCGCGGCGGATGGGTGATCGTGGCCAACGTGTTCCTGGAGCGCTACGGCTACGATCCATCGATCTACGCGAACTACTACGTGGTGCACCAGACTATCGAAGGACCGGATACCACCAAGTTCTTGGGCACGCCGCACATCCCGAATCTCGACATCGTCACGGGCCTTGCCACGCCGCACTGGAAGAACTTCGACGCCAGCATGCAGGTGATTTCGGGGCACGACGAAAATTTCTTCGAGTGGGCGCAGGCCAACATCATCTTCATCAACGCGAATCTCGATTGGCGGCCGAACACGCGTCTGCGTGTCAACGCGCTGTACTCGCACCAGCAGTACATCCGCCGCGACGACGGGAGCACGGCCGACGTGCGGCGCATACCGCGCCTCAAGGTGGAATATCAGGTGTCGCGCCCGGTTTTCGTGCGGCTCGTTGGGCAGTACGATTCGCAGACCACCGATTCGCTGCGCGACGATTCGCGGTCGAACGATCCGATCGTGCTTCGTGATCCGGTTACGGGCGCGTTCACACGCGCGTCGCGGACGGTAGCCAACGCAGTGCGCATCGATGCACTCTTCGCCTATCAACCGACTCCGGGCACGGTCTTCTTCCTCGGCTACGGCAGCAGCATGACGGAAGATGATCCATTCGCGTTCCGCGACATCCACCGGCTGAACGACGGGTTCTTCGCGAAGGTGAGCTACGTCTTTCGGTTAGGCGGTTGAGGGCGCACGCCCGCGGGCGGCCATCGGCGTGCGTGCACAAACGGCCCCCGATATCGGGAGCCGTTCGCCTAACTGCCTGACGTCCAGTCGCCTGCATCACCCGGTCGGCGGCGCCAGATTCCCGCAGGCGATGATCGTCCCCAAATTGGTCGGCGACGCATGAATGTTCACGAAATACTGCCCGCTGGTCGGCGCCTGAATCGGCACCTCGACCCGCGCTGCCGCCTTCCCGTCGCCATCCACCTTGAGCGTGCCGTACGAACCCGGCGGCCCCAGAATGCCGGCGTCGTTGCCGCACGTCCCCATGTGCACGTGCCACGGATGCATACCGCCGGGCGCCGCATTCGAAATCTGAACTGACACCACCGTCTTGTTATCCTTCGCCGCCATCCACGCGCTGCCCTGCACCTGCAACGCCCCGTGCAACGCCGGTGGCGTCGCAAGTGTCGCAGTCCACCGCGAGCTCAATGGGATGGCGGTACTCTTGAGCTCGACTGCCTTCGAGCGATGAAACGGATTGCATCCGGCGGCGATCAGCGCCGATGCCGCCAGCATCGCGAACTGCGGTGTGCGCATACCTACCTCCAACCGGTCAAGTGAATCGGCCAAGTAGCGTGCAAGATGGCGCCGGTCAGCGGGGAAGAGCAAGCGCGAGTGGCTACGGTACGCCCTCACCGTGCGGGCCACTGCATGATGCTCGACGGCACCGGCCCAAGTCGTGAGCGCGACACGTCGCCGGGCTCACGCCAGAACGCCCGCGTCAGATCGACGATGCTGAATCGCACTTCCCACGACCTGTTACCTTCGTGTTTAGTGGGCACCGCAAGGTCCACGCGAATGAGACGCTTGGAGTTTCGCGGGACGGCGCCCAGCACACTCGCGCCCACGCTGACCCTGAACGGAGCCGTGACACCGTAGGGTGCATCGCCGGCCCACAGCGAGCCTGCATCCGCGAATGCGGCCAAGCCGAAGTCCATCCGGCTCAACGGCGACCCGAGCGTCCAGCGCTCCTCGGCCCGGATCACGTTGCGCCAGGCGCCGCCCAAGTACGAGCCGCGATATCCGCGCACCCCTCCGGTGCCGCCCAAGGTCAATTGAAAAGGGAGGATGGCCTGGCTGCCGCCCGACAGCTCGTCGCTCATCACGAACACAGTGCGGGGCGCGGCCTTCACATACCACGCGAGCCTTCCGCTCAGGATCCCATCATCCCAGCGGCGCCGATCCTGGTTGCGGCGCCGCTCGGCCTCGACGTCAAGCCCAACGAACCAGAGCGGCGTTGCGCGGCCGGCGTAGAGCGAGCCGGCGTAGAACACGTCGTTGGTCGCGTCAGGGAATCCGCCAATGCCGCGCTCGGCTAACAGGCCAATCTGGAATCCCTGCGCCAGGTCCTCGGTGGCGGCAAGCGAATTGAATCCGGTGCCCCGCACGAAGCGTACGAGGCGAATGCCGACGATGACGCCGGGCCGTAAGGCGCCGAACGGCCCGTAGCGGCCGGCGAGGGTGAGGCCGGTGTCGGGAGCGAGCCCGAGGTCGGTGATCCTCGTGCCGGCCGGCGCAGGCCGTACGCGAACGCCCGACACGATGCCGCCCAATCCGGCGACGAGCCCGCCCACGCGAAAACGCCGCAGTCCGCTCACGTCGTATCGCGTTTGCCGCACGTTGAGCGCGAGGCCATCGTTGGCCGGACGCGCGATGGCCACGTAGGAGTTGTCGTGGCTCACGCCGGCGTACCACGCGGCGGGCTGAAGGTCGGTGTTGAACGGGTGCCGGACGCTCGCCGCGAAGCGCGATCCGAGCGCGGCGCGCTCGGCGTAGACCGAGGCGATGATGGGCCGGTGGAATGCGGCGTAGCTCGTTAGGCCGAGTTGGAGGCCGGTGCGATAGTGGTCGCGCAGCGTGAAGCCGGCCTGGGCGCTCACGGCGGAGCCGCGCACGTTGTTGTCCCCCAGAGCGAGCGACTGCAGAGTCGCGCCGCTCAATCCGCCGCGGACGATGAGCGGGATCTCGTCGCGCGTGGCGATCAGCAGGCGCACGCCGCCGGCGCTATCGGGAGCGGCGCGAATCGAGGCTGCGGCGAGGAACGGCTGGGCGCGCAGGACGCGCTCGGATTCGGACCGCTCGAGCTCGGTACACGGCCGGCCGACCCGCATCGCGACGAAGCTCAGGATGACACTCCGTTGCGTGAGCGCGTGCTGCCGGCCAGTCATTCGTTGGGCGACACGCCAAACGCCGCCTAACGGACCGCTGGGCGTGGTGCCCGGCTCGACCTCGATGTCGCGAACGATCTCGCCGTGACACGCGCCGGAATCGGCGGGGGCAATTGCGCCTGGGTGTTGGGCGGCAGCGCGCCCGGCTGAGAGGGCGAGCCCTGCGCCAGCGGCGGCGCATGCGGCTCCGAGCCGCACCGTCAAGATCACCGGGCGAATCACCGCGATGTCCCCTCTATCGAGTCGGTCGTAACTTGGCGAAGAACATGCACGTTCCGGCAGGCAAAGTCGAGCATGTACCGGTGGCGTGGCTTCGTCCGTTCAGGCGCAGTACACCACCAGCGTCGCCCGGCGCGAAAGCCGGAGTGCCGTCGCATCGCGGACCGGGTCGTCGGGCGAGATGCGAACCGCGGCTGCCGCTTGGGCGTCGCTCGAACGATAGCTGCGGTCGGCTCGTGCGTCGACGATCACGGGTGCGCCGCCGCGCGCAATGAGGGCGCGGAGCTCATCGACGCCAATGCGGTCATCCGCATGTCCACCTCGCCGCTGCGGCGATCACAGGCAGCGCCGGAGACGCGAGGTCGATGTCCGCCAAGGCTAACCCGAACGGCCCGAGCGCCGCGCCGAGCGCGAGGAACCCCGCGACTAACGGAATGCCGCTGCACTCCACCGCGCCGGAGAGGAGCGATGCCACGACGATCACGATGCCGGTGAGCGCGAGAGTGGTGATGAAATGTTCCATGGCGCTGAGCTCCGCCGTGCGGACACCGGACCGCTGCAGCGATTGGGCACCGATTTCCATGCGGCTATCGGGCGCGTGTGGCGCACGACGGCCGCGCATGCAATGGTAGCGTTGCATGCGCAGCCCTCGCATCGCTGCACAGTCGGGCCCGTTCAGTCGCCCGGACAGCCGACGGGATCATAGAACTGTCGGATCCCGTTGGCGATCAGTTGGCCGTTCACGATCAACTGGTTCCCGAAGCCGTCGGGATCTCCGAACCATGCCTCGCTCCAGTCCAGGTTGCGGCCGAGCGTCAGCCGGTAGGTCGTATTGAGGAAATAGGGCGCGGTCGTGAGACCCAGCGCGGTCGTGTGCCGCGAAAACGACACGAGCAATTTCGCCTGACAGATTTGATCGAACGTGTTGCCGCGAATAGTCGCATCGATGTCGCCACGCAGCGCTGTGCCGGCCACCGGGAATCCCGCATGGATGATGATACCGAACCGGTTGTTGACCAGGTGGTTCCGGCGGATGTCCGCGTGCAGCGTGGTCACGACGTTAGGCGCACCCGGGCCCAATGCGTCCAGGCGGATTCCGGCGCCGACCGGGACGCGCGTATGATCGCTGATCTCGTTGTTCACGATCTCGGCGAACGTCTCGGCGGTAGCGGGCAGCACGAACGGCTCGACGCCGTTCGGCACGTGGAGGCCAATCGGACCGGCGGCAACGATGCCTGGAATGCCGCCGGCGAGCAATCGGTTGCCTCGGGCGCGGTAGCGCCCAGGTCCGGCGAGGCAGATGTCGCACGTACCCGCCGTACCGCTCAAATGATTGTGGACCACGTCGCCGCTCGCGCCACGCAGGTCGATCGATTCCGTGAATCCTCCCTCGAACCTATTACCCCGAATCGTTAGACCGGTGGCGCGTACGGCGAGCACGCCCTGGCCGCCGGCATCCACTGCCGGATCGTGTCCGGACTGAAACACGAAACCTTCGACGGTGAGGCCGTTGCCGGCGGATCCGCCGGGATGTGCGTTGGCAATAATGATCGGCGTCGACACGCCCGCGATGACGGGCATCGGGTCGATGGGCGTAAGTGTGCTGACGGCGGTGCTGGTGCCTTCGCCGGTCGCACGACCGGCCTCGTCCAACTGCATCGACAGAGCGCCGCGGAGCGTGATGTCGGGCACGTCGACGATGAAGGGGAACTGTTCGATGTCGGCCGAGGCGGTGGCGTTCACGCTGCCCTGGTACGTGCCGTCGGACACCAGGATCGTGATGCGGCAGGCTGCCGCCACCGATTCGCCGCGCGCCAGGCGCCCCGTGCGCGCTGCGTCCAACGCATCGCCGATGCGCCGAAAATGGATGCCGTCGTCGGACGGATCGGACGTATGACTAACGATCAGGGTGGTGGGGTAGTCGCCCTGCGCGAGATGTGCGGGAAGGGCGGAGCCGGGGATCTCCAGAACGGCGTCGCGCAGCAGTGTCCTGTGGCAAACCGAGACAGTGTCGGTCCACGAGGAAGCGGTCACCCTGTCTGCTTTGAGGAGAGTGCCGGTCGGTGCCTCGGACGAGCAGGCGGCCAGCAGGAGGGTGGCCGCGAACCAGGCTACATCGGCTGCGGGGAATCGAAGATTGGGTCTCATGGGTGGAAACTCCTTTCACAAAGGGGATGTCGGAGCGGGGTGGCAGATCGTATGTTTAGGCCGTCCACGATCTGTCACCGTCACGTCACCCAGTGCCTACATGATCGACTTGCGGGTGCTCGGCGCGCTGGAAGTCGGTGCAGGCCTGCCGACCGGGTCTGGGCATCTTCTCACACAGCCCAAAAGGCTGGCGTTGTTGGTGTACCTCGCGCTCGCGGAGCCCGCGGGTCTCCACGCGCGCGACCGGTTGCTCGCGTTGCTGTGGCCCGAGGCCGATGACCGGTCGTCCCGCCACTCGCTGCGCAACGCGCTGCACGCCCTGCGGCAAACGTTAGGCGAGGGCGCGGTTGTGACGCGCGGCGAATCGTTCGTCGGCCTCGACTTCCAGCTCGTGCGGTGCGACGCGCTCGAGTTGCGCCGCCACCTGGCGGCGGGCCGACTAGATGATGCGGTGACCCTGTGGGCGGGAGAGTTGCTGCCCGGCTTCCACGTCTCCGGCGCGCCGGAGTTCGAGCGGTGGTTGGATAGCCAGCGCGACGATCTGCTGCGCGCAGTGCGCGCGGCGGGATGGAAACGATGTGCGGCCCTCGAGGGCGCGGGCGCCCGCGAGGTGGATGCGATTCGCGCGGCGCATCGCCTCGATCCGGGAGACGAGCTGGGTGCGCGGCGCCTGATGCGCGTGTTGGCGTCTGCCGGCGACCGCGCCGGAGCGCTCCAGGTCTACCAGGACCTGCGCGCGTACTTGGCGCGCGAGCTGGATGCGGAACCGTCGGCCGACACACGTGGCCTCGCGGCCGAGCTCCGGACGCACGCCGGCCCGGAGTCACCGAGGAACGCGGCGCGCCCGGCGGAGCGCGCGCACGACCCGCCGGCATCCGCGCCCGCTGCCGTCGTGGCATCGCCGGGCGCGGCGGCACCGGCGCGCCGCCGCCGGTCGCTGGCTTTTGCGTTAGGCGGAGCGCTCGTGATGGCGCTGACCGCGTCGCTCTATCTGGCGCGCACACCGCCTGCGTTGGCGCACTCCGAAGCGGCTCGGGCCGTGCTGCGGCTGCCGGAGCGCTACCGGGCCGATACATCCGCGTACAGCTCGTACCTTCGCGGCCTCACGCTCCGTTTCGAGTTCCGCTTCGAGGCGTCGCGCGACACGTTCGTCTCCCTCGTGGAACGGAAGCCGCTCTACGTGCCCGGCCTCTACGGGCTGGCGCACGCATACATCTTCACCGCGCTCAACGACCTCACCGATCCGGACGAGACCTGGCCCAAGATCGATGTCATGGCGCGGCGCGCGCTGGCGCTCGACAGTACCGCCGGCAACGCATGGCTCGCGCTCGCGTCAGAGGACATGTTCTGGCATCTCGATCTCGGCCGCGCGAATCGGCGCATCGCGCGCGCTCGCGCCATCGACGCGCTCGACCCCGATGTCGCGGGCCTGCAATCGGTGTGGTTCCGCTTTTACGGCGAGATGGACAGCGCCATCGCGCAGGCGCGCCTCGCACATCAGATCGACCCGGTGAGTCCGTTGTTCGGCCGCCTCGTCGCCAAGCAGCTTTTCTTTGGCCGGCGCTACGAGGAATCGCGAGCCGCATTCACGCAGATGGTGCACGACGACACGACGTGGACGCGCGGGTACGGCGATCTCGCCCAACTGTACGTCGCCATGAGCCGGCCGCGAGATGCCGTAGAGTGGCTCCGTCGAACGCGGGTTGCGCTGGGCGATCCGGAGGGTGCGGCGCTGTTGCGTCCGGCGGCGAGTGATTCCGCGGCTGCGCGCCTGCTCGCCGCCGATGCCAGGCGCTCGATCGCACGGCTCGATCGGTCGGCGCAGGCCGGCGACCGCGTGCCGCCGTATTTGTACGCGATGGCCTACGCGACACTCGGAGACACGGCGGCGACGCTCGCGTGGCTCGATACCATGGTCGCGAGACACGACACCTATCTGCACCAAGTGCGGGTCGACCCGGTGTTCGACTTCGTTAGGCGGCTGCCGGGCTACCAGGCGTGGGAAGCGGGATGCGGGTTGCCGCCGCTCGCGACGGCGCACAGGCCTCGCTCGTGACGGGGCGTTCCGTCCCGTTCTCGGTTGACTTTTCTTCTCGGCGCGCATAAGGTGCGTGAAGCAAGTATCGGCGTTCGCCGTCGCGCGAACGATTCCTTCGGTTCTCGAGTTGCGACGACATGGTCCGCTCCGCGTTCGTCATGTGCTGCTGTGCATGCATGTGTGCCTGCTCTCCAGAGAGCGGTCGCCATGGCGGAGCGTTGCCCGTGAACACGGGATGAGATCGATCTAAATCGACCAACGCGTCCTCGGGCCCGCTCTCCCATCCGGAGAGCGGGCCTTTTTTGTCGTGCCTAACCAGGAGAGACAGTGGCAATAGAGAGCGGCGGGCCAAGCGCAGTCGAGAGCATCAAGGTGGCGAGCGACGGATTGCGCGGAACGCTCGCCGCCGAAGTCGCGGGCGGTGGTACCCATTTTTCCGACACCGGCCGCCAGTTGCTCAAGTTCCACGGCGCCTACGAGCAGGACGATCGCGACGAGCGCCGGGCGCGCAAGGATGCGGGCGAGGAGCCGGTGTATTCGTTCATGCTGCGGGCCAAGCTCCCCGGCGGCGTCCTAACGGGACAGCAGTATCACGTGTTCGATGCCCTCGCGGGCCGCTACGGCAACGGCACGTTGCGCGTGACCACGCGTCAGGACTTCCAGCTTCACGGAATCCTCAAGGGCGATCTCAAGCGCACGATCGCCGCCGTGAACGCGACGCTCGTGACGACGCTCGGCGCCTGCGGCGACTTGGTGCGCAACGTGGTCACGTGCCCCGCGCCCCTGCGCGACGGCGTACGCGACGAGGTGGTGACACTGGCCGAACGATTGTCGTCGCACCTGCTGCCGGCGACGCGGGCGTATCACGAAATCTGGCTGGACGGCGAGCGGATCACCGAAGAAGACGGCGCGGCGACACTCGATCCCCTGTACGGGAATCGCTATCTCCCGCGAAAGTTCAAGATCGGCTTTGCCTACCCCGACGACAACTGCTGCGATGTCCACAGTAACGACCTCGGCTTCCTAACGGTGAAGCATGGTGGTCGCATTGATGGATTCAACGTGCTGGTCGGCGGCGGGTTAGGCGCGACGCACAACAAGCCCGAGACCTATCCCCGGCTCGCCTCCCCGCTCGCCTTCGTGCGGCTGGATCAGGTGGGCCGGGTGAGCGAGGCCGTCGTGGCCGTGCATCGCGACTACGGCGACCGGTCCAACCGGCGGCACGCGCGGCTCAAGTACGTGATCGATGACCACGGGCTTCCGTGGTTTCGCGAGCGGGTCGAAGAACACTTCGGCGCGCCGTTAGAACCGGCGCGCGACGTCCCAGTCACGCAGATTCACGACCATCTGGGTTGGCACCAGCAAGGCGACGGGCGGTGGTTTTGCGGCGTTTTCGTGGAGAACGGCCGCATCCGCGACACGCCCGCCTCGCGGCTTCGCACAGCGCTGCGCGAGATCGTGACTCGCGTGCGACCCGTGGTCGGCGTTCGCCTCACGTCGCAGCAGAACGTCCTGCTCACCGGCATCGCCGAGCGACAGCGGGGGCTGGTCGAGCAGCTGCTCGGCGATCACGGCGTCGAGGATGCCGGGCGCGTGCTTCCGGTTAGGCGTTGGGCGATGGCGTGTCCCGCGCTACCCACGTGCGGTCTCGCGCTGGCGGAATCCGAGCGGGCGCTGCCGGGAGTGCTCGAGTCGCTCGAGCGCGAGCTCGACCGACTCGGGATCGCCGACAGCGAGCTGACGGTGCGCATGACCGGGTGCCCCAACGGGTGCGCGCGCCCCTATACCGCCGACCTCGCCTTCGTTGGCCGGTCGGCCGACCGCTACACGGTGTACGTGGGCGGCGGCATGCTGGGCACGCGGCTCGGCGTGGTGCACCGCGACCTGGTGCGGCGCGACGACCTGATCGCCGCGGTCGTGCCGCTGCTCGAGCGCTATCGCGCGGACCGCTTGCCTAACGAACGATTCGGCGATTACGTGCACCGCACCGGATCGGCGGCGGCCGCCCCAGGGGAGGCGCCGTGACGACGATGGCCGGCGTGCGTGCGCGCGAAGCCGGAGACATCCTCGGGTTCGTCGCGCGCGCGTACGCGAACCGGTTGGCCCTGAGCGCGAGCTTCGGCGGTGGCGGCTTGGTGCTCGCGCACATGCTGGCGCGTATCGATGCGCGCGTGCCGGTGTTGTTTCTGGACACGGGATATCACTTTCCCGAGACCATCGCGTTCAAGAATCGGTTCGCCCAACGATACCGGCTGCAAGTCGTCGATCTCGCGACGCCCGTGGATGCAACGCCGGCTGAGCTCTATCGCACCGACGCCGATCGATGCTGCCACGTTCGCAAGGTCGAACCGATGCATCGCGCGCTGGCCGGGTTCGACGTGTGGATCACGGCGCTGCGCCGCGATCAGTCCGAGACGCGGCGAGGGGTCAATGTGATCGAGCATCACGCGATCGACGGACGCGCGATACTCAAGGTGATGCCGCTCGCGCACTGGACGAGGCGGGATGTCGAGGAGTATCTGGCGACGCACGACGTGCCCTCGCATCCGTTGCTCGAGAAGGGCTACTCCAGTATCGGGTGCTGGCCGTGCACGAGGGCGACGACCGAAGGCGAGCCCGAGCGCGCAGGCCGTTGGAGTGGGGCGAACAAGACCGAGTGCGGTTTGCACGCGGCTGATGCTCCGGGAACGTGAGCAGGTGCCATGCCAGTGCAACTGTGATGCTCGCCTGACGAAACGCGCGAGCGGGAACTACATTGCCGGGCCTTGGGGACGCGTCTCTCGTTGAAGAGCACCCCGATGCCCGGTGCTGTTTCCGCTCACCTACTCCGCTGCCGCCACCTATGACGCGCCTTTCTCTCGCCAGCCTTGCCGCGTGCTGCGCACTCGGCGTCGTGCGCCCCGCGCCGGCCGCCGCGCAGCAGCCGGAGCAAGGCTACATCACCATGTCGGACTCGGCGCGCATCTTCTACAAGATCGCCGGCCACCCTGGGCCGGGAATCGACACGCTCATCGCGATCCACGGCGGACCGGGCATGGACCTCGAGTCGATCTACAACGATTGGGCTCGAGGCCTCGGTCGCCGGCACGTCATCATCTTCTACGACCAGCGGGGCGGCGGGAAATCGGAGTTGCCCACCGATACGTCGCGCCTCGTGGCGGCGCGGCAGATCCAGGATCTGGACGAAGTGCGCCGCCACTTCGGCCTAACGAAGGTGACGCTCCTCGCGCACTCGTACGGCCCGCTGCTCGCGGCGAGCTACGCCATCGCGCACCCCGATGCGGTGAAGAAGATGGTGTTCTTCGGACCGGTGCCGCCGCGCCGCGGCGATTTCTTCACCCGCTACGGACACAACATCCAGTCCCGTTTGGACAGCAGCCAGCTCGCCGCGATGTCGCGCCTCGACGCCGAGATGACGGCCGACAGTTCGTCGGACGCGACGGTGCGCCACGCGTGCAAGGACTATTGGGCGTTGGGCCTCAGGCCGCGGCTCGCCTCGCCGGCCGGACTCGGCGTCGTGCGATCCGACCTGTGCTCGACGGACCCCCAAGGCATCCGCTACGGCATGAGCGTGGCCAACCGCGTGATCATGAGCTCGTACGGCGACTGGGACCTGCGGCCGCAGCTCCGCACGCTCGACGTCCCGCTCCTCGTGGTCCACGGCCAACAGGAAACGATCCCCATGGACCTCGTCGAGGAGTGGGTGACGTCGATGCCTAACGCTCGGCTCGTCAAGGTGCCTAACGCAGCCCATTTCACGTACGCCGAGCAGCCGGCGCTGGTGTGGCCGGTGGTGGAGCGGTTCCTGGCGCAGCGCTGAATGCTCAGTGCCAGGTCATGACGATGTCGTCGACGTCGAAGGAGCCGGTGGAGTTGGCGCCCATCCAGAAGCGGATGGCGTTGCAGTCGTGCGCGATGTTCGCGTTGCCCGCGCGAAGCGTGTACGTGGTGTGCCCCGAGGCGAAAGTGCCAAATAGCTGGAAATGCTCCGTGGTGCCGGCGGCGCCGATGGCCATGGCGGCCGATCTGGTGAAGACCTGGTCGCGAGGACCTGTGCCGAACGAGAGCGCCCCGTCATCGATGCGCACGGTGGTGTCGGGCATGAAGTCGAGGTGCAGGGAATTCCTGTAGTCGTGCGGCCCGCTGAGGAACGGCTCGAATGCGAGCGTGGCCGCGCCCGCACCGGACGGGATCTAACGGGACGTACATAGATCGGCGCGCGCAGAGCGATCTCAGCGTCAGCATCGGCTGCGGTGGCGCATGGCGAACGACACTCGGAGGGCGGCCGTGCATGACTAGCGCGACGCGCGGGAGGCACCGCGACGCCGACATCATTGTGATTGGCGCCGGTGCGGCGGGACTCGCGGCCGCCACGACACTCGCGGAGAGCGGGCTGCATGTCTTGGTGCTCGAGGCGCGCGATCGCGTCGGCGGGCGCATCCATACGGTCGCATCTCTGCGCACCGGCGTGCCGATCGAAGTGGGGGCAGAATTCATACACGGCACGGCGGCTCCCATTCGTGCGCTCGCCGAGCGATACGATCTGCGCACGGCCGACATCGCGGGGCAGCGATTCGAGCATACGACCCGTGGTCTTCGCGTGGCGCGCGACTCTTCCGGGCGACTGGATAGGGTGATGCGCCGGCTCGATGTGCATCGCACGCCGGACCGCTCGTTCGCCGACGCCATGCGCGCGAACCGCGGATCGCTGCGCGCGGCGGACCGCTCGCTGGCGACGCGTTTCGTCGAAGGGTTCGACGCCGCAGACGCGACGAAGGTGAGCGAGCGCTGGCTGGCAGCGGCAGGGTCGCCGGGTTACGGCGTGCGCGAGTCGCGCATGGGGCGGCTGATGGATGGCTACGGCGTGCTCGTCCAGGCCCTGGCCCGCTCGTTAGGCACACGCGTCCGGTTGGGCGCGGCGGTCTCGGAGGTCCGGTGGCGCCCCGGGCGGGTCGACGTGGCCTGCGCCGCCGGTGCCGGCCGGCGCGGCCG
>DATEHK010000056.1:0-13592 GCA_035279625.1 Gemmatimonadaceae bacterium
GGCGTGCCGCTCACGCTGCTCGCATTGCCGGACGCGGCCGACGTGGCGGTGGTCGAGTTGGGCATGAACGTGCCCGGCGAAATGACGCGCTTGCGTGCCATGACGGAGCCGACGATCGCCGTGATCACGTGCATCGCCGAAGAGCACCTCGAGGGGCTGGGAAGCATCGAGGGCGTGATGCGCGAGGAATCGATCGCGATGGACGGCGCGCGGATCGCGGTCGTGCCGGCCTCGCAGCCGGAGATCGCGAGCGCGGCACGCGGACGGGTGGCGCGCGTGGTCACGGCGGGTCTCGAGAGCGGCGACCTGCGCGCCACGAAGTGGGGGACCACGCCCGACGGACGCGGATGGCTCGACCTCGACGGCGTTACCGTCAGGCCGCCGGTGGCGGGCGCGCACAACCTGCGCAACGCGATGCTCGCGTTGGCGGTGGCGCGCGAGTGCGGGATTTCCACCGCGGACGCGGCGCGCGGGATGGCGTCGGCGGTCATGCCGCCCATGCGGATGGCGTGGGAGTCGTTAGGCGCGGCCACGCTGATCAACGACGCGTACAACGCGAGCCCGGCCTCGATGCGCGCGGCGCTCGACCTGTTGGGCGGCCTGGACCGCGGGCGCCAGCGCGTGGCCGTGCTGGGCACGATGCGCGAACTGGGCACCCACGCCGAGCGTCTCCATGATGAGGTGGCGCGGTACGCGCTGGCCACGTCGGTCGAGACGATCGCTGCGTTAGGCGAAATGGCCGACGCCCTGCGCGCCGCGGCGCCCAACGATCCGCGCCTCGTGCTCGCCCAGGATGTCGACCAACTCTGGCCGCAACTCGAACCGCGCCTCGCGCGCGACGCCATCGTTCTGCTCAAGGCCTCGCGCGGCGTGCGCCTGGAGCGTCTCGTGCCGAACCTCACCGCCTGGGCGACTCGATAGTGCTCTACCACTTTCTCACGCAATACGTGAACTCGTGCCGCGTGTGCGGCGTGTTCAATCTCTTCACGTACATCAGCTTCCGATCCGTGGGCGCCGCGCTCACCGGATTCGTGGTCGCGATCCTCATCGGCAAGCCGGTGATCGTTAGGCTGCGGGCGATGAAGGTGCGCCAGGTGATCCGGCAGGGCACGCCGGACACGCACCAAGGGAAGGGCAACACGCCGACGATGGGCGGCGTGATCGTGATCATCGGCGCGGTGGTGCCCACGCTGCTGTGGGCGCGGCTCGACAACCGGTACGTGTGGATCGCGCTCGTGGTGACGGTGTGGATGGGCGCGATCGGCTTTCTCGACGACTATCTCAAGCTCAAGCAGAAGCGCGAGGGCCAGGCCAACGTGGGCCTGGTGGAGCGGTACAAGCTCGCCGGCCAGATCGTGATCGGCGTTGCGTTAGGCATCTGGCTTTGGAAAGTGCCGCTCTCCACGCTGCCCGGCGCCTCCACCACACTACCGTTCTACAAGTACGTGCTGCTGGTGCCGATGGCGGCCGGGCTGGCGTGGCTCTACGTGCCGTGGGTGGCGTTCGTCCTCACCGGGGCGAGCAATGCGGTGAACCTCACCGATGGACTCGACGGACTCGCCACCGGCCTCACCGCGATCGCCGCGGCAACCTTCGCGATCTTCGCCTACATCATCGGCCGCATCGATACGAGCGAATACCTGCGCATCTTCTATCTGCGCGGAGCGGGCGAACTCACGGTGTTCTGCTCCACGCTCTTCGGCGCGCTCATCGGATTCCTGTGGTACAACACGCACCCGGCCGAAGTGTTCATGGGCGACACGGGCTCGTTGGCGTTGGGCGGCGCGTTGGGCGCCATCGCGATTCTGCTCAAGAGCGAGTTTCTGCTGCTCCTCATCGGCGGCGTCTTCGTGGCCGAGACATTCTCGGTGATCGTGCAGCGAACGGTGTTCAAGCACCGCCGGCGCAGGTACGGGCTCGAGTACGCCAAGGCCCATCGCGTGTTCCGACGAGCCCCGCTCCACCATCATTTCGAGCTCAGCGGCTGGACCGAGACGCAAGTGGTCGTGCGATTCTGGATCCTCGGCATCTTCTGCGCGTTCGTCGCGCTCACCACGCTCAAGATCCGATGATTCCGCGCGCGTGGCGCCAGGGCGAGATCGCCGTGGTCGGCCTGGGTTCGAGCGGCCGTGCGGCGTCGGAGCTTTTGGTGCGCGACAAGCTGCGCGTGTACGCGTCCGATGCGTCCTCATCCGACGCGGCGCAGCGCGCGGCGGCGGCCCTCGGCCGGTTAGGCGCGACCGTCCAGACCGGCGGCCACGACCTGGCGCGCATTGCGCGCGCCGCGGTCGTGGTCGCCAGTCCTGGCGTCCCGCCCGACGCGCCCCCGCTCGTGCGCGCGCGCTCCGCGGGCGTGCCGGTGGTGAGCGAGATCGAGGTCGGCCTCCGGTATCTCCCGGAGGCCACGCGGTACATCGCCATCACCGGCACCAACGGCAAGACCACCACCACGGCCATGGTCGGCCACCTGCTCCGCGCCCTCGGCCTAACGGCGGTGGACGCGGGCAACATCGGCACGCCGCTCACCGAGATCGCGCTCGCGGCCGCCCCGCCGGCGTGGGTCTCGCTCGAGGTATCGTCGTTCCAGCTGCACGACACGCCGAGCATCGCGCCGGCGGTGGGCGTGCTCACGAACCTGAGCCCCGATCATCTCGACCGATACGCGTCGGTCGACGGCTACTACGCGGACAAGGCGCTCCTGTTCGCGAATGCGTCCGCCACCTCCAAGTGGGTGTTGAACGGCGACGATCGCGAGGTCGAGCGGCTGGTGCGTTCGTTAGGCGGAGGCAAGAATGCCGCCGGCGCCTCGTGGCCGCTGGCCGGCGTGGCCCAATTCAGTCTCGAGCGCCGCGCCGATGCGTATTACGATCGCGCCGCCCACGAGCTCGTCGTGTTGGACGCACCGCTGCTCGCGCGCCGCGATCTCGGGCTGTTCGGCGACCATAACGTGGCCAACGCGCTCGCGGCGTCGCTGGCGGTGATGTCCGCCGACCCGGCGCACGCGACGCCCGCGTCGCGTGCGCGGATCGCCGCCGGACTCTCTTCGTTCACCGCGCTCCCGCACCGGTTGGAGAGCGTGGCCGAAGTGCAGGGCGTCCTCTGGATCAACGACTCCAAGGCCACCAACGTGAGCTCGACGCTGGTCGCCATCGCCGGCATGACGCGGCCCACGGTTCTGTTGTTAGGCGGACGCCACAAAGGCGAGCCCTACACGGCGCTCGCCGAGCCGCTGCGACGCACCGGACGCGCGGTGATCGCGTACGGCGAGGCGGGGCCGATCGTGGCCAAGGACCTGGACGGCGTCGTGCCGATCTACCAGTTAGGCTCCGACTTCGGCGCGGTGATGGCCAAGGCGCGGGAGCTGGCCCAACCGGGCGACGTGGTGCTCCTGTCGCCCGCGTGCTCGAGCTACGACATGTTCACCAACTACGCCGAGCGCGGCGCGACGTTCCGGCGCCTCGCGGTGGAGAAGGGGGACGCGACGTGAGCGCGCGGGCTTCGGGCGCGAGTCTGGCGATGGGCGGGGCCGGCAACGCCCGCGCGTCCCGTGCCGTCGCGGTCCCGGGCGAGCGGCGACGCTGGCGGATGAGCGCCGAGGCCCGCGCGCTCGTGATCGTGACGGCGGCGCTCTTGGCGTTCGGCGTCGCCGTGCTGTACAGCGCCAGCGCCCTCGTCGCCCAACGCGACGGCCATGGCAGCACGTTCTTTCTCGTCCGCCAGTTAGGCGGGATCGGACTCGGCACCGTGCTCTTTGCCATCGCCGCCAAGATGGACGCTGAGCGATGGCGCGACTGGGCGTGGCCGATCATGGCCTTCAGCATCGTGATGCTGCTCATTCCCGTGCTCCCGTTCACCGGCGCGATCGCGCCGCGCATCAACGGCTCGCGGCGGTGGGTGAACATGGGATTCGCGTTCCAGTCGTCCGAGCTGGCCAAGATGGCCGTGATCGTGTGGACGGCGATGCTGGTGGTGAAAAAAGGCGACTTGATGCGGCGCCTGACCAAGGGCCTGCTCCCGTTCTTGCTCGTGTTGAGCGTGCTCAATGTGTTGGTGTTGCTCGAGCCCGACTTGTCGATGGCGATGACGTTCACGCTCATCATGGGCGTGGTATTGTTCGCGGGCGGCGTGCGCATCGGCCACGTGGTGCTGTTGTGCGTGATCGCGATCCCGCTCTTCTGGCACGAGCTCGAGAAGGTGCAGTACGCGCTGCTGCGCATGACGTCGTTCTTCAATCCGGGACACGCGCCGGAGGTCGTGGGCTATCAGCTCAAGCAGTCGCTCATCGCCGTGGGCTCCGGTGGATTGTGGGGCGTCGGATTCGGACAGGGCCGGCAGCAGCTGGGCTTCGTGCCGTTCCCGTACAATGATTTCATCGGCAGCAACATCGGCGAGGAGTGGGGCTGGTTAGGCATCGTGGGAGTGACGCTGGCGTTCGCCGTGTACGCGTGGTTGGGCTTCCGCATCGCCAAGATGGCGCGCACGCCGTTTCAGCAGCTCGTGGCGATCGGCATCACGTTCAATACGGTGAGCACGGCGTTCCTGCACATCGGCGTGGTGATCGGCTTGCTGCCGACCACCGGCCTCACGCTCCCGTTCATTTCCTACGGGCGCACGAATCTCGTGCTCTCGATTCTCATGACGGGCATGCTGGTGAATATCGGGAGCGTCAACGAGCGCGTGTTGGGCGCGCACGCCACGGATCCGCTGCGGGTCACGGACGCATGAGGGTGTGGTTCGCCGGCGGTGGAACCGGCGGGCATCTCTACCCCGGCCTCGCGATCGCGCGCGCGCTGGTGACGCTCCGGCCGGACGCGGAGCCGTTGTTCATCGGCGCCCAACGCGGGGTGGAGCGCGACGTGCTCCCGGGCACAGGCTTCGCCTTCCGGCTGCTCGACTTGCATCCCTTGTATCGCGCGCGCCCGTGGCGGAGCTGGCGTACCGTGGCCGGCCTCACCGGCGCGTGGCGTGCGTTAGGCGAGTTGATGCGCGCCGACCGGCCGGCGCTGGTGATCGGGACGGGCGGCTACGCGTCGGGCGCGGCCTTGGCGCGGGCCGTGCGCGAGCGGGTGCCGCTGGTGCTGCAGGAGCAGAACAGCTATCCGGGCATGACGACGCGGGCGTTCGCGCGGTGGGCGAGGGAGATCTACCTGGGCTACGGCGAGGCGGCCGCACGCTTGCGCGTGCGGCCGCCGGCGTGGTTAGGCGAGACCGGAAACCCCATCGCGCCGCCGCCCGAACCGAAACCGGCTCGCGCGGCGGCACGCCGGGAGTGGGGATTCCCCGAGACCCAGGGCTCGGTGGTGCTCGCCTTTGGCGGGAGCCAGGGCGCGCGCGGATTGAACGACGCGCTGGCGGGTTGGGTCGAGCGCGGCTTGCCCGACACCGTGCACCTCATCTGGGCCACCGGCCGCGGCGCGCACGAGCGCTATGCGCACCTGGACGCGCCGCGCGTGCGCGTGGTGCCGTATCTCTCGCCCATCGAGCGCGCGTATGCGGCGACCGATCTCGCGGTCACGCGCTCGGGCGCGCTCACGTTGGCCGAATTGTGCGCGTGGGGCATCCCGTCCATTCTGGTGCCGCTGCCGACATCGGCCGCGGGTCACCAGGACGCGAACGCGCGGGTGCTGGCCGATGACGGCGCGGCGGTGTACATCGCGCAGGCCGACCTCTCGCCGCTGCGCCTCGACGCGGAGGTGAGGCGCCTAACGGGGGACGCAGGCCTGCTGGCGGGGATCGCGGCGAAGGCAGCGGCGCGCGGCAGGCCGCGCGCCGCCCAGGAGATCGCGGGGCGCATCGCGCATCTCCTGGCGCAAGCCTAACGAAGCAACCTGAGCGGCGCGCGCACTGGCCGCCTCAGTCGAAGCCCGCGAACACCTCGGGCAGATCCACCGTCACCAGCCGGGCCAGTCCCGGCGCAGGCCACCGGACTGCCTCGCGCTCGGTACTGTGAAGGCGCGGCGATCGCCACACCTCCACGCTCCGATCTCGCGGATCCACGAGCCACAGCTGCCTAACGCCCAACGCGAAATACGCCGCGCGCTTCACCTCGCGATCGTAGACGCGCGATGACCGGCTCAATACTTCGACGGCGAGCCAGTGTTCGGTGATCTGGGACCATTCCGCCCGCGGTCCGAACCGCGCCGGAAAAACGAGGATGTCCGGCTGCAGCTGCGTCCGAGGTGGCACGGCGATCGCTCCCGGGCCAACAACGTGGGCGTGTCCGGTCGTCTGCACCGCAGCGCTCAGCGATGCTTGTATTCGACCGACGACAATCTGATGCCCGGTACTCGGCGCAGGCGTCACGAGCAGCACGCCGTCCAAGACCTCGTACCGGTTCCCGTCCTCGGGGAATTGGTCGATGTCGTCGATCGTGTACCGCGGAAGCTCGAGGGCCATGCCCATATGCTATCCTCCTCCGGTCGAGTTTGTCTACTCGGCATGCGCCGAGTGTAGACGTGCGACTCAGAGGACCATCATCGAACGAGTGCGGACACGGACAAACGGTTGCTGAGACTACGCAGCCGGCGGCCGTTGAAACTGTCCCATGAACAGAATGGCCCCCGACAACCGCTCCCGAATCACGAACAGTAGTGCGATCAGACTCTCGTACGACGCATCGGCATCGGGCAGCGACATCGACGAAAACCCCAACGTCGATCGCATCGCATCCAGCGTGCTGCCCTCGGCGCCGTTCATGGTCATGCCCAACGCCATCGACGCGCTGAGCGAGGACAGGAAGAGGTTCGAGTCGGGCGCTTCGCCGGCGACCGCTCGCACCAGAGAAAACGCGAAGCCGTTGGATTGCGTGATGAGCTGCTGCTCATCCGCGGTCAGCGCGCGCGGCAATTGACCGATGGTTTTTGGTGCGGTGGGGGACGACGTTCCGCATGCAACCAGGGCGGACAACGCACCGAGCGCCAACACCGAACGGGTCGTGCGCAACTGACGAGGCAGAGTCATGTGGATCTCGAGTGGTTTGCCCAACAGAGTTAGGACAGACCCGAACGGCCGACAAGAGACGCCACCGGCGCGGGCCGCCGCCCGACGAGCCGTTCCCCGGCGGACTGTGCAGTCGCACTTGAGCCGGCGGGTCGTGCGTCGCTAGATTGGCGCACGTCGATGCCCCTCATCGATCCTTCCGATCCCCGCCCGGTTCATTTCATGGGCGCCGCCGGCGCCGGCATGAGCGCGCTCGCCGAACTTCTGGTGCGGCGCGGCGCGCGAGTCACCGGATGCGACGCCAATCCCGCCGGCGCACCAGACCTCGCGCACCTGGGCGTGCCTATCGCCACCGGACACGATCCCGCGCACGTGGCCGGAATCCGCGCGCTCGTGGTGACGTCGGCCGTGCCGCAATCGCATCCCGAGGTGCAGGCAGCGCGCGCGCAGGGCATCCCGGTAATTCGCCGCGCCGAAGCGCTCGCGCAGGCGGTGGCGACCGAACACGGCGCGCTCATCGCGATCGCCGGCACGCACGGCAAGACGACCACGAGCGTCATGACCACCGAAGCGCTCGCCGCCGCGGGGCTCGAACCGACCGGCGTCATCGGCGGCCGCGTGCCGGAGTGGGGCGGCAATTTGCGCTTCGGTGCGGACCGCGTATTCGTGGTCGAAGCGGACGAGTACGATCGATCGTTCCTTGCACTCGCGCCCACGGTGGCCGTCGTCACGAACCTCGAGGCCGACCACCTCGACATCTACGCCGACCTGGCCGACATCCGCCGAGCGTTCGCGCAGTTCGTGCGCGGCGCGAAGATCATCGTGCTCTGCGCCGACGACCCGGGCGCCCAGGCGCTCGACGTGCCGCCCGGCGCCGCCGTCGTCCGCTATGGGATCTCTTCGCCTAACGCAACACTCGCCGCCCGCGAGCTGGCGTTAGGCGCCGACGGGTCCACCTTCACCGTGGTGCGCGCCGGCCGCCCGTTGGGCGACGTCCAGCTCCGCGTGCCGGGTCGACACAACGTGCTCAACGCGCTGGCCGCGATCGCCGCCGGCCTCGCCGTCGGCGCGACGGTGCCGGCCATGGCGCCGGGCCTCCGCGCGTTCGGCGGCGTCGAACGCCGCTTTCAACGGTTGGGCGAAGCGAAAGGCGTCACGGTGGTCGACGACTACGCGCACCACCCCACCGAGATCCGCGCCACCCTCGCCGCGGCACGCAACGCCTTCCCGGGACGGCGCCTCGTGGCCGCCTTCCAACCGCACCTCTACACGCGCACGCGCGATTTCGCCGGCGACTTCGGCGCTGCGTTAGCACTGGCCGACGCCATCTTCCTCACCGACATCTATCCGGCGCGCGAACAACCCATCCCGGGCGTCAGCGCCGCGCTCATCGCCGACGCGGCTCGCACCGCCGGCGGCGCGCTCGCGTGGCACGGCACGCGCGCCGGCCTCGCCGATGCGCTGGCCGAGAACGTCGGACCGGGCGACGTGGTGCTCACCCTTGGCGCGGGCGACATCACGCGCACGGGACGCGAGCTGCTGGAGAAATTGGCGGCCGCATGACCACATTCGCCGAGCGACTGCGCAATATCGGATGGCGCATTCCGTCCGCTGCGCTGGCGCTGCTCGCGTTCGTCGCGATTCCGTGGTGGGGGCCGCTGCTCCTGTCGCACCTCGGCTATTTTCACGTGCGGCAAGTCGAGGTCGATGGCGCGGTGTACGCGCAGCCGTCGCGCATCATCAATCGCATGCGCGTCGACACTACGATGTCGATTTGGATGAACCTCGCTCCGATCGAGCGCCGTGTGGCATCGGACCCACAGGTGCGAAGCGTCGCGATCGAGCGTAAGCTTCCCGGGACTCTTGTCGTGCGATTGGTCGAGAACCAACCTGTTGCGTTGGTCGAAGGCGGATCGACGGTCAAGGGCGGCTCCGACGCGATGCGCGTCGTCGACGCGGCAGGACGAGCGTTGCCGATCGATCCGAGTCGGACGAACATTGATTTGCCGGTGGTCGAATCTGCAGACACGTCGGTCCTCGAGTTATTGGCCCAGGTTCGAGCGCGCGAGCCGCGGCTTTTTGCACAGATCAGCTCGGTGCATCGCGGCGGGCGATCGAACGGCTCGGCGACTAACGCATCACGGGATGAGTTGGACGTTGCACTGCCGTCGGTCATGGTACGAGCAATGATAGGCGTGAGCGCAGAGCGGCTCGCGGAAGTGATTCCCGTCGAGGCCGACCTCGCGCGACGTCACGCGCGCGTCGCGGAGCTCGATCTTCGATACAGAGATCAGGTCATCGCCAGGCTGCAATGAACCCCGAACGCCTCGTTGCCGGGCTCGACATTGGTACCTCGCGCACCACCGCGATCATCGCGGAGGTGGTGGGTGATTTCCCCAAGCATCCGAACCTCAAGGTGCTGGGCGTCGGTCAGTCGCGAACCGGGGGACTGCGCCGCGGCGTCGTGGCCGACATCGAAGAGACGACGCGTTCCATCACCAAGGCCGTGCAGGACGCGGAGCGCATGGCCGGTGTCACCGTCGATCACGTGTACGCGGGCATCGCCGGCGAGCACGTGCAAGCGATGACGAGCTCCGGTGTCGTCGCGGTGAATGGTGACGATGTGACGCGCGCCGACGTCGAGCGCGCCAACGAGGTCGCGCGCACGCAAGCCATTCCCGCCGACCGCGAGCTGCTCCACGCGATCCCGCAGGAGTACCGTGTCGACAAGAACCATGGGATACGCGATCCGATTGGCATGGTGGGCATGCGTCTCGAGACGGAGATGTATCTCGTCACGATCGGCGCGTCGCCAGCCACCAATTTGCGTCGCGCCGTGGAGCGCGCGGGTTATCACGTGAGAGAGCTGGTGCTCGAGCCGCTCGCGAGCGCGTCCAGTGTGCTGACAGATGACGAAAAGGAGTTGGGCGTTGCGCTGGTCGAGATGGGCGCCGGCACCACGGATCTCGCCGTATTTCACGAAGGCAAAATCAGATTCCTGGGTACGGTCGCGTTCGGCGGCAGCAACGTGACGAACGACATCGTGCACGGGTTGGGCGTCACGCAAGCCGACGCCGAGACGCTCAAGGAAACTTACGGCTGCGCGTACGAGCCGATGATGAAGGACTCGCACGACGTGATTCAGCTCCCGAGCACGGTCGCCCAGGGCGATCGCCAGATTCCGCGCGAGCTCTTGGCGCACATCATCCATCAACGCATGGATGAGATCTTCGAGATGGTGAATCGCGAGATCACCGGTGCGGGCTTTGCGGGACGCCTGAGCGCCGGCGTGGTACTCACTGGCGGAGCCTCGTCGATTCCCGGCGCCGCGGAGCTGGCCGCCGACGTTTTCGGCACGGGCGTTCGCGTCGGTTCCCCAGCCGGCAGCGTTGGTGGCCTGAGTGACTCGGTCGAGTCGCCACGTTTCGCCACGGTAGTTGGTCTCGCGCTTTATGGCGGCCAGCGTCTGGGACTCGGCGTCCCCGGTGCGGCGTCGGGGAAACGGCGCGGTGTCTCGGCGCCCGGAGTAGATCGGTTGGCGCAGAGAGTGAAGACGTGGCTGCAGGACTTTTTCTAGCAGCGAAGCGCGCGCTGGCGCGCGCTGAGGGACGAGGGAAAAGGGAAAGGGGGAGGAGGCCTTCGGGACAGTACGTGTCATTTCGCCCCGCTCCCTTTTCCCTGAGGCGGCGACAGCCGCCGCTTCCCGGAGCGCCAGCGTTTCCCGGACTGGAGCGTTTCCCGGCCGAAAGCATTATATTCGGTGCAAACTTACACCCCCCTATCCCCTCGCTATTCACCGGAGTTTCTGCCGCATGATCTTCGAGTTCGAGGAGAGCACCTCACAGAACGCCCGGATGAAGGTCGTCGGCGTCGGAGGCGGCGGCGGAAACGCTGTCAATCGAATGATCGAGGAACATCTCGAAGGGGTCGAGTTCATCTCCGTCAACACGGATGCGCAGGCCCTGCTGAACTCGAAGTCGGACGTCAAAATCCAGATCGGGAAGAAGCTGACGCGCGGGCTCGGGGCGGGGGCGCGGCCGGAAATCGGACGCCAGGCCATTGAGGAGAACCGCGACGAGGTGGGGCGTGCGATGACCAATGCCGACCTCGTGTTCGTGACGTGCGGCATGGGCGGCGGAACGGGGACCGGGGCCGCGCCAATAGTGTGTGAGATGGCGCGCGAGGCCGGCGCGCTCACGGTGGGTATCGTCACCAAGCCGTTCCTGTTCGAGGGGCGCAAGCGGATGCGGCAGGCGGATGCCGGGATCGCCGAGATGCGCAAGCACGTGGACACCATGATCGTCGTGCCTAACGAGCGGCTGCTGGCGGTGGTGGCCAAGAACATTCCGTTCGGCGACGCGCTCAAGAAGGCGGACGAAGTACTGCTCCACGCCACACAGGGCATCTCGAGTCTCATCAGCGTCACCGGTCTCGTGAACGTCGACTTCGCCGACGTGCGCACCGTGATGCAGAGCGGCGGCTCGGCGCTCATGGGCACCGGCATCGGACGCGGCGACAATCGGGCGATCGAGGCGGCGCAGCAGGCCATCTCGTCGCCGTTGCTCGACAACATCTCGGTGGGCGGCGCCACGGGCGTCCTCATCAACATCACCGGCGGCAACGACCTTACGTTAGGCGAAGTGCACCAGATCAACGAGATCGTGCACGATGCCGTGGGCGACGACGCCGAAATCATCTTCGGCGCGGTGAACGAGCCGGCGATGCAGGGCGAGATCCGCGTCACGGTGATCGCGACGGGCTTCGATCGCGCGCTGCACGGCGGTACGGCTGCGGAGCAGCAGCCGGCGCGCGGGATGCCGACCACGCCGGTGTTGCCGTTCCCGGCGCAACGCCAGCGCCAGCCGGTGGTGCCGCCGCGCGCGGCCCCGCCCGCCGAGCGCCGGGCGTCGCAGCCCGGCACCCCGCCGGACAAGACGTCGCAGGATCTCAGTGACATGGAGATTCCGACGTTCATCCGGAGGCAGATGGATTGAGGCGCCCGTCGCCGCGCGCGTTGACGACGGCGGCGATCGTGGCGTTGGGTGTGCTCGCGCTGGGCATCGCGTGGCCGCATCTCAGGGCCGTCGCACCGTTTCAGGCGCAGGCGCGTCGGGACTCTGCTGCATCCGCCCGGGCCGCCATGCCTACCAAACCCGATTCGGCGGCGTGGACGGTGCGCAGCGACACGCTGCACGCCGGCGAAACCCTCTCCGCGCTCTTACAGCATGCCGGCGTCCGGAGCGCCGACGCCGGGAAGATTCTCGCCGCGGCCACCGGCCTCGATCCACGCCGTGCGCCCACGGGACTGCCGGTGGCCGTGCGCACCGCACCCGGGGATTCGGCGCCGTCCGAAGTCGTGTTCCAGCTCGCCGTCGACCATCTGGTTCACGTTAGGCGGTTAGGCGACAGCGTCTGGACCGGCAGCGACGAGCGGCTGCCGTGGAAAACCGACACCATCGCCGTGCACGGCGTCATCGCCAGCAATCTCTACGCGGCGCTGGACGACTCGGCGGCCTCGGTGCTCCCCAAGGGCGCGCGGTCCGAGCTCGCGTGGTCACTGGCCGACATCTACGAGTATCGCGTCGACATGAGCCGCGAGCTTCAGCCGGGCGACGCGTTTCGCGTCCTGTTCGAGCGTTCCCAAGGACCGGGCGGCGTCGTGAAAGTGGGGAGCATCCTCGCCGCGCGCTTCGAGCTCTCGGGCAGCGAAACCGATGCCGTTCGCTTCACCAATGGATCGGGCCGCTCAGAGTATTTCGATCAGACCGGTCGCTCGATGCGCGCCGCGTTTCTGCGCGCGCCGCTCGAGTTCCGCCGCATCTCGAGTACCTTCGGCCGTCGCTTGCACCCCATTCTCGGCATCGTGCGCGAGCATACCGGGACGGACTACGCGGCCAACGAAGGCACGCCGGTGCGCGCAATCGGAGATGGTGTGGTGATTTTCGCCGGACGCCGCGGCGGCTACGGCAACATGATCGACATCCGGCATCGCAACGGGATCGTGAGCCGCTACGGCCACCTGCGCGGATTCGCGCACGACATTCGCCGCGGGAAAGTGGTCACCATCGGCGAGACGATCGGCTACGTGGGCATGACGGGCCTGGCGACCGGTCCGCATCTCCATTTCGAGATCATCGTCGACGGCCATCAACGCGATCCGCGGACCGCGCTCAAGCGCAACACGGGGCTGCCCATCGCGGCCGCCGAGCTCCCGCGGTTCGACGCCATGCGCGATGCGCTCCTGGCGAAACTCTCCGGCTCCGTGGGGTAGGGAAGGGGCGCGCTTCTCTGTGCGCCGGCCATTCTTCCCGGTTCCAGCATCGTGCTCTCCTGGCTCATCGCCGTCGTCCTCGGGGCGGGGATCTCCGCCTGGCTGTATCCGAAGCGATGGCTTCTGGGCGGCCTGCGCGCCGTCGCCATTGCGTTAGGCGTGGCGCTGTTGCTGGACGCGCCGGCGGGACTGCGGCATCCCTTGCCGCCGCTCGTGGCCCTCGATGCCTCGGAGAGCTGGACGCGCGACGGCGACACGGCGCTGTGGCGCGAGGCGCGCCGTGAGGCGAACGCGCTCACGCCCGACAGCGTGCTGCTGTTCGGCGACTCCGTGAGGCGTGCGCCGCGCGCGCCCGCGCCCGCCGACGTCTCGACCCGCGCCC